>NZ_JQKJ01000011.1 GCF_000745975.1 Desulfobacter vibrioformis DSM 8776 | reverse complement strand
AACCCGACTTTGACCAAGAGCATCTTCAGGGCCATCATCACCTTGTCTTCCGGGGTCCGCAGGTCAAAGAAGACGGTATCACGTGTCTCTGCAAAGCAGTGATCACATTTGTTGCAATAAAAGATACGTCGTTTTCCGCTCTGGGTCATATAGGTCGAAATGGCGCTAATATTACCTCGGTTCATCAGCCGATAATGGGAACATTCCGGGTTTGGGCATGGCTGGCCCCAGTCCTTGGGTTTTCGCATGGGTCAATCCTCCAATCAATTCGGTATATATATCCAAACTGATAGGATAATTGGCATTTTTTCTTTTTCAAAGTATTACCGGGTGAGCACCAAATAATCCCCACTCCAAAAAATGCAACTTCCGCCCGCCTCAAAACAACGTCCGGCGGTTGACTCCACAGGTATAGCGGTCTGATTTGGGCTTATTGTGCCCGTCAATACGGTGCGGTCAGGCCAAAACGGGATACCCCATATATTATGCAGGTTATTAAATAATTGCCGCTTAAGCTCATTTGATGCTGCCTCATTTCTGACATCGACAGAAAATCTAATTGTTCTACGGGGCCGTGAGAACAAGCAAGACCGCTTTTCGGTGCCATTGATAGACGATTGTATGCTTGTTTTCCAGACCCGCGAAACCGTAACATCCGTAATTAGGGTGATATGAATTATCAGTACATCGTTAACCGCTGTCATCTCACTATCCTTTTCACTGCCTGGGCCCGACTGCTTAAAACATTAAGTATTGCGTTCTGACCGCTTGACGTAGCTAAATATTCACCCAACACGCTTGGATCAAGCGTATTGATAATATTGATTGATGTAGATGAACTTGATTGACTTGTATTGGCGGATTGTGATTTTTTTACAGTCTCCATGCTGTTCTGGATATTGCTCAACACTTTATCCAGCTTGTGCGATGTCTCAGATGTGAGTACCCGTTCCCCCTCGTCAAGCAGCCAAGTCCCGGACTTGGGCACCCTGTCAATACCATCGTGGGCCATGCCAACGGCAGATATACTTGAAATAACTCCACCCATGGCTGATGCCATCGCAGCCATAGCAGCCATTTTGTCTGCAAACGTAACCCCTGTTGCGCCAACATCACTGATAGCGTCCCACATATTCAATGATGCCTGAGCAAGCGTAAAAATTTTTGACGCTGTGAACATGGCTTTATATGCAGCTGACTGCTCTCCTGCATAACTACCGATCATATCGGCCATACTTCCGAACATGGAAGAGGCCGAAGAAAGCGCCAGCTTATATCTGGACTGCTCGATCTGGGCCAGCCTGTCCTCATGCTGCTGCTTTATCTGCGCTTCCCTTTGGTCCCACATGGCGTTCAAATCAGACCGTTCCTGCCGGTACTGTTCCAGCAGCGTCATCTGCTGTGAATACCATGACTCCAGCTCCTGGGCCTGGGCATTGAGGGCAGAAGCTTCATCCCCGCTGTAACCGGCTCCAGGAGCCTGTGTAAACCCCACAGATGCCTGCTGGGTCACGGCCCGGTCATAGGTCTCCTGGTCAATGGCTTTGATATTGCGCATTTTATCAAGCCGTTTAAGCTCATCCCCCAGCTTTTCAGCCTCCGTGCGCACCCTGGCCGTGACCCGGACACCCTCATCCATGAGCTGGCTGTATTGCTTTGCCTCATCGTCGATCTCCCCGAAAAAAGAGCCCAGGGCCGTATCAACCCTGCTGCCGTACATTTTGTTATTTAAGGCATCAACCTTCCGGGCATAGATGGCCTGGGCTGTTTCCTTGTCCCTGAGCAGCTTAAGATTGGCTTCATAATCCTGGGCGTAGTATGTCAGCATCTTGTCATACACGGCCTGGGTGATGGTATTCATGCTGCTGTATGCGGTCTGCCATGCCTGGGCCTGTTTTGCCGCCAGTTTTTCGGTATCAGTGTCAATAGGAGCGTTGCTTACAGTGGAGATTCCCGCGGGGATAGTAGGAATAGTTGGGATACCGATCCAATCAATATTATCAACTTTGGTAGCGGTTTTAATATTTTTTATGGATTCAAGGATTTCTTCTTCCTGAGACTTTAATTTTGAGACCTTCTCCTGGAATACTGCCACCTGTTCGTCTGACCAAATTAATTGGTTGGTTCCCTCTGCTTGTTTTATTTTTTCCTGGAAGCCTGTAATTTCCTCTCTGACATCATGCAATTTATCTTTTAAAAAAGCAGTGCCGTCCGCGATATCCGCCTGGAATTGTTCAGCCTGCTCGGGCGTCATGGACAGCCAGTCCCAGAATGATACATGGGAGGCCGCAAATGTAGCGCCCATAAGTTCAGCAGAGCGGGTCACCTGGGAAATTGTTTTCACGGCCTCTGTGCCGGCCGTCACAATTCCCGTAAATAAACTGATGATGGAATCTTTGTTGTCCCTGATGGTTCGCGTCAGTTCCTGGACGCTGCCCCGCAGGCTGCTGTTTGTATCTCCGCTGATAGACAACGCCAATCCCTCGATCGTTGACTTCAAAATTTTTATATCACCTGACAGGGTGTCCATTTTGATGTCGGCCAGGGCCTGAGCCTCGCCGCGGACATCGTTCAGCTGGTTGGCCAACCGTTCATAATTGGTAATTTGATCCATTAGCACCAGCACTGACTTGCTGGCAATCAGCCCATATTTATCGGTGACTTCATTCACTCCCCATCCAGCCTCCTTAGCTGCCTTGAGAGTGCCAATCAGATCGGTCTCCTGCGTGCCCAGCTCTTTGGCTGCCTTGGCGTTGTTGATCATGGCCTGGCGCAAATCGGTGCCTGCATCCGACCCTTTAATGCCGGCGTTTGCCAGGGTGCCGATCAAAGCTGCCAGAGATTCAATATTGACACCATATTGTTTGGCGATAGGCGCGGAAAATTTTAGGGTTTCACCCATTAAAGAGAGATTGGTATTAGACCGGGTGGTGGTCCCAATCAACACATCGTTAAATCTGGCCAACTCATCCACTCCCATCCCCATAGCCGTCAAGGAGTCCGTAACGATATCGGATGCCTGCCCCAGATCCATGCCGGCGGCTGTGGCCAAATTGAGCAGGCCTGGCAGAGCTGATATTTGCTGATCAACAGTATAGCCGGCCATGGCCATGTATTGCAGGGCCTGGGCCGCCTGGCTCGCACTCCACTCCGTTGTTTCGCCCATTGTTTTTGCCATGGTGTCCAGACGGGCGAACTCTTCGGCTGACGCTCTGGATACCCCCTGCACGGTTTTCATCTGGGTTTCGTAAGACATCCCTGTCTTGACCGCCGCCACTGCCGCAGCGGCCAGGCCTCCGCCAAAACTGATGGCTCCAAGCCCGGTAATACTGGACACTAAGCTTTTGGCCCGGGAAACAGACTGCCCCATGGACTGATTTGCCCGTTTCGACGAGTTAGCAATCTCATCAAATGCACCTTTCCCGGATTTCCCAGCCTGCTTGACGGTATTTTCAAATTCCTGCACATCCTTGCGGCCGCCGGCCATGCTCTGGTTGATCTCATCCCCCAGGCCTGACATACTCTTTTCA
The DNA here is from genome assembly GCF_000745975.1 of Desulfobacter vibrioformis DSM 8776. Taxonomy (GTDB): domain Bacteria; phylum Desulfobacterota; class Desulfobacteria; order Desulfobacterales; family Desulfobacteraceae; genus Desulfobacter; species Desulfobacter vibrioformis. The sequence goes on along the minus strand of NZ_JQKJ01000011.1, from coordinate 159,960 downwards.
GCGGTCTTGCCGGACTTGGCCACATCAGCGCCGAACTGCCGGATCACAGTGGCGGCATTACCCTTGTCCACTTCAAGACGTACGGTTATGGCATCATTGGTTTTGGTCATTTCTGCAGTTTGCTTTCCAGGAAGTATTCCATCCTTCCTAAATCCAGCCACTCCTCCAGGGTCAAATCATTCTTTTCAAACGGGTACCCGGCCTTGATCATCTGCCGGACCCGGTGCATCTTCACCGAGTAAGGCCGCGGGTGCCGGATTTCCCGCTTGGGGCAATTTTTGCACATCCAGGCCAGTATCTTTTCGCTGCCTGCCTCAATCCGGCATTTCATCTTGTCTTCAGCCCCGCACGGAGCCTTGTCCTCCAGGGCATTGCAGGTATCCTTTAAGAGGATGTCCCAGGGGCTGTCACCTGCTTTGGCGGGACTGCCGGTGCCCGCTTCACCGCCGTAGGGTTTTCAAACACATGCAGCCCCAGCAGAATCACATGATCCGGGGCCAGGTCGCACACCAGATCTTTCCAGTTTTCCAGGTACCCGTCATTTCCCGGCGTGGAAGAGAGCTGCACAACTTCACCGGTTTCATCTTCCCTGCCGAAATCCCCGTCCCGGATACCGGTCAGGATTTTTTTCCCGGCTTCATATGCCGCACCCGTGGCGTCAATTTGCACACTATCGCCATCGCGTTTCACTTTATCCTGTTCAAATTCCTGCCGTTCTTGTGTGGTGGGCATCCGGTAATAAATATCATGTTCTTCTCCGCCGGCCAGCTTATCCACAATGGTCAGCTTATTGTGCCCGCTCTTTGATAAAATCCGCATAACATCAAATCTCCTTTGAAAAACTAAAATCCCGGTATTCCAAATCTTGTTTCTTGTTTCCAGTCTCTAGTTTCTTGATCATTCCGCATTAACGTAATTGGCCACCTGGTTGCGCACCTGCACAATCACAGACCCGTAAGTATCATGTTCCAGCACCTTGAGATCCCCGGCCTCGGCCAGACGCTTGCCGTCCACGCTGATGGGCGCGGATAAAATCCCCACCAAAGGGAAAATCGCCCGGAACAGATACGGATACCCGGCCTCGTAATCCATGCCTGAAAGGGTGATATCCACACCAAACGTGGCATTGTCTGACAGATACTGCTGCAGGATAAAGTTACGCAGCTCCTGGTTCAAGCTGATGGTCTGGCTTCGCCCCTCGCGCATCAGCCTGGCCGCATACCGGTAATCCGTGCCCATGCAAAATTCCGCTGCAATACTGTTCTCAAGGCTCCAGGTCAGACTGGACACCTCGCAGCCCAGGGTCCGGCCGCCCACAAACTGAGACCCGTTCCAGGAGCCGCCCACGGTGATGGCCAGATTGGCCACCCGCATAGGCGTCTCCAGTACCCGGGCGGGAAAACTCATCCAGCCGTCAGACTCCGCCGGCACATAGATCACGGTATATGCCACATCATCCGTGGCAGTTCCTGGCGCTTCAATGGTCACCACTGCCGGGTCCGCATCAGACACCGCATTCACAGTCACCTGGGTGTTCACACCGTCAATGTCCGCCACAATGCTGTGCACGGCATCCAGCCGTTCAGCAGCCGTGCTGCCCTGCACCTGGCTGGCCAGGGTCAGGGATGTGGCATTGGCCGCATCTGTCACCGTCTCTTTGGCCACATTGTCCGCATGCTTGCCCGTGCCCACCAGCTCGGCGGTCAACGTAGGCCAGGCATCTTTTTTAAATTCCGCCTTAAGCGAATTCACGGCCATGGAGAAAAACAGGCGCTTGAACACCTCCTGGCCATACTGCATGGCACAGCTCATGGACGGATTGGACCGGCTCTTATCCAGATCCCCGGCAATGGGCGTGATGGTGTGCAGATACCCGGACGTTCCGGCAGCAGCCGTGGAAACCGCGCCCAGGCCAAACCCGCACACCAGGGCATAATCCTGGGGCCGGGCCTTGTTAAAGGTCAGCGACATCTTGGAGGTGGCCCCGTTGTCGTAAATGGTGTCTGCCTCTTCCTTGCCGCCCCGCAGCTCTTCCGAGTTATCCTCCCGCCGGGGTTCCAGGTCCGCGATACTGGACTTGTCCGCCAGAATCGTCGTGTCAATGTCCCCCTGGGTGTTGATGGCATCCTCACCGGCCCGGGACACCGCGATCATGTTATAGCTGGCAATTGCTGTGCTCATAGATCATTTCTCCTTGTTCTTCTGATTCTTCCGGGTCCACGGTCTCTTCCGGGGCCGCGGCGGAGTCTTCCTCATCCACTTCCCGGATCTCTTCAAACCGGTTCCGGTACCTGTCCGGCACTTGGGGATAAGATGCCCCATGTTCAAACCGCTGCCGGGCAAACGGCCCGGACATCACCTGGAACGCCGGCTGATTTGATTTCAGTTTGTACATTTATTCCTCCCGTCCGTACTTGAACCGCAGGCCCCTGCGGATCACCAGGCCCTTTTTGTGTGTCAGCAGCAGATCCACAGGCATCAGCGTGGTGGGTACTGCAGACAAAATCCCGCCGGTGAACACCTGGTCTGTCAACTTTTCGCACACATCTCTGACCTTTTCATGCAGCCCCTTGATGTTTGTCTCTGCCTGGCCCAGCCGGTCATAGATATAAATATCCACGACCAGATCCTGCTCCTGAACATTGCCCGTCAAATCGTGGTGGATACCGACGGCTCCGTCTTTAATCCCGATAAACGGGAATCCCACCCCTTCCGGGATCATTCCGGGAGCCGGCACCAGGGTCACATCGGACTTGCGCACCCAGTCAAAGGTTTCCTTGCAGAACGCCTGGATCTGCGGCAGCAGCCTGTCCATTTACCCCACCTTCCCCGTAACCACCCACCCGGTCACGGATTCGTTAAAATAGTCAATATCGTCATCACCGAAACCCAGATATTGCCGCCGGGGAATTTTTACCTGGCTGACAATGGCGCTCCCGAACTTGAGCGCCTTACCCTTTTTCGGTTTGATGGTGCCCCCGAAGTTGTGAATCGCCGCATACTCCACATTGGTGGACGCCAGGTCCACACCGGCGGCATCATGCCCGCCCTGGATGGAGCTGCGCAGGGTCCCATCCACCTGCAGTTTTTTGCCCGGCCATTTGCCTGCCTCGGCGCGCATCTCTTCGGTTGCATCGCTCAGCTTCTGCCAGCCGGTGCCGTCCGGGGCCTGTTCCAGATCAAACCGCTCCATAGTTTCGCTGAGCATGCGCCCGGAAAAATCCGCCATTACAGGCGTCATATCATCAATGCGGCTGATGGCCGCTTTGCACAGCTGCTGCACACCGTCATCCTCCCAGTTTAGGGTCAGGGCAAATCCGCTCATATCAATACTCCCAGGGCAGCGGGCCGTATATCTGACAGCGGCCCGGGCCGGAAAAAACAGGTTTCTGGCTCACCACAGCCGCAGCCCCGTCCGTGGTGCCGGTATCTTCATCAATTTCAATGCCTGGGATATCCGTATCCCCGGAAGCAATGCGCTTCAGCCGGCTGATGGCGTCCTCATACCGCTTCCGGAACTCCTCCGGAGCATCCGCCCGCCTGGACGAAATCCTGTAAATACTGATATCCACGGCCAGATCTTTGATCAGGTCCGGTACCGGACTCAATCCCGCCCCGTACCGCCCGCAAATATGGGAATCAATAATGGCCCCGGCCCCGGTAATGGCTGCCGTGATTTTGCCCTGGTCCGCAGCGCCGGCATCGCTGTCGTCGGTGTAACGGACCAGGTCACGGGCATCCATGGCCGCCTGGATATCAGCAATCGTGCAATAAGCCATATCAAGAAACTGGAAACTTGATACAAGATACAAGACGTATCAAGTGTCTTGTATCAAGGTTCCCCTCCCGTTCATTATTCAATTCTTGTTTCATGTTTCTTGTCTCTAGTTTCATGAAACCACCGTGGCCCAGCAGATCGCCTTGACCACCGGCGCCGGGAACGGCTTGCTGCGGCCGATGATCTTCACCCCGGACGGATCGTCAGACTTGACCGGTTTGGAGTAATAGGGCATGGCTGCCAGCTGGGCATCCAGATCATCCAGGGCGCAGTAAAACAGCGTGTGAATCGCATCAGAGGCATAGGCCATAATCTGTTTTGCCCCAACCTTGGCCGTGGATGCGCCGGTGATGGGGTCCAGATAACTTTCAGCCATTTTTTTGATCAAAAAACCGCCCAGGGAGATGCCGTCCGCCGACACCTCCACCCGCAGCTTGGCCTTGGGGTTCTCCCCGTACACCTCGGCCAGGGTCAGCAGCTGGTTGTAGGCATCCTTGCCCGCCCAGAATTTGACCTCACCGCCGTACCCGGAATCCTCCACCAGGGTTTCCATCTCCTGGAGATGATTGAACACCTTGCGCACATTGGCTTCCGCAGCGTCCCAGAGCACATCCGGCGTATAGCTCAGGGGGGAGCCGAAACTGACCTGATAGGTATCCGTGCCCCCGCCCTCCAGGGCCACAGGCCAGGTCACGGTTCCGGTCAGGGATTTTGCGGCAATGCCTTCGGCAGTTGCCCGGCAGATCCGGCGCAGGTTGTCGTCCACAGTGGATAGTCTGGCCTGGACCCCTTGTTCATCCAGGTGTTTGAGCCGGTTCATGTCCGCAGCCGTGAAAAAATCATGGGTGGCAACTTCAAAGGGCTCGTAATCATCCAGGGAGAGCGATCCCCGCTTGACTGCCAGGGATGCCGCTCCCCGGTTGATCAGGGGCATGGTGGCAAGGATGCTGCTCAGATCAGAGCGGCCCACCTTGTCGAACGGGTGGTTCACCTTGCGGGTAAAAAACGTGTCCACCACCGTGGTCTTGAGCGGCTGCAGCTGTTTGAGCCGCTGGGCCACTGCCTTTACATTGAAATACTTCCTTAAATCCAACATTGAATACTCTCCTTTTATTCTTGATCAATGCGCTTACACCGCGTGGATGTGCCGCTGTCTGAGCCGCTCCACAACAGCATCCCCGGCGGCTGTCTGGGCTGTGACACCCACCTTGAGCGCTGACTTTTTAACTGCTCCGAATACCACCGCATTGGACACATCCATGTCCGAGGTGTCGGTCTCAGCGTCCAGGACAGCCACAGGGTCAGGGCTGTAATCCAGCTCCACAGCAGCAGCGTTGGCCGGAGCAGCGGTAAAGCCCACCACCACCTTGCCGGTCTGGTAATTGATTGACCCGGCTCCGCCGGTGCCGGCAAGATTGCCGCAACCGTCATCATCCAGAGTGATGGATTCTGCCGTCACTTCTGCAGAACCAGGCTCAATAGGCCCGACCTGGCCGGTAAACGCTTTTTCTGTCCCATCTCCTGTGCCGATCTGTTCGGTCAAGCCGGCATATGGCAGAAATTTGCCGTCCGCGTCCTTTCCAAGGACCAGCCCGCAGGGCCAGACAGCATCGTCGGACTCCAAGGGAACCGGCTGGACATTGACCGGGGCCATGGGAATCCCGGCACGTTCGGCATCAAATGTTCTGGATGAAATGTTTCCACTGATAGGCATTTTTGCTCCTTTGCGCAGGCTTATGCTGCGCCGTTATGCATAATTGTTGATGTCTTTAAACACGTCCTGGTCATTGCCGTGTGCAGGCCCGGCATGATCCGGCTTTGCAAACTCATTCAAAAGCCCGTCTTTGTCCGGATCAAGCGCCTCAAGATCCCGCAGATAATTCTCCCTGGGGGTGACAGTCTCTTTTTTGCCGTCCGGGGCGCAAAATTCCATGGTGGCATCTGCATCAGCCATGGCCTTTGCAAAGGAGAGTACTTTGGCTTTTTCTGCCGGTTTGATCCTGCCCGATTCCGCCAGGGCATCCACCCGGGCCTCCAGGGCCTTGTCCGCCTGGTCCTGTTTGAACTTTTCAAACTCCTGCTTTGTTGCCTCATGGGCGTCCTGTTCCTTTTTCAGATCCGCTTGGGCCTGACCGGCCTTGCCCTGCAGGGCCTTGGTTTCGTTTCCGGCCTCCAGGGCTTTGACCTTGTCCTTGAGCCCCTGAATCTCTTTGTCTTTGGGGTCCATTGTCCCCTCCTTTTCAAAATTGATTTGATTGATCATGTATGTCAGAAGGGTTTCCCCCTCGCCGCTGCCGTCATCTGCTTCGAAATTTACTGGCCCCAGACCTTCCACCGCCGGTTCCTGCCCGGCCCCCAGAAGGCCCACATGCCGGATCACCATCTTCACCGGATCTATGGAAACCGATTTGGCCAGGTTTAAGCCCTCTTTTACGGCCATGGACAGGATTTCAGGCACATCCCGGTACTGAGCCCTCAATTCATCCCCAAAACGCTTTAAACTGGCAATTTTACCGAATTCAAACGCCTGGGCATGTTTCTGGGGGTGCCGGATCACGATGGGGGCATTCCCGCCTGTATTCGCCGCAAGGGCGTCCAGATCTTTCGCAGTCCAGTCCCGGGTTTGACCGTTTGAGCTGGTGTGGGTGCCTGCCTTGAAGATCAGATCCCAGTTTTTGTCTGTATTTCCCATGGATTGACTTTTCATCCCCTTGTGGTTAAAGTGGTTTTAAACCGGTAATTTTTAATATCAGGAGCCCAAAGATGGCGTTTCTTTACAAATGCGAATCCATTTTTGACCACAATCCCACGGCCAAGGAACTGACAACCCTTGGCATGGAATCTGCCGATGAGATCGACTTCGCCAAAAAATGCAGGGCTGAAGCCACCAAAGTTCACTGGCGTCAACTGTGCTTTCTTTTTGATATGCGCGGCCAAAAGGAAAAAGTGGACGAATACTTTGAAAAAGCCCGCAAGGACGGATTTGACGACCTGTTCACCCTGGGCCATGAGCTTGCCGGCGGCTGCATTCAGCATGTTTAAATTCCTCCTAAACACTTTTCAAAATCCTCCGGATTACCCAAATTCTTAAGACATGCTTTAAGCAGGGCTTTATCCTTGCCTGAACGCTCTGCCATCAACTGGCTGACAAATACGGCATAGTCATCCGTATTTTTCTTCAGGTGGATCTGTTCCATCTGTGCCAGCAATTCCATATCATCCAGCCCCAGACGCTCCAGCAGGGCATCAAACCGGCGCAGGTATTTCGCATACCCATATCCGTCAGTCTTGACTTTTTTCGCATGCACGGGCTTGTAACCGCCCAATTGATCCATCATTCGCTGATATGTCCTGCGGGACACCCACTGGTTCACTGTTTCCAGCAGGGTGCACCTGTAATCGCCTTTGACATACGATCCGATTTTCTGGTTATTGTGCTGGATCTCATGCCACAGGCTTTCCAGGGCGTACTCTTCGTTGAACGTAAGTTTGTCCGGGGTCCCCAGCTTCTTGAACGCATTCAACAGGTCCCTTGACGGTGTCATGCCGATGCCGGCAAATTCGCGTGTGGAAATGGTAATCCCGCCCTGTCCGTCCGTGGCCATCAGGTAGCCGGCGGATATGAATTCAACCTGCTTGATCCCTTTCCGGCTTAACGGCGCAAGCTTGTCTTTGATCGCCCCAACCATATCTGTCCGGGTTTTAACGCCCAGGGCCGCCTTGCCCGTCACCTTGTCAATGGCAGCTTTCCCGGCATCCCCAATGGGTTTGCTGTACTTGCCGAAATCCGGCTCCCAGAACGATTTGGCGGTATTGCCGGCAAAATTATTGTCCGGCATCAAAGGCCTTGCCGGCATCTTATTCCCGGTCTTTGGGTCAACGGGCTCCACCAGGGCGCCTTTCTTGAGATAGGTATCTTCCTTCAGCCCCTTGCGGTCCATTTCCCGCTGGGACAGGCTGGTCACCGTACACCGGCACCGGTGGCCGTTGGGCGGATAAAAGGTGTCCCAGAACGGATCATCCGCCCGTTTGACCTTGCCGTGGAGCAATGCGTGTATTGGCCTTGTACGTTTGTCCTTAATGGCTGAATACCGCCAGAACGGCCGGGTTTTAACCGTTGCCATCATCTGCTTGTACCGGCCGGTCTGGTAAGCGGTCTGCATGTTGGTGCGGTAAATGGTCTCCAGATGAAACCCCTTATCCTCCCAGCCTGCGGGCAGTTTTTTGAGTACATCCTCTTTCCAGGCCCCGAACGCCTGGCCGTCAGCCAGGGCCTTTCCCAGGCTGTCATACACGGCCTGCACCTGGTCCATCCGGGCCAGTCCGGACACGGTAAAGGCCGTGGCCCGGGCATGGCCGGCCAGATCGTAATATTCCCTGGCCGTGACCGGCACCTTGGACTGCCAATATGCCAGGGCGTCCTTTGGCGGGTATTTGCCGAATTCAAAACCCATCAGCGGTTGCCCTCTTGCCCGGATGCATACCGGCCGAAAATCTCACCCTCCATGAGCCCGGTTTCCACCAGGGAGAACAGGCTGTCCTGCTCAAGATCCTGCCCGGCAATCCCGATGAGCCGGTCCTTGAGATCCTCGGGATCATCAGCGTCCTGGATTGCCTGGCGGATCAGCCTGATATTGGCTTTGTTGGCCTTGTAAAAATCGGGAAGCACCGCGGCAATGTGGACGTCAAGTTCGTCCTGGTGACGGCCTTCGGCGCTTTCAAACTCTGCCGCAGCTCCGCCGGTAACTGCCCCGGGTTTATCCTGCTGTTCCACCAGCTCAAATTCATCCGCATCCAGGCCCTGGCGCTCGAAATGGGCCTTGGTGAATCGCACACCCACGTCATACCGCTTCTTGTCCAGGTCAGCCTGGGCCAGCCGGTCTTCGGCCTCCTCATAGGCAAACACCGGCGGATACTCGTTGGACCCGTTCACCCGGGCGTAGATCACGCCCAGATCGCACATGGCATCGCACACCAGCTGCTCATCCGCCTCGGCCACATCCTCCAGGACATGGTAATGGGTCTGGCTGGATGCATAGGTTCCCGTGGAACCGGTAATTTCACTGCTCTGGGTCTGGCAGGAGACCACCTTGCTGATCACGGCGTTCCAGAAATTCAGATAGCTGATAAACGCATCAGATCCCCCCTTTGAGTCCACTTTTACGATCTGGTGTTCCGATCCGTAGGGCAGCACAGCCACGGCATCCTGGACCATGGCGGCCAGGGAAGAGGCAAGCTTCTGCCGGTCTTTTTCGTCAAAACTGGACGGGGCCTTGGCCACCTGAAAAGCCATCCCGTACCGCTCCAGAAACCGGTTGCACCACTCCACGCCCGCCCGCTTGAACGCCACGGCCCACAGACACCGGGAGAGCAGCCGCAGCCCGTAGGGGTTCTCATACGTGGGTTCATGCTGCACCAGCAGAAATTTGCCGTAGGGCACCGGCTTTTTCTGGCCGTTTTCCAGGAAGCACAGACGCCCGTCACCGTCAAAACAGAACCAGTGCCGGGGTTTTTCTTCCATGGCAACCAGTTTCAGCCGGGAGCCGTCCACGGCCCAGTACAGTTCTATGACCGAATATCCGTAAAAAGGAGCCGCCAGCATGGCGTTAAACTGGTTTTTAAGCTTGATTCCGGCCAGGTCCATGGTCAGGTCCCGGCAAAGGGTTTCTGCGCCCTTGGACGCTGAAATTCCCTTTTCCGGCTGCCCCGGGGAATAATCGTAATTTCCCTTGTTCGTCACCTTGCGCCGGCGCAACTGCATGGCCATGGTCACCTGGTCGTCGGCAGCCAGGGCATCCAGCACTTTGGCATCATCCCCGCGTTTGCGCAGGACAGGGTCCGGATCAGGCAGAATGTCAAACACAGACCCCGTGGCCGTGGCCCAGGTGACCATCTCCGTGGTCAGGGATTTAGGTTCAATTTTTATGGGGTCGCCGTACTGGTCCAGGATCATGTCACCACCCCTTCATCATCCGGGACACAGTTCCGGCACCGGCGGTCACAGGGAACGGGGCCGGAATATCCCCGGCAATGGTCTTGATGGCAAACAACGCAAGGATAGCGGCCACAGCCGCGTCACAATGCCGCTGATTTGCCCCTGACTGGCTTTTCCCTTCCGGGGGCATGGCAATACCCTTCTTTACTTTCATGGCCCTGAAATCGTCTAAAATCGTGCTTCGTTTGGGTATGAAAAATGTCCGGTCCTCAAGGTTGGATTTAAGCCGGGGAGAGTGCTCCCTGTACCACCCCTGGGAGAGCATTACCTCTTCCACCAGATGCACCCCGTAATCCTGGCGGGCATACTCGGCCGTGGCCTGGCCGTTGCCCCGGGCGTCCAGGGCCAGCCCGGAAAGCCGGGGCAGGCGGTCGCAGATATATTTGTAAATCTGGTACTGGGTCCGGAACGGGGCATTGCGCAGCTCCAGGACAAAGGGCGTATGCACGGACAGATCCGGCAGTTCAGCCACCACCCAGTCCACGGTTAAATCCCCGGACCGGCCAAAGTCGGTGCCCATGCCGTGCCGGTGGTTTGGGTTCAGGTCTTTCAATAACGGGTCCAGATGCTCCCGGCAAAAGTCCAGGGTTTCCCGCTCGGCAAGTCCAATGTCCCAGTCCACAAAATCATCTGCCGGCGGGGTCCATTCGATCACCGAGATTTCGGGCTTCATGCACCCTTCGATCATGGTCCGGTTGAGCCAGGCCCCGCCGCCGCGTTTGGGAATACAGAACAGCTCTTCGTCCGCATCATCCCCGAAGTCCGCCAGGGTCTCTTCAATCCATTGGGCCTGGCCCTCTTCGGAAAAGGCAATGCGGCGCTTTTTGCACACCACGTTCCGGTAATACCCGTCATTCAAGGCGTCGTTGAGCGTGGTGCGGTGCAGGGAATAAGGCAGCTTGCCGGCCCGGATATCCAGGATAAGCTGGTTAAACGGGTTATCTTCTCCGTTGTGGGTGGACAAAATACCGATGCTGCCGCCCAGCATGGTCAAGGCCTTGGCAGCGGCAAATACGGTGTCGAAATCTTCGATAAAAGCCGCCTCATCCAGGATCACCCGGCCCTGCTTGGACCGCAGGGCAATGGCTTTGCTGGGAAGCCCCACCACCTCAAACCCCGTGGCAAACCGAATCCGGTACACTGTGACAGCCTGGTCGTTCTCCAGAACCACGGTTTCCTCTTCCATTTCACCGGCCACCAGGTTGAATTTTTTCGCCCACAGGGCCGTATCTCCCACATACTGGCTGGTCATGTCCTTGTTGGTGCCGATGTAATAGGTATTCATGCCCCCGGCTTCCGGTAATGTAGCTGCCAGCAGGGCAGACTCGGATGCGTCCCCAAAGGATGCGCCGATACGCCTGGACTTTTCCCAGACTTTGATCCGGGCTTTGTCCTTATTCCAACCGGTTTGATAGGGTAAAAGCGGCATATTATCCTTCCAGCAACTTTCTGATCAGCTCAGCCTGGTCCGCATCAAAACCCTTTTGCTTTGATCCGGTATCTTCTTTGGTGGCATATTGGCGTTTCATATCACCCCAGGCCTTGAGACCGGCCTGGATCTGTTTGAGATCCATGGTGTCCGGACTATTAATCATCCGGGCGGCCCGGTGCTCTATGGCGCCCCATAGGGCATCCACCATGGATGCTGGGTCATTAAAATTCACATCCGGCACATCCCTGGCCGGATCTGCCGCTCCTGGCTTTATTTTCTCCAGGGCAATGGCGATCTTCTCCATGGCGGCAACGGCATACACGTCCTGGGCATCCTTGGTGGTCAAGGCATTTTTGAGAAGCCCGGCCCGCAGCAGGACCGTATTCTCCCGGATAGACACCTGGGCGTCCCGGTACTCCCGGCGCCGGGCGGTCCACCCCTCATCCGAGCCCCATTTTTTAAGCTGGGAAACAGACACCCCCGTGGCTGTGGACACCTGGTCATAGGTCATGCCGTCCACGACATAGAGGCACCGGGCGTCCAGGCGGGTATCAAGGGGATAGGCCTCAGCCATCAGATCGGCCCCAGGGACCGGTCGATATTTTTGATTTCAGCCTTCAGCTCCTTGTATCTGACAACCTTGTCTGCCAGCTCAAAGGACTGATGCTGCACCAGCACCGGATCAATTTCCACCGGGTCTATATGAGGATTAAGCAGGATTCTCAAACTGTCCCGCAGCCCGATGATGGAAAGATTCAACTGTCTTGCGGCCAGGTCTTTTTCCTGTTTCTGTCCCAGCCAGATAAGGTGTTCACTCACGGTTCTTCTCCTTGTCGATTCGGTCCACCAGCCGGGTCATGGCCTGGGTGTTAAGGGTCACTACTTCCTTGAGATCCCCGGCCAGATCCTCATATCGCTTTACCAGGGCCGCATTGGTCACATACATATCCCGCATTTCCTGCATGTCTGCTGTGTAACGGTCCATCACCGTCTGGACCCGCTCATCGGCCCTGCGCTGGATCTCCTCTGTTTTCTGCTGGCCGAAATACCAGAACACCAACACCAGCCCGATGGGGCCAAGGTTCAGGACCATTTCAAGGATTTTCATGTAAGAGTGCCCTGATGTTACGATTGTTGCCGGGTCCATCAGGTCTCCTTTTCCGTGCTTAAAAGCTCAAAATGCACCAGATCATTAAACCGTTGATCCATGGTATCGCCATCCCGGTCCCAGTCCCCGCCCCACCGCAGCTTTATTCCCAGCTCCCGGGCCTTGCCTATGACTTTGCCCGCAAAAAAATAGAACTGACCAAGCTCATGCCACGGCACCCCTTTGCCAGAAAAGTACGGCCCCACATCCACAGCCAAGGACGGCATGGTATTGTGTTTGCCGTCTGGCCACTGAACCTTGGATTTTCTTTCGGAAAACATTTGATTCTGCCGGGCCTTGGCCCGGTGGCCTTCAATGATCGTGCAATCATCATCCTTGACCACTTCCCGAAACAGCTCCTGGAGCAGGGGATGGCAGGTGTTTAGTTTGTCGTTGGATTTAAGCGAAAATTCCGGCATTGCATTTTGATCTCCCTGTGTATAAAAAACCTTTGCGAAAACACGGAAATCTTAATGCCAGAATAGTGAAATGGTATAGTGAAGTACTTCACAAAAACACTTCACTCCGGGCCGAAAAACTCAGCTCCGGAGTGAAATAATAAAGAGGGTTTATGCAGGTTTATATATTATTAAGCTGATTGCATCTTCCAAAGCGATTCTGCTATTGCAAACCAATTGTCAGTTTTCAAATGTTCATGCCGAATGCCGTGTTGTTCACAGTATTTACGTGCCTTTGCCTGTAACTCTTTGGATGGGAATTCACTGAGTTCTGGTTCAGGTGATCTCCACATATCTGTAATTGCGTCTGACATATTATTCACATTTTGTTTAGGATTATACCAGATTAAGTTGATTCAAATCCGCGCCATTCCTGGCCCGTCATGATGATGTTTACCCGGGTCATTTCCCCGCAATGCTCACATTTTGTACGCTTTTTTGCTTCCAGCTTTTTCCTTTGATTATTCAGGGCTATTCTTTCGTAAACATAACGGCTCTCTTTCCGGGCAAACCGGCACAAAACAGCCATCGGATTCAGCAATTCACCGCAATCCTTGCATTTGCAATATGCCAGATCTTCATGAACGAGAATATGCATATGCTTGCAGCCGAAGCGCTTCAGGCGCTCCTTTTCCAGGCAAATCAATCCTGGTTTTGTGTTAATTTCGATTTCCATGTTTCACCATTTTATAATCAAGCCGTGGAAAGGAAAGCCATGTGTTTTCTCAAAAAAATCAAAGAATTCAATGGAGGTGTAGAAACCATCCGCATTAGCAAGATTTGTCTCTGCAGCCAAACTCAGGGTTATAGTACCGACAACAACATTATGCCGCCCTTCAATAGTGATCGCCTCTGTGGATTTACAGACATCTTCTCGCAGCTTGCGGCAATATTTTGTCCTGAGACCATAGAAATGATACAAGGTCTGGCCCGGCCTCGGATCTTTACCATCCTTACGCCTCGCTCTGATTGTCTGGCGTTTCTCACCCGATTCAACCTTGCCAGCGAATTGTTTTTTATAATTCAATGACGGCATTCTACCTCTCCTTTACCCGCTCAAAAACTTTAACCTTAAGCTTGGTCATTGCCAGCACAGCAGGCTTCAACTCTACCGGCATCCTGCTGTATCCTGCCTGATTGAGCCGGGCCAGTTCCGACCGGGTAACAGCCTCTAAATTGCCTGGATCAAAATTCCGCCTATCTCCATCCTTGAAGATCACCACCATCCCGGCAGGAACTGGCCCGTTATGTTGTTCATAAATATGGACGTGCTTATGTTTAAACCTGGTTTTCGCGCCGGTGTAGGGGTTCTGCTCAGCAACCTTGACAAGAATATAGCCATCCTTACTGTCGACCCGTTCGCTGCCCACAGGTCTGCAATTGGCCGGAATATTCCCCTTTTTGAAACTGCCTTTGTTCGGCCCTGTCAGGCCCTGGCCCTTTGTGTCGGCGTTCCAGGGAGAATTACCTTTTTTAAACTTGCCGTCTCTGCCAGACACGATCCCTTTTCTTGATATAAGCGCCTTGATCTGGGTGGGTGTTTTATCCATGCCGTACTCGTTATTAAACGCCTGGGTGAGCTGCCGGATATTCATAAACAAATACCAGAATTTAAGAAACTCGATCTGCCCCGGGGTATATCTTCTCTCAGTCACGGGGCCGTTCCTCCAGGGCTTCGGCCTTCTTAACTCCCAGCATTTCAGGCGCCGACTTCATGAGGCCGTCATTAATCGCCGTATATGCTTTCAGCGCCAGGGCGGCATTGTCTATAATCTGGGCTGCGCAGCTACTCATGGCCTGGGACCGTTTGATTTCCCGGTTCAAATCTTCCCCTTTCAGGTCATCGTCATTAAGCCGCTCCAACTGTTCAAACAGATGATTATTCAAATCCATAAGCTTGTTTTTCATGGTTGCTCCTTAAAGTTTTCATTATCTTCAAACAGATCCAGCTCCCGTTCCTTGACTTTCGGACGCCTGGACCGCTGCTCCTGGACAATGATCCGGATCTGCCGGGTGGTGAGCTGATAGGCCAGGGCCAGATCCCGGAAATTTTCCCCGTTGAATGCCTGGTAAATCCGGCGGTCCCGGATAGACCGGACAACAGACTCCACCTTGGGGACATACAGCGTACCACCGGAAAACATCACCAGAAGCTTCTTGGCAGCGTCAACATCAAGGGCGTCCGCCACATCCCGGATATCGCCGTCCAGGTCATCCCTGGTTATTTCGTCCCAAAGGTCCATTGGCCCCCTTCAGTATTTAATCACCACCGGCCGTTTTACGGGCGTAACGTCAAACTCAGGCACCGGACATTCCCCCGCAGCCACCATCTGCAACGCATCCACACGGACTCGCAGGCAGGCTATTTCCCGTTCCATGTTCCGAGAGCGGTCAATTTTACACGTAATAACACCCAGCCCAAGCATCAGGATCGCCGCCAACAGTATAAACACCTCAAATCTCATCATTCGGCTTCCCTGATTCCCAGATCCCTGGCAGCTTCGAAGATATCAATTCCGCCCTGATCCAGCTTTTCATGGCAAATTTGGCACTCTCCGGATACATGCATGGGACACCGGGCCTTTAATTGTTTCATCGCTTCATACGCGGCCCTGGACACCCGTTTTTCAGCCAGAGCCGCGCCAAGCACAAAGCAATAACACCTTCCAGACATAATATCCCGGATTCGCCGCCGGATCAGCCGGGTTTCAGTTTCTGTGTATCTTTTTTTCATAATTACACCTCATTGAGGGAAATGCTCGGCAATATAGAAACGCACCTCAATGTCCTCATGGGGCGCCATCCACCAGTCAGGCCCATGTTTTTTTTTCATCTGGTTTTCAAACATCCCTTTAAGCCCCTCAATTACAACAAAAGCATCATGAGATGTTTTTACCTTTGAAATTTTGAACCGTTTCTTCATCCACCTGGTCATACCGTTCTCCACCCGCCAGGAGATGAGCCCGGCCAGGGCGTCAATCTTTGACAGCTCTGCCGGGCTGGCCAGGGCCACCATCTTGCCCGGCTGTTTTTCATGGGCTGCCCGGACCGGGCGTTGCCGCCGGACATAGGGCCGCTTGTCTGACACAATGGCAAAGCCTTTTTTCACAAGCTCATCAATCAGCTCCTCGGCCTGGGCATAGGTCAGGTCCGTGGTAGAACTGACATCATACCGCGTCATCAGCATCACCTTCTTGTCCACCTTACCGATATCAAGCTGCCCACAGGCAATGGCGATAAGCTGACGCTGCTTTCTGCTGGATTCAAGATTGTTTTTATCCAAGGTGATTCCCTCCTATAACGCCGCAAAATCAAGGCTGATTGGCTGCCATTTATCCTGGTTGCCCACCCGCTCATACACCCGCATATACCGCTTTGACCCGATCACCTGCAGGCTGTCCGATATGGCATCCATAGCCTTTTTCCAGTCCGGATCATTGATCTCAAGCCGCCGCAGCCCAAGAATCCGCTGCAGGTTAAATTTACCCTCCTTATCCACGGCAAAGGCGTCATTGATAATGGTTTTAACCTCGCTGCGGCTGCCCTGGGTCCAGGAGTTCAGCAGCTTGTCAATCAGCGCCTTGGCCGCGTTCAGCCGCTCATCAGGCACCACATACTCCGCAACCTGCACCTGAATTTTTTGCCTGCCGTCGTAGGAAAACAGGTTCAGATTCCCCTTTCTGCCACCCAGGGATACCCCGTAATCAGACGCGGACATCTCCACAAAGGCGTCGATTTCAGACATGGCCACATCCTTGAACTTGGCCATCATGTTCCGGTGCGTCCGGGCTTCAATCGCAATACTCCTGACCAGCCCATCCCGGATTTTATCAATCTCCTTGACATTATCCCTATGCACCAGACGGCCCTGGCTGTCTGCCATGTATTCATTCAAATCAACTGCTGACATTTTTAAATTCTCCTTTCTTATATCCATCGTAAAGCGCCAGGCCAACAGCGCATCCCCGGCACCCGATAAACCTGTGATAAAGAGATTCCAAGCCACCACGGACCTTTTTCGTTGGTCCGGCAGCAATCGCCTTTTGCCGCAGCACACAGGTCTTCTCCGGTATGGTTGCTTTATAAACTTCACAATACATGGGATACCCTTCCTGTCTTGCGCCGGGCCTTTTCCGGCCGCCAGTTCCCGGCAGGTGCCACCGCAGTGGACCGGCACAGCCTGCAAGGCAACCCCGGGTTGGTGGTGGCGTAAATCCTGCCGCACTCATGGCAGTACATCTCAATGTAATGGGGCGGATTGTTACGGGTAACACTTCTTGAGTGAATCCGGCCATACATGGTTGGCTCCTTTCCATTGACAGTTCCGGAACACCCCGGATACACTGCCGATGCATCAGCTTGCGTGGTTGTTGCAAAAGGCCCGGATCACAGATGTTGGCGCATCTGCCGGGCCGCTCCCTATTCAACGTCTTTCTTTCCCGCCGACAGTGACTTGCGAAAATATGCGATCGCTGCGCCAATAATAAAAATTCCGGCTAACTCCTCCACGATTTTAATGAAAACCCAGACTCCGATTATTCCGATTATTATTTTCATCACTCAGCCACCTTTTTTCTATCCATCAATTCACGGATCGCATCAGCCGCAAGTACCAGCCCGTTACGCTGAGCTGCTCTATCTGTTCCATCCCCGGGCAACTCCCCCGGAATAATCCACTCCTGCACAGCTTCCCAGGCATCATCCAGGCCCCTGCGGTATTCTGAGTCATTTGTTTCTGTTGTTTCTGTCCTTATGCGGAACATCGCAGGGATAAGAAACGCGACTACAGGCAAAGATTCTCCCGTTGCGTATACCGCAAAACAAACACCCGCAGCCGTCGATACCCAGATGCACGCATAAGCAAGATATCCGGCAACATTGACTATGGTTTGATTTTTAGACACACCGCACCCCCCTTAAGCCGCTGTTAATTCTTTATTTCCGCTATGCCTTGGGCCAAGCACAGGCATGCCGTACTTCGCAGGCCACCACCGCCCCGCCGCCACAACAGCCCGGGACGCGCACCCCGGACACGGGTCACTCACCCGGTGCGCCTGCCACTTCCTGCCACAATCCAGACAGATCATGGTGGTGATATAGGACCTGCGCCTTGCGTTCTTTCCAATTATTGCCGATATCGCTGTCATTATTTTTCCCATAAGTCTCTTTCCTCCTGTTCTCTACCCGTTAACAACCTTGTCCATATCATTACCGGAAATGCCGGCATCCGACCGGGTCGCCAGCACACTTTTCAGAATATCATTGCCAGACCTGGCCTGGTCCGCAGGTGTTTTCTTCGTGGCCCGGGCCACAGACTTCCTGGGCATGGCCTCCCGCCTGATATCCATAGCCCGGGCCACAACATCCCCGTCAACCAGGTCCAGGCCGGCAGCCAGGCTGCGCCCCATGAGATCCACCACCAGGGCCTGCAGGTCCAGGAAATTGGATGTCCCGGAATGCTCAGCCACCATATTCACAGCCTCATCCGTGAACATCCGACCCACGGTGCTTTGGATATATCCGGCCACCTCATCCATGGTCAGCCCCATCATCACCACACTGTCAGAACGCAGCCGTACCTCGGAAACGCCACGTTTGGCCATGGGGTCGGACTGCCCCACCAAGACAACGGAAAACAACTCCCTTTTTCCCATCCAGTCCATTTCCCGCAGGGTCTTCAACGCACGCAGGGTATTGCCGTGCAGCCGGTGGCTCTCTTCAATCACAAGCACAACATCCTGTTTTGCCGATGCCTCACCCAGGATGCGACGCAGCTGTCTGGCCCTTATTTCCTGGCATCGCTTTGGATTCTCTTCACTCAGATCGATCACCATGGCTTTCTCAATACCTGCAATTCTCAGGCGTTCTTTGTCCTTAGACTGAACATTGACCTGTCTGGCATTCATTTTCATCAAGGCAATATCAATCGCAGTGCTCTTGCCAACCCCCCGATCTCCTACAATGCAAACCATATCCTTGTTCTGAATGGCCATTGAAAGAATCCGTTTGACACGGATGCTGTCTCCGGTTTCAAAATTCATTTTTTTGAACAGATCAAATTTAAAGCCGCAATTGACAAGTATTTCATTCCTTGTTAACTTAACCATAATTTACTATCCTTTTGTTTTCGTTATTATTTTCGACATGTACCTCAAGGGCCAGGTCCGTCACAAAACGCCGGGATAACCCATTCTCAAGTATCAAATTTTTAATGGGCTCCCGGTTTTCCTTATCCGGCACAAATCCACAGATGGATATAAAATCCTGCATGGCAACCTCCATGGACGGGTAGGTGTCGATATCCAGAGGGTCTTCCACCTGCCGGGTCTCTTTGATCCGGACCGGGAACTGTGCCACATTCCCTTTATCCGCAGGATCAGTATAAAGAGTATTCCGCAGGCCCTGCTCAACACCATTCTCATTCACGGCCTTAAGATTCCTGGCCGCCTTGGTGGCCACCTCATCAGGCGTTTCTTTCTGTCCCTTGTAAGTGCCGTATGACAGGGGTTTAAATGTCTCCACCTCGTACTTTTCGCCGGTTGCCTTATCCTGCACCACCAACCGGTCATCGAATAACCCCTGGAGCACCCATACCTGGGCATCATGCAGCCCTTTAACCTCGTATGACTCCCCGTGCAGAGCAAAGCACCCGTCATTTTCAACCTTCCGGCTGTAGCGTTTGGCCGTGGTGGCAATGGCGTTTTCCGGCATCTTCACGATACCGCCGCGCAGGCTTACCCGCTTCCAGACATTGAGCCGGGACACCTTTTTTTCGTACCGGTGGGCCATATTGTTGTAAGATTCAAGGTAGACGCCAAACCGACGCCGCAGTTCGCTTAAACGGATTTCAAAAGTCTTGTGGTTTTCCAGGTAAAAAGGGGTCTCAAACCGCTGCCAGGTGGTTCGCCAGGGCCGCTCTATTTTCCCGTGGGGCTCTGATTTTAAAGGGACGCTTGGATCAACCTCTATGGATAGCCGCTTGATGAAATCCTTGGCCGCTTCGCTGCTCATCATGGGGCCATGATCTGATTTAAGGACCTCGGGCAGCCCGATCTCAGACCACGCCCAGGACAAAAAATCCATGTTATCGCGGCAGGACTCCCCCTTGGCTGTCACATACCGGGCCTTCATCAGTCCGGAATGATCATCCACCAGGCCGTAGATCCACAGCCGCTTATCTTCGTACGGGTCCTTGGGTTTGTTTTTGTACCCCTTATAAGGCCGGGCATCCAGCTTCAGGATCGCATCCCCGTCCGGCAGGGGTTTTTTCACATAAAAACAATCCGACCCCGAGGCGTCAATATGGTGCAGCTGGTTCGGATAATCCGCCTGGAACCTCACCACCTTGTGATTGCGCTTGCCCATGCCAAGTTTCCTCATGTGCTCGTTAAATGTGGATACAGACACATCCAGCATCTGGGCGGGGATTTTGCCGTTATCCACCGCCGCCTGTATTGCCTGTTCAGTGATGATGAGCCGTTTGCCCTTGGGCGGCCGCCGCTTTATCTGGGCCACCATCAGGGCAGCTTCCGTTATTCCCGCAATTTTAGGTGTTCCTGTCCGGGCTTTGCGATCCCCTTTAAACTCCTTGGGGATGCATAGGTAAAGCGTCTTCACCGTACACCCCAGAGAGTCTGCCCAATTTTCCAGCATCCGCCGTTTCTGCCCGTGGGATGCGCACTGCCAGTCAGACAGGATCTGTTGTTTCATTACTGGTGTAAGGTCCATGTCTACTCCGCCAAAAATCTGTCTGTCCAATCCTGCCGAAGATCCTGGAGAGCCAGCTCGGCCTGGCCCATATAAGCCCCCACCCGGATTTTCAGTTCATTATCCTCATCAATGCGGTCGTCCATGATAAATTTACGGCACTTGACCACCAGGGTCTGGGTTATTTCGCAGATCTCCTTCATGTACGCCTCGCTCCAGCTCTGGTCCAGGTCCGCCACATCCAGGGGTTTTAGCCGGGCCACTTCTTTAATCAGTGCGTCCCGCTCCACGGCCAGGCCCTTGGTGGCTTCCTCGACAATTTTGTCCGTCTCCTTTGTGGCCCGGGCCAGCTTTTTTTTAAGATCCTGCTGCTGGGTTTTGTGGGATTCGATCAGGGCATCAATGACTGCTTCGATTTCGTCTTTGTTGTCAGGCTCAAGCAATACTTCAGAGTCGCCTATGATAAGTTTGTTTTTGGACAATTTGGCCGATTCTGTATTAACTGCGCGACCTAACATCCTGATTTTATTAAATGGCATCCCGAGCAAATCGACCAAGCTGGCCGAAAATGATTCTGCTATGGGGCCAATTTCTGTCAATACTCTATCAACAGTTCTTCGCGGCTCCCCGACAACTTCGTCGCAATACTCGTCCCAGGTTCTTCCGCCTTTTTTATAGCTTTTGCTCTGCTTGAGCTGATAAAGCTCGGCGTATTTGATGAACTCCAAATGACACTTTTGATGGACAATCATCTTAAGTACGCCGGTAGTCTCAGATTCTTCTCGGATAGCATCAATTTCACTAATCTTGGCTTCAGCTTCCCTGGAGGCTATATCCACCGCCGTCTCCATTGCAGTAACATTGATATCTTTCATTTAAACAGCTCCTATTTTTTCTAAATCGTTATTGGCAAGATTGCGCATAGACATCCGCGATTGCTTAATGGACTCCCAAATTACCCCCCAATAAATACCAAGCTCATACCGTTCATATACCTTCCGGACCAGTCCTCCTTCCTCAAGGGTTGCCAGGTGGCACATGACTGTGCCAAAAGGCTCTCCAACAGCATTGGCAATCTCAGTAGCAGACACAGGCTGAACCTCCTGGGCCATGAATTTCAATATCGCAATAGTCTTTTCCACCGCCGCCAACTTCCTGTATGATGTCATTTTTTCTCCTTATCTTTGACTCCGTGCTCATTTATGATATTGATGGCATGCATCAGCGGCCAGACACATTTATAATTACTTTTACGGACTTGATTAAATTGACATCTCAGCCACTCATAAATGTTATCATTCCAGCCCTTGGGGTGATCTTCGGAGTTGTCATCACAGGACTTATCAACCGATGGCAACGCCGGGAACAATACCTGGGAGTACTCTTCAATAAAAAGCTGGAGTTTTATTCTCTGCTTGTAAGTAAAACAGCAGATATGACTTGCCACATAACAATCGACTGCAAAGATGAACTGCCTTCTGAAAATTTCGTTAAGGTTGTAACTGTTTTGGAGAATCGCGCGTTCGACGAGAAAGCCGATGATCTCGAAATTTTCCTGACCAAGAATAGAATCATAGCCTCCAAAAGCGTGGTAAAGATCGTGAATGATTTTCTCCTGGCAGCGCAAATCAATGCGCCTCTTGAGGATAAGGAAGGTCCGATGAAGATCATCCATGAACGCCTGAGCCTTGAGTGTCGGACTGAACTGGGCCTTGGTTCCCTTGAAAAACGATTGAAAAAGATCAGATAAATTCATATCTAAACCTCCACAACTTCCGGATAAACCCACACAATATCCGACCTGCCAAAAGTTATATTCATATCCGCCGCGTCCTCGGAAACAGCCGTACCAGTAAGCATGCAGCCATCAAAAACAGGCTGAATCATCCGCACATACGAATGATCCAGCACGGCCCCGCAGGTATGAGTAAGGGGAATCGCCACCCCGGCCCGGGTCATCACCACCAGGGCGCCATCACTCCCGGCCTCGGCAATCGCCTGCCGGATCAGCGCCGCAGCGCACCTGTATGTCTTGTTCATGGCATCCCCCATGCGTAGATACGCCCGTCACCGACCAGCACCCTGTTTTCGTCATATATTTCCAGCTCCGCATGCCAGTCAGCCACCAGGGTGTCTACAGCAATATATTCAATTTCCAGATCCCCGTTGATTTGATCTACAAGGTCAGCCCGGATCTCATCAAACGCGTGTTCACCAGTAATCGCGTACTCTATCTCCTCATCAAACACGACATCATTAAAAAGGGTTGCCTCGGCAACGATAGTGATAGTCTCCATATTGATTTCCTTATTGCTTAAGCACTTTTCTGGTGGCCCGGAGCCGGGCTTCCAGCTCACCGAATTCATTTATCCCCCCTGCGGATGCGACTGACCCGCCGCGAACGACACAGCGACGGTTGCCATGGATCAGGAAAGATGGGTTTAATTCCCTGGATAGCCATTTCCCTCCTAAGGATGGGGTTGCGCATCAGCTTGCTGTTATCGCAAAAAAATACTGCGGGATGTTCTGACTGGTCTCTTAACCGTTTCATAGAATCCATGGACGTGCCTCCTTTAAGGCCTGCATTTCAGTTCTTTTTTAAGTTTATTGATCTCAACAATATGTTCTTCAAGCTTACCCAGCGCCATCTGCCGGATTTCTGAACCCGTGGCGATCTTGGCCCCTTCGGCCTCTACAAACGCCCGTGCAGGCTCAAGGGATTTGGTGATATGATGGATGGCGAAAAGGTAATATGCCGGGATAGGCGTCTCGGCAGGTTTACTCAGATAATTGTTTAACATATGGATAGTCAGAGGATTCCGGCAGATCATATCCTCTTTTTTTTCGGCGTCCTCAGCCGTCCGCCCAAAATAGCAATTAACCCCGTCAACAAGCTGTTCCCTGCTCAAATTCGCATCATCAATAGCTTTTTTGATGGCAGCAGCCAGTGCAACGCAAAGACCAAACTCATTTTCCGTAGCCCGGGGCTTGGGTGGACCGGTGACAATCTTCTCTTTCAATTGCCGCCGCTCCTCCAGAACCTTTTCAAGCTTGCTGGGAAATTCCCAGTCAAACTCCATTTGATTGGGGTCTATTTTTTCTTTGCGTTTAGACATTGAACCCACCTCATTGATGATATAGGCTGAAAACTGCCTGGGAATGACACTTGCAAAAAACTTTGATTTGCCATAATAGATATCCTTAACTGCTTATAACTATAAGGAGATGACATTATGAACACAGAAAAATCCAACGAATCAGAAGAGCCCTGCACCGAAAGCAAGCTTTTAGCCTTATACACGTCAACCGTTTGTCTGGCCCGCACCCTTGCTAAAGCAGGTGTTCTTGATAAAGAAAGCTTCAAGGCTGAACTCGCTTCCGGTCGGCAACGGCTTGAACTTCTCGACCCTGGCACAGGTCACTATGTTCAGGCGTTTGATGAACTTCTGCCGATGTTGACGAACGTTTGGAGCACTGACACGTAAAACTGGGTGGCGGGGTATAAGTATCCCAAAAATTGTTATCCATTTTTATTCTCCTTTATCTGTTGGTTTACGCCGCATGGCTGCCAAGACGGGTAAGGGGCCGCCCGGATTTTCCAGGATCTTTTTTAATCTCCCACACCTGGTCCACCGGCTGCCCGATCAACTCTGCGATCCGGCACCGCACCCGGTGGCTCCGGGTTTGGTTGTAAATAACCTGGGAAACCAGAGGCTGGGATACCCCGCAAATTTCAGCCACACGGTTCTGGCTGTAGCCGGCCGCCTCCAGGGCGTATTTGATTTGAATCGGGGTCATGATCTTGCGTTTCAATTGTGACTCCTTTTTTTAAAATTATTGGTGTTAAGCTATAACGATAACCTTATTAAAATTAATACACCGCTGCTGTACTAAGTGTCAAGGAAAATACAGCTACCATGTCGAAAATTGACTTAAATTTAGATTTTGATGCTATTCGGGAACGAATAGATAAAGAAAAGCACGGTATAAAACCCAGTATTTGGGCTGATAAGGTGGGCGTCTCACGTAATGTTGTCACGAACATTCACGGCAGTGTTAAGCAAAAGCCATCGCTTGAGTACATCGTGGCTGTATCAAAAGCCACAAACAAATCGGTCGACTATTACCTTTGGGGGACAAAAGAAACAAACAAACCCGAGTTGAAAAACGACACCCCTCAAGTGATTGTAGAACACCAAGACTTAATAAAAAGGTATGCAGATCCTGTCCAGGGCAAAGAAATAAACGAACAACTCATTGATATCCAGGACACAGACAAAACCCTGTTTCAAAGCGCGGTAAGCTCTATTAAATCCATTTGGGATACAGCAATGACAATCCGGCAGGTTAGAGGGAAAAAGACAGCCTCGGAAAAGAACCTAAAAAACGGAACCGATGGATGAAAACCTGCAGCACACCCAATATTTTATATATCAACTTCAAACAAGAGGAGCCCCCATGAAAAGCGCATCTATTTCTTTTGAGCAGTACAACAATTTGGCATAGACAATCGGTAGTATTTTCAATATTTCTATATCAAATTCAAACATACTCCAAAGGAGGTTCTTATGCACATCAAACCCACTGTTTCCCTAACCGTAGTCATTATCTTTTCTTTTGTCCTTATTTCCAATACCAATGCTTTTTCGCTATGGGGTCCCCCTAAAATAGATGGAACATCCGATGCAGCATTCAAAGAATCCATGGAAAAGGTTCAGAACAAATTGCCTGAAGACAAAAAAAAGCTGTTTATCAATGCCGTTCAAACAGTCATGCTCAAAGATTTTGGAAATATCCTTTCACTGGCATTCACTACGCCGGAGAAAGCCAAAACCAGCGCAGAGGAGCTCGGTGAAAAAGGAATGAAGGCCTTGCACGGCAAAACAGCAGACGAAATCATCATAGAAGCAGCATTGTTAAACCAGCAAACCGAAACAAAAAGAAAGAACGCTGAACAGGAGAGGATGAAAGCCTGGGAGGAAAAAAGAAAAAAAACTCTGGAAGAAATAAAACAGGCAGAACTCCGGGAAATCAAAGAACTG
The DNA here is from genome assembly GCF_000745975.1 of Desulfobacter vibrioformis DSM 8776. Taxonomy (GTDB): domain Bacteria; phylum Desulfobacterota; class Desulfobacteria; order Desulfobacterales; family Desulfobacteraceae; genus Desulfobacter; species Desulfobacter vibrioformis. Next base: position 134,401 of record NZ_JQKJ01000011.1, on the reverse strand, counting down.
CAATCTAAAGAAATCAAAGCAGAGAAAGCCAAGGCCGAGCTACTGAAATTTGAAATAACATCATCAAGATTCCATATGGAAAAAGAAAAATACGGCCCGGATCAGCCAGTCATAGACCTTGTAGTATCCAACGGTCTGGCAATCCCCATATCAAGGGCATATTTTTCAGCAACACTCCAGAGCCCTGGCCGGTCAGTTCCCTGGTATACAAACAGTTTCAATTACAAGATCCCAGGTGGCATCGAACCAGGGGAAAAATTATCCTGGTCCCTGGCACCAAACAAATTCAGCGAATGGGGAAAAGTGGATACGTCAAAGGACGCTTTGTTAACTCTTGAAGTCCTTCGCCTGGAAGATGCTCAGGGAAAAACAATTGATCCAACAGAAGAGTTTTCGACAGTGGACCAGCACCGCCTGGACACCCTGAAAGCAAAATACCAATAAAGGCCCCATGACTGAACTACACATCCCCACTTTAAGACGCCTGGCCGAAAAACAACTCAGGGAAACCGGCAATGTCAGTAATGAAACCTTAGACCTGATCATAGAAGATTGGGGAATTGAACTTGACAGATGGAAAGACAAGGAACGGGGAAAAAAAGTTTGGCGCCAGCTCATAACGCTATATTTGCTGGCCCCGGGAAAATACATGAAAGCCGCCTGCTATATAAAAGGAATGAGCGATGCAGTCACCACTCTGTCAAAACACCACCCAAAACCCAATATGGAAAACCTTGAACAAGAACTTAAGCGGCTGGAATCCAGCCACAACACTCCGCCCCCAGACATAGTGGCATAAAAGGGGAATATATGGATTTTATAGCATTTCAATATCCAGCACATAACCCCGGCTTTTCAACTCAGCACCGCCGGATTCAAAAACAATTTCAAATTAAGGGAAATTAATGAAAAAAAAACTCAAACGGACGCTGAACTATTTCTCAATTTTGACTTCGCATCAATTTGAAACCTCTTTTGATAGTCTTATCGAAAAAGCTCTCAGTAAGGCAGAAACGGTAGGTAAACGATATCTTGAAACACCAAATGAAAGAACGCTCTTTGTAAATACGTCAAAACGTACAGATGTCGGGTTACGATTGGTTTTCTACAGTTTTGATCCTGGATACCGCCCCAAAAAAATACAGCAGAAACTTGACCAAAAAGAGCTTACGCCGGAAGATCTGAAACTGGACAAAAATGAAGAGTTAACAGAAATAATTCATATTTTAATTAACGGTAACCATGCCATTGTTGAATCCAGGCAATCAGCAGCCTCAAAACAATTGATTGCCCACTATATTTTATGGTTAATGGTGAACAAACTTGACCTTCACTTGACCGAGGTGTCGTTTGAGAAGTTGGCAAATAGGGATGTTGTAGCAGAAATTAAAAAACATGGTGTTAAGGAAATCCGACTAAGAGTCGCTGTTTATGGCGATGAATTTGAATCCGATGACATTTTTTATAAAACCCTTAACAATTCAATCAAGGAGTGCAACGGAGAAAAGGCAGACATAGTGTTTAGACCAAAGGCAAGAGGTACTTTAAGGAAAACGGCTGCCATAGAAATGTATCATAAAACGGAACTTGAGAATTCTCCAGGAGAGATATCCTTTATTTTAAACAACAATGCTGCTATTACAAAAGATAATTTCAAATTAAAAAAGGAAGTCTTCGTTGATAATGATGGAACCAACAACTCACAGTATTTTCAAATATTCTCAGAGATAGAGGACACCTTCTTGGAATAGGTAAAAGATGGTTATATCAAAGATAGTGACATGGTTGGCCCAAGATAAAAACAAACAGGCAATGCCACCTGCAGTATGGAAAGCATTGGCAGCTTATCAAAGCGTCCTTGATCTGCAAACCCCAAGCCGTAAACACTATCTGATCCGGGGGCTTTTTTGTTTTTTATTGTTAGTCGTCAATTATTTAGCCTCCGATAGCATGGATATTATTAAAACATTGGTTCCAGCATCGCTAACCATCTTGTCTATTTTAGCCGGTTTTATTATCAACTTGATCCTTATAACGGGCAATCAAGGGGATTACCATGAGATGACACATCATGAGATGGACCAGGTTGTTTTTTCAATCAAACAGATGCTTAAATTTCAAATTGAGACCTTCCTCACTTACCTTTTAACTCTTTTTCTTGGCCTGGCTGTTTACATGCTACCATGGGGATATATCCAAACTGCTACACAAGTCCTTTTTTTGACTGGCGTTGCATACTCTGTGCTTAGATCTTTAATTCTACCGTTTCAGCTTTATGAACTCCATGAATACAAATTAAACCTTATGCTCAAAAAAAAGAAAAAACGGGCTCAGAGAGCTTGGGAAGAAAAAAAATGTTCAACCGGAAGAACAAGTATGGGATAAAATACTGGCCGAGAATGACCTCCAAACGTTTCATGAAAATGCCAATTCGGCATGTGTACAGTCGGTATTAAGTTCGGTCAAAGTATGCACATCAAAGCAACTTTGAAATTGGCCTAGAAACGGAGCCTCCCACCCACCAGGTCGTTTCACCCGGCACAGACTTATAACATGTTTCCCCGTTCACTTATCACCCCCCTGCACACATTACACTTTTAAATTATAAATCAAGAGATCCTGAAGCGTTGCCGTACTTCCTTTTTATAAATTAACTGCTGAATGACGCCTTGCCTTGCAGGTACACCATATAATTAAAGAGACACAAAAACCTTGATCCGGATCAAGTCACAAAAGAAAAGCATGGAAATAAAATGAACACTGGAACACCCAATATTGGAAATGATGTGTATTGCTGGCACTTTTATGTACCACAGGAGATTAACCTTGTGCAACCTGAAACCGGCTGTTAGAATTCAGGCCTATGCGCATCACTTATAAAAATTCACAGGCAGTATGATTTTGTTTTTAATCACAGCGGTTCTGGTCATAGGTCTGATATACGGCTTTTTCGGGTTTCGAATCATCAACACCCTGCCCCTGGGTACCGGATGGAAAACCGGGCTGTGGACAATGCTGGTATCCTGCTTTGCCGTTCTTGTTTTAGCAGTGATGACCCGGTACCGGCTTCCTGATCATTGGATCACCCCGTCTCTGTTTTGGGTTGCCTATATCTGTTTGGGTTTTATGACCCTTATATTCCCTGGTATTCTGCTCAAAGATGCTTGCATGGGGGCCTATTATCTTATTCATAACCTGTTTTCTAAAAACGGAAAACAGAACAGGGACAACCGGGAATCAAAGGCAGGGGGCATGGACCCGTCCCGGAGAATTTTTTTAACCAATGCCGGGAATGCCGCGCTGACAGGTGCGGCCATGGTTTTAACCGGATACGGTGTCAACCGGGCAACCAGGGAGCCGGACGTGATCAGGGTAGATGTGCCCATCAAGGGACTGCCGGATCCGTTCAGGGGATTCACCATTCTTCAGATTTCAGATCTGCACATCAGCATGACCCTGAAAGAAAAATATGTCCGAAAAGTTGTGAACCGGGCCAGCCGGGAGCAGGCTGACATGATTGTCTTTACCGGAGACATGGCCGACGGTCACGAAAAAGATATGGGCAAAGATGCAAGCCCCCTGTCAGACCTGGATGCCCCATTTGGAAAATATTTTGTAACAGGGAACCATGACTATTATTCGGGGGCCCTTTCATGGCTGAACAAAATTGAACGCCTGGGCTTTATCCCCCTGATCAATGAACACCGTATCGTTGAAAAGGAAAACGCCCAAATCGTGCTGGCCGGGATCACCGATTACCGGGCAGGCAGGATAATGCCAGGCCATGCCTCGGATCCGGGAAAGGCCCTTAAAGGCGCGCCTTTATCCATGCCAAGGATCATGCTTGCCCACCAGCCCAAAAGTATATTTAAAACAGATTCCCTTGGCCTGGATCTGATGATCTGCGGCCATACCCATGGCGGGCAGTATATTCCCTGGAACTGCCTGGTGCGCCTGGACCAGCCCTATGTGCATGGGCTTCACCGGCACAATGCCACGCAGGTCTATGTAAGCCGGGGAACCGGCTATTGGGGGCCGCCCCTAAGGATCGGTGCCCCCCCGGAGATCACTGTACTCCGGCTGGTTAACGGATCGCCGGCATAATGCCCTGACAGGATAAATTGCATCAGTGCAGATCTGACGGGTCAATATGCACCCGGACCTGACTGACTTTATCCATATGCACCCGGATCGTCTCCCGGACCGATTCGCCTATGTCATGGGCCATTTCCACAGTGATCTTTGGATCCACCACAATGTCCAGATCCACAAGAAAAAAGGCTCCGCTTCGGCGTACCCGTATACCATGCAAGCTTTTCACCCCTTTGACGGTGAGTGCGAGATTCTCAACTTCCCGGATTTTTTTCTCACCCGGAGATTCGTCCATGATCTGTCTCACCGCGTCCATGACAATATCGTAGCTCATCTTGAATATGAACAGGGCCACCACAATACCGGCCACAGGATCAAGGACAGGATATTTCAACTTGGCGCCAATAATACCAATCAGGGCGGCAATGGAAGAAAAGGAGTCTGACCTGTGATCCATGGCATTGGCAATGGTTGACGGACTGTTGGTCTTTACCCCTGCCCTGTAGGTAAACCGGTACATCAGCTCCTTGACGGCAATTGACAGGATTGCGGCATATACGGCCGGATTTCCCGGGGCGTGGAGACATCCATGCCGGATTGCTGTTATGGCGATTCTGATAATCTCGATACCGGCGGCGGCCAGCATCGCTCCCACCACCAGAGTGGAAATCACCTCTGCCCTGCCGTGGCCGTAAGGATGTTCTTCATCTGCGGGTTTCTGGGCAATGATCAGGCTGATATAAACAAACAGGGATGCAAAGATGTCCGAGGCGGAATGCACTGCATCCGCAACCATGGCCCCGGAGTTTGACACAATACCGGCCCACCCCTTCAGGACCGTTAAAATAAAGTTTCCTGCGAACCCGACAACCGCCCAGTACCGGGCAGTCTGAAAATCTTTATCCTTTGATATCCGTTTTTGGCTTTGGCCCATTCATTCCCTGCTCCTGAAAAATCCCGGTTCAGAACATCAGTCAATACACCCGATAACCTGGCGAGGTCTGACACCGTCGGACGGGGCAACAACCCCTTGTTTTTCCATAAGATCAATGATGCGCGCTGCCCGGTTGTAACCGATCCTTAACGCCCGTTGCACCCCGGATATGGATGCCTGGCGGGTGGACATGACAAAATCCAGGGCCTGCTGGTACTTTTCATCATACTCATCATCGTCAAACGTCACTGCTTGCTGGGCCTCTTCTTTTTCCGTGGTAACGTCCATAATGTATTCGGGTTTGCCCTGGGCTTTGACAAACTCGGTGATGGCGCCTAATTCCCGCTCGGACAAATATGTGCCGTGGACCCGTTTGAGCCGGGCTGTGCCCGGGGGAACAAAAAGCATGTCGCCCCTGCCCAGAAGGGTTTCCGCACCATTGGCGTCAATGATGGTCCTGGAGTCGGTCTTGGAAGAGACCTGAAATGATATCCGGGTGGGGAAATTGGCCTTGATAATACCGGTGAGTACATCCACGGAAGGCCGCTGGGTGGCCAGAATCAGGTGGATACCTGCCGCCCTGGCCATCTGGGCGATACGGGTCAAAGAAAATTCAATATCCTTGCTGGCGGTCATCATCAGATCTGCCAGCTCGTCAATAATTACGATAATATAGGGGAATGGGGTAAACTCCTCGTCCATGTCCGACAGGTCAGCGGTCCGGACTTTTTTGTTATACTGCTCTATGTTTCGAACATGGAGCTCGGCCAGTTTTTCATACCGCTGCTCCATTTCCCTGACCACCCATTGAAGGGCAATATTGGCCTTTTTCATGTCCGTAATCACAGGCGTAATCAGGTGCGGGATGTCGTTGAATAATGAAAGTTCAATGCGTTTGGGATCAATCATAATGAACTTGACCCGGTCAGGTGTTGATTTATACAGAATGCTGCTGATCATGGCGTTGAGCGCCACGCTTTTGCCGGTTCCTGTGGCCCCGGCAATGAGCAGATGGGGCATTTTTTCAAGTCCCACGACCACGGGTCTTCCGATGATATCCTTGCCCAGGCAGATGGGCGCAGGGGATTTAATTTCATCAAAGGCGGAAGCGCTGACGATATCCCTGAACGGTACAACACTCATGGCTGGATTAGGGATCTCAATGCCAATGACATCCTTGCCCGGAATGGGGGCCACTATACGGATACTCAGGGCACTTAGGGCCAGAGCCAGGTCATCGGCCAGGTTCACGATCTTGCTGATCTTGATCCCCGGGGCGGGCTTGTACTCAAAGGTGGTGATCACAGGACCCGGCAGCACTTCCATAATTTCACCCTTGATGCCGAAGTACCCCAGTTTTTGTTCCAGCAGTTCGGCATCCCGCCTGATGGCCTCATGGTCCACCACAGTTTCCTGGCTGCCCTTTTCAAGGAAATCCAGGGAAGGCAGGCGGCACTTTCCATCACCATTGTTCTGAACATTTGCCTGGTACAAGGGCTTGTCTGCGGGTTTCGTTGAATCCGGCCGGACAGGATTTGTAATTTTCACCCTGTTTTCGGGTGGCTCTAAAAGGGTTAACCGGGCTTCCCTGGTCTTTTTCAGGGTGTCAAGGACCTGGGTCACCAAAGGCCCGGGAATTGCCTTGGCCGGCACTGTTTTTTCATCTAATTTCTCTTGGGCAGGGACCGGCTGGGAAATGTCGTTTAATTCGGGAATGGGCAAAGAGGCGTCGCAGGATTCAAACTCAAGGGTCACGCCGGGGATATCATCGTCTTCGCAGGCAGGCAGTTTTTTTTCATTAGATTTTAAGGGTGTTGACACCGGGGGGGCAGGCGCCTCAACAGGGATGCCGGGTCGTGTTTTAAATTCTTCATGGGTTTTAAGAAATTCATCATATCTGTTTTGAAGTCTGACATACCTGTTTGCCAGATTCAGATTGGTCAGCAGCAGCTTGACATATGGATTGGGAGTATTCTGCCTGTCAAAGGCTTTGTCCGCTTTTTCCATTTCATCGGTCATCACCTTTGCAATCCGTTCGGCATCACCCTGCCCGATCTCCTCGCCAATCTGAAATTTATACTCTCCGCATTCGGTTCTCAAACACAAAAGATTTTTATCTAAGCTGTAATTCTTGTTTTCCACGCTGAATAATACTTTCCTGGGATAATACTGATGAAAACCGACCGGCACGGCCACAACCCGTCCGGCTACATCAAATTCTTAAAAAATCAACCTCTTGCCATTGATTTTTCATCAAAACACACCTGATTACAACAGAATAGTTGAATTAACTTGTTGAATTAACTTGGCAGTCTCCTAAATCCGTTATCATCAGAAACATACATGGCAAGGCCGCATAGGTTATATCATAACACAGGCCGGGATTCCAGACAGTTGAAATATTCCGTTATCACTTTGACACAAATAAAGAGCGTTGAAACCATTTAACCCACATTGAGCAGGTGCTTTTTGATAAAAAATGATTTAAACTGTCTCCATCTTGAATAATCACCTGAATTCGCGGCATATTTTTTGGTATATCTTGAAATTATTGAAAAAAATCTATTAAAAGGTGAAATTATGAAAAAAATTTCTATAATCATTGTCAGTTATAACACGGCAGATCTTTTAGAAAAGTGTCTTAATCATCTGTTTGAGAGCGCCGACGGGGAGAATATGGAAGTGTTTGTGGTGGATAACGCCTCATCTGACGGATCTGGTGCAATGGTAAAAAAATACTTCAGTCATGTCAATCTCATTGAAAACCGGATTAACATGGGATTTGCTGCAGCCAATAACCAGGCATACGAACTGGCCCAGGGGGACTATATCATCCTTCTTAACCCCGACGCATTTATCAGACCCGGAACAATAAAGAACGCTGTGCGGTTTATGGAGAATCACCCTGAATGCGGTCTTGCAGGGGGGCGCCTTGTAAACCTTGAGGGCCGGTTAGACCCTTCAGCCCGCAGATTCCCAAACAGTCTGAATAAATTTTTTACCCTGTCCGGTCTGGCGGACCGCTATCCGTCATCTAAAATAATCGGCAAAGGCGATTTCAAATTTTTTAATCATAACAGTATCATGGAGGTGGACTGGGTGCCCGGGACATTTACCATTTATCGCAAAAAAATGCTGGCTTCGCTTTCTGGGACGCTGTTTGATGAACGATTTTACATCTATTACGAGGAGACAGATCTTTGCCTTCAAGCAAAACGGAACGGCTGGAAGGTCTTTTTCATTCCTGACGCACAGGTGATCCATGTCGGCGGTGCAAGTGCCAAAAAAAGGGATGATCTCACGTATGATACAGGCGGTTCCCAGGTGCTGAAATTCAGAATGCGGGCTGAATATCTATATTTTAGAAAAAATTACGGACTCTTTTCAGTATTGGCAAATGCAGGCGTTGAGATAGGATGGCATATTCTCAGATATGTCTTAAATGGTCGTGGAAACAGTCCTGATAGACGCAAACATGCAAAAGCATCTGAATCCATTAATATACTCAAACACGCATTTAACGCGCTTTTTGATACGCGATTCGGCAAAAAAGTACCGAAAATTCCTTGGTAAAGGATGTAGAGACTTACACAAAGGTGCTCATATAGTGAAATAAACTGTGAGACAGATGAATATATGCACTGCGGGGAAACTGATCCAGGTTTTTGCCCAGCAGCGCCAGTGCTGCAATGAGATAAAAACGCGCCTCTTTTATGCTGCAATCCAATATCCTGCAATGGGTTAAGATCGCCTTTCGCGTATAATACCGCTGTACTTGAAAACTTTGGCAAAACTTCATCAAATCAAAAAAGGGAATCCCTTCAACCGCTGAACCTGCCCAGTCAATGACCCTGAATTTGCTGAAGTAAAATTTTCCTTTATCCGTGTTTTTCGATCCTGAAGGCACCATAATATTGCCTTTCCACAGATCGTTATGGCTGAGGCAAAACAGTGGATGCCATCGGCCTGATTCCAGGGAATCCAAGGTATCAGAGGCGCATTTGCGTATATCCGGTGAAAAATCATCGTCATTGACCATCTGTTTGACAGGTTCGTTATAAAACGCGGCGATTTTAGGGGCAGGAAGTTTTTGACAACTTTTTTCAAGGGATCCTGCAATCCACTTTAATATGGCCGGTGCAAGCAGAGTGCGTTGTACAACCCATTTTATTCGCCCATGGGACAGCGGATAATTCATATGAAACAATGCCCATGATATGCCGTCAAAAAAGCCTGTAATAATGGGCGGCTCAATAACCCAGTTCAGCCTGTTGCCTAAAACCGATCTTGCTTCTGACGCTTTTTGAACATTGTGTGCTACTTGCATTTTTCCGTTTGGGTTTGAAAAAAGTAAAAAAGCCGAATGACAGCCCCGGCTATCGGCAACAAAGGATTTATAGGTTACATCCGGCGGGAGCAGATCCGCTTTTAATAAGCCGGGTGACAGATGAATCGTATTGATATCCAACTTAAGTTTCTCAATCACCTCGATCTTTGATAAGTGTTTTTTTAATTTCTGGTTAAAATCAGATGAAAAATGATGTGACATAATTTTTTCCTATTTTCATACATTCGATGCCAATGGTTTGGCCCCTAATCGGCATTGCTGTTTTTATCAATGTATTTCATAACGGCACGATACTTGGGTGCCGTTTCGGGATCCTGCATAGGATGTTCCAAAAGCCCCCAGCTTCCCCATTTATTGTATTGGCCCATTGAAGCAAACGAAACAAATAATTGACCTCCTGCACGCTTCCATGAATTAAGGTCTTTACGATACAGATCTTCCATGCGCGGATTTCTGTTTGCCTGATGAAACAACCACGTTAATACCTCGTCGTTTTCCAGTCCCCGGGTACCGACAAGGTGCTGCCCTCCTTCATAGGCTATGAGATCGACACCCCATTGGGCCGTCAATTTGGCATATTCCCTGAGTAGAGCACTGTTGGCATCAATCTCTTTGTCGAGAAAATCCAGAATCTGGTCAAGGGTCAAAGCGTTTTTTGCGACAACCCTGCCGGGCGACAGTTCAATCGTGGGGGATGCCGAGGAAAGCGCCATTCCGAAATAAGGGGCAATGGCCAGGGCATCCACATTCCGCGTTGTTCCGGGATCTGCAAAAAGTTGTCGCGCTGTCCAGGGATTTCCAAATTGACTGGCAAGTACCCGGACCAGCCTTTTTTTATTATGGGGGTGAAATACCTTATCCCATATGGAGAACATTTCCAGGGCCCGCTGGGTGTAGTATAAAAGCCCTGCCTGAACCGGATCATTGCCCAGGCCCATGGCAACGCCTTTTTGGCGGCAATAGGCGGCTTGTTCAAACTGATAATTCCACGTTTCATTGCTGTATTCGATGTAGATCTTCAGATCGGGATTCAGGGTATCGGCGACGGTTTGTGCAAATTGCTGCACATAGTCGTCATCAGCTAAATGGGGCATACAGAACCAAGGATCGGCATGCAGGGTATTGGCCAAGGTAATCATGTAGGAAAGCGCAACACCCCGGGAGCTGCCCTGGGTCTGCATTCCAACGGTGGGGCGCTCTGCCCATCGGGATATTTTAGAGTTGTTGGTCTCCATCCAATCCATGAAACGAATCACCTTAAATCGGGCCCACCGTGATATGAACTCAGGTTGAAACGGTTGGGTATAATGGTCCTCTCGAAAGGCTTCGGGCAGGATTTCAATGTGATGGAGGGGGTCAATATCATCCACCCGGGTCACCACAAGGCCAAGTCCTCTGGACGAAGGGTGAACGACAGAAAATGGGATTTCTGTTATTTTTTCCGATGCCGAAGCCTTTTTTTGATCCCTAAGGTTTGTCTGTCCGGTACCGGACAATAAATCAATTAAATCCATTGCAGGTGGATGGGAAACTGCGCCATGGCGGGAAGTTGAGAGCTGAGCATCGTATTTAATGGTGATCTCTCCGTTGCCCTGGTACCGAAGCAGATACCTCCCGGCCGGGTAGCGTCCACTGCCCCGGCATACCAGGGTATCTGCGGATTGCCCCGGCTGCAGCCATCGAATCCAGCCCTGGGGCGTGAGTGCAAGGGGCGGTCCCTTGCCGTAGGGCTTTCCTTTTTCTTGGGAAGCCCAGGGCTGGGCGTGTTTGAAAAGATCCTTGAAGACAAGTTCCGTTGACCAGTATCGGATACCGGCAAGATTGATCCCCATGGGAGAGCCGTTATTGGGATAAGATGCTCCATGGGTCATGACCGGTTGGAGGAGCAATAACAATACCGGCATCAACGTAATCCGGAAGAGCAGAAGTAGAGCCATTCCGTAGTTTTTCCAAGTTTCAGGCAATGCCCGATTCGAAAACATGCAACGAATACTCATGGCCTCTTCCGGTTGATAAGTTGTTTGTAGATAGCTATCATGGCGTCCGCTTTCTGGTCCCAGCCATAAGAAGCCACCCGTTCGACAGCGTGCCCGGCCATTTGGTGCAACCGTTCAGGATGGGCCATTAAAAAAGCAATCTTTTCGGCAAACTGCTCAATAAGGTAGTTTCTGGACCGGGGAAATATCTTGAATCCCGTATCCGGTGTGACGTATTCTGCCAATCCGGCGTAGTCGGGAGTGATGCATGGAAGCCCAAAAGCCATGGCTTCCAGTGCCACGGCACCGCCAAACTCCCGGATGGAAGGAAAACAAAACAGATCGGCATCGGCATAATATTGGCGGGTTTCTTCCTGTTTGATCCAGCCGGTGAAATGGACTATGTGAGTGAGCCCAAGTTTTTGGGTCAAATTTTCAAGATTTTGCCGTTCCGGGCCATCTCCCACAATGGTGAGGCTGAGGGGCCGTTGAATGACTTTACTCGAAGAGGTATCCGGGCTTTCAAATCTTGCCTTTTGGGTCAGTCGATGGAGCGCTTCCAATAGAATATCAGCCCCTTTGTATGCCACCAGACGCCCCACAAAGAGCAGATGAAAGGGCCTGTCCTGGCCATTCCGGAAGCGACGGAACTGAACACCATCGGTGTTGCCGGGAACTACCCCATTTTCATGGAAAAGCCGGACAATATCATCGCCGGGTGGGATTTGGAACTGTTTTTCTATCCACTGCTTGGTGTAGGTGGAGCCGGATAGAATCATATCCGCCTTTTTATAGGTAGCCCTGTAACCGGGAATCAATCGGGTGAAAAGACGCAAAAAATTGTACTGGGCAAACTCTTTTTGGGCCACTGCGGCAAAGCCTTCTCCACGGGGAAACGGCACCCCGCCGTTGACCGGCCCCAATAAAAAAGGGGTGTTTTGACAGGCGTTGACCAATTTAACGGGATAGCGAGGCAAAATGGGCGTCATGACATGGACCAGATCATATTGACCCGCTCGAACGGCTTTTGCAAACCCATCGTAGACTTTTCGATTGAATTCAGCATAAACCGGGTAGGAAAGGGCGTGCTGAAGGGGCCAGTTCACCCCGCCGCTTGATGTGATGCGGCTTACATGGGCGTAGTATCGTTTCAGCCGTGAAGACTCTTTGATGTAAATGATCCGATGCGTACCCCGGTTTTTTTCAAGGGGGGACCGGTTCCTTTCGTGGGTCACCAGGGTGACAGATACACGCTCTCTAATGGTTCTGTAAAAATGGGATGCCAAGAGGGGGACGGATGCCCATTGAGGATTACACTGTTCCATAACCAGTAAGATATTCATTTTTTTTCTCCTGACCCAGATCGCTTTTTCCGGACTAATTTTTTAAACGAAAATCGGTGATGGCCTCCGGTATAGAAAAAAAATCGAATCAGGAGAGCCAAGCCAAGGCCCACAACCGTGCCGATATTGTTGGCAATGATATCTTCTGCAGAGAAGTGGCGTTCCGGAAAATATTTTTGAGCCAACTCCAGAAGGAATCCTAGGGGTGCCATGCTGGTGGCCACGCAAAGTCCAAGTTTTCCGGACGTAAAAAAAGCCGCTGGAATAAATGCCAGAAAAAAGAAGAGACCTGCTCTGGCCAGCTTGTCAACGCCCATGACACTGTCCTCGGCTGTCAGGCTTCCATGGGGAAGTATGGATATCAGCACGACAAATACAATGCCTGCCCACCATGAAAAGAGTAAGGGCCTTGAAATCAGGTTTGCATATAACCAGGATTTGAGATTGGTTTTCATTGAGGACTTAACCTTTCATTTAAAAATTGCTTACGGCGTCGCGTTTTTTTAAATTCATGTTTTTGTCAGTGAAACTTAATGCTGTCTTGATCTTTTGAAGAAATGTCAAATCTGGGCCCGCTGTAATTGGCGGAAATCGTCAGCCGGGGTCTTCGGGACTTTGGGAGCGTATTTATTCCCCAATCGGCGAAATTAACCGAGCGTTTTCCCGCTTGCTGTGTGTTCCCGTGGTCAGCACTGGGTTGCTTTATTGCCCCCCTGGATGTTCGTGGCAATCCGGCCACGCCACCGGCAAAAAGAATGTAAGCGGGATTGACCATGGCATTGAGGGTACAATCCACTATAAACAACAGCGGAATCAAGGCGAGCACCGCGCCCGGAGCCACCTCAGGGTCTTTCCACCGCCGGGGAGGGAAAAGGATTAAAAATCTTACCGTGGGCAGTAAAATAAGGGCAAAGACCGATGAAAGCCCAAGAATGCCCCACCGGCCCAAAGTGATGATCCAAAATCCGTCGGTGGTGCTCAGATCCTCCCCGGTCTCTTCGTCAAAAACCCGGGAACGTCCCCATCCGCCCCAGCCGAAAATGGGCCGCTCCATGGCCTTATCTATGAGAATCAGTTCGTTGTCAAGCCGGAATTTCAAGGACAAAGACCGGTCCTCACTGAATTTTTCAGCCACAAAATCGACCAGGTTCTGGCCGTCCCAGGTTCCCGAGGTCCGGGTGGTTACATAAAGAAGCGGGACCAAAAAAAGACAGACGATCAAAATCCGGGTTCTTAAAATCACCGCACTGAAGAGCAGGAACCCACCCATCACCATCAGCCCGATGGCGGCGGAAGATTTACAGGCCACAGCAGATCCGGCAAGCATCAGCGCCCAGCCCCACATCGGTCCACCTGCCCGCCACATTTTTTGGGGAAACACCTTGGTCCAGGTACACCAGATTCCCACCAGGGCCGACATGCACATGAACGTGCCCAGCAGAATGCCGTGCTGCATAAAGACCATGGGGCGGTATCCGCCCCCCCGGATCACCTGGGAAAAATCGTGCTGCATGTAACCGTAAACAATGCGGTGGGCCTGGGGGCTCATGACCAGTTCAAAGGCTACAAAGGGGATATAGACAAGTCCTGACAGAAAAAAAAGCCCGCACAGCCAAGACTGGGCCTTGGAACTGGAAAAATAGAGGCGTCCGGCCATAAAAGGGGCTCCCCAGATGCTAAAGGCGTTGAATGCCTCCTGAATCCCGTCTTTGGCCCCCAGGCCATTGGTAACAGAGGCCAGAAATCCTGATAAAAGCCATAGAAAAAGCGGGAGATCCATGATGCTCCAGGGGTATTGAGCAAGGCGTTCCCCATCCATGGCAACCATGCCCATGATGAGACCGATACCGGTGGCCGTCACTTTATCGTATAGAATGATGGGGACGGCCAGCTTATCCATGGGCAGAAACAAAAGAGAGCCCAGCAGTGCGATTGCTGCGGCTTTGTAGGGGGGTAGTTTTGAAAACAGATAAAGCACCATGGGGATAGTGAATGTCAGTGCCAGAAGACAGAGGATATTGCCTTTCATGATAAAACCTTTACCAATGATAAATGCGTTTTAATACATACTCCAAAAAAGAATGATTAAACCGCCGTTCAAACATGCCCAGGGTTCCTGTGCCGCCCCAGTTGAGCACCGGGATAATCGCCGGGATCTCCTGCCGGATAAAAAGTTCCGCTACCCGGCGCAATTCACGGTACAAGGTTCGATTGCCCTGGATGACCAGCACCAGGACATCGGCAAAGATGGAGAGATATTCTGTAAGCTCATTTTGCATAACCGGACTGGAGTCCACGATAATCAGATCGTAAGCATTGTTCACTGTCTTCAGAATTTTTTCAAAAGTTTGGGGATTGTCATGTACTTCCATGGTTTGGGAGGCAAACAGCGCATGAATGCCCCGAAGTCCATCATGAAAGATTATCTTGTCCAGTTCCGCCAACCACTTTTCTGGGTTGATACTGCTTTCAATCAATTGTGTTGCCCTAGCAATGGTCGGAGAATCTTTTGGGGCATTCAGCCGGGACTTCAAGGCCGTTTTTTTGGGGCTGACCCCTTCAATAATCAACACCCGGGGCAGCAACTCCCCTAAAAGC
The DNA here is from genome assembly GCF_000745975.1 of Desulfobacter vibrioformis DSM 8776. Taxonomy (GTDB): domain Bacteria; phylum Desulfobacterota; class Desulfobacteria; order Desulfobacterales; family Desulfobacteraceae; genus Desulfobacter; species Desulfobacter vibrioformis. Next base: position 119,110 of record NZ_JQKJ01000011.1, on the reverse strand, counting down.
TGGGCCACATTCAGGAGAACATCTGTTGTGCCGTTTCCTTCATTGACTCCGCTGAAAAGAAATATTCGGGACCCGTTGGCCCGGTGGTCTTTAAAAATGCGGATCGCAAGGCTCCTGAGTGCCTTGGACGAGACGGATTCGGTATCTGTCAAGGTCAGCTCATGAAAAGGCGACTCCTCTTTACATTCAACCTTGGAAATAGGCCAGGTGGAGGGTGATCCAAGAGCGTGGGTAATATTTTGGGGACTGGTGATACGATTATCCAGATACTCCAGAAGAAAACAAAAGGTGAATACCATGCCGTAAGGCAGGACAATGCAAACCATGAAAAGCTTTTTTGCGTTATTCCCTGCCGGGGATGATGGCGGGTAGGCAGGCGTAGCGATGGAGATGCGGCTTGGTGCATTGGATTGAACCACCAGTTCGTTGATACGCGACTCATATTTGAATAAAAGCCCCCGCATATGGGTAAGTTCGGCCTGGAGCTGCTCACCGGTAATCATCCGCTCTGAATTGAGGGCGGCTTCCTGTTTAGCGGCAGCCAGGCTTTGGGAAAGCTTTTTTCCTGCCGACTTCAAGGAATCATACCGGCTCTGTTCTTCAATCATGCGAAGATTCAGCGTATAGTTGCGTTTGCCGTAGACGGTCTGTTCAGCTATTTTTCGTACCTCGTCGGTCATTTTTTTTTCATATTCCCGCATGGCCTCCATACGCTTTTCAATATAAAGGCGGTCGGAATTTCCTTCACTGAGACCGTCGAGTTTTGTACGCATCTCCTGAAGCTGCTGATAGGTCCAGGACTGGGTGGAGTCAAGCCCCCAGTCTCCGGCCACCACCTCTTCCACCTGGGAATCCATAGGAAGCGTCTCGATCTCTTTTTTTTCCTGAATACGCTGGCGGTAACTGCTCTCCACATCAATAAGCTGGAGCGCCATTCTGACATTGGCACTCTGGAGCTGTTCCACCTTTTTGTAAAATACATTGTACGCTTCACTGAATTCACTGGTAAAGGTCTGCCGGGAAACCTCGCGCAGCAAATTAATTTTATTGTCAATTTCGCTGAGCAATGTATCCCGTTCCGACCGCAGAAAGGCCAGTCGATTATCGTTCTGTTTTTTTTGGGTGTTGTCTGCCTCTTCTTTGTAGATGGTCATGATGTGATTGACAATTGAGGCCAGTCCTAACATGTTGTTTCCCTGGAGACCCAGCTCAATGAGATGGGTGCTGCTGATGGGTTTGATGTAGAGGCGGGTATCGAGAAGTATTGCCGCCGTATCGGTTGACGCATTGGGAAAGAATAGGATATCTCGCTCTTCGGGTGTAAGTCGTTCGATGGCGGCTTTCAGGGTTTCTCGATTCCTGAGCCGGGCAGCCTGGGTACGGGAATAGTCCGTGTATTGCTGCAAAATGGAGTTCTCCTGGTCCTTTCCGATAATGGTCTGGATCACCGGATCAATTTGAATGAAGGCAGATACTTTATAAAAAGGCTTGATGGCCAGTAATACAAAGGGCACCATCAGGGTAAAAAGAAAGTTCCCCATAACAATGATAAAAACCGTGTACCGCTTGATAAAGCGGATGATATCCACGGGTTTGTTCTTTTTGGTCCCCGGCAGCAGGGTGGTATTTGCGGTGTGTTCAGTTTCCATTTTTTACGTCCACCCCAAAGATATCCAACACCTCATTGCCAATTTTGATGAACTCAAGAGAAGGAACAATTTTTTCCAGCACATAGTTGAAACGGCTGATGGATTTTTCAGTAACATAGAGAACATCGTCATCCTCCATGATATAGTTGCGGCTGAAATCAGCGTTGGTGAGCAGATGCTTTAAGTTGATTTCACGCACCGAGCCCTTTTTGCCTTCACCCTTCCGGATCAGATAGATGGTGGTGGTTTCAGCATCATCTGTGGGCCCGCCAGCCAGCATGAGGCTGTCCATGATGGTCAGTCTACCGGTCATGTTATAGGCGCCGGGGGCTCGCACTTCTCCCATGACGTAAACCAGTTCGGACTGGCTTTCGGGGATGAAAATAACGTCGTTGTTTAAAATTTTTGCGTTGAGTGCCATATTGCCGTTTTGCAATAAATCGTTCAGGTCGATCCAGATGATGGTGTCCTTTCCCCGGATGATGGCGCACCTTGTCAGATAGGTGTCTTCGGCTTCAGTAGAGTAGCCGCCGGCAATGGAGAGCGCCTCTAAAAGCGTGCCTTCTCCCGGAAAATTAACGACACCGGGATTTTCCACCCTTCCTAGGACAAAGGCTTTGTTATTTTTGTAAGAGAGGATGGAAAAGGAGATCTCCGGATTACTATAGAATTGTTTCAATTTCTCCAAAATTTCATCAGCCACGCTTTTGCGGGTGCGGCCAGCCGTTTGAATGAACCCGATGCGGGGTACCGTAATAATGCCGTCCGGGCCCACGATCATTTCCGGGGCTGAGACCTCAGGCCGGCCCCACACCTTAAGGCTTAGCGAATCCCCCGGCCCGATCAAATACTCCCGGCCGGACTCGGTTGCCTGTGTAAATTGGCGAACCTGTTCCGGTGAGGCATACCGGGTGCTTGTCTTGACCTTGTCTGTTTCAAAACGCTCTTGGGTCTCAAGTTCCGTTTCGTTAGTGGTTACCGGTCCGGGTCTGATGTCGCTGCATGCCGGAAAACACAAAAAGAGAAACATCAAGATCCGGCTGATCATCATAGGATTCACTGTGCAGTGGGGTATTTGGGTTTGCATTTTATTTTTTTTGCCTTGGAGCCATTTTCTCGGATTCTCTTTGGGTACGTTCCCACGTTGTTTTTGACCGTCTGTTTTTTATGAGGCTGAAATAGAGCGGTATTTTCCATATAATAAAAAAAGGGGCGAAACAAAGAGATCTCCATACATAAAAAGGGGCCTTTCGCAATATCAACCCTGAGAAGATATAAAAAACTGTCATGCATAAAAAAATAATCCATAGCTGGGGGTACAAAACCCAGATGGCCAGTGTGGATAAGGATGTGATCACGGCACATATAAACATGGCCGTCTGGGCCATAACAAGCAATGATAACGGAGGGATTAATAGCTCCATGATACCATCAAAGTAACAGCTCTTTCTCTCTTTTATAAAAGCCTTGATTAAGGGGGGTAGATATTTTTTAAATAACATCACCCGTCCGCCTTCCCACCGTTTTCTCTGGGTGCCGGCCTGGCGGGCACCGGAAGCCATCTCTGCATACACGATCGCATCGGGGTTGTAATGGACAAGCACGCCGTCCATGAGCAGCTGTAGTGAATATTCAATATCTTCAACCACGGAGTATGCCGGCCAGCCATAGGCGTCAACGATTTTGGTTTTAAATGCCATGCCGTTTCCCTTAAGCCCTGCCGTACCGCCCATCTGATTTCTGCCGGCAGGCCTGATGTGGTGAAAGACGGATAACGCCGCAGAGGCAAGGGCCGTGCGCCAGTTTGCCTGGGGGTTTGATACGCCGTAAAATCCTTGGACCACATCAACGCCGCTGGAAGAAAAGCTTTGGCAAATCTCATTTAAAAAGTTGGGATGCGGTATCGTGTCGGCATCAATAATCACGACGGCATCACATTCAAGATAGATGGATTTATGGGATTTAAAAAACCAATCCAGTGCCTGGCCCTTGCCTTTGGCAGACAGGTCAGAACGCTCAACAACCTGGGCACCGGCTTCCCTTGCAAGTTGTGCCGTATCATCCTGGCAGTTGTCGGCAATGACAATGATATTATAATTTGATTTTGGATAATTAAGCGTTTGTTTAATGTTGCGGACGGTTTGTACGATCTCAAAGGATTCGTTGTGCGCGGGAATTAATATACCGATGTTTAAACAGGTTAATTGATCAGGCGCCATATTGGCGTCAAACTGCCGGGGAGGACCTGATTTTTTTTTAAATATAAATGCCGCAATGGTTAAAATAAAAAGATAGCATGTTGTTATGCCGATATATAGAGATATAAAAACGCAACTCACATTGAATAGTGCGGCAATCATATTTTGATTTCTCCCAAGGCTGATTCAGGGCCATAAAACCATATAATTTAACAGACAGCCTTAATCAGCGTGCCGTCTTGAATCTGCCGACTGACCAGGGCAGATATCGTTGAAGTAAAGATGAAACCGGCAGCAGCATGATGATGCTGACCACCGTATAAATAAAAGAGAATACAATTGAATCGTGCTTTACCGATGCCGGGATTTTGAAAATATAGACCTGGACAGCTGTCAGCAGCGGAAACACAAGCAAATGAAAAACAAAAATCGTAAGGGTATTCTCTCCTGTTTTTAACATCAGCGTTTCAATGAAGCGGCATGGGCGGGCCAGTTTTTTTGCAAAGGCTTTCCCCAAGCGCACTCGGAACGTTTGGCCGGTGTTGATGTCCAATTTCATATTAAACAGGGTGCTGAGGTATTCAGCAACCGCTTTCCAGAATAAAATTCCTGAAAATGCGGCACTGTAAAAATAAAAGAAATTGCCGTAAACGCCTGCCACCAATGCAACTTTGCTGTTGATGAGCGAAAAAAAGAGATAACAGATACCAAAACCCAAATTAACAATAAAATTCAACCTGTTTTTGAGCAGGTACGGCGATAAAAGATACCCCGCACCGTAAAACACGACTGCTGTCAGGGCAATATCAATGTTCCACGGCAATCTGAATCGGTCCGGCAAGGGCGGATTTAACCAGACATCTATGTATCCGATTGCAGACAGCAGGATCAGGGCTGCTAAAATACGTGTTTTTGATTCAAGTCTGATGATAAAAAAGAAAAATATTTCCGTGGCAAACAGGCATAAAAAGAACCACAACACCGTGTTGTGGGCCAAAAGATGATGAATGCCGTTGCCGTAAATAATGCCGATCAAGGGCGTTATCGGGGACAGATTCAGTTTGGCCTGGGACCCGAAATGGCGAAACAGGACAAACCATGACACATAGCTGATGATTGAAAAAAAAAGGTACGGTACCAAAAGCTTATACGCTTTATTTTTTATGAACGCCCGGAAAGATATCTGCTTGATTTTATCCTTGCACATAAGTCCTGATAACCAGAAAAACAGGGGCATATGAAAGGAAAATATTATTTTTTCAAACGGTTCGGGCAGACCCGGTGTATGGCCAAGAACCACGAAAAATATGCCGATTGCCCTTAAATTGTCAAGCCATTGAATACGCATGTAAACCCTATAAAAAGTTTTTGAAAAAACCGGCCATCATCCGGCAGTTGGCGGAGAGGTTGTAATACTCAATAACCTTGGTACGGCCTTGTTTGCCAAGCTCTATCCTCAATTCTTTGTCCGCGATAAGGATTTCAAGTGCATGGGCAAGCCCTTTAACATCCGAGGGTTGTAACAACATCCCGGTTTTTGAATTTTCAATGAGTTCAGGTATGCCTGTAATATTTGTTGAGACACAGGGAACCTGCTTGGCCATGGACTCCATAAGCACCACAGGCACCCCTTCTGCAAAACTGACCAGGGCGAAGATATCAGCCCTGTTATAATATTGAACCACCTGGTCTTGCCCTATGGCGCCTGTGAACGTAACCTGATTGTTAATACCCAGCTGTTGAGCCAGATGTTCCAGCGATGGGCGATCTTCTCCATCGCCCACAAAAACAAGGGAAAATTGAATGCCGCGTTTTTTTAACAGACCGCAGGCCGATAAAAGAATGTGCTGGCCTTTGGCCGGCACAAGGCGCCCGACACATAAAATTTCAGGAATTTCGTTGTCAGGTTCGGGCCTGGGTGAAAATGTGTCCGGATCAATGCCGCACCTTACAATATCAAGCTTTTCCCACATGCTGTAGGGTATGATTCGCATCAACTGGCTTCTGCAGTAAAGACTTATGCATCTGATCCGTTTAGCGCGTTTTACCTTTTGGACAAGCAGTGCCGTATCGACATTGTAGAATATATCCGGTCCATGCACACTCACACTAAAGGATATCGTGCCGAAACAGGAGGCAACCATTGCCACCGTTGCCGCCGGATTGGCAAAATGGACATGTACATGATTTAAACCGGTTTTATGCATCCAGGACAACAAAATTCCCGCTTCAATAAAATATCCGATCCCTTTGAGAACGGAGTGGGGCGCTTTAACGGTAAATGAAGCCGACTTGGCCAGCATGGCCAGATAGCTTTTGAAACTCTTTTTTATCAAAGACCTGTGGCTGGCTATTATGTGTGGAATGGACGAACTTTTTATGTAAATCGTGTTTTGGGAATCTTTTTTCTCTTCGGATGTCATTTTATCTATGTGGGCAGGTTTCCGGATAGACGCGGTAAACACAGAAATTCCCTGTTCTCTCAGCGTCTTTATCTCCCTGAATATGAATGTGTGGGAAATACCGGGGTATTCGCTGGAAAGATAGCCAAGTTTTAATCCGTTTGCCTGTGATGTATGCGCTAACGTTTTTGAATCTGCCATGATGGTTTTCCCTGTGGATGTAATATCGCCGTAATCATATTTTTTTAGATACGCCCGTTCCCAACCTGGCCCGTTTATTTTTTAACGGTTTGTTAAATATAAGGCCTGCAAAAAAACGCAGCATTCCGAAATATTCAGGAATGACAACAAGAGAGCAATGGGTTGCATAAATTTCAGCCTTGGCGCGATCTAATTTTTTATCTGCCATGAACCATGAGATTCTGAAAAAAAGCGGATAAAACAAAAGTAAGAGCGCCAAGGTCTCCATGAGGATCATTAACCCGGCCATACCTTTTGACTGAACAGCCCATGGCAGAAGCAGGATAGAGAGCAGGGTAAAAAAAACAAATCCTCCCCCGCGAATTTTAATGCGTATGCACTCATAGAGCCAGAAATTGTTAAAGGATATTTCAGCCGTGCCATCCGTGTCGTTTAATCCGGTCTGCATCAGCGGCCTGCCTGAAATTTTTTGTGCCCGCTGTATTAACTTTTTTCCAATGCCTTTTGCCGCAAACCGTTTCAGCCTCATCACAAGCAGTCTTAATACGACTGCTGCATACCCATAACCTGTTCGATATGCGCGTTTCCAATATTGTCTTACCTTCATCATGGCAAGGTCGTGGCTGCACATGGGCTCATCAAGGTGGAGGATATCCCAGCCCAGGAATTTAACTCTCTGGCTCAACTCGGGATCTTCTCCTGCAACAAGCACTTCGTCATACCCACCGGTCTTTTCTAAAATAGCGCGGCGGAGCATGACGATGCCGCCAAAGCTGTCACATTTGCCCGGCGGTGCATTCCATTCCAATTCGCCGATCCAGTTGAAAATGGAGGCTTGGGGGTATCGCTCGTTAAGATTGCCTCTTACCGCACCGATGTTGCCTTTCATTGCGTTGGCAGCTTTTTCTATCCAGCCGGGATCAACGACAATGTCGGAGTCAAAAAAATGGACAAGGGGGGATACGCCTTTTTTCCAGCCTGCATTTCTTCCTAACCCCGGGGTTGGATATTCAGGATTTAACTGAATCACAATCACTTGACCAAAGGCGGATGCAACGGCAACGCTGTTGTCCGTGGAGCCGCCGTCCACATAGTAAATATGCAGCCGGCCCTGGGTATATTCACTGTTAATGATGCTTTGAATACAATCGCCGAGGGTTTTTTCGGAATTTACACCAATGATGACGCAATCAATGTCCATTGTGTTCCCCTTACTATTAAGAAATTTTAGACTGGCAGCCTGGACATGTATGGATGGCGAAAGGCTCCTGATGATTGTCGCTGAGTTGGTTCATGGCATAACCCTCGGTAAAAATTTTGCTTTGATCTTCCCCAATGGCGAGATGATTTTTTGCCACTCATCATCGGTGAAGATCCATAATTTTAAAAAGACAGCCGTCATCAAAAGGTAAAAAAGCCCTGCAATCATCACTTCAAGGAGGGTGAACCACCTGGAAAGGGGCGGCATCAACCCAAGCAGTGCGGCAATCAATACGGCCGCTGAAACAGGCGCCAGGCAGGGACGTATGTTTTTTTTGACATACAAGGAAAAGGAGACTTGAAAAAAAACGTTTCCCCGCCAAACGAAAAAAACAGAAGGGATGATCAGGCTTAAAGCAGTACCCCATACGGCTCCCATGAGCCCGCCGTAAGCGGCAAATCCCGGAATCCACACCAGGGCCAGAGCCAGTTGGATCAAGGTGTATTCCAGCTCCCTGCCGGTACGGTCAACCCCTTTTAAGATGGCTGTGCCAATGCCGGTCGTTAAATGAATCACGGTTGCCGCTGCAATAATAATGGTAATGGTGTAAGCTTTTGTCCCCTCCGGACCCACCCAGGCAAAAAGCAGTTGGGGGGCTGCTGCAATCAAGTAGCCGTAAATAATCCCGTTGATGAGGTTGATCTGACCAGACCCGGAAAGATAGAGATCACGAATGGTATCTGAACACAGCGTCTCCCCATGCCGGACAAAGCGGTAAGCCCACTTGACAAGGGAAATCCCCGGATAGACGGAAAACAGCACAGCACCGGCCAGCAACCATCCCCAGGGGGTTGAAAAAAACTTTCCTTGTTGAAACGCGTCCTGTAAAACGCTGCCCCCCCAGGGCACCATCCCCCATGCCGCGATGATCAGGCCGATGGTAAACAGGGCACTGTATTTTCGCATCTTTTCCATCGTGGTGGGCCACTTTCCCTTTTCAAAATAATGGTCCTGGGAAGAGGCTGCCGGCAGATATGGGGCAAAGGCCGCACCGCTGATGCGCCGGGCCGTGAAGGGCAGTTTTCGGCCGATCTCAATCAATGCTGTCGCTTCCAGCCCGATCATAGCGGTAATCACCAGGCGGTCAAAGGTGCCGAGGAACAGTCCTAAAATGCCAAGGCCCTGGACCTTCCCACCGTACACAAAGAGGGCATTAAAGGCTTGTCTGTTCAGCATCGGTCTAAGAGACAAAGAAGGAATATGGCGAAACGCAAAGATGAGATGAAGGCCCATCTCAAAGATGGTTTTGATGATATAGGCGAAGACCACGCCATGTATCCCGTATCCCATCATGAAAAAAATAAAAATAAGAACGATCTCTGATAACGTGGCAAAAAGCCAGTTCAGGCGGGTTAAGGTGATCTTCTGCAGGCCTTCCAAAGAGGCCTTAAAGGCGCCCAGCCAAATTTCCAATAGAAAGGCGGCGGCAGTGCCCCGGATCATGAAACCTGCCAGGGCATGCATCTGTTTTTCCACATGAAAGAGTCCCAAGATAAGCGGAACGCCTAAGCTGATGGTAAAATAAATCAACAAAGAGGCAATCCCCATGACGGTAAGGCCGGTGGAAATGAGGATGTTAATGGCGTTTCGGTCCCCAAGGGACCAATATTTTGCCACATATTTGATATACGCATTTTGAATCCCAAAAGCACTCATACCGGCATAGGAAAGAATGACAAAACAGATGGTCCAAAGGCCGTAATGGGCCATGGGGACAAAATGAAGGATCAAAGGCACAAGCAGCAGCCTGCTGACCAGGTGTACGAATGTAGTCAGCATCCCCACCGCCATCCCCGTTGTGATGCTGTCGCCTGACGGGGATACGGGACGTTGATCAGACACCTTTATCCTTTGATTTTCCATGGTTCAGGCTCGTTTTTTAGGCATCAGGCATTTCAACAGAATTCCGACATCGCCCCACATCGTGCGACTTCCGGCATAATAGGCTTCGGAAACCAGTTGTTCGTCCCAGGACGGGTTTGGCTGGCCTTCAGCTTCCCATAAATGAAACAACCCTACCGGCGCTTTTGCCCGCAGGGTTTGCCACTCCTCGTCCAAAAGGTCTAATTGCTCACTGCTCAACGGCGCATTTCCCACCATGCTCATCTCCCCTTTGATCACATTGAACAAGCCGGGCAGTTTACGGATCCACCAGTGACGGCTTTGAAACGTATAATGAACAAACGGCCTGGGTTGCACCGCGCCTTGAAGATTGCTGACTTCATATTTGCCGTAGCGAATTTCAGTCTGAAAAAACGCTTTGCCCGGAAAGACCAGATGGTAGAGAAAGCATACGCCCCATAACGGGAATGCACAAAGCGTGAAAAATAACCCCGTGGCCAGGTTAAAGGCCCGATCCAATTGATTGGCCAGAAACGGTTTGTCCATGTCGCCCAGGATGATGTCATCTTCCACATACACTTCGACACCCCGTTTTACGTTGAACATTGATTTTTTCCAGATGACCGAGTTTTGGACCTCGGTATGAGAGCCGACATAGGTATTGGGAAAAATTACACTGTTCTCTACCACAGCGCCCCGGTCGACCACCACCTTTTCACCGATGACCGCGTCCGGGCCGATGACCGCATCCCGGCTGAGGCCGCAACTGTTCCCAAGGCTTGCCGGGCCAACGAGTTTGCACTGCGGATGAATCCGTGCCCCTATCCCGGCCCGTATCCCGGTTCTCACCTCTTCGCCGGGTAAAATCAATCCGTTAAACGCTCCCCTGAGGGCTAATTGGTTTGCCGCCAGGTAATCGCCTGGGGATTCAATTGTTTTCATGGTGAAGTCGGTATGATAGACTACGCTGCTTCGTCCATGTTCACGGAATTGACGGGCAAGACCGGTCATATCCATGATAGATGGTTCGGCCATGGCCAGCATTGCCCCATCAACAGAAAGCACCGCCGTTCCCAAGAGTGCACCGCTGCCGGGCATTTCATCGGTAAGGGCAACCACCTTATCTTTTTGTGCTTTGGATCGAACCATGGACAAGGTTAAATCGGTCTGGCTTTGCGCATGGATCTGAGCCAGCGCTGAAAGCGAAAGATCGGTTATGGTATTGGCGGGCAGAATCATTACATCATCTTGAATCTGCGACCATGCGCGCTTTAATACCTTGGACAGATTCCCCGCCTGCTTTAGCAGGCAATACGAAATATCCAGGCCCCACCGTTCTCCCCGGCCAAAATAGGATTCGGTTTCATAGGGCATATGATGCACCGCCATGACAGCCTGACGCACATCACTGCGCGCCAACAGTTCCAGTAGGTGCGCCACCATTGGTTTGTTGGCAATGGGCAGCAGGGCTTCGGGCATCCACTGGGTCATGGGGGCCAGGCGATCAGGCGATCCGGCCGGAAAAATCAATGCTTTCATAGGGACTGCTCCAATCGTTTTTCAGCAGACGGCAGATCGGGTGTGAGCGCAAACAGCTTTGTCAGCCGGGTGATGCGAAGCATCTGTTTGACAGGGTCCTTGGGGTTGCAAAGGATCAATTGCTTTTCCGCCTGGGCCAGGGGCTTTTGAAGCTTGATGAACAAAGCCAGCCCGGAACTGTCCACAAAGTCCAGTTCTTCCAGATCAAGGATAGCATGGCTTTGGCTTATGTCGTTCAGCATTGCCTCCAGATCCAGGGCGGACATCTGGGCCGCATCCAATCGGCCGTATAATTTTAATATGTTAAAGCCGGGTTCGATCTGAACGGCATAGGAAAAGGGTAAACGTGTGCCGGCATCTTTCATGGATGCGGTGATCTCTTCAAAATCAGAAAAAATATGATCTTTAAAAAGGTCCCACATTCGGTTCAATTTGAAAAATCTTTCAAGGACAGGGCCGATGTTGAGAAAAAAAATTGTCCGGGTGTTTTGGGATGTCTGGCGCCACAGTCGCACAAGAAGTCCCAGCCCAGAAGAATCAATGAACGTCGTATCATTGAAATCAAGCACCAGTTGTGCATTGGCGGATTGTGCCTCCAGCGTTCCTCCACCATTGCCGTGCAAAAAAGAGACATCAAAACGCCTGGGCATCCGGATGATCCTGAAGCAACAACAACTGGTTTCCTGAACAGGTTCGGCCTGAACAGGTTCGGTATGACCGGAAAGGGAATCCGGATCGCCGGCTTCACCGGACCCCGCCACCATACGCCGGTAGCGGTGATACATAATGGCAGGCAGCACCATGAGCCCAAATTTAAAAAATCCGACAAAATACCTTTTCCAAAGCCGTTTTGGATCCTGGGTGATACGGAACAGCCATTCAAAACCGGTTTTTTGGATCCATGGCGGAGCCCGCCGCACCGTCCCCACGATAAATTCGAACGTACCGCCGACACCGATGGATACCGGTACTTGCAACCGATTGCGATTGCGGTGGAACCAGACTTCCTGCTTGGGATTGCCGAAGGCAATCAACAGGATGTCCGGCTTTGCCTGATTAATGCGGGCAATGACAGGCAGGTCGTCTTCGGCAGCCCATTCCAGGGATTCGTTTTCCACATGGACAAATGGCGAATCAATGCCGGCGATTTGCAATTGGGGATATCGCTTTGTAAGTGCCTCCGCCGCTGATTGGCCTACCCCTTCTCTGCCTCCGAGAAAGTAGATTGATTTGCCCTGGCTGGCGGCGTGTTCGGCCAGGCGTGGCACCAAATCCGCCCCGGTGACTCGTTCGCCCAGGGGATTTCCCAATAGCCTGCTGATCCAGACAATGGGCATGCCGTCGGCCGTTACCAGATCGGCACGCCGCAAAATGTCGATCAATTCCGGGTGCCGGATCCGGTCCAGGCGCCAGGTCAGGGTGTTGACCACAAAATCGACGTTAACCGTTGCCACCTGGCGGGCCACGCTGTCTGATTTAAAAGATTCGATCATGGAGAAAATACGATCCACTGTGGCGTCCATGTCCAGGTTGTCTATCGGAATGCCAAGGATAATGATGGTTTCGCGGTTCATCAATAAGCTCCTTTTCCGAACAGCACCGCCGGAATCGTTTTAAACAGCAATTTTATATCGCCCCAGAAGGATTGGTTCTCAATGTACCGGACATCCAGCTTCACCTGTCCTTCGAAATTGATATCGCTTCGCCCGCTCACCTGCCAAATGCAGGTAATACCGGGAATGGCATCAAGCCTTCTGCGGTCCGAGTATTCGTACTCGGCCACTTCCCGGGGAACCGGCGGCCGGGGACCCACCAGGGACATATCCCCTTTGAAGACGTTCCATAGCTGCGGCAGTTCATCAATGGATAGCTTGCGGATAATGCGGCCCACCCGGGTGACCCTGGGATCGTGTTTCATTTTAAAAATAACGCCGCCGGATTCGTCCTGATCCAGCAGCTCGTCTTTCATCTTATCCGCTCCGACGACCATGGACCTGAATTTGGCCATGGTGAAGGTTCTGCCCCATTTGCCGACCCGAACCTGGTTGTAAAAAATCGGCCCGGGATTCTCGACGAAGATGGCCAGTGCTGTAACCAAAAACAGGGGCGCCAGGGCAATCATCAGGATGGCCGATACCAGGATATCGAAAAGCCGCTTGATAAAATAGGTCGATTCAACCACCACGATCCAGCTGTACTTCTTGAAGAAAAAATAGGACCGGGCGCGCAGACCGGCCATTCGGATACCGCCCCGGGCATATTTACGATAGAGTTCTTGTGAGAAATCGGTGTGGGGCGCCCTATTCTCTTGATTGGGTTCCATCTTTTTGTCTCCTTGATTCAACCCGGTGAGACGTCATCAAACACCCGTCAGAAACTTTCCACGGCTTCCGCTGCATTGCCGAAGATTTCAAAAACCCGGTGCAGCCGGGTCAGTTCGATAATAACGCGCACCGGTTCCTGGAGGGATGCAAGTTTAATATCCCCGTTAAGTTTGTTCACGGATCGCAGTGCGGCCACCAGGCTGCCCAACCCGGAACTGTCCAGAAAGTCGACCGCTTCCAGGTCCACGACCATGTTAATCCGGCCGGCACCGATCAAATCCTGAACTTGGGATTTTAATTGCTTTGCCAACGAGGCATCCAGCCGGCCTTCCAATGCCAGCACATCCACGTCCTGAATCGTTTCTTTGCGTATTTCCATGGTAAATTCTCCTTTTCCACTGAACAAGCTGTTGGTCTATGGGCTTTCAATCCTTTTTTCCATGATCATGCAGTTTTTTCCCTGATCAGATGTGTATGCCACACGATCCATGACTTCGTTGATGATGGCAAGCCCCCGGCCTCCTTCGGGGATGCCCTCGATGTCGTCGGGATTCACTTCCAGGGACGACATCTTTTTTTGTTCCAGTATCTGAGGATCAAGGGGGATCCCCCTGTCGCAGATTTTGATGGTAATTCCGCCAGCATCCAAAGAAAAAACAATCTGTACATCATGCCCCGGCTCATTTGCGTATGCATGCTGGATACTGTTAGTGACGGCCTCTACCGCCGAGACTTCCACCATATAGGCGTCCATTTCGGAAAGCTTGGCAGCCGAGCACAACGTTTTGATCACCATACCCGCCAGGGAAATATTTTCGATCCGGCTTTCAATGGTAATTGCAATGGTTTGATATTCCATGGGTTAAATCCGTTCAGGCGAAAAATCAGCCGCCCCCCTCCCCTATACTGTTTGACAACATTCAATGGCCACCAGGGTAATGTCGTCTTGTGCCTTACGTTCGCCTCCGAAATGATTCAACGATTCCACCATCTGCCGGCAAGTTTGCTCAAGCGCCTCCCCATTGTATTTCATCAGATTGCTGTAAAAACGATCTTCTCCATATGCTTCGCCGGCCTCGTTAAAAAATTCTACAATCCCGTCGGTATACAGGTAAAGCCGGTCGCCTTTGTGCATCGTGATTTCGCCTTCTTCAAAGGGAATAATCCCCCCAAGGCCGACAATGGATCCTCCCATGTCGAGCAGTTCGATTTCCCCCGAGGCACGCACCAGCACGGGCATCGGATGGGCGGCACTGGTATACCGGATGGCCCCGGTCTGCGTATTTAGAATCAGGTAGGCCATGGTGAAATGCTTATCAAAACGCTCCATGGGATATTCATGGTCCAGTTGATCAAGCACTTTTGATGGCGGTACGATGGTGTAATAGGGCGGGGTGTCGGTGATCTGTTTGGTGAGCCCGCCGATTCCCGGCTGCAGCCGCTGGTGGACTGATACGGTAACCATGGCCGACGGTACCCCGTGGCCGCTGACATCAAGGATATAAACCGACAAATGGTTTTCATCCAGATGGTGGAAGTTGAAAATATCGCCGCCGATATGCTCGCAGGGAACAAAACACCAGGCAAAATTAAAATTCCGGGTTTTGGGGGCATCCGATGGAATCAGGCTTTTCTGGATATGGCCCGCCGCTTTAAGGTCTTCTTCGATTTTTTTCTGGTTCTCAGTCAGTTGCCGGTTCGCCGCCACAAGAGACCGGGTCAGTTTGTAAATCTGGAGCTGGGTCTTGACCCGGGCGATCACTTCGCCTTTGTCAAACGGCTTGGTGATATAGTCCACAGCCCCCAGTTCCAGTCCCCGGATCTTGTCTGCCGCTTCGTTCCTGGCAGACAAAAAGATAACCGGAATATCCCGGGTTGTCTCATTATCTTTAAGTTCGTCACAGACCTCATATCCGTTTTTCTTGGGCATCACGATATCCAGAAGAACCAGGTCCGGCAGTGTTTGCATGCAGGTGGCGATGGCTGCTTCCCCGTCTGCCGATTCCACAATCTCGTACCCTTGCTTTTTCAGGATAACCCGCAACAGATTGCGGTTATCCACCATATCATCCACAACGAGTATCGTTTCCGACATCTTGTTTCCATTCATGCTGATCCAATCTTTTTTGACCCTGTTGCTGCGCCTTTTGGGTTATTTGCTACTGCGATAATGAGTGAGAACAGAACCGATTTATTTGACTTTTTTATGTATCACAAAGCAGCTTTTCCTTCAAGACAACGCCAAATCCAATGCATGTTTTTACCAATTTCGGACCAAAGACGCCCGGCAGTGTCCGGCTATTTGTAGACAACTTGAACATTTTTTAAATACGTTTCAAGTCTGATGAATTCTTGTTGAATGCCCTGTGTATCCGCTTTCTCAGCCGCTTTTTCCATGGCTGCTCCGATGTCTGAAATCTCATCAAACCCATATCCGGCCCCATATCCTTTCATGCTGTGGCCAATGATACGAATGGTCTCATACTCTTTTCTAATAAGTGCCTCACTGATGGTCTGGATCTCTTTTTGCCTGTTCTCGAGAAAGCCGGGGATCAGGTCGCTGATATCGGGATCTGCGTATACAATATTTTTTTTTGATTCCAATTTACCTTCCTTGTTTTTCAAATGAAGAATCCGGCAACGCGCCGGTTTTTTCAGTTTTTTTAGAAACTACTTCAGCCGGTCTTGTATTTGATTTTGAATAGTTTCCAAGAGTATTTGTTTTTTGACGGGTTTGCTCAAATAGGCGCTGCACCCCGCGTCAAGGCTTTTCTTTTTATGCTCTGCCATGGCATGGGCTGTCAAAGCTATAATCGGGGTCCTTTTTTTCCCATGTTCCTTTTCCCAGGCCCTTATGTTTGCAGTGGCAGTATACCCATCCATCACAGGCATTTCCATATCCATCAACAAGAGGTCATAATTTTGGGATATATATTTTTCTACGGCAATCCAGCCGTTTTCGGCAATGTCTATATCGTAAGGCATCTGTTTAAGAAACGCCTGGATCAGCATGCGGTTCTCCGGTGAATCTTCGACCAGCAAAATCCTGACGGCCGGCATATCCTTAATATCCAGCACATCATTTGCCGCTTCATCGGCTTTTTTGGGGGGCTGGTCTGCTGTGACCAAAGGTATTGTAAAGTAAAAGGTCGTCTTTTCACCAAGTGTGCTTTCAACCCATATGCGGCCACCCATTAAGGTGACAAGCATTTTTGAGATGGTCAATCCAAGGCCGGTCCCCCCGTATTTACGTGTGACCGTTGCATCTGTCTGAACAAATCGGTCAAAAATCATCTCCAGTTTATCAGGAGGGATTCCGATCCCCGTGTCAGCCACTGAAAAAAGAAGGCTTGATTTCTCTGTATCTTCGCTGCCCGGCGTTAGTACAGTTACATCTAAGCGGATGCTACCCGTGTTCGTGAATTTGACCGCATTACCGACCAAGTTGAACAAAATCTGCTCAATGCGGGAAGGATCGCCCATAAGTCTTTTTGGAATTTCAAAATTTTTATGAATCTCAAATCCCAGGGATTTTTCTTTAATCCTGTGGGCAAAAACATCCTGAATATGCGTAAGGATCACGTCAAGATCAAAGTCGATATGTTCAATCTCCAGATAACCGGCTTCAACCTTGGACATATCCAGAATATCGTTGATAAGCCTTAAAAGCGTTTCTCCGGCCGATTTAAAGACCTTCACATACTTGGTTTGTTTAGCATCCAGAACCGTTTCACCTAAAAGGTCAGCCATCCCGATAATCGCATTCATGGGTGTTCGGATCTCGTGGCTTATGCTGGCTACAAATTGGCTTTTAGCCTTATTGGCAGACTCGGCGTTGGCCTTGGATATAAGTAACGACCGCTGGGCCATTCGCCGCGCGACTACAATGTCTGCCACCATCCAACTAACACAAAGCAGAATAAAAGACAGTATCAAAAACAGGAACAGGATGTTTTTTTTTAGCCGATCCATTGATTTTTGAAACACCGGTATGGAAATAACGTCCACCAACTTCCACGAGGGGACGTTTTTATGGCTTACCTGAGTAGGTAACTGGAAATAAAACGTATCAAAAGCAAATAAGCCTTGGGCGGTTTGAAAGAAGCCCTTTTCATTATTCCGAATTTGCTGCCACGCTTCGGCATAACGTTGATTAAAGCTATTGGTTTTATTTTGAGGAAGCATAAATCCCCACAATCCACCTGGATCGGGCCCCATTAGGCTATCACCTTGCTTGTTAAGCATATATAAACTTCCTAAATTGCCTTGGGATGCTTGTTTTAAATGAGTAAAGAGCTCATTGGCCAGATAGTTAAGTATTAAAACCCCTTTTTTTGTTTTATGGGCGTCAAGCAACGGCGTTCCTATGCGCAACACGGGTTTAAAAGGGAACTCAATCTCTTCGTGTTCAATATTCAAATCCAAGGGAGATACATAAATCTGGCCGGGTGCCAGACACAATGAATCGGTTATATAATACCGGTTGGATTTTTGCTGTAACTGGGATCGTGTGACTTCCTGGGGCCGACCGTTATTGTAGTCCACCCTGATCAACTCCTGCCCCTCAGTCGATAGGATGCGAATCTGATCATAGCGGCCTTTGACATCTGCCATATCTAAAAAATACCGGATCAAAGCCGAACGCTGGGGGCCTAAAGGATTAAGAAGAAAATCAGGTATCCGGCTATCTCTATAAAGCAAAATCAGATCTGTAGCTACATCTTTCAAGGTGCTGTCGGCAATCTTCCGATGAAGATTAACAGTCGTCTTAAGATCCTGTGACATTATCCCGAACTGTATATGAGATTCATAACGATAAAATCCGTACAGGGAAGTACCCAATCCCCCTATAAAGACCAGGGAAATGAGGATAAAAACAATTGCCACCTCTTGACATCTATTTTTTAATTTATCTGCTCGTTTTGCCATCTCGATCCAATCGGGCAAGTGAGAATTCCACCCGAAGAGCGGGGGGCCCCAGGTCCCATCTGAAAGAGGCGTTTACGTCAGGCACGCCTCGTCGGGGCTAATCAAATTATTCTAACGGCCTTTGTTCGTTTTTTTTGATGCCAGATATAAGCTCGCACAGCCGATTTATCTCATCGTACGTGGAATGCTCTTGATTCGGAAAATTTGATTCTCTATGATTTTCATGGCCTGTTTGTCAGACTTACGCCTTTTTTACTCGACTATCAAGTTTTTTTTTGTAACAACTTGATGTTATATTTTATGCGAACCATAGTTTATATAATGAATAAAAATCTGAAAAAAAATTT
Organism: Desulfobacter vibrioformis DSM 8776; assembly: GCF_000745975.1. Lineage (GTDB taxonomy): Bacteria > Desulfobacterota > Desulfobacteria > Desulfobacterales > Desulfobacteraceae > Desulfobacter > Desulfobacter vibrioformis. The sequence continues at coordinate 100,418 of NZ_JQKJ01000011.1, read as the reverse complement.
AATGGTCCGGATAAGAAAAGCCATTGCCGGACTGGTGGTTGCCGTGGTGGCAGCCACCTTTCTCCAGGTCCTCGCTTTCAGGTTTTTCAATCCGCCTTTCACGGTCAATATGGTATATGAAAAGGCCATTGCTGCCCGCAAAAAGATGCCGTTCAAACCCAGGTCCTATGAATGGAAAGACCTTGGGCAGATCTCGCCGTATCTCCGGCAGGCAGTGCTGGCCTCCGAAGACCAGCGTTTCATGTGCCACCATGGATTTGATTTCAGGGAAATAAAAAATGCCCTTGGGGACATCATAACCTGCAAAGGATTTCGGGGGGCTTCCACCATCACCATGCAGACGGCCCGCTCCCTGTTTCTTCCCTCGAGCCGAACATTGGTCAGAAAACTTGCCGAAGCCTGGTACACGGTCATGATTGAACTGCTCTGGAATAAAAAAAGAATTCTGGAGATGTATCTTAACACCGTGGACTGGGGAAGGGCCAATGTGGGGGCCCAGGCTGCGGCCAGGGCCTATTTTTCCTGCGATACCAAAGAGTTAACGGCTGAACAGGCCGCTCTCCTGGCCGCCATTTTGCCAAGCCCCCATAAATGGTCTGCGGTCACCCCCGGCCCCCATGTCCGGCAGCGCCAACGCCGCATCTTAAAACAAATGAAAAACATGCCGGTGCTGAAAGAATAACTGGGTGCCCCGATTATTTACTGTTGGACGCCTACCAGTTCTACGTCAAATATCAGGGTGGACTTAGGGGGGATCACACCAGGATACCCCTTCTCCCCATATGCCAGGGAATAAGGAATCAGAAGTTGCCGGGCTTCGCCTTTTTTCATGCCTTCAATCCCGATATCCCAGCCTTTGATCACTTGCCCCTTGCCAAGGACGAATTCAATGGGTTTGCCCCGGTCCCTGGAGGAATCAAATTTTTTGCCGTTGGTGAACCGCCCTGTATAATGCACCTGCACCGTGGCACCGGAGGTAACGGCAGGGCCGGTTCCTTCTTTTACCGTTACATACATCAGACCGGATTCGGTTTCCACGGCATCGGGATATTTTTCATGCATCTGTTCTTTAAACGCTTCCATATCTTTTGCATGCCTGTTTGTAATCATGGCATCAAATCCAGCCTGGTCTGTTCTGAAAGCCTTGGCCTCATCCCCTATTGCCAGGATCTCAACAGTCTTAATTTTATCCCCTTTTTGAATGGCATTGACCACCGCCATGCCCCTGACGACCTTACCGAACACGGTGTGTTTGCCGTCCAGCCAGGGGGTGGCTTTGTGGGTAATGAAAAACTGGCTGCCATTGGTGCCTGGGCCGGCATTGGCCATGGACAAAATACCGGGGCTATCATGTTTTAATTCAGGGCTGAATTCGTCCTGGAACTGGTATCCCGGCCCGCCCCGGCCCGTGCCTTCGGGATCCCCGCCCTGGATCATGAAATCCGGGATCACCCGGTGAAATGTCAGTCCATTGTAAAATTTTTCGCCCTTTTTAACATCCGTATCCATTTTGCCTAAAGCAAGCCCGGCAAAATTGGTAACAGTCAACGGGGCCTGTTTGTAATAAAGCCGGAGAAGAATAGTCCCTTTATCCGTATTCATTTTTGCATACAGACCGTCTGCAAGATCAGCCTCGCCTTGGGCCATGGCACCGGGAGGGATCATGGTCAAAGAAAAAAGAATCCCCCAGACCAGGACAAATCTGAATATTTTAGCACAGATTTGAGTGCACAGGCAGAAAAAGGAGCCATGGTTTAGCCGGGCCGTGTCAGTATTATATTTCATTTGGTGTATCCTGAATTTTACTTTTTATGTTGCCGGTTAACTGGACCCGTTGAGATTTACGGTCCGGATTCCCGGTACCCTTTGAATTCAATTTGGGATCGGATATTAACATGTTTCTTCCAAAACACAAATGCCTTTAAAATGGACGCGGTCTGACCAGCCAAAATTCACGCCGAAATGTTGCAAAATTCAATCCGGCATTCAAATATGAAACACAGGGCAATCTATCTGAATTTATAGCAAATTATAATTTAACCATGGGGTTTGTTGCAGAATGCAACTTTTCATAAAAACAATACCAAACGACTGGAAACGAAATTATTTCATTTAAATTAAAGCACTTATGTTGATCTATATTTTCGGTACAATAGTTGCTTTAGTTTTTATTAATCTTTATTAGTCTTTATTTAACAAGGAGGCAGGCATGAGTGTCATCACATTTTTTGGAAGAGCGTACACAGGCAAAGCGCAACTGGCGCAAAAGGCGGCAGACATACTGGGATGTAAAGTATTATACGACCAGGACATCATTGATACGGCAGCCCAAATGTACAATTTGAAAAAAAGCAGCATTGAAAACAGTATTTTTAAAGATCCGCCTTTTGCAGACCGGTATACCCCGGCTAAAGCCAGGTGTATTGCAGCGGTAAAATCTGTTCTGGCTGATAAAATCAAACAGGGTCCTGTTGTTGTCAGTGGATTTCTGGGCAAATTGATACCTTCTGAACTGGGGCTTCACATTCTGGTCACAGCGCCAAAAAGTTTCAGAAACCGGAAGATACAGCGCGAAACTGACAATGACGCAGGTATTAACACAAAAACGAAGCTGGATAGCAGCGACGAAGCGTTTTTACGCTGGTCCCTTTACCTGCGTTCGGCTGAAAGCCGCAGACCAATGGATTGCGACGGCGTTGTTAATGTGACCACCACCGGACAAAGCGATCTGATTGAACTGATCTCCAATGCAGCATTAAATAAAAAAGAGGAGATGACGCCCCAGGAGTTTGCCCTGGCCGCTGATGTCTCACGCCTTATGGCGGAAAAGGGCCACCCCGTTTCCGTGGCCGCACGGCATGACCAGGTGAATCTTGTTGTCCACAAACCCGTACTGATGTTTTCCAGGTACGGGAAAAAACTGGCAAGCCTTGTCCAGTCCGTTAACGGGGTAAACAAGGTCAATACCCGGACCGGCAGGCTGTTTTACAAAACAGATATTCTTCCGGGGAGCAATTATTTCAAAACCCCGACCCTGGCACCTATTATAAAGCAGTATGAACAGCTTTACGCAAGGGTGACGGAACGCCGCCCGGCCTTTATGAATCGTGCAGCGGCAGATGCCCGCCTTGTTTCCGCCAGCCATGCCTGATAAACCTGATAAAAAAAGGCGGCATGTGAAACGCCGCCTTTTTTCCTATACCACCGCCGCATTTAGCCTACCTTGCCGGCCGTGGTTTTTTCTTTCACCCGGATCAGATTTAAAAAAATGCTGTTCACAGGTGTGGCAATTGCGTCCTCTTTGCCCATAACCTCAACAGCACCCGCAAAAATTTCCACTTCTGTTTTTCTTTTGGCCTCCATATCCTGGAGCATGGATGTTTTTCCGTCCGGGGATAAGGTATTGAGTATGTCCACCCACTGGTCAATGTCGGACGACTGAAGATTGACGCCCCTGTGCCGGGCCAGGGTCACCACCTCCTGCATCAGTGCAACCATCAGTGCCCGGGCTTCAGGCACTTTCTGGAAAATGCCGTAGGGCGCACCAAGCACGGCAGAAGCCTGGTTTACGCCAACGTTGACCATAAATTTCCACCACATGTTTCTGAGAATATCCGGTGAAATTTCGTTAGGAATGCCACCCAGATCCAAGGCGGTTTTTACCAGTTTCAACCGATCTGTGTGATCTGCATGGGGAAGAACCGGATCATTTCCGAATATAATTTTCCCTGGATTGGCAAAGGTAAAACGGTTATTTCCATGATGCACCGCATCAATGCCGACGGCAATGGCAGGAACGATTTTTTCCTGGCCGCAGGCATGACCGAGCAGTTTTTCACTTTCAAGCCCGTTCATCACGGAAAGGATCAGGGTGTCCGGCCCTGTGAGTGCATTGATATCGTTGAGCACCGGTTCTGTCAGATGGTGGTGTTTCAAGGCGACCAACACCAGATCAAAGGGGCAATTCACCCGGCCGGGATGTACCACGGGAATCGTGTAGTCCCTGCCGTTAACGTTGATGGTGGCACCTTCAAGGCGGGCAAAACGATCCCCCCGGGCTGCAAAGCAAACACGGATATCTGAGTTGTCTGTAAATAAACCGGCATATGCTGCGCCCATGGCTCCAGCCCCGAAAATGGCGATTCTTTCTATGAATTTCAACATGTTTCATGACCTTTTTTAGGTTTATCAACTTAACAGCCAGCATTTATACCAGTTTACACCGGTTATCAAAAGCTGATTTTGCAGGGGCGCCAGGACATGAAAGGGTTCATTGGTACCATAAAAAACCGCAAGAATGATGAAGACAGCCCATTCAATATAAAGTATAAACCAGACGTTTTTTATTGTTTATCCCTTACAGGTCAATACCATGACGCCCATAGAAATAATCATTGCCGCGATCAACCATATCGAAGCCCATCTCGGAACGCCTTTGGCGCTTGAAAAGGTGGCCAGACGCCTGGGCTATTCCCGTTATTACCTTCATCATCTGTTTACCCAAACAGTGGGATTGCCGATGCATGTCTACATCCAGCGGCGGCGGCTGACAGAAGCGGCAAGACAGCTTGTGTATTCGGAACTGCCCATCCTGGAAATCGCCTTGCAATCCGGTTATGGGAGCCAGCAGGCATTTGCCATGATCTTTAAAGCCATGTACAAATTTCCTCCTGGCAGGTTCCGGAAAAACAGGACATTCTATCCGCTGCAGATGCGATTTGAAATCAAGGTGCCGGTCCATGACATGCATTCGCCCCCCAAACGCTCTGGGCATAGCCTTATTCGACCAGCCAGAAAGGAGGATACAACCGCCTGGATGCACCTGGTGCGGCTGGTGGTGGATGGCTTTCCCTGTTTAAACGAAGCCGAACACGCGGCCACACTGCAAAATTATATAGCCAGGCAGCACGCCTTTATCATGAAAGAAAAAGATCGCGCCATAGGGATCATGATGCTCTCTCCCGCGTCGGGAAACATTGATTTTCTGGGTATACATCCGTTTTATCGCCAGGGAGCAATCATGCAGGCACACCTTGCCAAAGCCATGAGTGTAATGACCACACATCCGGCAATCAGCACCACAACCTACCGCTGTGGAGACCGGGCAGATACGGGCCACCGCAGGACATTGACGGCTTTTGGTTTCACCGGAGGGGAGTACCTTGTGGAGTTCGGCTACCCGACTCAAAAAATGTTTTTGCCCACCAGTCATGTCTTCTGAAGCCATAGACACACAAACAGCGGGGAATGTTCTGGCAGAAGATTTCAATGCATACACGCTGCTGGGTTTTGCCGCTCCAACGATCTTTATGATGCTCTTTTTCGGCCTGTACACAATTGTGGACATCATTTTTGTTGCAAGGGGGGTGAACACGGATGCCCTGTCCGCCATCAATATTGTAACACCTGTAATAAACCTCATCGTTGGACTTTCCACCATGCTTGCCACAGGCGCAAGTGCGCTTATCGCACGCAAGATGGGAAACAACAAGCTCGCTGAAGCCCGCGGCAATTTCTCTCTGATTGTTGCCACCGCTGCAATGACAGGGATCGTTATAGCGATCAGCGGACTGCTTTTCCTCGATCCATTACTGGAAAAACTAGGCGCAAGCACCCAAATTCTGCCTTTTTGCCGGGATTATCTCGGCACACTCCTGTTTTTCACTCCGATGAACATGCTGCAGGTGATTTTTGCCTGCCTTTTTGTTACAGCAGGAAGACCTGGATTTGGCATGATGATTGGTGTGGCAGGGGGATTGGCAAACGCGCTTTTTGATTACCTGCTCATTATCGTTTTTCCCATGGGCATCACCGGTGCAGCACTGGCTACCGGTATTGGATACGCGATTCCAGCCATTGCCGGGCTTGTCTTTTTCTGCTGCAACCGCCGGGGCACCTTATTTTTCAGCAAACCCGGGCTTAATTTCAGCGTATTGGCAGAAAGTATCTGCAACGGCTCTTCCGAGATGGTCGGTCAGCTTGCAACTGCAGTGACCACTTTTTTATTCAATATTGCCATGATGCGGTTACTGGGAGAGGATGGTGTGGCAGCCATCACCATTATGATATATACGCAATTTCTGCTTTCCACATTTTTCATTGGCTTTTCCATGGGTGTCGCACCGGTAATCAGCTATAATTATGGCCGCAGAGACAAAGATAAACTCAAACAAATCATTGCGATCTGCCTGGGTGTGACAGGCGCTGCGTCGCTCGCCACAACCACCGTCACTCTGGTGTCCGGCGGCATGCTGGCAGGCATTTTTTCACCGCCAGGATCCACGGTATATACCATCGCCAGAGCCGGATTTCTGATTTTTCCGCTCGCCTTTCTGTTTATCGGCTTTAACATCTTTGGTTCAGCCATGTTTACCGCACTTTCAAATGGCAGAATTTCGGCAGCACTTTCTTTTTTCAGAAGCCTGCTGATTGCACTGTGTATTATCGCGCTGCCGCACTATCTGGGGGTAAATGGCATCTGGATGGCCGTGCCGCTTGCCGAGCTTGTCAGTTTTATTATGGCGCTGGGGTTGTTTACAAAAGCCGCTGGCTCATATCCCTAATATATAAGGCGATCCTGCGCAACGGAGATTTAAGGCGAAACTTACGGAGACCTGTCTTCCCATAGGAATTTATGCCCTAACTCGCTGATCCCTATCTTGACTGAAGCAGCAGAGCAGGATAAAATTTCACAATGACCGGCAAAGATATAAAAGATACCATAGGGGTAGTCAATCCCCATGATAAACTGATCCGGGAAATTTACAGTGACCGGGACAATGCCCACAGCTTTTTAGCCAACCATCTGCCGGGTAAGGTTCTGGATCTGGTGGAGATGTCCTCCCTGGAGATCAGTAAGGACAGTTTTATTGATCAAGATCTGGCTGACTGTTATTCCGACATACTTTACCGGGTCAAGCTCAGGGATGGAAGTGCCGGATTCATATACCTGCTGTTTGAACATAAAAGCTACAATGACAAGTATGTCCACCTTCAGCTGTTGGAATATGAGGATGAACTGTCTTTGGAGGAAATAAAAGAGATGGCTGAGCAGGCTATCTCCAAAGCAACGGGGGAATATATCATGACTCTGGCAGAAAAACTTCGGAAAGAAGGCGAAGAGAGGGGTAAATTGGAAGGCAAGTTGGAAGGCCTCAAAGAAACCATTGAGCTGGGAATAACCCTCAAGTTTCCGGAGGACATTGATACTGTGATGATCTCAGTGAACAAAATTGATGATTTGGAAATACTTGTCAAAATCAAAGAAACCATAAAAACAGCAAAAGACAATTCGGAGATTCTGGCCCTGCTGAAATAAAGTTCAAGGATACCCGGCAGGCTCATGCGGTTTTTAATTTCCGGCCCAGGTAGGAGATAAACGCCTCATAGGGCATGGGTCTTGCGACAAGGTAGCCCTGGATCATATCGCACTCTTCTGCAACAAGATAATCCATCTGGCTTCGGGTTTCCACCCCTTCAGCTATGGTTTTCAAAGACATGGCCCGGGCCATGGCAAGGGCGGCGCGGACAATGGCTTTGCTGGACTCATCCGTCTCAATGCCGCGGATAAGGGAGGCATCTATCTTCAGTGCGGTCAGGGGCAGATTTTTAATGGAGTTCAGCGAGGAATACCCGGTACCGAAATCATCCAGCTCAACCTGCAGTCCCATGGTGCGAAGTTCTTTCATAATGTTTCTGGCACGTTCCATATCCTGGACAAGACTGGTCTCGGTAAGTTCGAATTTCAATCGTAACGGTGTGGCACCGGTTTCATCAAACACCCGTTTAACGATTTTAATGAAGTTATCTTCGGCAAACTGCAAGGCACTGATATTCACGGCCAGGGCAAAATTTTCGGGAAGCTGGTATTTTTCCATATCCATGACCATGGTGCAGGCCTGTTTAAGAACCCATTCCCCCAAAGGCAGAATCAGGCCGGTACTTTCGGCCAGAGGGATGAACGCTTCCGGGCTGACAGGCGATTTATTCCAGGGCAGCCATCTGAGCAGGGCCTCTGCCCCGCACAGCATCCCGTTTTTCGAGACCTGGGGCTGAAGATACAGGCTGAATTCACCGTTATCCAGGCCGGTTTTCATATCCAGGGCCATGGCGCTTCTGGTGTCCACAATGGCCTGACGGGCCTTGGAATAAAAACAGATGCGGTTACGGCCCAGGTCCTTGGCCTCGTACATGGCCACATCAGCGTGTTTGAGCACCTCGCTTTCATCCCGGTTCCTGCCGTGGAAAAGGGCCACCCCCACAGAGGCACTGGTGTGGTGGACATGCTGGTCATCTCCCAGAATATAGGGCCGGTTCAGTTCCGCCCTGATTTTTTCTGCCACAGCCATGGCTCTTTCATGGCCTATTATTTCATCACGGCCCAGACACTCCAGAAGCACAACAAATTCATCCCCGCCAAGGCGGGCCACGGTATCTGTTTCCCGGACACAGGCACCAAGGCGTCTGCCCACCTCCACAAGCAGGGCATCCCCGGTATCGTGTCCCTTGGTATCATTCAGGCTTTTAAAATTATCCAGATCCAGCATGAGCACGGCACCATAATCTTTTTTCCTGACGGACAAGGCAACGGAATGGGCCAGCCTGTCCATGAGCATGCGACGGTTGGCAAGACCGGTCAGTGCGTCATAAAGGGCCAGTCGTCTAATCCGGTTTTCAGCCAGCCTTCGTTCGGTGATATCCCAGATATAGCCATACCATAAGGTACCACCGTCCATCATTTGCTCCGGCGTGGCATGGCCCTCCAGCCAGACTTCTCCTTTTTCCGGATGCCTGATCCTGAACTGGGACTTCCAGGTTCTTAAAGATATGGCCGAGGCATCAATGCTGTCCCTGACCTTTTGCAGATCTTCTTCATATACAAGATCTGAAAGTGCCCGGGCATCGTCCTGGAGCACGTCGGCACTGACCCCACAGGTCTGCTGCACCCCGCGGCTGACATAGGGCATGCACCCGGCTTTGTTCTTGTCACGCTTATACTGGAAAATAAATCCGGGGATATGCCGGGACAGCTTGTCCAGTCTGTTTGACAACTCCTTGCGCTCGGTGATGTCATGGATGGTCCCTGAAATTTTTACCACAACCCCATCCTTGCCCTTTGCAGAGGCAGCCTGCTGGTATACCAGGCGTTCAGATCCGTCCGGCCGGATTATCCGAAACTCCATATTCAATGCATCCGGATTCTGGGCAAGGGCATTAACCTGATTTTTGACGATGTTTTTATCATCGGGGTGGATAAATTTAAGTACATTTTTGGGATTCATTTCAACGGTGCCCATGGGCCTTCCCACAATTTCATAGACCTGGTCCGAGCAACTCAGCGCCCCGGTGGCCGCATCCATCTCCCAGTCCCCGACCAAGGCAAGTTTCTGGGCTTCCACCAGACGCTGTTGGGTGTCTGTCAGCTGGATCACAGAGGCCTGCAGGGAGTTAAGGGCCTGGCGCACCTGTTTTTCCAAAGGCCTGAAAATAAAAAAAGCCTCCAGAAGCAAAGCCGCCAGGGCGGTCAGCCAGACAATCCCTTCAAACCGTTCTATCTTGACAATGGCGGCTCTGCCTATGCGTTCATATTCGTCAACCGCTGCATCCAAAAGAGGGTCAAGCACATGGGGGCCGTAATTGACCAGGTATATATAGTCAATGGATCCAATGGACAAACTGTCCATATCTGTTTCATACACCTTTTGAGCCCGTTCCAGGAACCGTTGCAGGGCAGAGTCCAGCCCCATCCTAGGGTCTTTGTAAATGGTTTCCAGGGCTTCATTGGTCACTTTGGGAATCCGGGTTTCACTATCGCCTTCCTTTAAGGCCTTGTGGGCAGTCTGCATTTTATGAATGGTCAGACCCACCTGGCTCCGGGCCTGGTTGAACTCGGTTTCATCATCAGTGGCAACCATCAGGCTTGCAAAATACGCAATGCGGTTGGTCAGGCCGGCCTGGTGCCCGGCAAGATTGATCAGCTGGGAAAAATCACGCTGTTTTGAAATGAGATGCTGCATGGTAAAAAACGAGGTTGTCACAAGAAGGGCAATGGCACTTAAACCAAACACATAACGCAGCCGAAGATTTCCAACAATACTCAAAAGTAAGCCCTCCCACCATTTATTTTAACGATATTGAAGCATTCTAATGTATAAACACCCACATGGTTTCAATATCCGAAATAATAATTGGCATGGCATCAGGTTGTTATAAATTCTCATAAGCCAACAATTTTTATCATCCATTTGTTAGTATAGAATTAAAAAGCGGGACAAAATAAAACAAGGCGGCAGAATCCGGCCTTTGTAAACCGGTTTGCAGTTCACCCAAACTGCTTTGGGCCTGTCTTTTTTCGTTGAATCTTGAACTGTTTCAAATTAGATTAGGACCGCAGATGAAATAACTTTGTATTAGGGGCAGGCATCCTTCCCCCCCTGTGGAGCAACAAAAAATATGAATAGAAAAGAACCCGACCATCTCAACCTGCTGTTCGACATGGGGGAACTTGCCTCCATCATCACCAGCGGATCAGACATTGAAGCATTCCTGACCGGTGCCAGTGAACTTGTGGCAAAGCACCTCCAAGCCCATGTCTGCTCCATCTACCTTTTTGACTCCCGTTCCAAAGAACTGGTCCTGAAAGCCACCCGGGGTCTGAAGCCCGAAGCCGTTGACAGAATCCGGATGCTGCCCGGAGAAGGCCTGGTGGGCCAGTGCTTCTCCCGGGACAAAATCCTGCGGGTGGGAAACGCAAGAACAAGCCCGGGCTTCAAATATTTTGACAATGCCGGAGAAGAACCATTTAATTCTTTTCTTTGTGTTCCCATCCGGCGGGGAGTGGTAAAAATCGGCGTTCTGGTGGTCCAGCAACGACAAATGGACCATTTTACCCTGCTTGATGAGCGTGCACTGAAAACGGCTGCCACCCAGCTGGCCGGTGCCATTGAAAATGCAAGATTGCTTATGGCCCTGGCGTCTGAACCGGCGGATATAAGCGATGATGCAGACACCATTTCAAAAACATTACCTGCTTTTATTAAAGGCAAATCCGACGGATACGGCTTAGCATTTGGCATGATCCGGCCTTCGAGAAGAAAACGCAAAGCCATCCTCTTTGAGGCGGACACATCCAATATCACCTATTCCCTGGCTGATTTTCAAATTGCCGTGGAAAAAACCATTGATGAATTAAAGGATCTGCAGGATAAATTTACCGCAAGCCTTCCGGAAAGCGAATCTTTGATCTTCACTGCCCATTTCATGATGCTCAAGGACAAAAATTTCACAGGAAAAATGAAAGCACTGGTAGAACAGGGTCTCTCTCCTGTGGCAGCCATCCAGCAGGTCACCCTGAAATACATAAAAGTTTTCTCAGATAATCCCCATGCCTATATGCAGGAAAAAGCCGTGGATGTTGAGGACCTGGGCATACGTCTTCTGTCCCATCTCAAGGCCGTGCATACGCCCAAAGCCGCTGACAGGGGGACTATTTTCGTTACCCAGGACATTTATCCCTCGGACATAATGAAACTGACCGCCGACGGCATCCGGGGCATTGTGTTGGTGGGCGGCGGCGTCACCTCCCATGTCACCATCCTTGCCCGGTCCCTGTCCATACCGCTGATCATTGCCGATGATCCTGTCTTTATAGATCTGCCCGACACCACCCGGCTGTTGCTGGATGCAGGCCAGGGCAATATTTATATCAATCCGGACGACAACACCCTTTCCATATTCAAGGCCAAACAGGAGGCTGAAAACCGGGCAAAAACCCGGGAGATGCAGCCTGCCACCTACACCCTTGACAACAGACGCATCCGGTTGCTTGCCAATATCAACCTGCTCAGTGAAATTCTCCTGGCCCGGGAACTGAAAGCCGAAGGCATTGGCCTTTACCGTACGGAATTCCCGTTTCTGATCCGGTCCGGTTTTCCTTCGGAAGATGAACAATACCTCATTTATAAAGGGCTGTTTGACAAGACTGAACCCGGAACCGTCACAACGGTGCGCACCCTGGATGCCGGCGGAGACAAAGTCATCAAACACACTGATTTTATCCAGGAGGCCAACCCGGCCTTAGGTTTGCGCTCCATTCGCTTTTCCCTGAAGCACCGCCAGATTTTCCGGGCCCAGATCAAAGCCATTTTAAGGGCTGCCCATGGCAGGGAAAAGGTCCGCCTGATGTTTCCATTAATATCCTCCATTGACGAATTTATGGCGGCAAAACAGGTCATGGCGCAATGTATCCGCCAGATGGTGCAGGAGGGTGTGCCCCACAAAAACGACCCGGACGTGGGCATGATGATTGAACTGCCTTCGGTGCTTGCCACCATAGATGAATTTGCAGAACTGGTCGATTTCTTCGCCATCGGCACCAATGATTTTATCCAGTATATGCTGGGTGCGGACCGGGGCAACAAACTGGTGGCCGACTACTATATCCCTTACCATCCCGCCGTGAACCGTGGCATTGCAAAAATTGTAAAGGCGGCTGTCAGCCACGGCATTGACGTGTCCGTGTGCGGAGAGATGGCCCATGATCCGGACCACATCCCCTTTCTGATCGGCGTGGGTATCACCACCCTCAGTGTGGACCCCAAATTCCTGCCCAGGGTCCAGGCCACTGTCATGGAGACAAGTTTTTCCCGGGCAAGCGCGTATGCCCGCCGTCTACTGGACCAGACCCGGGTCAAGGACGCCGCTGAGGTGTTGAAAACCAGGCCCGGCAAATGAGGTTTTATTTCTTTCAAGTCCCTTACTGACCGTTAACCGCTTGAATCTCCAAACCCGGATCCTGCTTGAGGTGGACGGAAATGGTCGTCCCCTGCCCTTCTATACTCTTGACCTTGATTTGCCCGCCGTGGGCCTGGATAATGTCCCAGACAACATGAAGGCCCAGGCCCGTTCCCTTGCCGACTTCTTTGGTGGTGAAAAAAGGGTCGAAAATCCGGCTGATGTTCTCCTCGGATATTCCCTGCCCCGTATCTGAGATGCGGATTTCCACATCTTTTTCGTCGGCCCTGGTGGTGATGCGGATCACCCCTTTATCTTCAATGGCCTGGGCTGCATTCATCAAAATATTGACAAAAACCTGGCACATCTGCTGGGCATTGCAGGTCACCATGGGGAGTTTGCCGTAGTCCTCAATGATCTCAGCCTTGTACTTTAATTCATTCCAGATCATCTTCAGGCAGGACTTGAGGCATTGGTTGATATCCGCAGGCATGGCTTTCCGGCTTCCAGGGTGGGAAAAATCCTTCAGGGCCGACACGATGCCCTGGATTTGTTCGACGCCATCTAAGCTCTCCTGGATCAGATCCGGGATATCCGCCATGAGGTAGTCAAGATCCGCATCCGCCGCCATCCGGGTAATGCGGTCAGCCGCCCCGGACAATCCGGCCAGGGCCGGGGATTTGCCCATAGCCTCCCGGAGTGATGCCAGGATATCGCCGTAGGCCCCAAGCAGGTCTACCAGATCCTTGTGATAATCCAAAAGGGTGGATAAATTGCTTTTGACGAACCCGGTGGGATTGTTGATCTCATGGGCAACCCCTGCGGCAAGCTGTCCCACGGAAGCCATTTTTTCGGCTTGAATCATCTTTGCCTGGGCCAGTTGGAGTTCTGACAGGGCGATTTCAAGCTTTGTCTTGTTTTGCAGAAGATCCCTTTCTGTCCGGATTCTTTCCCGGATTTCACCCTGCAGGGATTCATTGGCCCGGTTCAACCCTGCAGTTCTTTGGGCCACCAGCTCCTCAAGCCTGTGGCGGTGGCTCTCAAGTTCGGCCTCCATGGCCCTGCGGTATTTAATATGCCATTGGATTGCATCGGCCATGCTGTTGAACACGTGAACCAGATTGACGACCTCATTTCCCGGCACCTCGGATAATTCCTGTCCGGCATACTCCCTGGCCATATCCCGGGCCCGTTGCTTTAATTTCTGGAGGGGACGGATCAGCCCCAGGGCAAAGGCCAGGCCCAGACTGGAAAAAATGGCAATAATGAGGATTGACAGCCATAAGGCGGCTTTGCGGGTCTGACGAACCAGGATGTCTGATTGGCTGGTATCCTGGACCACGATCAGACAAAACGCCTCATCCACGATGAGCAGCCGGGCATAGAACTCTGTTTTGGAAAGCGCGTCATGGGTCTTTTGTTCCACCCGCGTCTGCCGCAGCACCCTTAAAATCATTTCCCGATCCGGTGCAATCCGGCTATTCTCGGGCAGGGAAGTTGCAACGATACCGTCCGGTTTGCCCAACGAAACCTCGCAGTCAAAGCGATGGGATAATTTTTTGGCAAAGGCGTTGTTGATCTTTTTGATAATAACCATGAGCCCGATGGGAGTCTCATCCCTGAAGATCGGAGAGATGGCCCGGATTTCCCATCCTGTTTCTGAACGGGTCGTTAAAAGAAGTTCCTGGTTGCGGGTGGCTTCGTCAACTCCCCATCCGGTCAGCACCTTGCCCACCTGCCCGTATCTGGTACGGGTCATCACCCGGCCTTCCAGGTCCGTGACCAGGATATCGTCCATATGGTCCCAGATCCCCAGGCGGGCAAGGATCCGTTGCAGCGGCAGGGGGTCGGCGTGGCTTTCAAATCCGCCGCTGTCAAGAAAGCGCCCGGTTTCCCTGATGACCTGGCCATACTCCCTGTAAACCCGGGCCAGCCGCACCATGGTGCGGGTTTCGTTCCGGATATAATCGGAGATAACGTCATGGTGGTCCTGGGCACGATGCCGGTTCGTGGATCTGAAATTTTCCATCATGACCCGGTTTCCCCAGAAATACAAGGTCATGGCAGTACACAATACGGAAAGCACCACAAATCCGATGATGGGGTACGCAAGACTTGAGGCAGGCCGGCGCATCTATTCTTTTCTTTCAACCGGAAACAGGCCCAGGGTTTTAATGATGCTCCGGCCTTCATCCGAGAACACAAAATCCAGAAACTTGCGGGGCAAGCCCTTTAATTCCCCTTTTTTACAGACAAATCCCAGGGAGATCTTCATGGGATACCTGCCGGACTCCAGGCTGTCTGCCGTGGGCATGATGCCGCCGAGATCCAGGACCCGGATTCTGGTTTCCGGGCTTGTCAGGCTTCCAGTGGTCAGGAATCCGATGCTGCTGGAATATTTGTTGAGCAAGTCAACCATTTCATAATCGTGATAGGCAATTTTTGCATCCGCAGTCAGCGCCAGCTCCCGGAAGGCGGGCAGGGTTTTCCTGATCATTTCCATGGAGGTTTCATCGGCCTGGCGGCCCAAAACCCGGATGGGAAGATCAGGACCGCCCACCTCCTGCCAGTTTTTGATTTTACCCCTGAAGATATCTGCCAGGCGGTCAGGGCTGAGGGAATCTATCCCAACAGCCTCTCCCACGGCAAAGACCACGGCATCATAGGCAAAGGGCAGGATCGTCAAATCCTTTTCCTGTTCAGATGCTTTCAGGGGCCGGGCCACCCTGCCCATGGGATGGAATCCTTCGGCCACGGACCGGATTCCCCCGCTGCTTCCCGTGCTTTTGGGAATTGTAACCGTGTAGCCGGGATAGGCCTGATTAAATGCCTGGGCCAGCCGGGTCAGCACGGTTTCACAGGCACCGGAACCCGGAATTACAAGGGCGTTTGGTTCCGGGTCAGCCGGGGTTTCCCCACATGCCGGTATCATACAGCCTACTGCCAGAATAAGGAAAAACACATGTTTAAGACTCATCCTCTCACCTCGTTTAAGGATTTAGACAGGGCCCCCCTTTCCAAAGGTATGACTGGAAGGGATTGCGCCTCCCCAAGAATGTTGTCCGCATTTTCCAATGGATTGGAAGAATGGAATATGCGGCCCAGGTATATGAACTGTTACGAAATACGCCACATGGAGTTTATAGGTAAGAATATTAAGATAGACAGGCACGTTTTGTCAAGAAAAGCATGAAACCCGAAATCAAGGAACCCCAAAAAAACCGGAACAGGCGTACTCTATGCCAGGGAATACGGATTCAATCACGAATTCGACGCCTATGTGGCCAGGGGAATGGCCGGATTTATTGAACATTTGTCAGAAAAGGACCGTCTCTGGATTGCCGAAACCCAGGGGGAGTTTGCCGGATCCGTGGCTGTGGTCAGACAAGATGATACCACAGCCCAGCTCAGATGGCTCATCGTCGAGCCCAAAGCACGGGGCAGGGGCATCGGCAGGCAACTCATCGCAGAGGCGGTCCGGTTCGCCCGGGACAAGGTAATGGCCAGCCACCCATCACGGCCCCAGGCAGCCGTTCCGGTCATCCATCTCAGGCAACGGATGCGGAGAAGCCAAACCGGCCGTCAAGCTCCAGCGCCAGCCTGTCACCTGATTTCAACCCGGCCACACCGGCCGGGGTTCCGGTAAGCACGACATCTCCCGGTAACAGGGTAAAAAAACCGGACATGTAGGCGATCAAGTCAAAGATCCCGTTAATCATCAGTTTTGTACTCTCATCCTGCCGCACCTGGCCGTTCACTTTCAATGTCAACCGCGTATCCTGGGGGTTGGGAAGGTCGTCAGGTCCAATAAAGGGAGATATCGGGCAGGAACCGTCGAACGCTTTTGCCTTTTCCCAGGGCAGCCCTTTCTCCTTGAGCTGTTTCTGGATATCCCGCAGGGTCAGATCCAATGCAATCCCATAACCGGCAACGGCAGCTTCAATCTCTTCCCGCCCTGCCCTGCTGATCTCCTTGCCGATCAACACGGCCAGTTCCGTTTCATTGTGGCAGTCCTTGGTGAAATCAGGGATCACAATGGGCTGGCTGATCGGCTGCAGCGATGTTGCCGGTTTGATAAACAAAATAGGTTCCGTGGGCATGGGATTGTCCAGTTCCTTGATATGATCCACATAGTTGCGACCGACACAAACCACCTTTCCCACTGGCAGGCCGCACACTGACCCGTCGTTAAATACATGCTGATATTTCATAATTTCCTTCCTTACATTAAAAGTACCGGAGAGTGGTCCACCAAATATTCCGACAGCTCACTCACCTCTGAATACACACGGGAATCCAATCGTTTCAACCAGCGTTTCGGTATTCCCTCGACCCCATAGACAGCACCGGCAAGCATCCCGGCCAATGCGCCGGTGGTATCCGCATCCCCCCCCTGGTTTACCGTACCAATGAGGCACGCTTCAAAAGTGGCTGTTGAAAACAGAAAATGGAAAACGGTCTGCACCGTGTCCACAACGTAGGCGGAACTTTTACCCGGATACGGTTGATACGCAAAATCCGGATGTTTAGCCACAAACTCGTCGGTATGGATCCGAAGTTGCCCCAATGAGGCGCCCATCATGGCTTCATGAAGCAGACGGCCAAAAAAGATACATGCCGTATCAGACAGCGGATTATTGTGCGTCAGGTGGGCCTGTTCCACCACATATCGGGCAAGGGAGGCGTCATTTCCCAAAGTGTAAAGTGCAACGGGAAGCATGCGCATCAAGGCCCCGTTTCCGGCACTCCAACGACTGGGTGCCGCCTCAAGGGTCTGGTGGAGGATGTAGTTTCTGATGCCCCTGGCACATGTGGAGCCGACATCAACCGGTCTGCCCCTCATCCAATCGGCAAATTCCTCTGCAACGGCGCAAAGGTTCCATCCTTGGGACTTTTGAATGGCCCGTCCGATACAAACCGACATTTCAGTGTCATCGGTCACCTGACCGGCTTTAAGATACAGCCATCCTTTCCCAATGATCTGTTTATGTACACCATATTGTAATTTGATCTCCCCGGGCGTCATGAACTCGGTAGTCGCCCCCAGGGCATCTCCAACAGCAAGACCGACAAAGGCTCCCTTTGCCTTTTCCACAATTTGATTTCTGTCAGGAACCCGAACCGATTGCATCAATGATGATTTCCTTATTATATGATTCGTCTGGAAATATCGTACACACCGCCAATGACCAGCACTTCCTCCTCTCCCTTGAGTATTCCGGCATGGAGAAAATCGCCATCAAAAAAAATTTTAGAAACAGGCACCCTGGCTTCAATAATAAATGTGCCAAATTCCCAGGCCCGCTCAAAATCATGGGTAAAGGAATTCAGATTATTGAGCCGGACGACCCCTTTGCCTTTATTGCCATCCCATTCAAGTATGTCATGATCGTAAAACCCATGAACACCTCTGAAAAGGGTGATGTGAGTGGTGTCGGGATCGCGGCGTGTCATCTCGTACTGAACAAATTCATAGAGAAGATCCAGCTGGGAAAAAATACCGTTGGTCCGGGCTGAACCTTTCATGCGATCCTTCAGGTAGGATAAATAGGCATCGCTCTCTTTTCCTTTGATATGGCCGCCGTGATAGGTTGGGGGCAACCCCATCCTGTTTTGCACCCATCCCTTCAAGACAGCCCCTTCAATGGAATCGGCATTAAAAAGCCAGCCCCGAAGAAAGCCCAGGTAGCTGTGCTTCAGACAGAGCTGCCCGCCGGCATCACCATTTTTCCGCCATTGATGAAGATGAAACGCAACGTCCATATAATCTTGAAATGTTCTTGCCCTTTCTTCCCAGCTGGAGAGATTGTCCAGCTTTTTGAAAAAATGGGCATGGGTCGCTCGTACACCATGGACACTTAACGGCGTAGGATTGGCGTTGAATTCGCGGGAACCGATGACCCACGCCGGCACACTGCACAAGCTGTATTGATAATGATAATCGGACATAAATTATTCTATAATACCCTCCAAACTTTTTTGGCCGTACTCAAGACAATATCCATGGATGAAATATCATTTTGATTTGTGTGTCGGCCTCTTTTTGTTTGATGTTTACCAGCCCCGCACCCCCAAGGCAAGTGCATACTGCAAATGTATTGAGAATCACTTTAAATATTTATGTCACTTTGTTATAGTGATTAACATTATGAAATCCAATCCAAAATACATCTTGTTAATCAATATCCACGGATTAATTCGAGGCAAAGGGCTTGAACTGGGGCGGGATGCGGACACCGGCGGCCAGACCAAATATGTTCTGGAATTTGCCAAGGCAATTTCCAAACGTCCTGATGTGGAACAAGTTGACCTGATGACCCGCCGTATTGCTGATCCGCAAGTCAGTGATGATTACAATAAAGTGATTGAACCATTGAATTCAACAGCCCGGATTGTCAGGATTGACTGCGGACCTGAAGGATATATCCCCAAAGAGCATCTTTGGGACTACCTGGATAATTTTGTAGACAATGCATTGATTTTCTTAAAGAAACAAAAGAATCTGCCAGGTATCATCCATGCCCATTATGCCGATGCGGGATACGTGGGAACACGTTTATCCCATCAATTGGAATTGCCTTTGGTTTTCACGGCCCACTCTCTGGGACGAAGCAAACGCAAAAGGCTGATCGCCAGCGGACTGAAAAGTTCAGTTATAGAAGAACGCTATAATATGACCCGCAGAATAAACGCCGAAGAAGACACCCTGGGTTCTGCGGAACTGGTGATCACCAGTACCAGCCATGAAATCAACGAACAGTATGCTTCCTACGATTTTTATCAACCCGACAGTATGCAGATGATTCCACCGGGAACCGACTTGGAAAAATTCCATCCGCCTGCCGGAGATGAGTTTGACAGTCCGATTTTTAAAGAGATCAGCAAATTCCTGATAAATCCGGACAAACCCATGATCCTGGCCATTTCACGTCCTGATCAAAGAAAAAATCTTCATACCTTGATCCAAGCATACGGGACGTCATTGGAATTACAAAAATTGGCCAATCTGGTGATTGTTGCCGGAACCCGGAAAGATATCCGGGATTTGGACACCGGTGCCCAGGAAGTCCTGACCGATATATTGCTGACCATCGATCAATATGACCTCTATGGGAAAGTGGCTTATCCGAAAACCCATAAACCGGATGAAGTTCCTGTTTTGTATCGTCTGGCGTCTGTTTCAGGGGGAATTTTCATCAATCCCGCACTGACGGAACCGTTTGGATTAACCTTAATCGAAGCCGCGGCCAGCTTTGTTCCCATTGTAGCCACCGAAGACGGAGGCCCCATTGATATTGTTCGAAACTGTCTGAACGGTTACCTGATCAACCCGCTGGATAAAAATGACATTGTTGATAAAATTTTACACATTTTAACTGACAAGAAACATAGACATAATTTATCGGAAAATGGTCTCAAAGGTGTGAACAAAAACTACACCTGGGAATCTCACATTGACAAATACTTAAATGCTGTCCAGCCAATTATAGAAAAACGAAAACCGTTAAAACGCTTACCTGCCACCCGCCGGCAAATGATTTATCACAATGGCGCAATTGTATCGGATATTGATCAGAACCTGTTGGGGGATATGAATTCCCTGACCCGGTTAAATCAGGTTTTATCTGATCACCGTAAAGACATCAGTTTCTGTATTGCCACAGGACGCCGGCTGGATTCTGCGCTGACGATTTTAAAAAAATATCAGATTGTCCAGCCCGATGTACTTATTACCAGTATGGGAACGGAAATTTACTATGGCGGAAACCTGGAACGGGACCTGGTCTGGACCAACCATATTGATCATTTATGGAACCCAAAGGCGGTTCATCGTATTCTGTCTGATTTAACCGGATTAAAATTGCAGCCCAAGGCAGAACAGAGTCAACATAAAATCAGTTATTATTACGATCCGAAACTGGCACCGTCACTGGATGACATCAAAACGTTGTTATATCAAAATGAGCAGACCTTCAATCTCATATATTCATTTGGGCAATTTCTGGACATCACACCGATCAGGGCTTCCAAAGGGTATGCGATCCGATGGTTTTCCGAACAATGGGACATTCCCCTGGATCACATGTTAACGGCCGGCGGATCCGGAGCCGATGAAGATATGATGCGGGGTAATACCCTTTCTGTTGTCGTTAAAAATCGGCATAATGAAGAACTTTCCGATTTAACGGATATTGAACCGATTTATTTTTCCGAAGAAAAATTTGCGGCTGGAATCCTGGACGGCATTGACTATTATGATTTTTTCAGCCGCTGTGAAAAATAATCCCATGCCGAATAAGCTGTTAAATTGATGGATTAAAACATATGACCGACAGACAGATTATCGTATTTGGTGAAGTTTTATTTGACTGTTTCCCGGACGGACACAGGGCTTTAGGCGGTGCGCCCTTTAATGTGGCCTGGCATTTACAGGCCTTTGGTGCGGCGCCATTGTTTATTTCTTCAGTGGGAAAAGACCTGCTGGGGGAACAGATCAAAAATGCCATGGCGGGTTGGGGAATGGACCTTAACGGACTGCAGACCCATGCGGATCAGCCAACCGGCCAGGTTACTGTGAATATTACTGACAATGAACCCGCTTACGACATCGTCAGCCCCTGCGCCTATGATTATATTCAATCCGGGCTGCTCCCTGATTTGCCCGATCACCCGCTTTTATACCATGGGACCCTGGCCATACGGAACCCGGTTTCTGCGGGCACGCTTCAGGCAATCAAACATCAGGCAAGGCCATATGTGTTCATGGATGTCAATCTGCGTGCGCCGTGGTGGCGCATCAATGATATTATTCCTCTTTTGGCCGGCACATCCTGGTTGAAGCTGAATCATCATGAGCTGGCAGAACTGATCCCTGACTCCGGGCAAGAAGTTCTTCGGATCAACACATTGTTTTCATCCACACCGTTGAAACACATCACCCTGACACGAGGTGAAAAAGGCGCTGTCATCTACAGCGCAAAGGGCTCCCCTCCCCTTTCCATTTCACCCGGAAAGACAATATCGGTCATCGATACCGTGGGCGCGGGAGATGCGTTCAGCAGTGTTCTGCTGCTCGGAAAAATAAAAAATTGGAATTTGGAAACAACACTGAAACGTGCCCAGGAATTTGCCGGGGCTGTTGTCGAAATACGCGGCGCGACCACCACCGATCAAACGTTTTACAGGCCATTTTTAAAAACCTGGAATTAGATTATGTACGAACAATTTTCACACTCTTTATTAAACGAAATTCTGGATAAGCTCAAACCGGAAATCAGAAAACAGGATCTCCACCACTTCTACACCCGCCTGGGTGCCAATTTTTACAGTCTTTTCCTTATTTTTAAACGATTGTATGGCGAACGGGATGATTTTAATGCGCAACTGCTTCATCTGGTGGAAACCATGGCCCGGCAATATATAAAACGGCCCAGGAATCTGCGGAAAAGTGATCTGGAACGGGAAAAAGATTTTAACTGGTTTCTCCATCAAAAATGGGTGGGAATGACGCTCTATGCAGACGGTTTTGCCGACAACCTGAAAGGGGTTCAGGCAAAACTTCCCTACTTGCAGGAACTGGGTATCAACCTGGTTCATATCATGCCGATTCTGGAATGCCCCAAAGGGGCCAGCGACGGCGGATATGCCGTGAGTGATTTTCGAAAAATCAACCACAAGGTCGGGACGCTGGAGGATGTGAACAATCTGGCTAAAGCCATGAAAAAAAAGGGGATGCTGCTGACTTTGGATGTGGTGGTAAACCATGTGTCAGATGAGCATGAGTGGGCCCAAAAAGCCCGGTCAGAAGATACACGATACCAAGACTACTTTTATTGTTTTGAGAACCGGGAAATTCCCGATATGTTTGAACAGACCCTGCCGGAAATATTCCCGGACCAGTCCCCGGGCAATTTTACCTGGGACGAAACCATGCACAAGTGGGTCATGACGGTCTTTAACACCTATCAATGGGATCTGAATTACAGCAATCCGGCGGTTTTTATCGAAATGCTGGATGTGTTGCTGTTCTGGGCAAACCAGGGCGTGGATATTCTGCGATTGGATGCGGTTGCTTTCCTGTGGAAAAAAATCGGCAGTACCAGTCAAAATGAATATGAAGCCCATAAATTGCTGCAATTGTTTAAAGACTGCTGCCAAATCACTGCCCCCGGGGTTGTTTTTATTGCCGAGGCCATCGTGGCCCCGGTGGAGATCGTCAAGTACTTTGGTGAAGATGCCATTAATGCTAAAGAGTGTGAAATCGCATATAACGCCACCCTGATGGCGTTATTGTGGGATGCCGTTGCCACTAAAAACGCCAGATTGCTGACCCAGGGGCTCAAGAACCTGCCGGATAAATTGGAACGGGCCACCTGGCTCAATTACATACGGTGCCACGATGATATCGGACTCGGGTTTACAGATAAAGATATTGCCCAGGCTGGATATGAGCCCAGATCCCACCGGGACTTTATTGTCAATTACTTTGCCGGCGAATTTGAAAACTCCTCTGCCCGCGGACTGTTGTTTGCCCACAATAAAAAAAACAATGACGCCCGTATTTCCGGAACGTTAACCTCATTAATCGGGCTGGAGAAAGCGTTGGAGGAGAATGATCAGGAGAAGATCGATATTATTATTCAGCACATTCTCCTGTTGCATAGTATTATTTTCTCTTTTGGCGGAATCCCCCTTGTTTATTACGGAGACGAGCTTGGAACAATTAACGACTATTCCTATATTGAAGACATCAGTAAAGCCAATGACAGCCGGTGGGCCCACCGGCCTAGAATCGACTGGAAACAGGCCCTGCTTCGCAAACAGCCTGGAACGGTTGAATATAAGATATTTAACGCATTAAAACAGATGATCGCCGTTCGTAAGCAGATCCCTGAATTTTCAGATTTTAACAACCGGAAACTTCTGGAAATCAGTAATCCCCAACTTCTGGCCTATATTCGTTTCAACCTCACGACCCGCAAGCGTGTTCTGGTTGTGGGAAATTTTGATGCACATCCTCAGTATCTGAACCTGTTTGAGCTTGAAAACCAGGGGTTTCAGATGGGTGAACACATAAGAGACCTATACTCCGGAAATTCCCCGGCCCTGTTCAAGGAGCAGCTGGTACTGCCCCCATACCGGTTTTACTGGCTGAGCGGCAATTGATGTAATTTCGTGTTGTGTCGTTATTCAATTAAACCGATCCGGTATAAAATAGAAGCATTAAACCAATCAGCAATGGCTCCGGAACTTGGTCTTGGCATCTTAGCGCCTGGCCTGTGCCTCTCCTTGGGCGAAACCGTAAACAGGATAGAAATTCTGGCGATCATGCGAAGGCAGGTTGTTTTGCTGATAGACGGAAAACAAGCATTGTTATCAATGGGAAATCCAGATACAATAGACGATCAGTCCATGGCATCACGGAACCCGGCCCTGCAACTTTTCCAGGAAGATCGCGCTGACAAAAAAAGATGTGAACGGCATGATAGGGGTACTTAAGCACCGCATCAAATAAAAACCCGGCAAAGGGATCAAAATGCCAGTTGCCGGTCGTAAAATCATACCCACCCTCAATGATGTAGGACGGTTTGTATGAAATGTATGAATCTTGTTTATAAAAATGCTGACGATTTAATGAAAATTCGGGACGATTTGAAAGGTTATTTTCCTGGAAATATCCTTATCCAGGTTTTTTGCGGTATTTCAGACATGGATACGATGAATCACCTTCGATCGCTGCTTTGTACACTGTTTCCCGGGAGTGCTGTGATCGGCGCAAGCTCGGCAGGGGAAATTTTGAATGCAAATGTTATAGAAAAATCCATTGTGATCAGCTTTACCGCTTTTGAAAAAACCAGGGTTGTATCTGCTTTAGTAACCCATAATGATAATTTAAAGGCCGGGGGGAAAGATATGGGGACTGCGCTCAATGACAATAAACCTAAAGCGGTAATTGTCTTTGGCTGCGGCCTTAAAGATGGTAATTATGTCAACGCCCTTCCTTTTCTCAAGGCCTTGAACGGCAAACTTGACAATGTCGTCATTGCCGGCGGCCAGGCCGGTGGATATCATGAGCAAACAAGCCGGGTCGTTGTGTTTACGGAACAGGACCTGACTGAACACGGGTTTGCTGCTGCGGCACTTTCAGGGCCCAATTTATGCGTTAACACCGCCCATAATTTAAGCTGGATGCCCATTGGAAAAAAAATGGCCGTCACCCATGTCAAGGGCCGCAGGCTCTACAGTATTGATCACAAATCCGTCAAGGATATATACCTGCAGTATCTGGGCATTGAAGCCCAACCCTCATCTTTATATCTCATGAATCATTTCCCTCTCATGATAGAAAGACGCCGCATGCATGTAACCAATCCGGTTTTGTCTGTAAATCCTGACGGCTCCTTTAATGTTTTGGAAAGATTTTATGCCGGGGAACAGGTACGCTTCAGTTATTGTGATGCAGGTCTCCAGGAGGAAGGAGCCAAGCGAATGGGAAGAAAACTGGCCGGGTACGAACCTGAGGCCTTTTTCGTGTATTCCTGCGAATCAAGAAAGACGCTTTTTGAAGACGATATTGTGGTTGATATGACAGCGTTAGAGAACGGCCCGAGTTCAGCCGGTTTTTTTACCTTTGGTGAATACTATACCGACAAAAATAAGGCCCCTCGTTTTCTACAGCAGACCATGACTGTACTGGCCCTGTCTGAATCTGAAACCTGCAAGATCTTTGACGAGGAAGAAGATTTTACTGAAAAGATTGAACTCCCAGAAACAAATTTAAGACGGTTCAGGCTTTTAAAAGCCATGAGTCATCTTGTAAGCAGCACCACCCGGGAACTGGAACTGAAAAACCTGCAGCTTGAAAAACTTGCCAATAAAGATGGACTCACAGGGCTTTTCAACCGCCGTTTTTTTGATGATACCCTGGCGCACCGGATGAAAGAGCACAGCCGTTCAGGCGCGCCTTTGTCCTTAATCCTCATAGACGTTGATTTTTTCAAACAGTTCAATGACCATTACGGCCATGTGGCCGGAGACGACTGTCTGCGCAGGATCTCCAATCTGCTTCAAGAACAGATGAAACGGTCTTCCGATATGGCCTTTCGTTACGGTGGAGAGGAATTTAGTTGTATTCTGCCTGCCACGGCACATTCTGGTGCGCTGCAAAAGGCCGAAACCATCAGAGCCGGTGTTGAAGACTTGGCCATTCCCCACAAAACATCACAGGTCGCCGGGTTTGTCACTGTCAGTCTGGGCGTCATCACCCTGACCGACAATCGGAACATCTCCCTCCAAGAGTTGGCAGATGCCTGTGACCAGCTGCTTTATGAGGCCAAACACGGGGGGAGAAACCGTTTGATAGGAAAAAACCTGAGCAGTCATGAAGCGTGCTGAAAAACCTTTCCCGGGAATAATCAAAGCCTCAGGTTGTTATGGTTATAAATCATCACCTTCATCGGCAGTTGCCGTGTAGCTTTTGATGCAGTGATCCTCATCGGGCAATGCGGTGAGCGTTTCGCCTTTCCCAGTGAGTTGTTTTACATAGTTGACAAAGGAGAGCGCATAATCAAGATAGGTATTGGTTCCTTCCCCGCGTTTCTCCTGGACTGTTGCAAAGGTCGCATACCCATCTTTACCGCCGGCTGTATAATTGTTAGTGGCCACCACATACATCCGGGTTTCGTCCAGATCGCTCCATTCACCGGTCTGTCGGTTTTTGAACTCTATATCGATAATCCTGCTGCCGTACGCCCGGGTGGCATCCACGTCATATTTGAGTGCATAGCAGTATGGAAAAGACCCTGTTCCGCCGCCCCGGGCAATGTTTTCAACAGCGTCTTCCAAAACGGATTTGATCTCTGAACCGTACATGCTGATTTCAAACAAGGTATTTGAAAAAGGCAGCAGGGTATAAGCAGTCTCGTAGATAATATTCCCTTGGTAAACACTGGTCCTTACACCGCCGCCGTTCTGGATACAAACATCTGCATTTGAATCCATTTCATAAAACGCTTTGGCCACAACCGGCGCAATCGCACTGCCAAGATCAAGGGCGACGCCGTTATACGCATGCCCCGGTACCCGGTTGTGCAAAAGATCCTCTCCCGCTGTACCGATAACTGTTTCCCCAAGGCCATCCACCTCTTCGGCATAGCCGGCAATAATGGCGGCCACCTCGTTATCGTCGGACACGATATCCAACCGGGCATCGGCATTAACCAGGGTCTGCACCGCAGTCAGTTCATCCTCTTTAAGGGTATATTTTTCGCCATGATCACCTTTCCGGGTGAATGTATCCCCCAGGATCAGATGCGGTGTCCCTGTACAGCTTTCCAGGACATCACCGTCAAAGGTGACATCCAGCTCTCCAAGAACCTTGCTGTATGCCCAGGCCTGAACCACGGCTACCTTTTCCCCGTCCGCATTCGTGGTCATTGTGGGGTAACCTCCGGAAGCATCCAGATCGTAGGCAGAAAAATCGCCCAGCAGGGTATGGGAATCGCCGTCAACAATCACGTCAATATCAGATACCTGGCCGGCCAGGGCCAAAACATTTTTATAGCCGTAATGGCTCAACAGGATGATTTTTTTTACACCCTGGGCTGTGAGTTCATCAACCGCGTCCCGGGTGGCTTCAACCTCGTCTTCAAAAACGATTTCATCACTTGGGTGGGAAGAATTCCGGGTTTTCCCGGCAATGGTCAGCCCAATAATGCCAACCTGATTTCCATCGACTTTTTTGACAATATATGGTTCGTACAGGCCATACAGGACATTGGCGGAAGGGACTTCAATATTTGCGCTTAACACCGGACAAGTCAGGCTCCGGATAAATCCGGCCAGCCACGCATCTCCATCGTCAAATTCATGGTTGCCAATGGCCATGGCATCAACCCCAATGGCGTTCATCACGTCAGCATCCGCTTTGCCTCGGAACAGCGTATAAAAAAGTGTTCCCTGAACCGCATCCCCGGCATGAAGAATCAGACAATTATCCGTTTCTTTTTTAAGTTCGCTGATTTTTGATGCGATCTTTGCCATGCCGCCTAGCTGGCAGGCGGTTTCAACGCCCTCAAAACTTAAATCAACATCAGACGCTTCTAAATTTGAGTGGACATCGTTGATATGAAGTATTTTCATTGTCAATTGATCGCCACTGGCAGCCCCATTACATCCTGCCACGAATAAAAGCATTAACGAAAAAAACACAATAAGGGTTTTAAATAATTTCCGTTCAGCGGGATTGAACTGCATGCTTCCTCCTTGCCCCTTTAAAAAATTATTCCGTCATATTTGACGTCATAACATATAAATTGAATTAACTTACAGTTTATCTTATCATTTCCACCGTAAGCTCAGGCTTGAAAACCACGCCCAAAAAGCTTAGTTTACCCCTCATGATGAGTGCCTGAACGCAAACAAGAATTAAAGGAAACAATGCCATGCTGACCCAGACCATCACATTCCCTGCAGCTTTTGCGGCAGGCCTTCTGTCGTTTCTGTCCCCTTGTGTGCTGCCGTTGATCCCGGCCTATTTCAGCTTTATCACAGGGCTCTCCTTAGATGAACTCACAGCTGACAACAAAGAAGTGCGCAAAAAAGTAATCCTGTCCACCCTGGCCTATGTGGCTGGATTTTCATTTATTTTTATCCTGTTCGGGGCATCCGCCTCTTTTCTCGGCGGGCTTGCCTCCCGGTATTCCTGGGCAGTTCGTTATATGGGCGGCGGCATTATCCTGGTCTTCGGCCTGCATCTGCTCGGTATCATCAACATCAAAAGTTTTCAGTTTGAACGTAAGTTTCATGTCAAGGAGACACCCTTTCATCTGTTTGGCACATTTTTGATCGGTATGGCCTTTGGGGCGGGATGGAGCCCGTGCATCGGCCCCATGCTCGGCAGCATTCTCATTGTGGCAGGCAGCCAGGACACCATCCTTAAAGGCGTGCTTCTGCTGGCCACCTATTCCGCGGGCATGGCCCTGCCTTTTATTGTGATATCCATATTCATCAACTCCATGCTCAGTTTCATGAAAAAGGCCACCCGGGTCATGGGCATTATCAATAAATGTGCAGGCGGGCTGCTCATTGTTATTGGTCTGCTTTTGATCTTTGACAAATTCCGGCTGCTGGCAATCTTTTAAATTTCCGCCACCACAGGGGAAATAAAAGCCTTGACAAACTTTTTTTGCCATCACATATTGACATGGTTCTGATCGTTTTTATTCTAAGTTAATAAACTCACTTCAACCCATTGGAAAGGATAATGATATGGAAAAGCATTTAAGTGTCGAAGGAATGTCCTGCACGCACTGCGTCAACCGGGTTAAAAAATATCTGGAAACTGTCGGAACGGATGTGTCCGTGGACCTTGAAGGAAAAAAGGCCGACTTTAATGCCGGCAGCGATGTGGATATGGACACAGTGATCAAGACGATCTGCGAATTTGGGTTCACGGTTAAAGAGATCTGAGGTGCCATGACCACCGCCCATGAAATAAAAGTATACGGCATGATGTGCATGCACTGTGAAAATGCCGTAAAAAAAGCCCTGGAAAAATTTGACGGGGTCAGTGATGTGTCGGCGTCATTTGAACAGGAAAAAGTCACCCTGGCACTGGAACACGGTACAGCCTCCTTAGATGAACTCAAGGCTGCCATTGTGGCGGAGGGTTACGCCCTGACCCCGGAAAATGCTGCCGGAGACAACGAGGAACCGGCAACGCAGCCCGAGACAAAGCCCCAAGGACCGGATGAGGCAAAACCCCTTTGCAACATCAGCTTTTCCATCCAGGGCATGCATTGTGCCAACTGTGCCCTGGCCATTGAAAAGGCCTTTGCAAGGACAGACGGCATCGCAGACACGGCCATCAACCTGCCCCTTGAAAAGGGCTTTGTCTCCTATGATCCGGATCTGATGGATGATCAAAAGGTCCTGGATGTGGTCAAAAATGCAGGCTACAGCGCTTCCCTTGAAACCAGTCAGGGCCCGCAGGCCGGCACCCGGGAAAAATTCAGATTCCTGTTTGCCTTGGTCGTCACCGTGCCCATGATGGTCATCATGCATGTGATGCCGTTTCGGCCTGTGGTCACCAATGTCATCCTTTGCATCATGGCCACGGCTGTCATGGCGGTTTCCGGCCGGACCTTCTTTGAAGGGGCCTATTATTCCCTGAAAAACCGGCTGGCCAACATGGATGTGCTGATCAGCCTGGGGGTGTCAGCCGCTTATTTCTACAGTCTTTTTTCACTGATCTTTATAGATGCTTCCCAGATGCTGTTTTTTGACAGTTCTGCCATGCTCATCACCTTTATCATGATCGGCAAGATGCTTGAGGCAAGGGCCACGGGCAAAACCAGCCAGGCACTTAAAACCCTTCTGGCTTTGAATGCAGACACGGCCAGGGTGATAAAGAACGGCAAGGAAAGTATTGTGGATGTTTCCATGGTAGTCCCCGGCGATACGGTCCGGGTACTGGCCGGTGAAAAAATTCCCGTGGACGGAAAAATTCTTGGGGGCGAAACCGCGGTGGATGAATCCATGCTCACCGGGGAGTCCTTTCCGGTTGAAAAATCGGCGGGAGATGCCGTCACAGGTGCCACCATCAACCTGTCCGCACCCATCACAATGACCACCACCCGCACGGGCAGCGACACGGTGCTGTCCGGCATTATTAAAATGGTGGAGGATGCCCAGGCAGACAAGGCACCGATCCAGCGGGTGGCCGACACCGCCTCCAACATATTTGTACCTGTGGTGACGGTTGTGTCCCTGATCACTTTTGCCATCTGGTACCTTGCAGTCCCTGGATTTATCCCGTCCGGTTCCACCCCGTTTTTATTTGCCTTTGAACGTATGATTGCCGTTCTTGTCATTGCCTGCCCCTGCGCCCTGGGACTTGCCACACCCACGGCCGTCATGGTGGGTTCGGGCCTGGGGCTTAACCGGGGCATCCTGTTTAAAAAAGGATCTGCCCTGGAAAATATCTCACACCTGGATATGGTTCTGTTTGATAAAACCGGCACCCTGACCACGGGAAAACCATCTGTCACAGGTGTCTTTCCACGCAACGGTGTTACAGAAAAACAGTTGCTGTCCTGGGCGACCAGTGCGGAAACCCATTCCACCCACCCCCTGGCCCCGGCGGTTACAGGTTTTGCCCGGGAAAAGGGCATCGGGCCTGACCCCACATCGGCGTCAAAAGAGATCCCGGGCCAGGGCATCGAATGCCGCCTTGGTGATCAATTGCTCAAGGCCGGGAACCTGGCGTTGGTGGCAGATGACAACATGTCAGATGATATCCGCGCCAAGGGACAGGCGTTGTCAAACCAGGGCAAGAGCCTTGTCTTTATCAGCCTGGATCACCAGGTTAAGGGGGTGATTGCCCTGGAAGATCAGATCAAACCCGAAGCAACGGACGCCATTGAACGTCTGCACGCCGCAGGCATCCGGACCGCCCTGGTGTCAGGAGACAATAAGGCCGCAGCCCTTTGGGCAGCCCAACAGGCCGGTATTGAGGAAGTGGCTGCCGAGGTCATGCCCCAGGACAAAATCAACCAGGTAAAAAAATGGCAGGCCAAGGGATTAAAAGTGGCCATGGTGGGCGACGGCATCAATGACGCTCCTGCCCTTGCCCAGGCAGATATCGGCATTGCCATTGGTTCGGGCACGGATGTGGCCAAGGAGACCTGTGAGGTGGTGCTGGTAAAAAATGATTTAAAAGATGTGGACCGGGCCGTGCGGTTAGGGAGAAAAACCCTGTCCACCATAAAACGCAATTTTTTCTGGGCCTTTTTCTACAACATTCTGATGATTCCCGTGGCCGCAGGTATCCTGTACCCGGCATTCAGGATATCATTAACCCCGGAAGCAGCCAGTATCGCCATGTGGTTTTCCTCCCTGTCCGTTGTGGGCAACTCCCTTTTACTCAAGCGGTTTGGCAGGCACCTGGATGCTTAAAACGTTCTTTTGATAATGATTACACACGAATCTGCGAGGAGCCTATTTTTCTTGTTCCCCGGGAACAGCGTACCATTTTTTCAAAATACTTCAAATAATCGCGTTGTGTTTTATCCTTCCATGTTACTTGGGAACATGCCGTATTCACGGGACTGTCCTCTTTGCCGAGCCCTTTTCGGGCCAGCAGTGCCGTACCATAACTGCTTATTTGCCCATAATCGGGGACAATGACGTTTTTCCGGGTTATGTCAGCAAGAAATTGCAGGAAATAGGGATTTTCCGTAATCCCTCCGTCAACTTTCATCTCTTCTTTTAAAGGAACAATTTGATCTGTCACATTTAAAATTGTGGCAGCGCGCAAGGCAATTCCTTCCACCACCGCCTGCATCATGTCTTTGCGGGTTGTGCCCAAATGCATGCCTGCCCACAAGCCTGCAGCACTCCTGTCCCAATAGGGACAGGCCAAACCGGAAAGTGCGGGCACAAATGCCAAATTACGCTCAATTGCTGACGGATAGGAAAAATCGTTCAACTCTTCATATTCATCAAAAAGCGTTAAGGACCTGGCCCAGTTTATGGCGGAAGCGGCATTGTAAATTCCCCCGTCAACACCGAACATGGGGGCTTCATTGCCGAATTTCCAGCACAGGCAGGGCAGTAGACCATACTTTTTGTCTTCCACGATGGACTCACCTGACAGGGCCTGCATGAAACCGCCGGTTCCAAAGGTGAACTTAAAGTCCCCTGCTTTGCGGCACCCATGGCCGTAAATACCGGCAAACTGATCAATAATACTTGCTGTGACCGGGGTTGAACCAAAGCATCCAAAATCTCCCAGGTTGGAGACCACCGGGGGCAGTACTTCCATGGGAACGCCGAAAATGTCGCAAAGTTCCCGGTCCCACGCCAGGGTGCGGACATTAAACAGACAGGTGCGGGAGGCTGAGTTATAATCCGTACTGAAAACATTTGTCAGCCGATGGATAAAAAAGCTGTCCATGGTCCCCATACACAAGCGACCCTTTTTTAGAGCCGTCTTTGCTTCAGGAATATTGTCCAGAATCCAGCGCATTTTGCTTGCAGGAAAATAGGGGTCAAGGGGCAGGCCGGTTTTTTCCTGCACCACAGGTTCAAGCCCGTCCTTTTTCAAATTTTCAATCCATGCACTTGTGCGTGAATCCTGCCAGACAATAACATTATAAAAACACGTTTTGCTTTTCTTGTCCCAGGCAACAATACTTTCCCCCTGGTGATCTATCCCCAGGGCAGAACCGGGACCGGTCTTGTCCAGAGCTTGGGCTATATTATTATAGATTTCGTCACCATCATGCTCAACCCAGCCCGGTTCCGGGGTGATTTGCCTGTGATTTTTCTGATACACAAGTTGGGCCCGGCCATCTTCGTATACGCACGAAACCTTTGTAGCTGTTGTTCCTTGGTCAACACCGATAAACTGTTCCATTTGATATAACCTTTATAAGAAACTAGAGACAAGATACAGGAAACAAGAGGGTGAAGCGCCTGGAGGCGCCCATTTTAGCCCGCATTGTTGGTGTCTTTAGTTTCATTGTTCGTTGTGGGCTTGCGGCCCATGGGGGTTATAGGAAGTTAAAGGAAAAACCCGGCAACAAACAGCATATTTGAAATAACAAATACCGAGATAGCACCTATTTTCCAGCGCTTATACTGTTTGTCCAATGCGTCTTGTTCCGTGGTTGACGGTTTGGCTGTCTGCATGGTAAGCAATTCAATATCAACAGATTCCTGGGGAATGGGTCTTTTTCGTACATACATAAAATAGTATAATACGCAAATTATATCAAAACCGATGTTAAACGGTAGCGCATAGCGATCAAGGGCAAGAATCATCAGTCCCAGGTAAACGACAATACTGATAATCGCACCTATTTTGCCGGCAGGGACTTTGTATGGGCGCTCCAGATTGGGTTCTTTTTTCTGCAGCATCAGATATGAAATATAACCGATTATATAACAGGTCATCTGGCAAAATGCGCACATTGCCGCAATAACGGCAATGGACCCTGTTGCGATGAGGGCGATGGCAATCAGGCCGACAACAATAACAGAGACATACGGACTTTTATATTTAGGATGAAGCTGGCCGAATATGCGGGGCATGGACCCGTCGTTGGCCATAACATACATGTAACGGGCAGGGCCGGTTACACAGGGGTTCATGGTGGAAAAGTCGCCCCCGAAAGTAATGCCCAGACAAAGGATGACAAGGGGAATCCCAACGATACCGGCCGCTTCCATGGCAACGGCAAAAGGCGCATCTGTGGTTGCCAAAATTCCCAGGCTTGCCGCCGGAGTTAACCCGATAAGAAACCACTGGAACAGTGCGTTTACCCCGAATACAATAAAGGGAGAGAGACACAGGGCCCGGGGAATGGTTATCTGGGGATATTTAACTTCCGCACCCATGCCCACAACCGTTTCAAATCCGGCAAAACACCACCATATCATCAAAATACTTTTTGCCAGTGCCGTAATATTTGCCGGGATCCCGGAGAGCACGGGAGAGAAACTGGTAAAATCCATATTTCTGATCACCATGGCAAACCAGACAAGAGATGCACCCCAGAAGAAAAACATAAAAGCATTTTGCCACTTGCCGGCAATTTCAATGCCCCGGTAATTAATATAGACAAAAAAGGCCATGAGTATGGTCGCGATAATCCTGGGATCAATGGAGCAGTCGATGTGAAGCGCCTTGAGCAACCACATGAAATAGTTGGCAAATGCCAGGGCCTCGGAGCCGCCGATACCAATCTGGGCAATGGTATAATTCCAGCTGCAGAATATGGCAGTAGGATAGTTTATGGCTCGTTTTGCATAGGCATAGGTTCCACCGGCAAGTGGCAATGCCGCTCCAAGCTCGCCATAAATGGCAGCAGGCCATAGCACAAGAAGAAAGGCAATAATGGTGGCAATGATCACCGAACTGCCCATTACACCGACCTGGGCGGAACCCACGGTGAATAAACCCACTCCGACCACCGCACCGGTGGTAATTGTAATACATTCAGGCAACCCCAATGCCCGGGTAAGCACCTTTTCATTCCTTTTCGAATCAGCCATAGCCTCAACCTCCTGTGTTAAAAGACAATTTAATGACATCTGCATATTTTAAATAAATACGAATAAATAAATACTCGCAGGTTCACTTGTTTTTAATGCCTGTATTTAATTTAATTGCCCTACATCATCCAATATAAAAAAGCAACATAAAACAAATAAAAACAACAATAAAACAAACTATATTTCTTTATTTCTTGCTTTATTACCAACAATGATACATATATATCCGATCAAGCAACAAAATATATGAGGTTTTTTATGACACCTTCAGGGCCCAAAAATATTTTTGACGTTATAATTATCGGCGGCGGGGTTGTCGGCTGCGGCATTATGCGCAAGCTTACGCTGCAAGGCTACAAGGCATTATTGCTGGAACGCGGGGGCGATATTTTATCCGGCGCAAGCAAGGCAAACAGCGCCATTCTTCATACCGGTTTTGATGCACCTGAAGCCAGTCTGGAACACGCTTGCATGCAGGACGGCTATAAGGAGTTCTTATCCATCAGGGAAAAACTGGGTCTCCCTTTAATAAAAACCGCTGCCCATGTGGTGGCCTGGACCCGGGAGGAGCTGGACAAACTGCCCGGTATTGTGGCCAAAGCCCACAAGAATAAGGTATTGGATGTAAGGCAGATATCCCGGGAAGAACTGCTTTTGCATGAGCCCAATTTAAGTGATAAGGCACTGGGTGCCGTGCATGTACCTGGTGAATTTGTCATTGATCCATGGAGCAGCCCCCTGGCATACCTTAGCCAGGCGGTTGCCCATGGAGCGGAATACCGCTTTCACAGCCAGGTGACAGGCGGTTTCTTTTCCAACGGCCTGTGGACCCTGCAGACCCCATCGGGCATTTATAAAGCAAAACTGGTCATTAACAGTGCAGGGCTTTATGGCGACATTGTCGAACGTATTTGCGCCAAACCGCCGTTTACCATACACCCCCGCAAAGGACAATTTGTGGTGCTTGATAAAAAAGCCAATCAACTTGTAAATTCAATCATATTGCCTGTTCCCAGCAGCATTACCAAAGGGGTGCTGGTGTGCAGGACCATCTTTGGAAACCTTATTGTCGGGCCTACGGCTGAGGAGCAAGACGACCGAGACAGGGCCATGGTGGACAATGAAGTACTCAATGACCTGCTTGCAAAGGGCAAAAAACTGGTCCCTGCCCTGGACCGGTATGAAATAACAGCCACCTATGCAGGCCTGCGCACGGCAACGGAACACAAAGGCTACCAGATATTTCCAACCCCTGGGAAAAACTGGATCGGCGTAAACGGTATTCGGTCCACCGGGCTTACCGCTTCCCTGGGGATCGCCAATTACGTGCATACCCTCATTGAGGATCATTTTAAAACCAATCTGTTTGCACATGTTACTCCGGTGGCCAAAGAGGATATTATTTGGCCTGTCATGCCCAATTTATACGAGGATGCACCCCGGGATTACCAACAGCCGGGAAGCGGTGAAATATTTTGCCATTGTGAAATGGTTACCAAACGTGAAGTAGAAGCGGTTTTTTCGTCACTGGTTGTTCCCCAGGACATTGGCGGCATCCGCCGGAGAACACGTGCCATGATGGGGCGCTGTAACGGTTTTAACTGCATGCAGCGCATGCAGCAAATTACCAGAGGCCGCATTGCAAACGGTTTTCATAACGACAAGGAAAAAAAATAGCCATGAAACAATACGATGTCATCATCATCGGTTCCGGCCCTGCCGGGCTTGGTATTGCCCACTCCCTGGAAGCTGCAGGCGTGTCATACCGTATACTGGAACGTGAAAATTACTGGGGTGGTATTCCGCTCACCTGCGGCCATCGCAGCTTTGGAATCAATGTATATAAATACCCGATGACGGCAAAAGCCTTTATCAAAAAAATTTCAAAAAAGGTCTCTGCCTCCAATATTCAGACCAATACCACCGCATTAAAGGTAACTCCCAAAGGAGAGGTCAGCGTACGCACTCCGGAAGGCCTGTCCACCATGAATGCACGAAAAGTGGTGCTGGCCACAGGGTGCAGGGAGTCAACCCGCCATGGTCTGCTCACCTCAGGCCTTCGTCCGCTGGAAGTGATGACCACCGGTGCCCTGCAACGTATTTGCAACCAAAACAAAACCCTTCCTTTTGGCCGCACTATTATTGTGGGCACGGAAATAGTAAGTTTCTCCGCCCTTGCCACCCTGCTGGGAAAGGGCGGCAAAGTGGTTGCCATGCTTGAACAAGAACAGGAGATTGCCACCTACCGTCCCCTTTCCCTGTATACCCTGGCACGCCGAATTCCAGTACACTGCAGCACCCGCATCACCGCCATTCAAGGGATAGATCATGTTGAAGGCATCACCGTCCGGCAAACCACACGACATGGAGAAGCAAAACGGTTTATCCCCTGTGACAGCGTGGTCTTCTCCGGCAGGTTCACAGCAGAAAACACCCTTGCCTATGCCAGCAATTTAGAACCCTTCATGCAGAACAACCGGCTTGTTGTGGACCAGTACGGACAATCTGATTTGCCTGCTATCATGGCCTGCGGCAATGTCCTGCACCCGGGGGATCCCGGTGACTACTCTTTTGTGGAGGGGTGCAAGCTTGGCAAAAAGCTTGCCGTGGAACTGCGCACACCGGTTGCGGCTTCACAGTTGATACCTGTAATCTGCCCCAAAGAATTTACCAGTGATATTCAGTGCGTAAGAATACCTGCCAATGCCGGTTCAATAAAGGCAGATATTAACCTGCATGCACAAAAACGCTTGTGCGGAACCATTTCATTGGCGGTAAACAACAAGATAGTACAGGAGAAGAAAGGCTCTTTTCTGCCCCGGTACAGAATTGCCTTTAAAGGGGTAAACCTGGCACCGGGCAAAACAGACACCTGTATGGAAATATTTTACGCACCAAGGCACGTCACCACGCCATAATTCCGGATTACCTTTCAATATTCAGTTTATTTTTGCAGATAAATGCGTTACATTTTTTTGTTCAGAAAAGCAAATATTTTATCCTATGGATCCCATGCATGAAAAAAACTGATCGTCTTACCCACATTAAACAGGAAATTCAAAAAAAAGGGCGGGTCTCGGTGCCTGATCTTTCATCCGCCCTTGAAGTTACCCAAGAGACCATCCGGCGGGATCTTGTGGAATTGGAACAGGACAATGTACTGCGCAGGGTGCATGGCGGTGCTGTAAGCCTGCGGCATAAAACAGAGCCAAGCTTCCCGGAGCGGTTTGAATCCCAGGTACAGGAAAAAGAATATATTGCCCAGCAGGCAATTAAATTTATCACCCCTGGAATGCGCTTATTCATTGATTGCGGTTCCACCACCCTGGCCCTGGCAGGCAAGCTTCCCACCGTGGATGACATTACCATCTACACCAACTCCCCGCTTTTGGCGGATATTGCCTCGGCCGACAACCCCACCCATAAAACATATATTCTTGGGGGCCGCTACATGCCGTTGCAGCGGGAATGCTTAGGAGAGATCACCATTGAACTCATTTCCCGAACTTTTGTGGATATGACCATTGTGGGGGTGGCTGCCATTGACATGAAACATGCATTTATGGACACCAACCTTGAAGAAGCAGAGGTGGCCCGCGCCATGCTTAAAAATGGCAGATGCCGTATGATTTTAAGTGATGAAACCAAATTCCACCATTGCGGAGCGGTACAGATAGCATCGTTTCATGAAATAGACTATCTGATCTCTTCCGGGAAAAAGGACGAACAGCTTAAAACAATATGCCGACAGTCGGGCACGATATATTTATAAGATATAAATAAGGTAATGTATGAACAGATTAACACTACTCGCTCTACTCATGCTTGTCAGCAGCGCAGTCCTCTTTTCAGGGTGTGTGGTTCCGGCTGACAGCTACTATTCTGATCCCTATTACCAATCCAATGTGACGGTCGTGCCAGCCTTGCCTTACACGGTAATCCTGTACGAACAGCCGTACTACAACTACCACGGCTATTACTATTTCTATAACAGTCAACGGTGGTACTATAGCAGAACCAAAGGCGGAAACTGGATCGCGTTGCCTCGTACGCACTGGCCATCGGACACCAGATGGAAGGGGCGCCATTTCCATAATGATCACCGCGATCATAAATACGATGGGCACGATCAGCCTCCGTCAAAGGATCCAAAATATCGCCCCCCCAAGGCGGCCCCCCGCGGGAATGACAAACACCGGCAAAAAAAAGATCCTCACCCCAGGGACCCACGGTATAATAACAAGTACCAACAAAAAAAGGATTCACGCTACAAAGCCCCGCGTAGAGAGGGGTCTCGGCAATTACAAAAGGACCCAGTTCAAAAAGACAAACGGCGTGATGAAATGGACCAACGCAGACAGTCTCCAGGAAAACGGGCCATGGATCCACGTCACCCTGGTCACAACAAAATGAAGCAGGAACAGGATAATCGCAATCAGCGCAAGACGCATCCTCCCCAGAACAAAAAACACCAGGACGGTAAAACACGCACTGAAGAGGAAACAAGATCCAGTGAACCTGAATTTAAGCGTCGTTGATAAGCGCTTCATGGTTTTAATTGGAATTATCTTATTTATTGCATTGGGCCTTACCCGGACCGCTTGGCAGTCATCCTTAGTATCCTGACCTCAATCACGGCGGTTTCAGCCAGATCCTCCGCCCCAAATTCAAAGGTGCGGGAGCTGTACTGGGCCATAATACAGTTCAGGCCGTTAATCTTCTCTTCCTGATCAACAAGAATACGTGCCGTTCCTTCACCAATGATGCTGGTATAACAAGCCCCCCAGTTGCAGGCAGATGCGTGTTTATTGATCTTTTCAAGTCTATCAAACTCAAAGCAGACCCGGGCGTTGGCAGCCAGGATATCAAGTTTTCGTCCCTTATCTGCCCCATGAAAATATAAAAAAGGCGGAGCATATCCGAAATGCAAAGGCACCACATAGGGTTGCCCGTTGTCTGACAGGCCTAAACGGCAGACTTTGGCCTGTTTTATGATGCCCTCAACCTGATCCTGATCGGTTATCTGCTTTTCTTTTCTACGCACAGCACCTCCTGCTTTAACCGCATAAATTCCTGTTCATCCGCCCCTGCTGCCCCCAAAGGACGGCTGGCGCTGTCATGGCAGTCAGAACCGCCGGTGACAAGCAGATTATATTTCTGCGCCCAGGCCAGAAGCAGTGCCCTATGTTCCGGTGCATGGCCCGGATAATGGACTTCAAGGCCTTTGACACCGGCGTCCAGAACCTCGGGCAGCAGACGCACCACGGTTTCCAGGGGCGGCAGCACCTCCTTGTAATGCCCTTCCCCGGGAAACGAACCGGCAGCCGGGTGGGCCAGTACTGCGACCACAGGTTCAGTGTTTAAAAACCCCCTCACCTGCTCAAGGTCCACTCCCGAAGGCAGATAGGCAGGACTGTCATTGCCGATGATCCGGGTAATGGTATCTTTGTCCGAAATACCCAGTTTCTCGGCCAGGGCCAGGGCAAAATGACGGCGGGAGGCATTGGCCGAATATGCGGCAATGTCTTCAAAGGCAAGATCCCTTGATAATAAAGGGAATTTTCCGGAAGAACCGAAGACTTCGTTGATCTTCTCAATTCTTGCCCGGACCAGACTCTGGCCCCGTCCTGCAGCCAGCAGGGTTTTAAATCGCGTGATAAACCCTGAATCTTTTAACAGCGCGCTTGAAAAATAGGTCAGCAGGTGCAGGGTGCCCGTGAAAAATGCCCGGTTAAAGCGCACGGAGATCTCAACTCCCGGAAAGACCTCTATACCCTGTCTTTTCCCTGCATCCAGTGCAGATTCAAGTCCGTCCAGGGTATC
This sequence comes from Desulfobacter vibrioformis DSM 8776, assembly GCF_000745975.1. Lineage (GTDB taxonomy): Bacteria > Desulfobacterota > Desulfobacteria > Desulfobacterales > Desulfobacteraceae > Desulfobacter > Desulfobacter vibrioformis. Next base: position 59,804 of record NZ_JQKJ01000011.1, on the reverse strand, counting down.
ATGATCGGTCACCCCCAGAACCTTGATCCCCATGCCCGCAGCCCGGGCCACCAGGTCACCGGGGGAAAAATCCCCGTCAGATGCAGTGGTGTGGTTATGAAGATCTGCAAATATATGTGTCATAAACTGCCTCCCGACATTATTGTTTCTTTACTCAATGCCATGGTTTTATCATAATTTATTCCTCCCGTGCATATTTTCTTTTTTTCACCAAATTGTAATATTTTATTTAATTTTCCCGGATTAAATGGTAGACACAAGCCTTTGAACCTTGACAATCCATAAACATTATTTGGACTTAAATTATTACCTATGGACCCTTTAAATACCCTTGGAAAAATCAGTACTCCCACCCAGGCCCAAAATCTATTTGAATTAAAACTTGACAGCACACAATCAGCCAAGATGGCCAGGATCAAGCACCCGGAGGTACGGATCCGTATCGCCAACGCCATTGCGCTTTGCAGGCCGTCAAAAGTATTTATTAATACCGGATCAGATGAAGACAAGGATGCCATCCGGAAAATTGCCCTTGAAAGGGGCGAGGAACGCCCCCTTGCCATGGCAGGGCACACCATCCATTTTGACCTGGCCGGTGAACAGGGAAGGATTGTGGACCGCACCTACTACATCGCCGAACCCCAGGACCTGGTATCCAGCCTTGCCAACCGCATGCCCCCCGAAAAAGCCGCGCAGGAAATTGAAAACAACATGTCAGGCATCATGGAAAACCTGACCATGATCGTTGGATTTTACATGAGAGGGCCTGTGGGGTCCCCTGTAGCCAACCCTGCCTTGGAGATTACATCCTCTGCCTATATATCCCACAGCGCAGAGCTGCTTTACCGAAACGCCTTTGATGATTTCGACCGCGAAGTTACGCAAAAAGGATATTTTTTCACCAATGTACACTCCGAAGGCCTGAACCGCACCGAGGACCTTCCCCAGGCCCGGGTGTTCATGGACCGGAAATATCAGACCACCTATGCCTGGAAATGCACCTATGCCGGAAATACCCTGCTGCTTAAAAAGGGCAATCACAGGTTTGCCGTGGACAAGGCCGTATACCAGGAGCGGGGCAGGGAGTTGTCCGAACATATGTTTATTACGGGCATCGGCGGACCCGGTGGCCGGACTACCTGGTGTGCAGGCGCGGCCCCTTCCGGATGCGGAAAAACCACCACGGCCATGGCCGGAAATGTATTTATAGGCGATGACCTGGCCCAGATGTGGATTTCCCAAGACGGCAGCATCCGCACCATTAATCCGGAAAACGGGATATTCGGGATTGTGGAGGGTCTGAACATTGAAGGGGATCCGTTGTTGATGAAAGTACTGCGGCAACCCGGCCACGAAGTGATCTGGTCAAATGTCCTTATTGACGAAAATCTCAAACCCCACTGGGTTGGCAATATGGAACCTGCCCCGGAAAAGGGAATCAACTTCCAGGGTGAATGGCACCAGGGCAAAACCAATGACAAGGCCGAGTCCATCCCCATATCCCATCCCAATTCCAGGTGCACCATGGCCTCGGAAAACCTGGACAACTACTCGCCTGAAGCAGCCAATCCCGAAGGGGTGGTGACACGGATATTCACCTATTCAGGCAGGGACGCGGACACCATGCCGCCGGTGTGGGTCGCAAAGACCCCGGATGCCGGCGTTGTCATCGGTGCCTGTATTGTATCTGCGACCACATCCACAGAAGTCGGGGTCACAGGCATTAAACGTGCCCCCTGGGCCAACGCCCCCTTTATCCCCGGCGCCCTGGGCGATTACATGGATGCCCAGTTCAAATTCTTCAACAACCCGGCCATCAGGGAGCCTTTTAGGCCGGTGATGGCAGGCCTGAACTATTTTCTGACCCACCGGGCCAGGGGCGGCCATTCAGACAAGCTTCTCGGAGAAAAACGGGATGTCAAAGTATGGCTGGCCTGGCTGGAAAGATATGCCCATAACGAAGTCGGACATCTGTCCACCCCCATCGGCAACCTGCCCTGCTACAATGATCTGGCCGGACTGTTCGGGCAAATCATTGACAAGGACTATCCCAGATCCCTTTATGATATGCAGTTTGCCCTGTACACGGAAAAAATCATCCAGCGCATTGAACTTCAGGAAAAAGCATATGCAAAGGAAGAAAACCTTCCGGAAAAACTGTTTGAAATCCTGGCAGCACAAAAATCGGCACTCCTGGATCTGAAGAAAAAAATTGGGGATGTCATCACTCCGGATTATTTTGAAACCCTTATTTGATACTGGCCCGACAGTTTTTTATAAAACAATATCCATGCAATTTACAGCCGGAGCATAGAAATTAAATCAATTATGTATTATTCCATAACGGGTTTCTACTTGATTTTAGGCAAAGTGATCAATAAGATGACCTGTTATGAAATTTATTAAGGATGTTTGCCCTCAATGCCATAAAATTGAGATGATTCCAAACTCAAATACGGAGGATAATAATGGCAAGAATAGTGCATCGTGAGGAATTGGCCCAGGGAACCATTATCCTCAACGAAATAGAAGCTCCTCGTATATCCAAAAAGGCCAGACCCGGCCAGTTTGTCATTCTTCAGGCAGACGAGACCGGCGAACGCGTCCCGCTGACCATGGCGGACACGGATCCTGAAAAAGGCACCATTACCATCATTTACATGGTCGTCGGCAAATCCACGGCCCGGTTCAAAGATTTGAAGGTCGGCGAAGAATATTTTGCACTCATCGGTCCTTTGGGTGCGCCCACCCATATTGACAAGATAGGCAAGGTTGTCTGCGTGGGCGGCGGCACCGGCATTGCCGTACTGCACCCCATTGCACGGGCCCTGAAGGCTGCCGGCAATGAGGTCACAGCGATTCTGGGTTCCAGGACTTACGACCTGCTCATTCTGGAAGAAAAAATGCGGAAAGCCTCCGATCACCTGTATATCTGCACGGATGACGGCTCCAAGGGCCATCACGGATTTGTTACGGAGGTACTCAAAGAGACCATTGAAAAAGAGGACATTGCCCTGGTTGTGGCCATCGGCCCCATTCCCATGATGAAATTCTGCAGCCTGATCACCAAGGAAAAAGGCGTCAAGACCATGGTCAGCCTGAACCCCATCATGGTGGACGGCACGGGAATGTGCGGCGGATGCCGGGTATCTGTGGGCGGAAAGACAAAGTTTGCCTGCGTGGACGGCCCTGAATTTGACGGCCACCAGGTTGATTTTGATGGACTTGCCAAACGGCTTGCATCCTATACCCAAGTTGAGAAACAGTCCATGGATGCTTACAACAAATGCAAGTGTAATGCAAATTAACGCGCCCGTTTCTTGGGATATATATGGAGGAATAAATGGTTGGTAAAAAAGAACCAATTGATCGGGTAGTGATGCCGGAACAGGATCCGGATGTCAGGCGCAGAAATTTTTTGGAAGTTCCCTTGGGCCTTACCGAAGAGATGGCAATCACCGAAGCCAAACGCTGCCTGCAATGCAAAAAACCCGCCTGCATGGATGGATGCCCGGTTTCCGTATCCATTCCTGCGTTTATCAAATGCATCGCTGATGGTGATTTTTCCGCGGCAGCCAAAAAACTTTGGGAACGTAATGCCCTTCCCGCTGTCTGCGGCAGGGTCTGTCCCCAGGAAGAACAGTGTGAAGGCAAATGCCTGCTCGGCAAAAGAGAACAACCCGTTGCCATTGGTTATCTTGAACGCTTTGCTGCGGACTGGGAACGCAAACACGGTATTGGTGAAGCACCTGTTGTGGCTAAAAAAACCGGCAAAAAAGTAGCGGTTATCGGTTCCGGTCCCTCCGGCCTGACCGTTGCGGGTGACCTTTTAACCAAGGGCCATGATGTCACCATCTTTGAAGCATTTCACAAACCCGGCGGGGTTCTGGTGTACGGAATTCCTGAATTCCGTCTGCCCAAGGAAATTGTTGCATCGGAAGTGGCCACCCTTGAAAAAATGGGAGCAAAGATTGAATGCAACTGTGTCATCGGTGCCACCATCACCGTTGACGAACTGTTTGACGAAGGCTATGACGCAGTATATATCGGCGTGGGTGCAGGGCTTCCTAAATTCATGAACCTGCCCGGCGAAAACCTCATTGGTATTTATTCTGCCAATGAATACCTGACCCGGACCAATCTGATGAAAGGGTATCTGTTCCCGAAATACGACACCCCCATTGCCCGGGGTAAAAATGTCGTGATTATAGGAGCCGGTAACGTGGCCATGGACTCTGCCAGAACAGCCATGCGTTTAGGTGCAGACTCTGTCAAGGTTGTTTACAGGCGCTCCAGGGAAGAGATGCCCGCAAGAAACGAAGAGTTGCACCATGCAGAAGAGGAAAAAATCGAATTTGTCCTGCTGACCAATCCCATCCGGTTCTTAGGTGATGAAAATGGAAGGTTAACCGGTATTGAATGTCTGAAAATGGAACTGGGCGAACCTGATGCTTCCGGCCGCCGCCGGCCCATGGCTATTGAAGACAGCGAGTTTAAAATAGACTGTGATCTGGTTGTCGTGGCTTTGGGATCCAACGCAAACCCGCTGCTCACCAATACGACCCCGGATCTGGCTTTGAATAAATGGGGTAATATTATTGCAGATTCCAGCAACGGCAAAACATCCAAAAGAGGCGTCTGGGCCGGCGGCGACATCGTTACAGGCGCGGCCACGGTTATCCTTGCCATGGGTGCAGGCCGTTCTGCAGCCAACTCCATCCATGCTTATCTGACCCTTGGCTGGTAAGCTCTAAATAATATAAAAATCAAAGGCGCGCCCGGATACGCGTATCCGGCCTGCCTTTTGTGTTTCGGATCTATGGAAACCCTGCTGGGGAAACCCTGCTGCTATTCAGGGCTGATAAATACCTTATGGTCCACCAGGGACAGGGAATGAATCTTTCCTTTTATAAATTTTTGTTCACCGAAAATGGACACCAGGCGGATACCCTCTTCTTCGGGTTCCACCTTGTCCACAGCCTCCAGAAAAAGAGACTCCTGTCCACTCTTGTCCACGAGATATGCATTGGCTTCACACATAATATGCGCTCCTGATCTTTGATCTTTTTACGTCCACGGGTCTTTTCCGTTTTTTTTTAACCTGCGGAAACAACCCCAATAGATGATATACTAATTATTGGTTTTTAATTAAACCCAAAACTCTTTGCTAGGGCAGCGGGAAATGGACATCTAACAATTCATCCACCAGCAGGGGCAAAGGCGAACCCACCATCCCGACAATGGCAATATTCTCCTGGGTCAGGGGCAAAAGTACCTTTTTTGCCGGGGAACAGGACACGGCTTCGGCCATCTGGGGGGTCACCTCTCCCATCATGGCATGAGGCATGATAATTCCCACAGTACCGATAATCATATCAGCACCCTTAACCGTCTGCACAATGGCGTTGGTGCCCGAAGCACCCTTATTGGCACGGGCTTTAAGCATCTGGGCAGTGGCAATGGCGTTGGTGCCAAGGGCAATCACCTCAACGGACTCTTCAAACCGCTCCTTGATCCGCTTGATTATGGTTGATCCGATACCGCCACCCTGACCATCGATAACACACACTTTTTTCATGTTGTTTCCTGTTAAATTACGAGGCAGACTTGCTCCCAGACCGCTTTGGCTATATTTTCCACAGACTCATTTCCGTCAATTACAGCCACGCGCTCCTGATGCTTCAAACGATGAAAAGCTGCCAAATAATTTGCCCGTACCTGCTTCATGATATCTATTTTTTCATAGATTTCAAGGTGTTTTCTGGTGGTTTGAAGCCGCTTTAGGCAGATTTGGGGGTCCACATCAATAAACAGGGTGATATCCGGTTTTAAAATATCGGCATTGAGTCGATTGGCCTGGATCACCCACTCCATATCCATATACTGGCTGTGATAGGCATAGGAAGAAAAATAATACCTGTCACACACCACAATTGTACCGTTATCCACCATGTGCCGGATACCGGTTTCAGGGTTTATCAAATGCTCGGTGCGGTCCGCGGCAAAAAGGCTTGCAATGGTTCGCTGGTCCGCTGAAAGACTGCCGGACAGCATCCGGCGGATCAGCCGGCCCACAGGACCGTCGGTGGGCTCGCATGTGGCCGAAACCGGGGTACCGGCTGACGCCAGGCGCTTGTAAAGCAGTTCTGCCTGTGTGGTTTTACCTGCCCCGTCAATGCCTTCAAACACAACGAACCGGCCTTGATTCTCTTTTTCCAAACTGTCTTCCTTTGCACAACAAAATAAACCCGACAGATTCCGGTAACCGGGATCTGCCGGGCTGACTTATCTAAAATCCAGAATGGCTCAGGTTTAGGATGAGCTGTGGCAACCGTTGCAATTCACAGGGGCGGTCTTGGGAAGATCCGCTTTCTTTATCTTGCCCTGGGCCATGGCTTCCCTTTGCTTCTTGTCCGTATCCCGGTGGCAGGTTACGCAGGCATTGTGAAAGGCAGCCAGATAGTACATCTGGTTTGCTTCATCTTTGATATTTCTGGTGCCTGACGGCTCGGTTTCACTGTGGCATGACGTACATGCCTCAATTTCGCTTTCCCCGTCCCAGTCATGGTGACAGTCTTTACAGGCATATTGAAAATGAAGTCCGTGGGGAAAACCAACAGGGTTCCTTGTGGCTTCCACCCCTTCCGGTGCCTCTATGGTCAAAATTCCCAGGGGGACGGACAGGGTTTTATCACTGTTTTCAACATCTGAATGGGGATCAGGATGGCATCCGGCACAGGCAACCGGGCCTGTAACAATGCGCTTGGAACCGGCAGCCTTTTGCTGGTCAGCCTCATTTCTGTGGCAGTCCCGGCATACCTGATGGAAAGCCCCAGTCATTGATTTTATGCTAGTTTCAGATACATCCGCCTGACCAGGTTTAGGCGCCCAGAAATTTTCATGACAACCGCTTGTCCCGCAACTTTTTATGGGACCGTTTCCATCCCAATTGTGGTGGCACGCTTGACAGGAATAGGAAAAATGAAGGGAATGGGGAAAATTAACCGGGGACAGGGTGGCCTTGTATTCGGCATCCTCAGGGGCCTCCAGAGTCATGGTACCGGTGGGAATCTCGAGCGTAGCGTCTGCAGCAAGAGCAACGCCCGTTAAAACAAAAGCAAACCAGGGTACTGCAATGAGAAATAATCGTTTCATGATACCTCGCCAATAAAGCTGTTATGTCAAATTGTACCGGATATGACCGGGGGTAAATTGTCCGGCATTTAATGTCACATAAACACCATTGTTTTTTTAATGCACTAATATATAAATGTTGCCTTTTGTATATTAATTAATGTTTATAAAATCAACCTGAAATTTCGTCATCAGGGCTAAAAAAGTCCATTTCAGTTCTTAAACGGGCCATTTTGGGCTGAATATTAAACGATTCAGGGACCTGCAAAAAATGAGATTCCAGCACGGCAAGGGCTTTGGCTGCAACTGAGGCAGCGGCCTTTTTCCTGTTGTAAGCCAGAAGTTCAAATGTACCTGCTGTGCGTATCATTGCCTGCAGGATCTTTTTCTCCTGCCCCGGAACAGTCCTGTAATTCTGCTCAAGCCATTCATGGCATTCAAAAAAAAGGGCTTCATCCCAGAGCAAACCGGCTGTGGCATAAATATCGGCGCATAAAAGGGGGGATGACGATATTTTCGCCAGAACAGCGGCATACCGGTCATACCGTGCGCTGATGTAACTTTGGGCCGGACCGGACAACTTTTTCCGGCCCAGGTCTGAAACCGCCTGGGCCACGGGTGCCAGATCGTTTTTATGCAGGGCGCAAATAAATGCACTCCCCAAAAGATTTCTAACATCCCGGTCCGTGCGGTCTTCAAAAGGATTAAACACGATTTTCATCATACCTGAACTCATACCTGAAAAAGGGGAGCATTTTCAAGGGGAAATCATTTTTTTTGTTTCCTGTTTTCCTGATACAATCAAGTGATATAATCAAGTTGAAATGACGGAACAGACCCCGAAATGGAACAACCGGTTTGTTTATACTAAAGTATCAATAACTTGTTGAATTACTTTCTTGTTTTGCTGTGGACGGGACTGGATGTTCATCGGCCAAGCCAGCCCATGGCTGTTATAGAATAAAAAGTCAGCCTTGTCCGTAAAATCCTTGAGCATTACCTTCAATTAGCGTATTTTGTTTTACGGATTCAGGGGGGAGGGATCAAAAGGCCTAGGCAGGCTTTTTGGTGTATCTGGGGGGTTATTGACACGATCCGGTTTTTATGTATGTTTTAAATGCCGGACAAACAAACGAGGTTCTCATGGCAAAAAAAATCATTATTATCGGTGCGGTGGCCCTAGGCCCCAAAGTGGCCAGCCGCCTCAGACGGCTTGATCCCGATTGTGACATCACTATGATTGACAAGGACAGCTTAATTTCATACGGCGGCTGCGGCATTCCTTATTATATTGGCGGAGACATCGGAGAGATGGAAGAATTATACTCCACCACGGCCCATCACGTCAGGGATGCACAATTTTTCCGTGCAGTCAAAGGCGTTGAGGTTCTCACCCGGGTGGAAGCCATCGGCATTGACCGCAGAAAAAAACAGCTCAAAGTCCGTCATCTTGACGACGGGACCGAGTCTGAAATGCCCTATGACAAACTGGTCATTGGCACAGGCGGCACGCCATTTACCCCGCCCATCCCCGGTGCAGACCTGCCGGGCGTATATCCTGTATCCAATCTGCACCATGCCAAAGCCATCAAAGATTTGATCAGCAAAGGTGCTGTGGGAAATGCCGTGGTCATCGGTGCCGGTGCCATAGGTGTTGAAATGGCCGAGGCCCTGACCGATCTGTGGGGCGTGGAAACCACCCTTGTGGAAATGGCCCCCCATGTGCTGCCCGTTGCCATTGGTCCCAATATTGCCCTTATTGTTGAAAAAGAGCTTGAGAATAATGGGGTGGCTGTCAAAATCGGAGCCCAGGTCACCAAAATCCTTGGGGATGCCGAAAACGGCGTTACCGGGGTTGAGGTCAGCGGCGAGGTGATTGAATGCGACCTTGTGATCATGGCCGTGGGGGTTCGCCCCAACACGGGATTTGCGGCCCAAGCAGGCCTGGCTGTGGGCCGGGGCGGTTCCCTGATCGTGGATAAAAACTTAAGAACCACTGATCCTGATATTTACGCAGGCGGCGACTGTATTGAGATGCGCAATCTGGTATCCGGGGACCAGCTCCCCATGCCTTTGGGCTCCCTTGCCAACCGCCAGGGCCGGATCATTGCCACCAACATCTTTGGCAAGTCTGCCCAATTTGACGGCACTGTGGGCACCTTCTGCATCAAGGTGTTCGGCATGGGCGTGGCCACTGCAGGCCTGACCATTCACCAGGCCAAAGCCGCCGGGTTTGATCCGGTTCACTCTGTGGTGGCCCAGTTTGACCGGGCACATTTCTATCCCAACTCAAAATTCATGTTCATCCAGCTCATTGCCGACCGGGCCAGTCGCAGGGTGTTAGGCGTGGAAGCCGTGGGTGAGCAGATTGATGCAGTCAAGGCCAGGGTAGACGCTGTTGTGCCGCTGCTGCACAAAGGCATGAATGTGGATGAGGTCTGCACCCTGGAAGTGGGTTATGCACCGCCATTTGCATCTGCCATGGATGTGATCAACAATGCCGGCAATGTGCTCGATAACATTCTGGACGGCAGAAACGCCCCCATAGACCTGCCTGAATTTTTTGATCTGTTCGAAAAAGGCGAAATCACGGTGGTGGATTTAAGGGAGCTTGTGGAAGCCCAGCCGTTTATCGACAAATACGGGGCGAAGCGCTGGCTCCACCTGCCCCAGCCCGAGTTGCGCGAACGCTATCATGAACTGCCAAAAGACAAGGACCTCTGCCTTTTCTGCGGCACGGGCGCCAGGTCTTTTGAATGCCAGATCATTTTGAACCAGAACGGGTTCTCCCGCGTTAAAAATCTTCAGGGTGGATATGCCATCATACGGGTCACTGATCCGGATTTCATTCCCCAGGGAGGATAACCTGTTACCTGCCGGGGGATTTGGCAATCCCATGCCAGAATCCCCTGCTGCAGTATATGAAGACGACACCCGGTTATAAGGGACTTGAAATTCACATATGCTCCCTGAGCCGCGCCTTGAATACGAACAAAAATTCGGCGCAAAATCTGTGGCATTTATCTTTTCCGAGTCCCTAACCGGGATATTTCATGACTTTTTAAGTGATTTTGGTGACTTCGTCTCTCTGGTTAAATGGCGAAGTTGGAACCCGGCCCCAAAAAAATTTCTTGACTCTGCTTGCCGACGCATTATATAAAAGTATTCACTTAATTATAAGCGTATTTTATTAAAACCCTTTTTCGGTATGGCCCTTTAACTGGCGCGGTTCCCCGGTATTTGACAGATAGTCGATGTGTTGCGGCTACTTCAGTGGGGAATCTCTTCGATCACCCCGTAAGTAACATTCAATGAAGGAGAGCGTATGTCTGCATTAGAAGAACGCGTACGTTGTAAAGAACTGCTCAGCAAGGTAACAACCCCTGAAAATTGTATTCAGTACTTCAAAGATGGTATGAATGTCGGCATGTCCGGATTTACCCCGGTCGGCTATCCGAAAGTTGTACCCATTGCTCTGTGTGACCACGTTGAAAAAAACAATCTGCAAGGCAAGTTAAGACTCAACCTGTTTATCGGTGCGTCTGTCGGTGCCGAGGTTGAGGATCGCATGGCCTCATTAAACATGATTGATCGTCGCTGGCCCTACCAGACAGGCAAAGAACTGGGAAAAGCCATTAACAAAGGCCAGATTCGCATGGGCGACAAACACCTTTCCATGTTTGCCCAGGATTTGAAATACGGTTTTTACACCATGGATAAGGGCGGCAAACTCGACCTCGGGGTTATTGAAGCATCCGCCATTACCGAGAATGGCGATATCATTCTTTCCGGTGCCGTCGGTACTGCGCCTGAAATCATTGATGTCGCTGAAAACATTATTGTCGAAATCAATACCGGCCTGCCCTCTTTCGAAGGCATGCACGATATTCTCTTGACCGACCTGCCTCCGTATCGAAAAATTCTTCCGGTTACTGATGTGCGTCAGCGTATCGGTACGCCCTGGGTTCCGACCGACAAGAGCAAGATCATCGCCATTGTCGAATCCAAGCTGCCTGACAACGGTCGTGCGCTGCGCGGCACAGACGATGTGGCCCAGGCAATTGCGGACAACATCGTTGATTTCTTCAAGGTTGAAGTGAAGGCCGGCCGGCTGCCCAAGAACCTTTTGCCTCTGCAATCCGGTGTGGGCTCCATTGCCAATGCCGTTGTGGGTGGACTGACCGCAAGTCCCTTCGAAGATCTGGTCGTCTTCACCGAGGTTCTGCAGGACACCTTCCTGCCCTTCCTTGATTCGGGCAAATGCAAGTACATCAACTGTACCTCCTTGTCGCTGTCTAATGAGGCATTTGTCGATTGGTGGGAAAAATTCGATACCTATAAAAACATGGTTCTGATGCGTCCCCAGCAGATTTCCAACAACCCGGAACTCATCCGTCGTCTGGGCGTTATTTCCATGAACACGCCGCTTGAATTTGATTTCTATGCTCATGCCAACTCCACCCACGCAGGCGGTACCCGCATGTTGAACGGTATCGGCGGTTCCGGCGACTTTGAGCGCAACGCTTATATCTCCATGATGCACTGTCCCTCCTGCCGTGCGACCAAGGTTGATGAATTCGGCATCACCGGTGTTGTTCCCAAGGTTCCCCACGTCGACCACACCGAGCACGACATTGATGTCCTGGTTACCGAGCAGGGTTTGGCTGACCTGCGTGGTATGGCGCCAATTGACCGCGCCCGCGAAGTTATCGACAAATGCGCACATCCGGCGTACAAAGATTACCTCACCGATTACCTTGAGCGCTCCACCAAGGCAACCGGTGGTCACCATGAACCTCAGCTGCTGGACGAGTGTTACAAAATGCACATCAACTTCGCACAAAACGGCACCATGCGTTTCTGGGAAAAATAAAACAAAGCGCAAAACCGCCTTACCGGAAGCCAAAGCCCCGCCAAAACCTGGCGGGGCTTTTTATTTTACTGTCGTTTTTTTTGAATTCATTTTCTAAATTTAAAATTCAGGCGCGTTGTGACGCTCAAATTAAAAAACCTGAATGATAGTAATCCATTAAGCCCTTTTCAAATGAGTACTCGGGAACAAAACCGATTTTTTCTTTTGCCAGGGACATGTCACACTCTGTATAATTTTGATATGCGTCCTCAAAAGGGTTTTCTATATATTCCGGTTTCCTGTTCAGGCCGAGAACAAGATTGAGATGTTCAACGATCTGGTTAAAAGAGGTTGCTTTCCCCGACCCGCAATTGACAATGCAGCTTTCCTTTGCCTTTGATGCAAGTATATTGGCTTTTACAACATCCTTGACATAGATGTAGTCTCTTTTTTGATCTCCGAACTTGAAAAGCTTTGGATTTGCTTTTTGCATCTGCTGGGCAAATTGATATACCATTGTGGCCCTGGTTCCTTTATGGTTTTCCCTTGGCCCGAATATATTGCAATATCGAAGTCCGACAATGGTGAGGTCTGCATCTCCGGCTGCAAGTTCCATGGAAAAATCATCCAGTAATTTTTTTGCCCTGGCATATGGTGTTTGCGGATCAGGGGAATCACTTTCGCGGTAAGGTGCCGGGTTGTTGCCATATATTGCTGTTGATGAGGCGTAAACAATTTTTTTACATCCATGGGCCATGACATATTTGAATAATTGAATTGATGATTCAAGATTGGCTCTCATAATCTCTTTTTCATCATTGACTCTTGTACCGTTAATTGCGGCCTGGTGAAAAAGAACATCAATTTTTCCGATGGCCTCCCAATCTATGCCAAGGAGACCCGGATACAAACATTTTCCCTTGAATCCAGGTAGGACTTGCTCAGATTCATGCCCTGTAATAATGACCTCGTTTCCTTGTTCCTGAAGCGCCAAAGTCAAGTTGGAACCGACAAATCCGGTTCCTCCGGTTACTAAACATCTCATAAGTATTACCTATTTTGTGGTTTGTGTTGGATTGATCCAATTTTTTTGGGGTGATCCATTGACACCCTGATAATAGAGACATTGGAAAAAGACAAAAAAAAGCCGGAATTTTTCCATTCGCATCAATGAAAAACCTTCCTGGCTTCAAATTTAAGGTATGATACTTCCAGGATTTATCCTTGTTATCCCGGAAAAAATAAATGTTGATGTCTAATTTTCCAGCCGTTTCTACGGCGATTAATTTCCACTCCTATAAACAATGAAACAAAAAAGAAAGTCAATCAAAATTAATTGCCCCTGAAAAATAACAACCTGCCAATCCTCCTTGAATAGGTATTTAGACATAAGGAACGCAAAATAAATAACTGGAACAAAATCAGAAGTACCACGCTTTACGACTCCCCGGCTATATCATCCCCTGCCCTTATATTTGACGTTTTTAATTAGCTATTGACAAAACAAACGGACTAATAGTACTCCTGTGCTCAACAAAATGTAGTCTAAAAATTACATAATATTTTATAAAGATACATTTTTGGTATAAATTTGTTTTAACAACGAGAAAAGGGAACAGCATGGCCTTTCTTGACGTTCACCATCTTTGGTTTGATTACGGCACCGGCCCGGTTCTGCAAGATGTCTGCCTGACGGCGGAACCGGGCATGGTTTCAGGCCTGCTCGGCCCGAATGCATCGGGAAAAACAACGCTGTTCAAATGCATGAACGGCATTCTTCATCCCCGGTCAGGGTATGTGAGCCTGTCCGGCCGGCCCGTGGCCGGGATGCCCAGAAAAATTCTGGCCCGGATTATGGCAGTGGTCCCCCAGCAGACCGGGGCCATTTTTTCCTTTACCGCCAGGGATATGGTGGTCATGGCAAAGGCACCGGGGCTGGCCATGTGGCAGCGCCCGTCAAAATCAGATTTTGCCGGCGCAGAGCAGGCCCTTGCAGACTTAGGAGCCAAAGCGCTGGCCAGGCGCATGTACAATTCGTTAAGCGGCGGCGAAAAGCAGATCGTCCTCCTGGCCCGGGCCATGTTTCAGTCGCCCTCCATCCTTCTTTTGGATGAACCCACGGCCCACCTGGATTTTAAAAATCAACACCTCATGCTTGATATGGTCCGGACCGTCACCAAGGAAAAAGGTCTGACCACTATAATCACCCTTCATGATCCCAACCTGGCCTCACGGTATTGCGACGACATTGTGATGCTTAAACAAGGAAGGGTCTGTGGAAGCGGCCCGGTCCGGGATGTCTTTTGTGAAGATACCCTTGAATCGGTGTACGGTATACAGGTCATGGTAACCGGTGATACCCCCGGCGGCTGCCTGGTCATTCCCCGGAGCAATGCAACCGGGGACGTCATGTTTTAAAAAAGGGTTGAACCTCCGTGGCAAAATCTCTCCCCCTGTACTTGTTTTTTTTGATCATCCTTGGATGTACCGCCCTTCTGGCCCTGTCAACGGGAAAGTATCCCATGGATCTTTCGACCCTGGCCCGGCTATTTTTTTGTGCTGTCGGCTGGCAAGACAAGGGGGCAGATCTTTCTGGCCCGGCCCTTGTGCTCTGGTCCGTCAGGCTGCCCCGGATTGTCATGGCGCTGCTGGTGGGAGCGGGCCTGTCCGTGTCAGGGGCCGTATTCCAGGGCCTGTTTAAAAATCCGCTGGTATCTCCGGGTATTCTGGGTGTTACTTCAGGGGCCAATTTGGGTGCGGCATTGGGCTTGCTGTTTTTCTCCGGGTCTGCTTTGGTCATTCAGTTTTCCGCCTTTGCCTGGGGGCTTATTGCCGTGGGCCTCACCTGCCAGATCGGAAAACGGGGGGACCGCTCCATCACCACCCTGGTCCTTTCAGGCGTGATCATTTCTTCCCTTTTTGTGGCAGGATTATCATACATCAAATGCAAGGCAGACCCCCTGGGCCAGCTTCCCGCCATTGTGTTCTGGACCATGGGCTCCTTTAACAGCATATCATGGGCCGACGTCACCTGGGGCGGCGGACTGATTGCCGCAGGCCTTGTGGCGAATCTGTTCATGAGCTGGGGGCTCAACCCCATGTCCCTGGGCCAGGAGGAGGCCCTGGCCCTGGGCATTAATGTGGCCGGCCGGCAGACGGTATATATTATCATGGCCACGTTAATGGTATCAGCGGCCACAGCGCCCTGCGGCAGTATCGGATGGGTGGGACTTTTGATTCCCCACATGGCCAGGATGCTGGCCGGTGCCGGGCATGAGCGCCTGATCCCCTTTTCAGCACTTCTGGGCGCCATTTTCATGCTGGCGATGGATACTCTTGCCAGGACCCTGCCAGGGGGTGAAATTCCCGTGGGAATTTTAACCGCTGCCATTGGGGCGCCCTGTTTCGGATTTCTTTTAATCCGCAACAATGCCAGTGCCTGGAACAACCACTAAATAACGAGAGACCTCCATGAATCAATCTTTTAAAATTGGATTTTCCGCCCTGGTTCCCAAAGTGCTGCTCATGATCTGTGCAGTTTTCCTGTTTTGCGGATCCAAGGCATTGGCAGATGACACCGCCCTCCGGATAATTACGGACCGCACCGGCAGGCAGGTCCGGATCCCCAAGATCCCCAGACATGTTGCTTGCCTTTTCGGGCCAAGCTATGAAAAGTTACTGGCCCTGGGCGCCACGGACCGGATTTCCATGGTGGCCAATGTGGCCCTGCCCTGGAACTTTGTCATTAATCCCGGTCTGGCCGGGATACCGGTCCTGGGCCACTACGGCTCCCCGGATGTAGAGGCCCTGCTCAGCCTGAAAACAGACCTTGTGATCTACCATCCCTTTGCCAAACAGATTGAACGGATGAGTGCAGCAGGACTTCCCGTGGTCGTCGCCTATAACGGCAGCAGGCGCCTGCATACCCTGGAAGACTTTCTTGCAGACTGGTATGACCAGATGCGGTTTTACGGCCAGGTGCTGGGCGGCACGGCCAAGGAGACTGCTGAGGCCTATTGCACCTATGCAGACAAAAAAATCCGCAGCGTGACAAAGGTGACAACCCGGATTCCTGAATCCGGACGGCCCAAAGTGTTCTGGTTCTGCGGCCAGGTCAACGGCCCCATCGGCACCCAGACCCGCCATGCCACGGCGGACTGGATTGTGACCGCTGCCGGCGGCACCATGCTCACCCATGACGAACCCTCCTATTTTGTCTCCGTGTCCACGGAGGAGCTGATTCTGTGGAACCCCGATATTATCATGGTCAGTACCCTGCCCACGGTGGCACCGGTTCTGTCCGATGCCCGGCTGAAAAACGTAACCGCCGTAAAGGAAAATAAAGTTTTTATGACCCCCCAGGGACAGTTTTACTGGAGCCATTTTTCAACGGAATCCTTTCTGTGCATTCTTTATCTGGCCAAGCTGTTCCATCCCGGTAAGTTCCCGGACCTGGATCTGGTCCGGGAGCTTACCGCCTACTATGCCCGATTTTACCATTACGACCTGACCCCGGATCAGGCCCGGCAGATACTGGCACATCTGCCGCCTGGGCCATCAGGCACAACACCATAACCTGTTCCAACCATGAATGATGGGTACGAACCATCAGCAAAGGAACCCCAGTCCATAAGGAGAGAAGAAAAAAAGATGAGGCGAATGTTGAAAATTTTGAAATGTGTATGTCCTGTGGTGCTGTTGTTGCTGGTATCCACAACGGCAACGGCCGATACAACAGACGAACAGATCTTTGAACTTGGCGAAGTGGTGATTACGGCAAAAAAGGAGACCGTGGATCAGGCAACCACAGTCACCGAGGTCTCCATGGCGCAAATTGCCGCCAAAGGTGCAACCACAGCAGCCGAGGCCCTGGAATTCCTGCCCGGGGTATATGTCCAGTTTGGCGGCAAGGGCGATGCCCACGTCAACATCCGCGGCTTTGAACAACGCCAGGTAAAAATTCTCATTGACGGGGTCCCGGCCAGGGAGAACTACTTCGGCACCGTGGATTTATCCATGCTCCCGGCCGATGCCATATCCAAAATAACCATTACCAAAGGCGCAAGCTCCGTACTGTATGGTTCCAACACCATGGGCGGGGTGATTAACATTATTACCAAAAAGGGAACAAAAACGCCTAAAACATCCTTTAGCGCGTCCTTTGGCGATTATGACACAGCCCATTATTCCGCCAGCCACGGCGGGGTCCTGGGAAACGACGGCGTTGTGAACTACTGGATCGGTGCCGGCTACCAGACCTCGGACGGCTACCGCCTGTCAAGTGATTTTGACGCCGGCAACACAGACACGGGGCTGGGCACCCAGTACAATGAGGACGGCGGTGCCAGGGATTTAAGTGATTACCAGAAAAAAAACCTGGACATGAAGCTGGGATATGATCCGGGCGGAGAGTCCAGGCTCTATCTCTCCTTTGACTACGTGGACAATGACAGGGGCATCCCCACCTTCTACAACCGGTACTGGGCCTATGACCACTGGAAGCAATGGCAGATTAACCTGGCCGGGGAGCATCGATTTTCACAATTGCTCAAATTAAAATCAAGGCTGTTCTACGTCAATCATGAAGACGGCATCACAGATGTGAGCTGGGATGCCAGTCACACCACAGGCGGAAAAAAATGGTTTGAAAAAAGCTATTATGAAGACGATTCAATGGGCGGTGAAATCCAGGCGGCCCTGAGTTTAGCGTCATGGAACACGCTTCGCATCGGTGCCAATTTCATGGAAGACAACCACAAGGAGGGCAACTACTTAAGTGACGACTGCTGGTCTGTTATCAAAGGATCGTCGTCCGTGGGCTGGGAGCCGGAGGAAGAATACACGGCACAGACCTGGACCCTGGCCGTGGAAGACGAATTCACGGTTTTTAACCGCCTTTCCCTGGTGTTAGGGGTGAGCTACGACGTGTTTGAACCCACAAAGACCTCTTCCCAGCCGGCACCCGGGCAGGCCGATACCTTTAATCCCCAGATCGGTGCCATATACCGCATCAGCCCGGATACAAGCGTTCATGCATCCGTGGGCCAAAAAACGCGTTTCCCCAGCTTAAAAGAACTGTACTCGGATCTTGTGGGCGGCAATCCCGATCTTCAGCCGGAACAGACCCTGGCCTATGAAACGGGTGTCACACACATGCTGACGGAAAAAATCAAGGGTAACCTGGCCTTTTTTTATAACGATGTGGACGACTTGATCGACACCATCAATGTGGCTGGCGAAAAGGCCTATGTCAACATTAACAAAGCAGTGATCTACGGGGCTGAGGCCAGCATTTCCATACCCGTGTCCAAGGCCATGGATATCAATCTGAATTACACCTATCTTTCCACCGAAGACAAATCCAATGACGGCCGGGACCTGGAAGGCCGGCCCCGGCATCGCCTCAATGCAGGCCTTGGGTACCGGTTTGCCTTCGGACTCACCGCCGACCTGAACACCACCTATAACTGCCGCCAGTACTGGGAGAATTCCGACACCTATGAATGGGAAAAACTGCCCGACTATTTCCTGGTCAATTTGAAGCTGACCCAGAAGCTGCCCAAAATAGCCAGAATGGAACCGGAACTTTTTGTGCTGGGCACCAATCTGCTGGATAAGGATTATTACGAAACCAACGGTTCAGAGCCCGGATTTAACTTTCTGGCCGGCTTGACGCTGCAGTTCTAGGAAAAACCCATGAAATGCATGATCTGCGAACAAAAATGTGAGATTCCGCTGCAGGGAACCGGCCGGTGCGGGATGATGACGGCGGATGCCCGCGGCATCCGGGAACAGTTCCCGGACCGGTACCTGGCTGCCGTGGACACCGCCATTGAATCCATGCCCATGGTGCATTACCATCCCAAAGGGACCTTTCTTCAGGTCTGCACCGTGGGCTGCAACTTCACCTGCCCCGGATGCGTGTCCGAAATCATCACGGACCATCTGGGCGCCATCCGGGGACAATTCCAGGAGATGACCCCGGAACAGGTCATAGACCGGGCGGAACAAACCAGTGCCAGGGGCGTGATGTTCTGCTTTAACGAACCTACGGTGTCCTTTTTCACCTTTATGCGGCTGGCCCGGATGGCAAAGGAACGCGGGCTTCTTGCCGGGTGCGCCACCAACGGTTACATGACGGAATGGGCGATGTCAAAAATCACCCCCTTTCTTGACTTTGTCAACATCGGGATCAAGGGAACTTCCCCGGAGGTATGCGCGGCCTGCGGGATCAGGGACACTAATCCCATCTTCCGGAACATCCGGCTGTTTCACCAAAAAGGGATCCATGTGGAAATCTCGGCAGTGTATAAAAAGGGTCGGGAGGATGAGATTGAACAAACCGCCAGGTTCATCGCCTCTTTGTCCAGGCAGATCCCGTTCCAGGTCATGCGTTTTATGCCCTTTGGCAACAGCGATCTGGATGACGAGCCAAGGGTCATGGCAGCCGAAGCCCTGTGCCGGCGCCTGGGGCAGCACCTTGACCATGTCTTCCTTTTCAACACGCCGGGCACAGGCTTTTTGAACTCAACCTGTCCGGAATGCGGACAGGTGATTATGGCCCGGGGATTCTTCGGCCCCATGTGCGCCAACCTCTACAAGTACCAGTCCAAAGGCCGGTGTTCCTGCGGGTATCAGCTGCCGCTGAAAGGAAAAATTCATGAAAAGACCCGGTCCCGGCTCTCGGGATATTTCGGCGGGTACCGGACCGTGAACGCCATGAGCATGATCCGGGCTATCCTGGGCGTTCTCGGGGTAAAGGACAAGGCCGTGGCCGACACGGTGATGGCCGATGCCGTGCGCTCGGACCTGATCGATGGCCTCTACGCCCGGCTGAACCGGATTGACGCCTATTTCGACACCGTGGATACCTTTGCGGACGTAACAGAGACCCGGGCCCGGGCCGCCTTTTTCCGGGAGTATGTCGGAGAAAAGGTCAGGCAGATCCGGGAGCAGACCCGCGGCGTTCCCAAGCCCAGGGTCTACTACTGCCTGGGCCATCCCCTCATCGCCATGTTCGGGGAAAAAATGGAATCCTGTCTGGCCCGGACAGCCGGGGGCGATCTGACCAACCAGATGGCACGCAAAGAGAGCCGGCCGGGCATCACCATTGATCCCCGGGAATTCGGTCATATGGCCCCGCAGATTATTGTGGTGGCAGACACCCTGGCCTGGCCCCCGGCAGATGTCATTGCCTGGTGCAAAAATAACAGCCTGTCTGCCCCGGCGATCCGGGAAGAAAAAATATTCGGCCTGCATCCCTTCCGCAGTTCCACCAATCCGGACTGGATCCTGGGACTCATGGCTTTGGCCAATATCATTCATCCGTCTATTTTCAAATTTGACCTTAAAAAAGAAGCAGATACTTTTTACAACACCTTTTACGGGCATCCCTTTAACAACGGCCGGCTGCCGGCTTTTCCCTGGGAGGAAAAACAGTAAATGAGCGACAACAACTGGACAAAAACACGAAATCCCGCCTTTAACCGGGAAAACGCCCTTCACATGGACCGCATCGCCAAAACCGCATTCCGGCCCATCTATCCGGTCATTGCCCGAAACGCCATGGACGCCACCGGCGTTCGCCATGGCAGATGCCTGGATCTTGGCGCAGGACCCGGCATGCTTGCCATGGCTGTGGCCCAGGCCGTCCCTGGAATGCCCGTGACAGCCTTTGACTTTTCCGATGATTCTCTGGAAATTGCCCGGGAAAACATCCGGCAGGCCGGTCTTGAAAAACAGATCACCACGACGGCCGGGGATGTACATGGCATGCCCTTTGAAAACGCAGAATTTGATTTGATTGTCAGCCGAGGCTCCATGTTTTTCTGGGATGATCTGAAAGGGGCTTTTGCAGAAATCCTAAGAGTGCTTGCCCCTGGCGGCGGCACATATATCGGCGGCGGATTCGGAAGCCTTAAGCTGAGGCAGCACGTCATTGAAGAGATGGCGAAAATAGACCCGTCCTGGGACTGCTACGCCAAAAAGAAAACCGATGATAACGGTCTTACGCGGTTTGAAAAAATGTTTTCGGAACTGAGCTGTGACAGCCACCGGATCATTAATGACGACACCGGATTCTGGATCGTTCTGTCAAAGCGTGAAAATTAAGACCGCAGATCAAATAAAAAGAGCCGAAAAGGCGCATCAAAGGTTCAATAGCAGGCCTATTGCACCTTTGATGCAACCTATAGTAGATGAGCCAAGTAATTTCGTTCAATTGATAAAATTTGCGGTCCTAGGACAGCTTGAACCGGCGTACCATTGTATTAAGGTTCTCAGCCAGTCTGGACAATTCGCCGGCACTGGTATAAATCTGCCTGCTGCCTTTATTCATTTCATGGGTCGCATTGCTGACCTCGGCAATATCCTTTGTAACCTCAGCGGCCACAGCAGTAGTCTGGGTTACATTCTCATTGACCTCCTGGATACCCTGTGAAGCCTGGGTAACATTGTTTGCTATCTCCTGGGTTGTGGCAGCCTGCTCCTCAATGGCAGTGGCAACCGTGATAACGATTTCATTGATCTCATTGATGATTCCCACGATGGATTCAATGGCGGTAACAGATTCATTGGTTGTTGTCTGAACGCCTGCAATTTTGTCGCTTATTTCCCTGGTTGCCTCGGCTGTCTGCTGGGCAAGGGCTTTAATTTCCCCGGCCACAACGGCAAAGCCCTTGCCTGCCTCACCGGCCCTTGCCGCCTCAATGGTTGCGTTAAGGGCCAGCAGGTTGGTCTGCTCTGATATGTCGGCAATGGTTTCTGTCACTTTACTGATTTCGGATGCCGCCTTTCCAAGATCATCTACCTTTAAGGATACCTGCTTTGCTGTTTCCACAGCCCTGGCTGTTGTTTCGCTGCCTTTGGCCGTGTTGCCTGCGATTTCATTTATGGTGGATGACATCTGTTCGGCGGCAGCAACAATCATCTGGATATTGACAGAGGTCTGTTCGGTGGCGGCTGCAACAGAGTTCATATTGGCTGCCATTTCCTCGGCAGAGGCAGAAACATTATTGGACCTTTCCGCAGTCTGCTCCGAATTTGCCGTGATCTGTTCCGAAATGGCAGACAAATCTGCGGAAGAGGCCGTCAAAATATCTACGTCGTTTGCAATACCTTTGAACATATGGATCAGATTTTCAGCCATATATTTCATGTTGTTATACACACCGGTATTCTTTGCCGGGTCAAATTGGACAGCCAGGTTCCCCTTTGCAATGCTGTTGGTAATATCAACAATATCTGCAGGATCCCCTCCAAGCTGAAAAACAACACTTCGCTTGATCAAAAAGGCTGTTCCAACCCCCATGGCAACGGCCAGGAGCGCAATCCCGATAATCAGCCGTTTTGCGTTGATGATTTGCTGGTCTGTTTTCCGCTGTTGGCCGTCCAGGGACATCTTGACGGTATTCTGGACTTTGCGGGCGCATTCCACCATGGTCGCGTTAATTTTGTTTTGTGAATCTTTCAGTGCCTTAAGCTTGGAAAAAGCCTGGCGGTATGCATCTGCTGCCTCTATTATCGGTTTGGCAGTCTTTCCTTTTGCAACGATTTCATCAAGAATGTGATTGACTTTTATGAAATAGGATTCCTCTTTGCGGATCAAAAAATTTTTTTCATGACGGCGGCATTGCAGCAACTGGCGGATGATGGCCTCGGTATTTTCAGCGCGCTTCATCAAATTTGTAATCTGAATTGGATCTGCATTTTGGGCAATCAGGCGTTCACATTCAGCCCGGTCCGCTTTAAGAATGACTTTGGCGGCTGCTTCCATCTGCCGCGCCGATGTGACCATTGCCGCATCCGCTTCTTTTATGCTGTTTTCCAGGGTAATATAGGTATCAAATGCCTGTCGGTATTTGTCCGCCATCTCGACCATGTCATCCAGCTGCCCAAGGGTTTTGGGATCAGTTGAACGTGCCTTGATTGCTTTTATTTCTTCTTTGAGTAAATCCGACTGCGTGATGACAGCCTTCACATAGGACGCATCACCCCAAAGGATGAAGTTTTTTTCCTGCTGCCGCGACTCGTACATGGTCATGGTCAGATTTCCGGTGTCAATGGCATCGGTCATTTGCCTGACGACCCGTGAAAGTCCGTTAAAACCTGCGGCGGCAACCACCAGCAGCAATACCAGAACAACGCCGAATCCAACACTTATTTTCGTTCCAAGTTTAATACGGTTTGACATGGTTTTTACTCTCCTGTTTTAAAGAAACTTTCTATCCTACGCGTTTTTCTATCCTAGCGGGGCCGTTTATCGTTTTTGATATCAATCTTGACAGCTGCTTCATATCCACGGGTTTTATTAAGAATGCCTTAATGTTCGCAGCAGAATCCATCCACTCCTTTTTATCATTTTTTTCCAACCCTGTGCAGATAATCACAGGAATATCGGGATTAATCTTCTTGAGTTCCCGGGCCAGCTCGTCACCTGTGAGCCCAGGCATTGTCAGATCCGTGATCACCAGGTCGAATGTATCCGGATTGGTCTTTAATATCCCAAGGGCCTGGCCACTGTTTGTACAGGCAGTGGTATCATAACCGATGCACTGAAGAAATTCTTTTTCCATATTTACAATCTCTTCTTCATCATCTACCAGAAGAATGTGACCTGTTCCTTTTATGAAATTGTCCTGGGCAGCCGGAAGTGATGTGATTTCCGTGTATGAATCCAAAACAGGCAGATATATGTAGAAACAGGCGCCTTTATTCGGTTCACTGATTACTTTAATGTCCCCTCCTGCTTTTTTAACGATGCCTTGGGCAACCGACAGACCAAGCCCAGTACCGTTTCCTGTTTTTTTGGTTGTAAAATAGGGTTCGAATATTTTCAGCGCAACCTTTTTTTCCATGCCAACGCCTGTATCGGAAATTGACAATTGCAAGTATCTGCCAGGTTCTATCTCCAAAAAACGGGGTAACTCATTTTCACCAATGTCTATTTCACAAAGTCCCACCCTAAGTGTTCCACCCTTGTTCTCCATGGCTTGGTATGCGTTTGTACACAAATTCATGATAACCTGGTGAATCTGGGTGGGATCCGCCATTATAGGACTGCAGTTCATATCGACCTGCTGGACGATATTGATGGTTGTGGGAATGGTTTCTTTCAAAAGATTCAGCGTTTCCTTGACAATGGGCTGAACCAGGACCGGGGTTGTTTCATGCTTCTTTTGCCTGCTGAACGAAAGAATCTGATTGATCAGTTTTTTTGCCCGGTTTGATGCTTTCAGGATATTCATCAGATGCTTATGGGTATCACTGTCTTTGGCAGTATCCATCAGCAGGATTTCAACATATCCGGTAATCGGGAAAAGGATATTATTGAAATCATGGGCAATGCCGCTTGCCAGGATACCAATGGCTTCCATTCTCTGGGCCCGGATAATATGATCTTTCAGCCGTATATTTTCGTTTTCAACGGTTAATATTTCGGTAATATCGCCAATAACCACGATGAATCCTTGTGAGTGATCAGCGGCATTTAAAGGACAACTTCTCAATGAACAATGAAAAAGGGTTCCATCTTTCTTGATGCATGGGCTTGTCAACCGGAACGGTTTTAATGTGGAATAAGAATAGACTTCTTCACCTATCTTCTGATATGTGGCGTTATCCGGGTAAAATATTGAGGTACTTTTTCCCACAAAATCATCATAGTCATATCCGAACATTGTGTACAAGGTTTCGTTTGCCCAGTAAATTTTCCGCTGCTTAACCAGACAGATCCCCACTGGTGATGCCTGGGTAATTGCACTGAGTTTCTGTTCATTGAATTTCAGTGACTGCTCGTACAAACTATACCGATGATAGCTGCTTCTGAATAAAAGCATCCCTCCCGCCGAAAAAATAGTAACAATGAAAAACAGGGTATAATCGTGGTATGTCTCTGTTTTTTCAATGATTGCATCAAGGGAATTTTTCGGAGAACAAATTGCTACGGACCAGTTTGAATCCGCTATTTTTGCCGGTGAATAGGCCACAAATTTTTCAATATACCCTTTTTGATCCTGATGCCAGCCAGAGGTATAGGTATCCGTACCTTCATGGCCCTGTATCATTTTTTGCTGAATTTTTTCTATTTTCTCATATGAAAAGGCCTGGTTTTTTTCCTCCCTGGCAGAAAAACTGCTTCTGCCTACAAACTCTTTAACGGGATGTATGAGAAAACAACCTTGCGAATCCAGAACCCATGCATATTCGACAGTTTTTTCGGGTACAATGGGGGATATAATCGTCTTTAAAACAGTTATCGGATCAAAGGATCCCACCCAAACACCTTTGATCCGGCGTATGGCCGGGTCATTTTCAAAAACGGGAATGGCGATCCTGATTCTCGGTTCATTTTTTTCATTGTAAAGAAAACTGGAAATCGATAGTTTTCCAGTTGACAATGCTTTTTTATAATACTCCTCAGTATGGTATCTTTTGCCAATCAATTTTCCGCGAAACCCGTCTCTGGGATAAATAAATGTCAACAGCCCCTTTGTATCTAAAAATCGTATGGAGGTAACTTTCTGCAACCCCTTATGCCGGGTATAAAACAATTCATCAGAAGGCAGATCCCGGCCGGTATTTGTCATGAAATAAAGATCAAAAATAAACCGGTCAAAATATTTTTCAATGGCGGTTGCCACTACTTTTGTTTCCATGAGCTGCTGAATGCTATACTGCCTGGCAGCCATGTGCCGTAATTCACGCCGGCTGTTTTTGTTGATGTATACCGCAATGACAGTAACCGTAATGATGACCAGGATAATGAAGGATAAAGACAGCTTTGAAGAGGTCTTCATTACCTTTTTCGGGATTATCATAATTTTAGTCCCCGGTTTTGTATTTTAAACATTGATATCCCTTTATCTAAGTATGATTGTTAGCAACTTGTTAGTAAATTTTATTCAGCAAATTTTATGCCATATTTTTATGGCATATTATATAGAACCCAGCGCCACAGTATTTTATTTCACCATGAAGGACATAAAGAATCTATACCGGGAAATCAACCTTCATGTCCTTCATAGAATGTTAAACATGTGGCGGTACAGGGTATGACATCAAAGTGCTTTGATTGTTGTGAATAGATGTCAAGATTGTTTTCAAGGTGCAAATGTTTTTTACGGGGTGACGGCCTTTAACCACCACCATCACCTGCTGCTGCTGCATATTGCTCAGACAGAATATATCCAAGTCAGGGACAATGTCATAAAGTTAAGATGCTTCCGAATTAAAACCATGAAGAGCATGAAGGACATGAAGATTGATTTTCCGGCATATATTCTTCATGCTCTTCATGTCCTTCATGGTGAAATAAAATACTCAATGCTTAAGTTTATGACATTGAAGTCAGGGATGTCCATATCGTAATCAAATCGTTCTTGATATCAATCTTGACAGCTCCTTCATATTTACAGGTTTTATTAAGAATTCCTTGACATTATCAGAATCCATCCACGCCTTTCTATCGTTTTTTTCCAACCCCGTGCAGATAATTACAGGAATATCGGGATTAATTTTCTTGAGTTCCCGGGCCAGCTCGTCACCTGTGAGCCCAGGCATTGTCAGATCCGTTATCACCAGGTCGAATGTATTCGGATTGGTTTTCAATATCTCAAGGGCCTGGCCACTGCTTGTACAGGCAGTGGTATCATAACCGATGCGCTGAAGAAATTTTTTTTCCATATTCACAATCGGTTCTTCATCATCTACCAGCAGAATATGCCCTGTTCCTTTTATGCAGTTGTTTTCGTCAACCGGAAGAGCTGTGGTTTTCGTGTGTGAATCCAAAACAGGCAGATAGATGTAGAAACAGGTGCCTTTATCCGGCTCACTGACCACTTTAATATCCCCTCCTGCTTTTTTAACGATGCCATGGGCAACCGACAGACCAAGTCCAGTGCCTTTTCCTGCTTTTTTGGTTGTAAAATAGGGCTCGAATATTTTCAGAGCAACTTTTTTTTCCATACCAACGCCGGTATCGGAAATTAACAATTGCAAGTATCTGCCAGGTTGCAGCTCCAGGAAACGGGGTAACTCATTTTCATCAATGTCTGTTTCACAAAGTTCCACCCTGAGCGTTCCACCCCTGTTTTCCATGGCTTGGTATGCGTTTGTACACAAATTCATGATAACCTGATGAATCTGGGTGGGGTCCGCCAGTATGGGGCTGCAATTTTTATCGATCTGCTGGACGATATTGATGGTTTTGGGAATGGTTTCTTTCAAAAGGTTCAGCGTTTCCTTGACAATGGGCTGAACCAGGACCTGGGTAGTTTCATGCTTTTTTTGCCTGCTGAACGAGAGAATCTGATTGATCAGTTTTTTGGCCCGGTTTGATGCTTTAAGGATACTCATCAGATGCTTATGGGTATCACTGTCTTTGGCCGTATCCATCAGCAGGATTTCAACATATCCTGTAATCGGGAAAAGGATATTATTGAAATCATGGGCAATGCCGCTTGCCAGGATACCAATGGCCTCCATTCTCTGGGTCCGGATAATATGATCTTTCAGCCGTATATTTTCGTTTTCAACGGTTAATATTTCGGTAATATCGCCAATCACCACGATGAATCCTTGTGAGTGGTCGGCTGCATTTAAAGGACAACTTCTCAATGAACAATGAAAAAGGGTTCCATCCTTTTTGATGCATGGGCTTGTCAACCGGGACGGTTTAAATGAGGAGTGATCCGAATAGAGTTCTTTATCTATCTTCTGATATGTGGCGTTATCCGGGTAAAATATTGAGGTGTTTCTTCCCACAAGATCATCATACTCATATCCGAACATTGCGTGCAAGGTCTCGTTTGCCCAGTAAATTTTCCGCTGCTTAACCAGACAGATCCCCACCGGTGATGCCTGGGTAATTGCACTGAGTTTCTGTTCATTGAATTTCAGTGACTGTTCGTACAAACGATACCGCTGGTAGCTGTTTCTGAATAAAAGCATCCCTCCTGCCGAAAAAATAGTAACAATGAAAAACAGGGTATAATCGTGGTATGTCTCTGTTTTTTCAATGATTGTATCAAGGGCAAATTGCTACGGACCAGTTTGAATCCGCTATTTTTGCCGGTGAATAGGCCACAAATTTTTCAATATACCCTTTTTGATCTTGATGCCAGCCAGAGGTATAGGTATCCGTACCTTCATGGCCCTGTATCATTTTTTGCTGAATTTTTTCTATTTTTTCATATGAAAAGGCCTGGTTTTTTTTCGTCCTGGCACCAAAACTGTTTTTTCCTATAAACTCTTTAACGGGATGTATGAGAAAACAACCTTGCGAATCCAGAACCCATGCATATTCAACAGCCTTTTCGGGTACAATGGGGGTTATAATCGTCGTTAAAACAGTTATCGGATCAAAGGACCCCACCCAAACACCTTTGATCCGGTGTATGGCCGGGTCATTTTCAAAAACGGGAATGGCGATCCTGATTCTCGGCTCATTTTTTTCATTGTAAATAAAACTGGAAATCGCTATTTTTCCAGTTGACAATGCTTTCTTATAATACTCCTCAGTATGGTATCTTTTGCCAATCAATTTCCCGCGAAACCCGTCACTGGGATAAATAAATGTCAACAGCCCCTTTGTATCTAAAAATCGTATGGAGGTAACTTTGGGCAACACCTTGTCTCGTTTATAAAACAATTCATCAGAAGGCGGAATTGAAGACAGATCCCGGCCGGTATGTGCCATAAAATAAAGATCAAAAATAAACCGGTCAAAGTATTTTTCAATGGCCGATGCCACCAATTTTGTTTCCATGAGCTGCTGAATGCCATACTGCCTGGCAGCCATGTGCCGTAATTCACGCCGGCTGTTTTTGTTGATATATATCGCAATGACAGTAACCGTAATGATGACCAGGATGATGAAGAATAAAGACAGTTTTGAAGAGGTCTTCATTACTTTTCTCGGGATTATCATAATTTATCACGACCTTTCAGTTTGGTATGCTCCCTGATAATATCCTGCTTTTGCGCATGAACTCAATGAAAATCAATGCAAAACTCAATGTGAAACTCAATGTGAAACTAAAGCAAAATTAATGCCTGAAAAATATTTTAACCACGGAACCCACGGAAATCACAGAATTTCATCTTCAGTGTATTCCGTGATTTCCGTGGTTAAGCTTTTTCATATAAAAAACGCTGGGAGATGTCAGGATTATTTTCAAGGTGTAGGTGGTTTTTGTGTGTGCGATTCCATTTTGGCATGCGTGGGGTTCACCCTGGCCCCTTATATCATCCGTGCATATTTTAACCAGAACGGATGGTATAAGGAGGCTCTATCGTTTCAGATGTAATAACAGTTGGTTATATTTTAAACCGTGTTATCATGCGATTAAGGTCTTCAGCCAGTCTGGATAATTCCGTGGAACTGATATTAACCTGCCGGCTGCCGGTCTTCATTTCTCCGGAAGCCTGGCTGATCTGATGAACATCCCTGCTGACTTCTTCGGCCACAGCAGAGGCCTGGTTGACATTTTCGTTCACCTCCTGGACCCCGCTGCCTGCCTGGCTCACATTGTTGGTGATTTCCTGGGTCGTTGCCGTCTGTTCCTCAATGGCAACGGCAACTGAGGAGACAATCGTATTAATCTCATTGATCACCCCGACAATTTCGGTAATCGCGGTTACGGATTCACCGGTACTTTTCTGCACCTCACCAATCCGGGCACCAATCTCATCAGTGGCCTCGGCTGTTTGCTGGGCAAGGGCTTTAATCTCTGCTGCGACAACGGCAAATCCTTTTCCGGCCTCTCCGGCCCTTGCCGCTTCAATGGTGGCGTTGAGGGCCAGAAGGTTGGTCTGTTCAGAAATGTCTGCAATGGTTTCGGTTACCCTGCTGATCTGGGAAGCAGCTGTCCCCAGTTCGTTGACTTTTCCTGAAACCTCTTCCGCCTTTTTCACGGCATCCAGGGTTGTCTGGCTGCCTTGGGATATATTGGATGCGATTTCAGAAATGGTGGAGGACATTTCTTCGGCAGCGGCAACAATCATTTGAATATTGGCGGCGGTCTGTTCACTTGCCGCGGCCACTGAATTCATGTTTACGGTCATCTCTTCTGCGGCAGCAGCCACATTGTTGGACTTTTCGGACGTATCATCCGCATTGTCTGCCATTTGTTCGGAAATGGCAGACAGCTCTGTGGAGGAGGAGGTCAATGTCTGAACCCCGCCGGTGATCTCTTTGAGCATATCCGTCAGGTTTTCCGACATTTTTTTCATGCTGGCATAAACACCGGTCAGTTTTTTGCCGTCATCCTTGAATTGGATTGTCAGATCCCCGGCGGCAATACTGTCGGCAATACCGGCAATCTCCAGTGGCTCCCCGCCCAGTTGACCCATGACGTCTTTTTCAAACCAGAAAACACCCAACAAAATGACGACAAAAAAAACAGTTGCGATCATTAACGAAAGGTTTCTGATATGTTTGGCGGGTGCCAGAAACTCTTTTTCATTCTGGGTAACGCAGATACTCCAGCCCGTGGAGTTGACCGGAGCAAATCCGGCTATTTTGCGCACGCCGTCAAATTCATAATCGTGAACACCGGTTTTCCGGGCCAGCATTTGTATGGCCACTTCCTTCATTCCGTCTATCCGGGTTGTATTGGCATTAAAGATAAGATCCGGATTGGGGTGGGCAATAAAAGTCCCTTTTTTATCGATTAAAAACGGATATCCGGTTTTTCCCAGTTTAACCCGGGTAATGATCTTGCTTAACTGATTCAGTTTGATTACCGATATCAATACGCCGGCAAACGGCCCGTTTTCCTGTTTCAAGGGAACGGCAACCGTAAAGATCGGATCACCGGATGTTTTTGACAACATGGGGTCGCTTAAACTTAAATTCCCTTTTTTTGCATCAATAAAATACTCCCGTTCTGCCAGGGAAAGCCCATTTATTTTTCCCCCAAGGCTGTCGGCGATGACGGTTCCGTTTTGATCTGTAACCAATAGGTTTTCATATTTATTTTTAACCTGACCATAAACATCAGTCAAAAATTTTGCCAATGAATTCAACTCAGGTTTTACATGCTCTAGCCCTGAATTAAATACCTTTGAGACTGTCTTTTTTACCATTGGAGCTTGGGCGATGGACAAGGCAAAAATTTCTTCCTGGTTGATGAACGCGTCGCCCAGGACAGCCATATCTTTGGCCACCTGAACGGAGTTGGACTTGTTGCTTTTTATCAAGGCGTCAGAGGATTTGCTTACTGAAAAATAACTGCTGATGGCCAGGGGAAGCATGGAGGCCAAAAGCCCTCCAATTAACAACCTTGATTTCAAAGACATCTTCATTCTGCAATTTCCTTTTCTAATATTATTAAACTTTGAACTGTTTTACCATTTCATTTAGAGACTCAGCCAGTTTTGACAATTCTGCCGCACTCTCATTTACCTGGCCGCTTCCTGTCTCCATCTCATCTGCCACCTGATTGACCTGGTGGATATCTCTGGTCACGTCTTGCGCCACACTGAAAGTCTGGCTTACATTTTCGTTCACGGCCTGAACACCTTGTCCGGCCTGGCTGACATTACTGGAAATTTCCTGGGTGGTTGTTGACTGTTCTTCAATGGCTGCGGCAATTGAGGTAACCATGGAATTGATTTCATTGATTATGCCAACAATGCTTTCAATGGCAGCGATGGCTTCACGTGTTACCGCCTGGACGCCTGCTATTTTGGCACTGATTTCACCGGTCGCTTCTGATGTCTGCTGGGCAAGCGTCTTGATCTCTCCTGCAACAACGGTAAACCCTTTTCCGGCCTCCCCTGCCCTTGCCGCCTCAATGGTGGCGTTCAGCGCCAAAAGATTTGTCTGTTCGGAAATATCGGCAATGGTTTCCGTTACCTTGCTGATCTGTGATGCGGCCTGCCCAAGCCGGGTGACCTTGTTTGATACGTTTTCCGCCTCTTTAACCGCCGCGGCAGTTGTCTGGCTTGTCTTTGATGTGTTTTCTGCGATTTCAGTGACGGTACACGACATCTCCTCCGCTGCTGCAACAATCATCTGTATGTTGGCTGAAGTCTGCTCTGTGGCGGCGGCTACGCTGTTCATGCTGTTTGCCATTTCTTCAGCGGCAGCTGCCACGTTACTTGACCGTTCCGAAGTTTGGCGCGCGTTTGACAGCATCTGGGCGGATATGGCAGAAAGCTCGGCAGAAGAACCTGTAAGGGTTTGGGTGCCTGAAGAAATGTCCGCAAACATGGATCTCAAGCTTTGGGATACATGATTCAGTGCATTGGCCAAAACGCCTATTTCATCTGTCTGGTTAACATCAAGCGTCCGGGTTAAATCTCCCTGGGACAATGCTTTTGCAAATTCGACCCCTTTTTTGACCGGACGAGTAATACCCAATGTGATCAAACAGCCGATCAAGATGCCCAGAACAACTGCGGCCAGTGATATGATCAGCATGGTTCGGTTGGCAGTTAAAATCTGATGGTGCATCATTGCCTTTTGGTCGGTCCGGGCTTCGGTGATCACTTCTACAGCTTCCCGGGCCTTTGTCACCATCTGTTGGTCGAATTCGGCCTGTTCTTTCATCAATGTTTCAAAATCTGCTACTTGTTGTTTTTGTTCTTTTTTCTGGACATTAAGATCA
This sequence comes from Desulfobacter vibrioformis DSM 8776, assembly GCF_000745975.1. Taxonomy (GTDB): domain Bacteria; phylum Desulfobacterota; class Desulfobacteria; order Desulfobacterales; family Desulfobacteraceae; genus Desulfobacter; species Desulfobacter vibrioformis. The sequence continues at coordinate 27,206 of NZ_JQKJ01000011.1, read as the reverse complement.
ACATAATTGTGAAAAGCTGTTTTGTACTCGTTCACTTTCGTGAAAATTAAATCCATCTGATCCTTATTTGCTGTCTTTTTAAACTTATTTTTCAGGGCCAAATTCTGGGCAATAACCGCCTCGATACCTTTATCCACCTCCTGGATATAAATATCTTCTCCCCGGATCATGTAATTTTTTTCCTGGAGTCTTATGCCAAGCATTTCCTTGACCAGGCGGTTAACATCATCCGCTTTTTCAACGCTGTCTTTGACCCCTGCCAACCCGCTGTAACCGACATAAGCAACGATGATCAAGAAAACCAAAGGTACGGAAAAACCGCCGAGTATTTTCGTTGGTAAATTTAAATCACCCAATTTCATAAAATTCTCCCGTTTAACATTCGCTGTAGCAACTCTGTCTCTATCAGATACAGGGGTTAAGTGCAGCCCGGACCGCCTCCGCCAGTTCCCGGGCAATCAGCGGTTTCATTACCACGGTAAATGCACCGCTTGTTTCGGCAGCGGACTTCATATCACTGAATCCGGTGCTTATAATAACGGGAATGTCTTTACGCAGTTCACGGATTTCACGGATCAACTGAATTCCGGTCATCCGGGGCATGGTCAAGTCAGACAGCACCAGATCAAAGGCCTGGGGATCTTTTTTAAAAATCTCAAGTGCCTCAAGACTGCTGGTCACCCCCGTTACCTCATATCCCATGGTCATCAGGATGAGCCGACCTGATGTAACAATATCTTTTTCATCATCCACCATGAGAATCCGGCCAGTCTCTTTTGTCAGCGTCAACCCCGGGAAGACCGTTGATTCCTCTTTGCCGGTAACGGCCGGCAGATATATTTTAAAAACCGTTCCCTTGCCCGGTTCGCTGTAAACCGAAATGCCACCGTCCATGTCCTTGACAATGCCATGGACAATGGAAAGTCCCATACCGGTCCCTTCACCCTTGGCTTTGGTGGTGAAAAACGGTTCGTAAATGCGTTCTATCACCGACTCCGGAATGCCGCATCCCGAATCGGTGATGGACAGCTCTATATAGTTGCCCGGATCCAGACCCTTGATCCGCACCTCTTCCCAGTTTTCAATCCGGACAGATTTAAGGCCCACTTCCAGAACTCCGTTGTTCCCTTCCATGGCATGGACCGCATTGGTACACAGGTTCATGATGATCTGGTGAATTTGGGATGCATCGGCCGTCACCATGATGTCGGGTGCATCCAGTTTCCGGATGATTTCGATATTCATAGGGATGGATGCACGAATAAAATTAAGGCATTCCTTGACCAGCGGCGTTATGGCCAAAGGCTCCCGTCGTATTTCCTGCTGCCTGCTGAATACCAGGATGTGGCGGATTAAATCCCGGGCCCTGATGCCGGCGGAAAAAATCTTGTCCAGACTTCGGATCAGCTCAGGGTCTGCTTTGCACTGCAACCGGGCCAGCTCGGCAAATCCCAGAATTGAGGAGAGGATATTATTGAAATCATGGGCAATGCCGCCTGCCAGGGTGCCGACAGCCTCCATTTTCTGGCTCTGCTGAAGCCGGCGCTCCATCCGCCGGCGCTGGGTGATGTCCCGGGTGACCCCAAGCACCCGGTTTGCCCTGCCGGTCTCATCCCTTAAAAAGCTGGCTTTTATTTCAGTCCAGACAAAAGATCCGTCTTTTCGCACCTGTTCCAACGGGGTTGACCAGGACCGTCTGGGATCAGCATCCGGGCCGCCTTCCCTTGTCATCTCTTCGCTGATCATGCTGATAAACCGGTCCAAATATTCCGGCGCAATGATATCTTTCAGCCCAAGCTTCTGGATCTGTTCCGGGGTGTATCCCAAGATGGTTTCCACTGACGGGCTTACATAAAGAAAATGCATATCCGGCAATTGAAGGGTCCAGATAATATCACTGGCATTCTCCATCAACAACCGGTACCGCTCCTCGCTTTGCCGCAAAGCCTCCTCCGAAGTCTTTCGCTGGATAATTTTCCACATGCCGTCCATGAGCAGGTTCATCTGCCGGATATCGGAATTATTATAGTTTTCAGCTTTGTTCCCCACCCCGGCCACGGCTACGATCCTGCCGCGGTCAAAGACCGGAACATTCATGTATCGGGTAATCCGGATATGTCCGGCCGGGAACTTGTTTTCTCCAGGTTCCTGCTGATAATCATTAACAATTACCGTTTCGCGTTTCCGGACAGCCTGGGTCCATAATTTACTTCTTTCCTGGTGGCAACAGCCGTTCTTTTCTGTGACCTTACAGTGCTGAATCGTATCCTTGGACCATGAATACTGCGTGATATCCTTTTCATCCTCGGTTAAAAACACCAGATACCCGACCTGGCTCTGGGTCAGTTGAATCGCCTCTGACAATGAAAATTCCGTCAAGTCCGACAGCGAGGCTTCAGCCATCTGGTTCAGTTCCCGTAGTTTTTTCAAGCGTAAACTATCCAGACGGTGGGCTTTTACCACCTGTCCCCGTTTACGTTCGCTCAAAACGGACTGGACAGTGATGTAAAGGGAAAGCACCAAAAATATGACCAAGAAACCGATGAAAATCAGGAAGATCCGGCTGGATATGTCATCGATATGGTCTTTTATATCTGCCACGTCAATACCGGTGCCGATGATCCACTGCCAGGGCCTGAACAGTCTGACATAAGAAATACCGGGAAAGGCTTTACCCGGGCTGCACGGTGACGCCTCCTGGCAGTTGACACATCCGGACCCTTGGGTATTGGCGATTCTCACACTTTCAACAATCATTTTTTTTATGTAGGAATCGGCCAGGGAAGACGGATCCTTGCCTTCCAGCCACGGCATAACCGGCTGAACAAGCACCCGCTGGTGCGAGTCGATAATCCAGAAAAACGCCTCGCCTTTCGGACCATACCTCAGATTCCGTATCCGTTCCATGGCACGGTGCTGGGCGTCTTCACGGGTCAGCTCGCCGGACAATACACGCTGGTGGTACTCTGACAGAAGGCTTGCGGTCAGGGTGCAGTTGCTGTCATTGAGTTCACGGACCATCGCCTTTTTCTGTTCAATGAGATGATGTTTCAACGAAGGAACAAAAATCAGAAAAATGCATAGGGCAAACAAAATAAATATCAGAAACAACGGAACAATAATTCGTAAGAAAGCCGCCAGGCTCGGTTGCCCAACCTTTTTCCCAGGCTCAAATTGATTTTTATCGGCTAGGTTCAATAACAATTTCCTTTCACAAAGAAGATATCAACAGCCCCGTGTAATACCCTGAGGACATCCTGGGTTGAAAAGGGTCTGTACAAGACAGCATCAAAGTCATCAAGCCCAATGGGACATGGGATTCCGGATATACCGATGATAGGAGTGACTTTCTTGAGGACGGATTGAAGGAAGGCCGCCACATGGAATCCGGAAACCGGCTCCATCCGGATACTAGTCAAAACCGCGCTGTAAGTCTTATTTTTAATTTTTTCAATGCCGTTGTCTCCGCTGCTGGCAACGTCCACTGAGAACCCCTGCCTTGACAGGCAAAACCTTAAAAAAAACAAACTTCCCGGATCATCATCAATGACCAAAATAGGCTCTTTCAGTTTTTCCATTAAGGAGCAGGTGACCGTCAACAAACGATCGCTCTCCTCTTTTTTTTCCCTCAAAATATTTTTTACCCTTTTTCTTTAGATTGCCGCCACTCAACCAGCCGCCCCTGACAACTTAGGACCGCACCTTTTTATATCTATGCTAAAAATATGCCACAATCGGATAAATACTTAATAATATACACAACGCTCTGATATTATTTTAAATGAATAAACATTGGGCCGGATTGGTTTCAAATTAAAGGGGGTGTTATATTTTGTAACACAAAATCACGATATATGGCGAATAAAGGCGTTGGGAAAGCAAAAATCCCATTTGTTACAAAATAGACCAATGGGTTGAAGCGACACAGGCATTGGACCGGATCAAAGACCCCGGATCAAAGACACTGGATCAAAGATAAAAATCAGGGGATACGCTGATTTAAATACCGCCCCAGGCGCTGCCGGGATATCCCCAGGAATCGTGCCGCCATTGACTTATTGTTGCCCGACCGTTTCATGGCTTCAAGAACCAGGGAATGGATGGCCTCTTTCAATGTCGGCAGGGGTTTGAGTTCGCAGTAGCATTTTTCCTTTGGCAAAGAACCGGATAAAAGGCCGGTGGAGGGCAGGGATTGACTGATATGAGTTTTGAACCGTTCCAGGGACAGTATCCTGGTTTTGTGGTCTGCCACAGCATCGTAAATCATGGATTTGAGTTCCCGTACGTTTCCGGGGAAAGAATAGTTGGTCAGCAGATGGAACAGCTCGGGTGGCGGGACCGGTTCTCTTTTTCCCATTTCGCGGGCCGCGTCCCTGAGAAAACAATGTATCAGCAACGGCAGATCATCAAGCCGTTCGCGCAGGGGCGGGACCTCCAGATGGTGAAAGCAGAGCCGATAGTAAAGATCTCTGCGGAATTTTCCCGTCTCCTGCAACGACGCCAGGTCTCTGTTGGTCACCACGATAACCCTGATATCTGCAATTTTTGGCAGATCCGCGCCCAGGGGAAAGTATTCGCGTTCCTGGAGGAGCCGCAGCAGCTTGACCTGGGATACTGGGCTCAAGTCGCCGATTTCGTCCAGAAACAAGGTTCCGCCGGTGGCATGTTCCACCATTCCCTGCCGCGGCTTTTCCGCACCGGTGAACGCACCGCTGATATGGCCGAACAATGTGTCTGAAAAGGTGTTGTCATCAATCCCGGCGGCATTGACCGTTACCAGCCGTCCCTTACGGGGGCTCAACTGGTGGATGGCCCTGGCGATCAACTCTTTTCCCACGCCAGTCTCTCCGGTGATCAGCACCGGCTGGGGGCTTGCGGCAATGGATTCAGCATATTGAAACAGACCGATCATGGCCCGGTTCCGGGTGTTGATTTCCTGAAATGCCCCCGGGTTCTTGAGCTGGCCGGACAGAATACGCTCCTTAAGTTCCTGATTTTCACTCTGCAGCCTTCGAATTTCAATGGCCCGTTTAACGCCTAAGATCAACCGGCTCTGTTCCACCGGCTTGACCATATAGTCAAAGGTCCCTTTTTTCATGCATCGCACTGCGAGTTTGATATCAGTATCTCCGGTGATGACAATAACCGGGAGGCCGGGATAATTGGCTGCAATCATGGTCAAAAGGTCTTCGCCCGAAATTTTGGGCATGATCAGGTCCAGAAGAACCACCTCGATACGATGCTCCCCCAACACGGGCATAACGGTTTGAGGGTCCTGGCACAGGATAAGATTGTTGATTCCGGCCTTTTCCAGAAGCATCTGAAAATCCTTGAGGATACCGGGATCGTCATCCACCAGCAGCACCGGATGTTGGGGAAAAAGGGAAGATATCATGGGACTGCCTCGGAAAATCGACCCGGGCTCATTCCCCGGGTGTCTGATCATAAAGGCAAATTTTTGGCGCCGCATCCAGGGGAAGGCTGACCGTGAACACAGATCCCTGGTCCGGTTTACTGGTTACCTCGATTTTTCCTGCGTGGGTTGTAACAATGTTCAGGCAGACCGCAAGTCCCAGACCGGTTCCGCCCTGCCCCCGCCGGGTCGTAAAAAAGGGATCCATGATCCGGGTCAGCATGTTTTCCGGTATGCCGTGGCCCTGGTCCTTGACCTGCACACAAAGACAATTTCGGTTCGGTTCCAGGAATGTGGCGATTTCCAGGCCTTGTTCCCGGTCTGAAATCGCCTGGCAGGCATTCTCGATCAGATTGATGACCACTTGTTCCAGTTTCTGCCGGTTGCCCCGGACAACCGGCAGGGAACTGCCATACGCCAGGCTGAAACGATCCGTTTTTCCATCAATCAGAATCCGGGTCAGGCGCACGGCGTTTTTAACCACATGGTTGAGATCCACGGACTGGTCCATATCCACCTCTTCCTTACGGGCGTAATCTTTCAGGTCCTTGACGATTCGATGAATCCGGGCCGATCCCTCGATGATCCCCTCAAACAGTTGGGGAATGTCTTCTCTCATCCGGCTGTAGGGCAGTCCGCCCAGGCTGAAATCGCCATTCTCCCGGGAATACCGGTCCAGTACCAGCGTACTGCTCTTCCAGGCATCAATTAGCAAGGGCGTATTGGACATAATCAACTGATTGGGATTATTGATCTCATGGGCCATACCAGAGACCAGTACCCCTAATGAAATCATTTTGTCTGCCTGAATCAGTTCTTTTTTCATCTGCCGCTCCAGGGTGATATCAGACACCCGGACAATGGCAGCCCAGGCATGATAGCCTTTTTCCCGAATCGGATAAACAGTGACCTGTTCCAGGGTGTCAGGATTCATCAGCCCGGCCCGCTCATATTGTTTTTTACAGCCGGATCCAAGAACTTGCCCCACGCAGCACCCCGCACAAGGCCGGGGCGTTAATTTAAACATCTGATGGCACTTCTGGCCCAGGTATGGGGTGCCGGACCTGCCTGAATACATTTCAGCGGCCCGGTTCATCATCAGCACCCCCATATTCCGGTCCAGAATAATCAGGGGGTCACAGATGCCGTCCAGAATCACGGTCAACAGGTGATTGCTCTCCCTGAGTTGCTCCTGGGCCCTTTTCTGGGCGCTGATATTGGTGAACATACACCGGATACCAATGAGTTTTCCGTGTTCATCGATATCTGTTTTGGCCTGGATCAATGTGTGGATAATCTCCCCGTCACGGCAAAGCAGTTCCCGTTCCGCCATGGAAAACGTATTTTCCCGGATCCGCCTTAAATTCTGCTCACGGTACATCTTCTCCCGGGAGTCCGCGGTGTAGAACTTACTTATGGAGCAACCGATCACTTCTGTAAGGGTATATCCCAGTGAATCCAGGAACAGGGCGTTGCAGTCCCGCAGCACCGCTTCTTCATGTTGATGTTCAAGCACCACATACATCACGGGAGCACTCTCGAATAAGTCCCGATATCTGGCCTCACTTTTTTTCAGCGCCTCCCGGATCTGTTTTTTTTCCGTGATATCCCGGACAAAACCAAAGAACATCCCTTTCTGGGTATCCAAATACTGAAGATTGATTTCAACATCCACCAGGCGGCCACTTTTATGCCGGTGACGGGTCTCCACATGAACAGATCCACTTTGAACCGCCGTCTCAAACAATTGCTTGATTTCCATGGCGCTTCTCCCCATGGCATCAATATCTATCATAGTATCGATATCTATCATGGTATCGACGTCCATCGTCTGCATCTGCAGTAATTCTTCCCTGGAATACCCCACCATCCGGCAATAGGCCTCATTTACCTCCAGCAGCCGGCCCTGTTGATCCAGCATGACAAATCCGTCAATGGCGGTCTGGATAATGGTTTGGTATTGTTTTCCAGTCTTAACCGGCATGACATCCCAGATCCCATTACCCATGCAAAAATTATTTTGCTGGGCTTTCCGGCAATTATCCCCAGGGTGGATGGAAGCTTCTTGGGTTTCATGAATTTGTGTCAGGTCCTGGATTAGAATCCCAACCCGGGAAACAATGCCCTGGTTCGGAATCGGAAAATAATGAATGGTCAGCAACCGCCTCCGGGAATCAGGCATCTCAACCCAGGTAGAATAGTGAATGGCCTTACCTTCCAGGGCCTGGGCAAAGCAGGGTTCGGCTACAGTTTGGAATATCCGCTCATCCAACACATCCGCTGCTTTTTTTCCGATTATATTTTCGGGTTTCAGGTGATAGGCATCAAGGTATCCCTGGCTGACTGCCGCAAAACGATGTTCCCGGCTCAAAATGGCAAAACGCGAACACGGCATATTGTCCATTCCAGATTTGAACATCTGCAAATAGGCATTTTCCGCTTCCAGCTCCCGTATCCTGAATTTCAATGCCTGGCAATCGGCACAATAATCAGCCATGAAAAATACCCATCTCCTATTGGACACAATAAAGAATGAATCGCTTTTACTGTCTATTAAAAAAATCTGCTCAACTTTTAAAATGCAAAAGGGAACAAGACATGGAGAAACTTATAGGGATGTTTTCAAGCCTGGTCAAGGGTTCAGGGATTTGACCGCATGGTTTTAAAAATAAATTGAATCTGAAGGCTTTTTCAGGTGGGTGGGTTTATTCAGAAAGATCCGAAAACCAACCCAGCCGCAGAAATAAGCGGTACGCTTATTTCTGCCTCAACGCGCACTGGTCACTGAAATTTCTTGCACTGCTGATTTCAATAAAAGATGCACCGCGTTCAGGCCCGAAACTGCCGGAAAGCACAATAATCATATCGTCATCGTTAAAATTATGATCTTCAATTAACCGGCAGATGGAACCGATAACCGATTCCCTTGGACTTTCCCCCAGAGGAATGTGATCCGGGAATACCCCAAAGGATAAAGAGAGTATGCGCATCACTTTTTTATCGTAAACCTGGGCGAAAATCGGACTGTCTCCCCGGTAGGCGGCCAGGGCCAGAATGGTTTTTCCGGAAAGTGAATCCGCCACGATCCCCCTGGTGTTCAAACGCAGGGCAGACTTCACGGCAGCCTTGGCAAGATAGTCTGTCAGTTTGTCTTGGCTTGAATAGGGAACATCAATGAAGGAGCTTCTTTTTAACTCCACCTCCTGGGCAATCCTGGCCATGGTCTGCACCGCTTGTTCAGGATATTTGCCACTGGCTGTTTCACCCGACAGCATCAGCGCGTCAACACGATCCAGGCAGGCATTGGCCACATCAGATACCTCCGCCCTTGTGGGACGAGGCGATTGAATCATGGAATGCAGCATCTGGGTGGCCACAATAACAGGCCGTCTAAGTTCAATACAGGTCTGGACAATATCTTTTTGAATCAAGGGGATTTTTTCAGTCGGGATTTCAACGGCCAGATCCCCCCGGGCCACCATCACCCCATAGGCATGTTCCAGAATTTCCCGAAGATTATCCACACCCTTGGCATTTTCAATTTTGGCGATGATCTTGATTGGGGATTTCTTCTCATCAAGAATGTTTTGAACCGCCAGGACATCTTCCTTGTTGCGAACAAAGGAGTGGGCAATAAAGTCAAGATCCTGGTCTGCGGCAAAGGCAATAAACCCCCTGTCCTTTTCGCTCAAGGCCGGCAATTTAACATGGACCGATGGGATATTGACACTTTTTCTGGGACAAATCACCCCGTCATTTTCCACGAAACAGATGAGATGGCCATCTGCCTTGTCTGTTACTTTCAGGGCAATGCATCCGTCATCAATGAGAATGGAAGATCCAACCGGCACATCATCAACAAAATGCGGATAGGATACGCAGATCACATCATCCATGGAAATCCCGCCGGCCTCTCCTTTGATGCGGAGGGTATCCCCGGAGACGACGGACAGGGGCTCTTTAGCGTCACAGGTTCTGATTTCAGGGCCTTTGGTATCCAAAAGGATACCGATCTTGTCCGATACCTTGCGGGTGTTTTCAATAACCTGCCTGGCATCATCATGAGTCATGTGCGCCGTATTCAGGCGCACCACGTTCATCCCGGCCTTGTAAAGCGTTTCAATAAATGCCACAGAACAGTTCAGATTGGATATGGTCGCCACAATTTTTGTTTTACGCCTTTTCAAAACAGTCCTCTCTTTCGGCACAATGCCATGATATTTTTTTATGTGAAAGCCACATTTGTACCCCAATTCAAATTTTTATTTAAAACCATGAAGAGCATGAAGGACATGAAGATTGATTTTCCAGTATATATTCTTCATGTCCTTCATGGTTTTAAATAAAATACTCAATGCTTAAGTTTATGACATTGAAATTAATCCTGTAACGTAGTCCAGAAAAAAGAGTAAGCTATTAGGGAAGTTTTTAGACACCCCAAGCCAAGGCTTATCTTTTATTCTGATTCAAATTTAATCCCCCAGTAGATTTCAGATAACGGCAATTCATAATTGACAGATTCTATCTTTAAGATCTGGTCAGCACCCTTATATGAACAATATTCCCACTTGCCGTTATTACGGCGTATGTATTGTTCAACATGATATTCGTCCTGGGAAACAAGGATATACTCTTGAAGCGTTGGAATTGTTCGGTAATAAGCAAACTTTTTCCCTCTATCAAAGGCTTCTGTTGAATCTGAAAGAATTTCCATGATGACAACCGGGTTTGTCAGTGTGTCAAACTTGTTATCCTCAAATTCTGCATCACCACAGCAAATAACAATATCGGGGTAAACATAGCCGGTCTCTATTTTTACCCGCATATCATTAGAAAGAACCTCACATGTTGAGTTATCACCTTTAAACTTATTTCTCAATTCTCCTGTAAGATTCGCATTGATGCGGATATGGTCTATTTTAGCCCCGACCATAGCAAAAATCTCACCGTTAAAAAATTCATGTTTAAGATCAAGAGAACTTCGTTCCCTGGCCAAATATTCAGCCGGGGTCATATTATTTTCTTCTTGGGGGTGTGCAATCATTGATTTTCTCCTGTTTTGGCTTTTAGATTACCCAGGTGATCATCTTGCTATATTATATCAACCCGTTTTTTTTGGGTATCTTAAAGATTTTCAGGCTTACGGCACAGGGCCATAATAAAATTTTCAAGCCCTGCGGCCGCGTCAGCTCCGGACGACTTAATGCGATAATCAAGGTCGGCAAGGGCATCTATCGCGCATGTCAGTTCTTCCAGGGCAAAGTTTTCTGATTTTAAAAAATTCTGGAATATGGGATATGGATTTTTGGGATTTGGGGCCAGCAAAAGGTCATTGGCCGGCACTCTGGCAGACTTCCCCTTATTTTTATCATCCCCGGCCTTGAAAAGGCTGATGTTTTCTTCATTGGCTTTCAGGGTGTTTGCATCCCAATCCGTGATTACAGGTAAAAGCATCTGCTTGAATGTGTTGAACTGCATATGTTTCAAAGGCGGCCCCCCTGCCCTTCCCGTATTCAGACCCGTTGTGAAGCACTTGATGGCTAACAGTTTTCTGATCAGATTTTCAAAGGTTTTTAAAATCTGTAACGGATGAAATCCGTCGGACAACAAACCTGAAAAAAGGGTCAGGGCTTTGGAGACATCCCGGTCCATCACTGCATTGGTCAGGGTAAATATGGGGTCCTTTTTATCTTTGTGTACCACAGCCGCAATATCGGCCACAGATATCCGGTTTCGGTTCCCGGTATATGCCAGAAGTTTTTCAATTGCATTTGCAAATAAATCCGGATTAAATCCTGTCTGTTCCACAAGTGCTGCAAAGGCATCCGGGGCCATCTGCTTTCCTGATTTTAACAGTATCTGCCGGCTGATATCCCCCAGCACAGCCTGCTGTTCTTCGATGTCCGCCTTTCTGGCGCCTGTGGCAACACTGCAGTCCACCACCAGCCCGTGCTCAAGGATGAGATTGTATATCTTTTTTCTGCGGTCCGGTGAATCCGTGGTAAACACAAGCACATGATTGTCCGGGATGCCGCTTTCAACAAGGCGGATCAGAATCTGAAGATCATTTTCACTGTAGCGGATCTCTCCGGCTGGTGTATTGGCTGAAAAAAGCGGCGCATTTTTTACGGCAATGACTTTTCTGGTTCCAAGAAAGGAAAACGTACCAGCCTGTTCGCAAATGTCTCCTACAGAGGTGGTCTTCCCGTCCAGAACATCAAAACCGAACTGTTTTGACTCGCCCTTGAGCAGTATTGGAACAAGGGTATCCAAAGCCTTGCGCACCAGAAAGGATTCTCCGCAGATCAGAACGGTTCTAAGCGTATCGTCCTTTGACAGGGCATCAAGAGCGCCTGCAAGGGCCTTGTATGGGACCAGGTTCTTACCGGTTGCCATGCCGGGATCTCAGTTTAATGACCATGAAGACCAGGGCAATGCAGGAGACCAGCAATCCGATGCCCTGGGACAGTGACAGAAAATCAAATAAGAAGTTCCCCCTGAAATCCCCCCTGAAAAACTCAATAACGGACCTGAACACAGAGTAAAGCATGATGTAACTTAAAAAAAACATGCCATTGAATCGTTTGCGCCGCTGTATAGCCAGAAGAATCAGAAAAAGAATGAAGTTGGAAGCAATCATGTAAAGCTGGGTGGGGTGCAAAGGGATATTAAGGGGGGCCAGGCTGTCCGGGTTGGTAAAGGTCATGGCAATGGGCAACGAACAGACTTTGCCGTAGCAGCATCCGGCAAAAAGACAGCCAAAGCGGCCTAGGGAGTGCCCTAAAGCAAGGCCTGGTGAAATGACATCGGCTGTTTTCCAGATATCCATTTTTTTAATACGCAAAAATATAATAGCCCCAAGGGTTCCGCCGATAAAGCCTCCGAAAAAAATCAGGCCCCCGTTCCAGATTTTAAAGATATCGAGAAAGTTGTTCCTGTAGGCATTCAGATTAATAAGCACATAAAGAATACGGGCACCGGCAAGGGCGCTGATCAGGACAGTGAAAAAAAGATCTGATACCATCTGGTCCGGAACACCATAAAATTTTGCATTCCGTTTTGTAAACCAGAGGGCGATGATAAAGCCCAGGGCCACAAAAAGACCATAGGTATAAAGCTTCAGACTGCCGGCCTGAAGAAGAATCGGATGCATGGGTCTCCCCCCTTATATTTCAGGCAGTTTATTGAATATTACGTGGTAAATTAGTATGCCCATTCCAATGGTAATGGCTGAATCGGCAACATTAAAGGCTGGCCAGTGAAGGGAACCGGCATAAAAGTCAAGGAAATCAACAACTTTACCGAACCGGAACCGGTCAATCAGATTCCCGATGGCACCGCCGAAAATCAGGGCCAGGCCATAGGATAAAAAAATGTGGGATTCGGCGGTTTTTCGGTAAAGCCAGAGTACGAACAGGGCAACTCCGGAGGATAAAAATAAAAAAATGAATTTTCTGATCCCGGGGGACTGTTCGGCAAAAAAGCCAAACGCCCCCCCGGGATTAAGTACATGGGTGATGTTAAAAAAATGATCGATCACCGTAATATTTGAGTACAGCGGCAAATGCCTTGCAATAAGCCATTTGGTGATCTGGTCCAGCAAAAGAACACAGATACTGACCAGGGCGAGCCGCCGCATGGGTGCTGAAAAACCGGCCATCAGCCCAGAATGGTTTTAAGGGCCTGGGTGCAGCGGGGACAGGCCGCGGGATGATCCGGATCAATCCCTAAGTTCTCATCAAACCGCCAGCACCGTTCACATTTTTCACCGGAAGCCTTTGCCACCTTTATGGCCAGGCCTTGGATCTCCTTGCCCTGGTAGACATCCCCGTCAAGGGTCTCCACCACCCGGGCCTGGGACACGATAAAAATATCATTGAGATCAACATCCAGGGATACCGCCTGAACCGCAAGGTCCCCCTGGGGCAGTTTGATTTCAACGCAAGCATCCAGGGGATGGCCGATGAGTTTGGCTGTTCGTGCCTCTTCAAGGGCCTTGGTCACTTCCGCCCGCAAAGCCCTTATATTTTCCCACTTGGCGGCAAGTTCCCTGTTCTCAAGGGCAGGGTCAAGACTGACCATCTCTTCCATGTGAACACTCTCTTTTTTGCTCTTTCCCAGGGGCATATGGGTGTAAATCTCTTCAGCCGTAAAGGGCAGGATCGGTGCCATGATTTTTACCAGAGCATCCAGTATCATAAACATGACGGTCTGGGCATCTTTACGGGTATCAGAATTTTCAGGGCTTGTGTAAACACGGTCCTTGATAATATCCAGATAAAAAGAGGAGAGATCCACCACGCAGAACGTGTGAAGGGTATGATAGATCACATGGAATTCATAGGCATCATAGGCTGCCCGGCACCGTTTTACCACATAATGCAGGCGGTGGAGAATAAACCGGTCCAGCTCTTCCATGTTTTCAACCGGCCTGGCCTGGGCAGGTTCAAACCCGGTGAAGTTCCCTAAAAGAAACCGGCAGGTGTTCCTGATCCTTCTGTAGGCATCCGAGAGCTGCTTGATGATATTATCGGAAATGCTGACATCCCCGCGGTAATCCGCCGAAGCCGCCCAGAGCCGTAACACGTCGGCACCGTACTGCTTGATCACCTTGTCCGGGGCCACCACATTGCCCACGGATTTGGACATTTTATGGCCCTTTTCATCCACCACAAACCCGTGGGTGAGCACAGCCTTGTACGGGGCATGGCCGGTTCTGCCCACAGCGGTCAGAAGCGAGGAGTGAAACCAGCCGCGATGCTGGTCAGAACCTTCAAGGTACATGTCTGCCGGACGTTGCAGGCCTTGTCTTTCCTCCAGTACGGCGGCATGGCTGACACCTGAGTCAAACCACACATCAAGGATATTCTGATCTTTGGTAAAGGTTGTTGATCCGCAGTCATCGCATACCGCACCATCCGGCATCAGATACTGCGCATCCTTTTCAAACCAGATATCCGAAGAAAATTGCGTAAAAAGCTCATGGATACGATCCACGGACTCCCGGGTCACATACACCTTTTTACACTTGGTGCAGTGAAATACAGGGATGGGAACCCCCCAGGAGCGCTGGCGGGACAGACACCAGTCCGGCCGGTGCTCAATCATGGCATAGATACGCTCCCTGCCCCAGGACGGAATCCAATGGACATTGTTGATTTCATCCAGGGCTTTTTGCCGCAGCCCCAGGTTGTCCATGGAGATAAACCACTGGGGTGTGGCCCGGTAAATGACGGGCTTTTTACAGCGCCAGCAGTGGGGATAGGAATGGGACAGGTTTTCCTGCTTGAGCAGCGCCCCTTTTTCTTCCAGGGTTTTATTGATTTGCGCATTGGCCTTAAAAATAAACTGGCCTTCAAACAGCTCAACCCCCTGGGAAAAGGTGCCGTTGTCCTCCACGGGCGAATAGCAGTCCAGATTATAGCGGTTGCCTGCAATATGGTCGTCGGCCCCGTGGCCCGGAGCCGTATGAACACAGCCGGTTCCGGCCTCAAGGGTGACGTGATCCCCCAGGATAATTAAGGAATCCCTGTCATAGAAGGGGTGCCGGCAGTTGCGGTTTTCAAGGTCCTTGGCAGACAGTTCGGCAACAATGGCATACTCTGATATCCCAAACTGGCCCATGACATTTTCCACAAGCTCCCTGGCCATGATCAGGATGCCTTGGTTTTTTGTTTTAACCGCAGCATAAACAAAATCCGGATGAAGACAGACAGCCAGGTTGGCCGGCAGGGTCCAGGGGGTGGTGGTCCAGATGACAATGGAGACGGTTTCCCCGTCGGCATCAAAAAAATCTTTGGCATTATCCTTTACAGGAAATTTTACATAAATGGACGGGGACGTATGATCATGGTACTCAATTTCAGCTTCCGCCAGAGCGGTCTGGCAGTTGCAGCACCAGTAAATGGGTTTTTTGCCCAGGAACATATCCCCTGACAAGCCGAATTCACCGCACTCTTTGGCAATGCGTGCTTCATAGGGATAGTTCATGGTCAGGTAGGGTTCATCCCACTCCCCTGCAATCCCGAAGCGTTTAAACTCTTCTCGCTGGATATCCACAAATGATGCTGCATAAGCCCGGCACTCCCGGCGCACCTGCACCGGGGTCATATCCTTTTTCCTGCTGCCCAGCTTTTTGTCCACATTGTGTTCAATGGGAAGGCCGTGACAATCCCAGCCCGGAACATACGGTGCGTTAAAGCCGCACATCTGCCGGGAGCGGATGATAATATCCTTTAATACTTTGTTGATGGCATGGCCCATGTGAAGATGGCCGTTGGCATAGGGAGGACCGTCATGGAGAATAAAAAGGGGCTTATCCTTGGATTGTTCCCGCAATTTTTTATAAATATTTTTCTGTTCCCAGTCTTTGATCATCTCAGGTTCTCGCTGGGGCAGGTTGGCCTTCATTGCAAATTGGGTAGAAGGCAGGTTCAGTGTTTTTTTATAATCCATTATTCTTAAAATTCCTTTTGCCTTTCGGATGTTGATGGATCAGGTCAGCCCACGGCTGTTATTATCGAACTTTTCTTTGTAATGGCCGCAAAGGGAAAAGTCAAGAATTTAGCGGAATTTACAGCGATTCTAAATTTGGCAGGGGGCCGGCGTTGTCCTGATCATCCTGGCATATGTGTCACCGACCTGGGTGACGACGGACGATCATTTTTCAATATAGTTTTCCGTGGCCCGGCCAAAGGCCTCGTAAATAGCCGGCAGGGCCAGGGACCGGAGCTTGAGGGAGGATTCTCTTATGGCCACAATGTACTGGCTGTTCTGTTTCATGGGGATCTGCCCGGCCCTGATGTTCCGGGTCAGGATCTCCTGGGCCATGGCTGCTGCGGTTTCCCCCTGCTCAAAGGGAGAGACCCCGATGGAGATCATGGCCCCGTCCTCCACATTAAAGGAGTTAATGCCGATGACAGGCGCCTTTGAGTGCTTTTCAGTCCATGCCATGGCCTCCCTGGGATCGGCGTACGGGCTGTCAGGCCCTGCCGTGTGCAGCTTGCGGTAATTGGCCACAATGAGATAATCCACCTGGCTGCCCAGTTTCTGCACAATGGCCTGCCAGTCAGGATAATCCCTGGCAATGACAGAGCCTTTGTAGGCCACAGGATGCCAGGGATACGTGTCAATATTATCCCTTCCCTTGGTCAGGGAGGGGGAGGGATCCAGGACATAGGCCAGGGAGGGCGTGGGGTTGGGCACGTCTTTTTTGCTTTCCAGGGCCATGATGGCCTCCTTGACCGCCCGGAGCAGTTTATGCTCGAAAATGCCGGTGACGTTTTTGGCCCGGTTGTAGCCGTAGGGTTCGGCACTGCCGTTGATCCCGGCAAATACAATATCCATGGTGGGGTGGTCCACAAAGTATTTGGCAGCCAGGCCCTGGGCCAGGTCATCCACGGCAATGAGGACCCTGGGATTGGTCTGTTCAATGACCCGCCGGGCAATGATGCCGGCCCGCTTGAGCCACTTCGGGTCAGAGAGTTTCTTGGTGTCCATGTAGTGCCAGGTCACAGAGTACCCGGTCCACTTGTCAATGACCCTTCGCAGCCCCGTGTCCACATCCCGGGTCCAGGCATAATCCGGGTCATAGCTCTGGAGGATCATGACCCGGGGTTTTAAGGTATTGTACACCACGGCCGTGACAAGGACCGTGCCCAGGAAAATAAGACAGAGAAGCATGGAAAGTTTCTGTTTCATTATAGCACCCCGATGCTGCGCCAGAAGGGGATGGAAGCGTAAATGGCCCCTAATTTTACCAGAACCAGTATCCCGTGAAACAGCTGAACCCGGGGTTCTGAATAGGGGACATGCCCTGCCACCTGGCTGCGGAAAAAGAGGATATAGGGAGACTGAAACCCGAAAAAGGCGGTTTCAGACATGATCAGAATAATAAATCCCACTGCCCAGGGGCTGATGCCGGCACCGGATGCCAGGGGCAGGAAGGCGGCTGCCAGAATGAGGATGGCGGAGTTCAGCGGGATAAAGAGCCGGACCAGGAGAGTAATGCTGCTGAGCACCAGGACAAATTTTTCAAAGTCCATCCGCATAAAGGTCTTGAAGGTGTCGAACCGGGCCACCAGCGCCTTGTCCAGGCCCATGTGGTTCATGCTGGCCATGACGCCGATCATGGCAGCCAGGAGAAAGAGAAAAGGCCAGTCTATTTTTTCGATAAAGGCCTTGCGGTCCAGGGCTCCGAACACCAGAAGAAAGCAGATAATGGAAAAGGCGATCAAAGGGATGGGGATCTTGTGCCAGGGGGCGGTGACAATGCCCAGGGTGAGCAGGATGATACTGGCCAGGGCAGCCCATTCAGCCCCGCTCATGGCCGGCATCTCCTGCCACTGGGCTTTGATGTCTGCCTGATCCATCTCTATCCTGTGCCACCCTTTGAAAAAAAGGGCAGAGACCAGGAAATAGGCCCCCAGGATAATGGCACCGGCAATGGAGGCGGCAAAACACCAATAGGTAAATTGAAAGGTAAACTGCTCCTGGACCGGGAAGAGGCCGAACACCATGAGGTTGGCAGGGGCGGCGGTAAGAAAGACCGGTGAGAGCAGGTTAATTCCGTCCAGCCCTGCCAGGTACATTTGGGTAGCGGTCCTGTTCCGTGTCTTTTCATCCATGTGGTCTGACATCCGGTTCATGATGGGGCAGACCATGACAGCCCTGGCCGTGATGGTGGGCACCACCGGATTGAGCAGGAATCCAGTGAAAAAGACGGCCATCTGGTAGGCCAGGGAGTTCTGGGGAAGGATCTGGATCAGCCAGAGGGTGTAACGCCGGGCCAGGCCCGACGTCGAGATCACAGCGCCCAGGCCCATGACGGAAAATGCAATGAGAAATCCGTTGGAGGAAAACCCGGAAAGGGCCACGCGGTTGGGAACCAGGCCAAAGAGCAGCAGCAGGAGCAGGGCAAAGAGGCCGGGGATAAAGTCTGCGGTCAGGGAAAACATCCACGATAGCAGGGTGAGGCTGACAATGGCAATGAAGATGGCGGTATCCCTGGCCACGCCCAGGTGGAAGAGGTAGAAAAACAGGGCAAAGGGCAGGACAATGGCCAGGGCCCAGACCAGGGGCTTGGCCGTCACATAGGATGCAGGTCCTGGCCGGGCCGGGGAATTTGGACCGGTCACATCTTTCTCCTTTCGCTGGAAATGGTGACAATGGTGTTGTTGGGAATGGTGATGCGGTTCATGCATGTCAGATTCCCGGTCTCCCAGAGAGATGTCAGCGCCCGGATCCATGCACCGTGGCCAAAGGCCAGAACGGTTTTTGCACCGGCATATCTGTCCATAAAGGCCAGCACCCGGTGTTTCAGGGCGGACAGGGGCTCCCCAAGAACCAAGGCTGCGGGGTTGGTTTCCCAGTCCGGACAGGCCCGGATCAGCTCTGCCCTGGGACGGCCTTCAAAGGGGCCGAAGTCCAGTTCATCCAGCAGGGGCTCCACGGAGAACCGGTCCGTGTAAAAGGCGGCAGTCTCATGGGTCCGTTTCAGGCCGGAGACCAGGATATGATCAAAACGGGTGAAGGGGGCAAGCTTTAGTTTGTTGTCCCGTATCAATTTTTCCTCCCTGGGGCCCGGGGGCAGGATGGAGATATCCCTGCGGCCCTGGAGTATCCCGGCCTTGTTATCAGGGGTCTGCATATGCCGGAGCAGGAAAAGGTCCATGGATCAGGAGACGAAAAAGGTCTCTTCCCGGAGACCGGCCCGCTGGGTTTCCAGCAGCAGTAAATCCCGGGCAAAGATGTTGCCCAGGTTGACATTGGCCCCCAAAAGGTTGATCAACTTGGCCTGGCTCCGGGCCGTGGCTGCCTCAAAAATCAAGTGGTCCGGTTCAACGGTTTGGATAAGGGTGTTTATCAGATCCTCATCCAGGTTCCCGTGGCTGTCGTAGATCCCGGCATCTGCCGTGTTCCGGCCTTCAAGAATGACAAAGTCGCATCCGGCATCCATGGCGGCGGAGGCTTCCTTAATCCACCGTTCCTTTGTGAAGCTTGGGTCCTGCGCTTTTTTTCCCACTTCCACCAGGACTGTGAATTCATTTTTAAACTGGTGGATCATCTCCACAATACGCTGGGATTCAAGGCTGATGGTGCCGCAGGAAATTTCAATATGGCAGATCCCGTAATGGCGTAACAGATCCAGATACGCCGTTATCCGGCCCTGGATATAATGTTTTTCAAACAGGGTGCCTCCGAAATATACCGGAATGCCGAACCTGTTGTAGCAGGCGATTTTTTCAGCCAGGAAGGGCTCCAGAAATGCCGTGCCAAGGCCCAGCTTGGCAATGTCCACAAAGGAGTGGTAGCTTTCAAGGATCAGAGGCAGTTCCCCTGCAGGGATACCCACATCGGTGATGGCGGTAATGCCTTTTGTCCTGGGTTTTGCAGCGCGTTCAGGTACATCAATGGATTTTCTCATGGGAATCATACTCTTACAAATAACATGGTAATATCATCGGATTGGGAGGCACCGTCCACAAAGGCATTCAGGTCATCAAGCACATGGGCGTTAAGGGCTTGCGCACTGCTGTCCGGCATCCGGGCCAGGGCGGCTTCCAGGCGCGCTTCGCCGTACTGCTCCTGGTTCCGGTTCATGGCTTCGGTGATCCCGTCTGAATAGACAAACAATCCGTCCCCGGGTTCAAGGGTGAGGGTTTCACTGGTATACGGCATCCCTTCAAACCCGCCAAGAACAAGGCCCGGTGTGGGCTTGACCTGGGTGACCGTGCCGGTTGGGGAGACGATATAGGGCGGGTTATGGCCGGCACTGGTATAGGCCAGCTCCCGGGTGGACCGTTTAAAAATTCCCAGGAATACCGTGACAAACATGCTCTGTTCATTATCCCGGCTCAGGCCGTTGTTGGCCTTGGCAATGATCTGATCGGGGTGGGTGTTGTTTTCAGCGGCTGACCGGATCAGGCTCTTGGCCATGGCCATGAACAGGGCTGCGGGCACACCCTTGTCAGAGACATCCCCCACCACAAAGCAAAGATGGTCCTCGTCCACGTTGAAAAAATCGTAGAGATCCCCCCCCACCTCCTTGGCAGCCGCCAGAAAGGCATGGAGATCCACCTGGTTTTTCTCGGAAAAAGATGAAAAATGTTTGGGCAGCATGCTCATCTGGATCTGCCGGGCCGTTTCCAGGGATTTTTCAATTTTATGCTTTTCAATATTGTCAATGGACATGGCCAGGTTGGAGGCAAAGATCTCCAGAAGATCCCTGTCCAGGTCGTCCATCCCCCGTTTTCCCTTGAGCAGGATAAGGTTCCCGGGCAGATGGCGGCTCTTGAAAAAAGCCACCCCGCTTTTGCGCTGGATGGTGCATTTTTCCTGTTTCAAGGCATCCAGGATGATCTGGGCTGCGGTTTCCGGCATCTCTTTAAACAGGGATTCATCGACATTGGAGGCGGGCGAGGGAAACCGGATGTCCACCTGGTCGTCCTCCGGTTCTCCATGGTTGAACAGCAGCATGTCCCGGCTCACCGGCAAAAGCTGGGTGAGCTGGGTGGCCAGTTCCTGCCGGAAATTTTCCAGGGAGTTGTAATCCACAATGGAGGAGGTGGCGTTGATGATGGTCTGCAGCCCTTTCTGGGCCCGGATCCGTTTTTTGATATTGAACAGCAGGATGACGATGAACCCTATCAGCCCGAGGACCACAGCGGTGATGGTCCAGATCAGTCGCTTGTACTTGTAATAAAAGGTTTCCGGTTCATTGATGATGATACTGCCCTGGGGCAGGTCCCTGGGCGAGATGCCCCGGACCACAAGCTGGGTATAGTCGAACATATACTGGTTGGGGCTTTTGAGCACCACCGGGATATCGGACACGGGCGTGCCTGCCAGAACCTCAAGGGCAAGCTTGCCCGCGATCTCCCCCTGGTAATAGCTGCTCTTGAGCATGCCCCCCACAATACCCAGGCCCAGCATATAATCCACAGTCCCGTAAATGGGGACCGGGGATGCTTTGGCCAGCAAGGGGATCACCTCCATGGGGGTGAAGCTTGCGCCGGTGTTGTCCTTGAAAAAGGAGAGATAAAAGACCAGGCTGTCCTGGGGCAGGCGGGAGACCTTTTGCACCAGGCCTGCCATGTCAATATTGTCGATCATGGGAAAGTCAATGAATTCCTGGTAAACTCCGGCTGCTTCCATGAATTCCTTTTTCAGGAGCCCGGCCGTTGTCATCTGGTCATTGATCACATACACAGTCCTGGTTTTGGGATGAAGCTTGAACATCAGGGCAAGGGTGGTAGCAAAATCCGCCTGTTCGTTTACCCCGGTGAAATTGGAAAAGCCCTTCACCTTGGCCGGGGTGAAGTTGTTTGCCCCGCAGAAGACCACCGGCACTCCGGGAAAGAGGGTGTCCCTGTACTGCATGAGAAATTTTAGGGCATCATCGTCACTGGAAATGATGACATCCAGATTCTTGCCGCTGTACTTGACGGCAAACAGCATCTTGAGCAACCGGTAATAAAACTCGGTGTTGTTGACCTTGGTGTCCATGTAATCGACTTTTAATACAACATCCTGACGGGTGCCCAGGGTATCTTCGACGCCCCTGACCACGTTGTCGGTCCAGGCGTAGCCTTTGGCATAGGAGTTCAGCAGCAGCACATGGTGTTTCTTTGCCCCGAGGCGCTGCGCTGTATTGCCTGTGACCGGCATGGCCAGGCAGAATATCAAAAGGATGGGTAAAAAAAGACCAGCGTATCTTGATGGGTTCATGTGTGTACTCTGCAATTAAAAAAATGGCTGCCAGCCCCTTCGGGTATTTTCTCCGCCACTACTGCCAAACGGCCGAACACGAGCGAATAGTAGGCTGGGGCTTCTGTTTTTGTCAACCGAAATCCCCTGGGTGCAAAGGATACGTTTAACGGGTTTCAAGGATAACCACAACCCTTTGGGCATCCACAAAAGGCAGGCAGTAAGGTTTATGTATAATGTGAAACTGCGCCTCAAGTTCAGGCGTGATCTCCTCCAGGGCATGCGCCCCTTTCAGGGCATAAATCCTGCCGTGGGGCCGGAGCATGGGACAGGCAAGCTTTGCAAGTTTTCCAAGATCTGCAAAGCCCCTGGCTGTCACTGCATCATACATCTGAAAATGTTCGGGAGATCTGGCAAGGTCTTCAACCCTGGCATGTAGCGCGCTGATATTGTCAAGCTTTAAGGTGCGTACCACATGGTTTAAAAAGCTGACCTTTTTTCTCACCGCGTCCACCATGGTGACATCAAGGTCCGGACAGATCACTTTCATGGGAACAGCAGGGAAACCTGCACCGGAACCAATGTCCATTATCCGTGCAGGCCGATCCAGAAATCCGGCCGCAGCCAGCGCATCCACAAAATGTTTATACGCCATAAGCCGGATATCGGTTATGGCGGTCAGATTCATTTTGGCATTCCAGTGCAGCAATTCCCGGGCATGGGCAGCCAGTAAACCGGTCTGGCCGGGAGACACGTTTAACCCAAGGGCATCAGTACCCTTTTCAAGGCAATGGCAAAATTCCTTCATTATATATGCACCCTGTTTATGTTTTGAAAATACACTTTGTTTGCCCCCCCCTCCCCCATACTTTTCACAGAATAAAAATTTGGGGCCAATCCTATAATCGGCCTTCCTGAAATTCAACAAAATTTCTTCATAGTGTATTGCGTGAATAATAAAATTAAAATTGATTTTATTAGAAAAATAGTGTATTTGAGTCTTTTTTCTACTTTGTTTGGCATTTTATATTCTGGAATAATTTAATAAAATCATAATAAAACTATAGTATGGAACATAACGGCTGCGCCTTTGGCAATGGTCGCGCTTAGTATTGCTTCAAAGGAATTTTTATTTTTAAGGACAAAACAAAATGATCAGAGATCTTAAACGGGTAAGAAATATCGGAATCAGTGCCCATATTGATTCCGGTAAAACCACGCTTACTGAACGGGTTCTTTTTTATACCAACCGAATCCATAAAATCAACGAAGTCAGGGGTAAAGACGGCACCGGTGCGGTCATGGATTCCATGGAACTGGAAAAGGAAAGGGGCATTACCATTGCTTCCGCCGCCACCCATTGTCAATGGGACAACCATGCTGTTAATATTATTGACACGCCGGGCCATGTGGATTTTACCGTGGAGGTGGAACGGTCCTTGCGGGTTCTGGACGGAGTTGTTCTTATCCTTTGTTCAGTATCCGGGGTACAGTCCCAGTCCATTACCGTTGACCAGCAGATGAAACGCTACCAAGTCCCCTGCATTGCATTTGTCAATAAATGTGACCGGTCGGGTGCCAACCCGCTTAAGGTATGCAAGCAGCTCAGGGACAAACTCGGCCATAATTCCGTGATGATGCAGCTTCCCATAGGCCTTGAAGACAAGCATCAGGGTGTTATCGACCTTGTAAAAATGAAAGCCTTTTATTTTGAAGGTGACAATGGGGAACGAATGGTTGAAGCTGACATCCCTGCCGAACTTAAAGATGACGCCGCAACCGCCAGGGAGGCGATGATCGATGCCGTGTCCCTGTTCTCCGAAGCGCTGACGGACGCTATTCTTGAGGAATCGCAAATTACCGAAGAGATGATCATGTCTGCAGTAAGGACCGGCACCATTGCCCGGGAGATGACCCCGGTTTTCCTGGGTTCTGCATATAAAAACAAAGGGGTGCAGCCCCTGCTGAACGCTGTGATTAAATACCTGCCCTGCCCTCTGGATATTAAAAATGAGGCCATTGATCTGAACAATAACGAAGAAACTGTCATCCTGGAGAGTGATTTTGACAAACCCACCGTGGCACTGGCTTTTAAACTGGAAGACGGCCAGTATGGTCAGCTGACCTACATCCGTGTTTATCAGGGGTGTGTGAATAAAGGAGACACCCTGATCAACGCCAGGGACCATAAAAAGGTTAAAATCGGCCGTCTCATCCGTATGCACTCCAACCAGACGGAAGATGTGGACGCTGTCCCGGCCGGTCATATCGGTGCCATGTTCGGCATTGACTGTGCATCGGGCGACACCTTTGTTTCACCGGATATCAACTACTCCATGCTGTCCATGCACGTCATGGAACCGGTTATCTCTTTATCCATTACGCCCAAGGACAACAAAGCCCAAATCAACATGTCCAAGGCCCTGAACCGGTTTACCAAGGAAGATCCCACATTCAAGACCTACGTGGATCATGAAACCGGAGACACGATTATTCAGGGCATGGGCGAGCTTCATCTCGAAGTATATGTGGAGCGCATGAAGCGCGAATACAATGCCGAGGTTATCACCGGCCAGCCCAGGGTAGCTTACAGGGAAACCATTACCCGGAAAGCGCCTTTCAACTACACCCATAAAAAACAGACCGGTGGTGCAGGTCAGTTCGGACGCGTGTCAGGGTTTATGGAACCCACTGAAGAAGAATTTGAATTTGTGAACAAAGTCACCGGCGGGCGCATCCCCACCCAGTATATTCCGGCCTGCCAAAAAGGCTTTGAGGCCTGCCTTGCAAAAGGCCCCAGCCTCGAGTTTCCGGTAACCGGCATCAAGGTAACCCTGGAAGACGGCGCCTACCATGCTGTTGATTCATCCGAAATGGCCTTCCAGTCCGCAGCCCGCGGTGGTTTCCTTGAGGCTTACAACAAAGCAAAACCGGTAATCATGGAACCGATTATGAAGGTGGTGATTGAAACCCCCAATGAATTCCAGGGGGCCTGCATGGGCCTGATCAACCAGCGGCGCGGCATTATCCAGGGCTCCCAGGAGGAAGGAACCATGTCCGTCATCGAATCCCAGGTTCCGCTGTCCGACATGTTCGGCTTTTCAACAATTTTAAGATCCGCCACCCAGGGCAAGGCCCAGTTCACAATGGAATTTTCTTCGTATAAACAGGCCCCCCTGTCTGTGGCAGAGGAAATTGCCAAGAAAAAAGCCGAAGAAAGAGCAGCCAAAAATAAATAAGACTTTTTTGATATAAGAGAGGAAATATGCTTAAAAATGACCTCATTTTAAGAAGCCCGGCAGAAAAAATCATTGGCGCCGAAAACATCACAGATGGTCAGTTCGGTGCCGTACTTTCCCGGGCCGGCGTAGGCAAAACCGGATTTCTGGTTCAAATTGCCCTGACACGTCTGCTTTGCGACGAAAAAGTGCTTCATATCAGCTTATGTGACACCATTGAGAAAATCAACATAAGATATAATGAAGGATACACCAGTCTTATCGACAGTATCGGTTATGTTGACGCCCAGATTGCCGAACATCTGTGGGATGACATACAACATCACAAAACAGGTATTGCATACAACGAGTCCACATTCAATGTAAGCAAAATCAGAGATTATCTGAACAGTTTCGAAGGGGCTGACCTTACCCTGCCCACCCTGATGATTATTGACGGCCTTGATTTTGATACCGACCGTTCAGATATGCTTTCTGATTTAAAACAGCTTCACCAGGATTTCGGCACCTGCATCTGGTTTTCCATGCAAACCCACAGGGAAGAACCGTTGAACCGGAACGGCTATCCGGTGCAGCTGGAAAATTACGACCTGCTGTTTAACAAGGCAGTATTCCTTGTTACGGCGGAAGATAAAATCCAGGCGATTGTGCTTAAGGACGGAGATAAAACAGATCAGACATGTTTACTGGATCCGGCCACATTGATGCCGGCGGAAGAATAAACAGATTGCATTAATCATACTGTTTTAACAGATCAAAACGGTTAAAGGCCGCAACACCCGTCAATATGGGTTGCGGCCTTTTTGTATCCTAAGGTCCGCACATGACATCAGCAGATAAAATAAATTGATTTGATCTAACGTGATGTGCAACTTTATGTATCTACAAGGCCGTCAAATTGTAAATTTTTCCGACCGTAAAGACAATTGATAAAGACTGCAACAGTATGAGACAGTATTTTTCGAACCGTCCTGCTTGTCAGATGCCACAAATCTCTTGCACGCACTTTCTCAATATTAAAGCGTTCGCAAAGTTGTCCGATTACTGTTTCGACTTCTCTGCGAACCGATGTCATAATTCGGACGGATTCTGGAGGACGGTCATCTTTCATATTCGAACGAAAAGGTGTCTGCAGATCAATGCCGTACAAAAGCAATTCGTTATGTAGAAAGTCGCTTATATAACCTTTATCCCCAATGACGAGCCCCCGGATGCCGCAAAGCATTTCCCACAAGGCATCCCGTTCCTCGGCGTTGGCAGCAGTCAGGGTGAAGGACGAAATTACACCAGAAAGGCTGATCAGCACATGGCCTTTGAATCCGTAATATTTTTCATCTTTGGCGGCACAATATCCGTATGTGGCATCACCTTTGAAAATTCGGGAAAAATAAGCCCGTTTGAAATGACATACAGGTAATGGAAAACCGTCAACAAGATGAATATTGTCATCAAAGGCTCCACATTCTTTTGCAAACCTGCGCTGAAGTTTTAATTTCCAATACCAGAGATTTGCGGCTTGGCGCGCAAAGGTTGTCCGGCAACCAAGATCGGGAAAAAAGTGTAGCCAATGACGCCGAAAGTATTCCCATATCCCCTTATCGGTGTCAATTCCGATGTATTCACCCACAATTTCCATGGTAATGACCTCGCTATCGGATAGCGAAGGAGGAAAACCCCGGCTGCGTAATTTTATACCCCGGGAAATTTCTTTCAAAGAATCATCTGTCCGACAATATATTTCAATTATAAAATCTTCTATTGACAACATAACTCTATCCTCCCTGTCTGATATTATCAGTGCCTATCGGGAATATAATCATGTTGTCAAAAAAAGTTGCACATCACGT
>NZ_JQKJ01000010.1 GCF_000745975.1 Desulfobacter vibrioformis DSM 8776 | reverse complement strand
CCACCTGTATGGCGGCTTCGAGGGGCCTTCCCTCATCTTTTGTGCAGCATGGCTGCACTGTTTATTGCAACAGAGTCTGCCTTCGTGGCACACAACCGTCGGCGTAGCTCCTTAAGTTCCGTGAATTCCGTTTGACTGGTTTTTTGGGCGTCTTTCATCAGGATAGCCACTTGCTTTAATAATTAAAAGTGATTGTTTTTCAATCTGTTGATAACTCTTCTCTGTTACGAAAATGGGTTGTGCCTGTCATGATACCCTCAATGCCATAAACTTAAGCATTCAGATTTTATTTTACCACGAAGAACACGAAGTTCACGAAGATAGAAGATATTAGAGAACTAAACTTCGTGTTCTTCGTGTTCTTCGTGTTCTTCGTGAACTTCGTGGTTTTAATCTGAAAAGTTTCTTAACTTTATGACATTGATGATACCCTCCACATTATTGAACGGCTTTAGAATTTTCATTCCATCATCGGTAATTTTATATTCAAAAATCTCTCTGTGGTGCATTGAACCACGCATTTTTATGACAGTGAGACCACGGCGCATAATTCCACCGGTTTCCACATATCGCAGGAGAATGATCGAATCGGTGAGTGTTGAAATATGGGTTTCGGTGATGGACTCGCCCCCAAGAAGGGTGGCTGTTGTATTGGTAAAAAGGCCTGCAATCTGAAGCTGTTTTGTATGGCTGGTCAACGCAATCACAAATTCTCTGAATGAACGGACACTCACGACCCGCTCCATTGCGGATAGCGAATCTACGGCAATTCGGTTTGGTTTAAAATCAGCGATCTCCCTTTTCATTCTCAGCAGGTGTTCTTCAGGGCCGCAATCCTCCGGATATTCACATATGACCTTTAACAACCCTTTTTCCTCCATGCCTTCAAGATTGACCCCAAAACTTGTTCCGTTTCTAAATAATTGGTCTTTTGATTCCTCAAAAGCAAACATAATGGCCCGCTGTTTTTCTTTTTGAGCCGCATGCAAAAACATGCTTGCCATCATTGTTTTACCCGTTCCGGTGGGTCCAGAGATCAGGATAATGGAGTCTCGGAAGAATCCACCACCGCACATTATATCGACATCCTTGTTTCCGGACGAAATCCGCACATTGGATGATTTAGCGTTGAGTTTCATCCCTACGTTCGGCACGATCACGATGCCTTCATCGGCAATGGTAAATGGATACTCGCCTTGTTTGTGCGCAGAACCACGAAACTTGAGGACTTGAATGGTTCGACGTGTTTTTTCATCTTCAAGAACATGTCGCATCACCAATACGCAATCTGAAACAAATATTTCACCGCGATAGGCGCTGAGAGATCCATATTCTTCAAAGCGCTCAGCCGTCAGTATGGTTGTCACACCCATTTCGTTTAGTTTTTCTGACAAATCTAAAAGCATTCGTCTGACAGGCGGGTGGTCACCGAGTTGCTCGAAAAATGCTGAGATCGAATCGATGAATAATTTTTTTGCGCCTATTTTTTCTATGGCATGGCGAATTCTGTTTACAATGATGGTCAGATCAAATTCCCCTGAAATCATGTACGAAGAAACGCTTCCCTTGTTAAACTCAACAAACGCCAACTTGTTTTCTTTTTGCAGGGCATGCAGGTCCCAGCCAAAGCTCTTTATATTTTGCATAACCCTTTGGGGGCTTTCCTCAAAGGTAACAAATACACAATTTTCCTTATAGTGGGTCATGCTTTTCCATAAGAATTCACACCCTAATACGGTTTTGCCGCTTCCTGCGGTACCTGACAGCATGGTGATCCGGTCCTCAGGTAATCCCCCCTCAAGGATGATGTCTAGCCCCTCGATCCCGGTCGCTGTCTTGGCAATATACTCATTTTTTTCTGTTTTTTTTACCATGCTGCCTCCGCCACTATTCGCCTGTTTATGAAGGTTGAATTACGGAAAAAAATTTCACACATTAATGTTTTTGATCCCTAAACCATACAACACCGTGTCTTCATTACTAAGATCACCAACGACCCTGACGATTGGGGCAGGTTGTCTGCGTTCAACCATTGGTGTCGCCCATATCCCGGAGTCCTCAGCCATTTGGGTATTGTTCTCCAGATCTATTACATCGATTTGATATCGATTTTTCAGGTACTTTTCACAAATCCGATTCAAATTGGCTACTGCAAGGGCCGATTTTTCAACCTTCCCTAAAGTGTATAGCCTGAAGAGATAGTCTTTTTTCATAGGTTCTCCATATCTACTTTGCTTTAAACCGCTCTCCAAGCTTGATGCCACCACGTTTGATTTCATAATGAAGGATATTACGGTTGTGATCACTACCTCTCAATTTAAAGATATTGAGCATTTTATGGATACTCTCATCACGTTCCACATATCGCATAAGAATGATTCCATCGACAATGGAGCTAAGACGCATTTCGTTGGTAGTGAGGCTGCCTAATAGCTGTCCAACGCCAGCACCGAACGTATCGCCGCTAAGATAGTTCATATAGCAAGTAACACCACGGGTTTTAAAAAAGGTGCTTGCCTGAATCAAAAATTCACGCACTTTGTTTCGGTCCATACTTGAGGATTCTAAGCTTGAGACAGAATCGATAACAACGTGGTTTGCGTTGATGCGCTCTACAGCGCGGACAATTCTGTAAAGCAACTGATCTGTACTGATATCTAAAAGACCCTCTCGGATAAAAATCAATTCGTTTTTCTTTTGATATTTTTCAAAATTCCATCCATGTGCGTTGGCCGTCTTTAGAATTTGTTGTATCGGCTCCTCAAGCGCAACGAAGACACACTTTTCGCCATCGTTCAATCCCTGATAAATAAATTGCATGCCCAGAAGGGTCTTACCGACACCGGTGTTCCCGGCAATTAACATGACATGCCCCTGTGGTATACCCCCCCTCAGGGCTTGATCGAGTTCGTTTATTCCCGTTTTTAGCCGGACGTCGAAATTGGTTTCTGCTACGTTAATGTCTACGGGAATTTTGGGGAAAACGGTTAAGCCACTCGGACTGATTTCGTATTCAACTTTGCCACTTCGATAATCAAGGCCACGGAGCTTGATAACCGACATTATCCGAATGGTTTTATTCTGGCCGGAATGAAGTTCAAGGGTCACTGCACCATCTGAAACGAATTCCTCTATACCATATCGAGAAAGTGCGGCATCTCTTGCAGTCTTTTCGCCGCTTATCATCACAGTTACGTTCATCGCTTTGAGCTTATCCATTAATAAAAAAAGGAGTTCGCGTACTTTTTGCTCATCCACAACTTGAGAAAATCTAACGAACGCAGTACCGATGCTGTCGATTGCTACCCGCTTGGCATCGACCCTTTTTATCATTTTTTCGATGCGACTGATCAACACATCCCAGGAAAATTCCCCACTTTGTAAGACAGGTACAGATTGTTGAGTGCAATCGACAATGGCAAGATTATCCTGTTCAATCAACGCGCTAAAGTCCCATCCAAAACTGGAAACATTGCGTATAATATCGTCAGGACGTTCTTCAAATGTTACAAAGACACCATTTTGTGTAAAACTCTGGATGCCGCGGTATAAGAATTCGTTAAGAAGAACCGTCTTTCCGGTACCCGCAGTGCCAGTGACAAGCAGCCCTCTTCCTTTTGCAATACCACCACCAAAAAGTTCATCAAACCCTTCAATACCAGTCTTTAGGCGGTCAACAGCCGATTGAATCTTTGTACCATTTTTTGTGGGATTTCGAGACTCCTTTTTCAAGGCTTTCATTTTTTATCTCCCTAAACTACAATGACTTGGTTTCATATATCTGAATTGATTTTGTTAAGAAGCTGCAATTCCTCCAGCCCTAGACCCTTTAGTGTTTTTGAGATTGCAGAAAGATCACCGATCACACGCATCTCCGGACGTGGAAATATGCGAACTGCTGTTGGTACAGCGTAAATGTCAGGTGGTATTTGGGCGGATTCGTCGTCAATATCCACAATTGTGAGTTTGTACTGGCCAGAAAGATATCGATCGCATATCTGTCTGAGGGTAGATTCAGCCTTCATCGAGGCAACTGAGTCCTCCATAATGTAAAGAACGAATTCCCATTTAATTCTGGAGATTATTGACGATTTATTTTTTTTATCCATCATAGACTTTCAAAGTTCGATACGTTAGAGTCATGCATACTTGCATTATTCATAGACAATCAAATGTGTAACGATACAGATGGTATAATCAGATTTTTTCACAGAGGATACATGGTCAGATACCATCGGAATTCATTCTTACTATAGATCCTGTCCACAATACACAAGCAAAAACAAAAAAGCAATCTTCCAAACGAAATAACCGTGCTGACGCATGCGTTGGCATTAAGATCATTTTATCCCATTCCGCGCTATGGATTTCAACACCCTTTATAAATGTGTTGAAAATTATTTTGATGAACCGGGCCGGTTTTCAGCTGCCGATCACTCCGATGGCGGTATAAAGATCAAGGCCTCCATGGAAAAGGGGCATGGTTGACAGCCCCAGGTTCAGGGCCTGGAACTCTTTTTTGCCCGGGCATACAATGCCTGTGCGCCATCCTTTGAAATCAGCCGCCAGCTTGTGCCCGATCTCTTTATATAGGGCTGTGATGTCATTATTTTTATCCAGGCGGATGCCATAGGGCGGGTTCAGGACCACCACGCCCTGGTTGTCTGTAATGGGCGGAGGCGTCATGCTGAAGAAATCATCGCAGACCGGGCAGATACGTTGAAACACCTTGTGGCGGGCACAGGCCTGTTTCAGGTGGTCAATGGCTGCCGGGTCCAGGTCCCGGGCCAGAATAGGGGGCAAAGGCCGGTCATCCATGCAGGCCCCGGCTGCTGCCATAAGCCTGTTCCGGGCATGCGCGATGCTTTTTTCCTCAAATCCCGGCCAGGCTTCAAAGGCAAAGGATCTGAATGCCCCTGGGGGCAGTGCCCACTGCATCATGGCGCCTTCCAGGCTGAAGGTGCCGGACCCGCACATGGGGTCGGCTAAAATGTCCTTTTCAGACAGATCCAGCCGGGTCAGAATGGCAAAGGCCAGGGTTTCACGCAACGGTGCTTTGACAACTTTTTTTTTAATGCCCCGTTTGTATAAAGGTGTGCCGGACATGTCCAGGGAGAGTTCAAATCTGTCATTTTCCCCGCGGACCATCAGGGTCTGGGGAATGGGCCCGGCTGGTCCGGTGGCGTCGTAAGGCCGGGGTATATCCTCTGAAAACAGCCGGTCATGGATCACGGGCCTGATCCGGTCAGCAATGGCTGTGGAGTGATACAGGCGCGATTTGTGGGTGGTGACCCTGATATCGGGCCGGGCCTGGTGCGGCAGGTACAATTCCCAGTCAATGGCGTTAACCTGCGCTTCAAGCCGGTTGAATCCATCTGCCTTGAACGATGCAATGCGCATGAGAATCCGGGTGGCCGATCCCATGAGCATATTGGCCAGACAGGCGGTTTTCAACCTGGTTGTGAATTCAATCCCCCCGGGAAGCACCTTGATATCACAGATTTTGTGGTTATCTGAGAATATTTCCCCGGCTTTCCGGGAGACCTGGGCCACTTCTTTTTCGCAAATGCCGCCAAGGCCCGGCGGGCATACAGCAAAAAAAACATGGGATCTTCCCGAAATACGGCGTTTGATCCGTTTTTCAAAGGCTATGGTTTTTTTATGGGTATCTGTTGGCAAGGGATTGACATTTTTCCGGCCCCGGGGCGTCACGCTTTGGGGCCAATGGAATGTATCCGGCAATAAACCGGCCGCTGCTGTGTCAGAAGGTTCTGCCGCAGCAGGAACCGGGACCTGAACACCCGCTGTTCTCCCCGGGCCTGGAACCGCAGCAGGCGGTGTCATTGGGGCCGGGCAGGGAAGTGCCGGATTTTCCCGAGAGACTTGAGTGGGCCGCCATGAGTTTTTCAAGGCGGGTAGAGCCGCACTCAGGACAGACTGCCTGGTCATTCCGGCTGGTCATGAGCAGTTCAACGATCCGGTTGCATTCCGGACAATGAAAGTCATATAAAGGCATAGCACCTCCTTTTATGTAGTAAATCGTGTTTGAACGCAAACCCGTGTTTGGACGAACAGTTGCCCAGATGCAAGGCGCAGAAAAATTTACAACCGGAGCATACTAAAGTATGTGAGGATTGTAAATTTTTCTGCAACGCCGCAGATGGGTGACTGTTCGTTCAAACACTAAATAGAGCACACCCTGTGCTGGTGACACCTTCTTAAATGAGACGGGGGTAAGATAGGGGTAAAAAGATGCCACCAAAACAGGGTGCGCGCCATATTAAATTTTACCAGTGTCCCTCGGCATTGGCGCTGTCGGAAAATGTGAATTTACCGGCTTTATAGTCTTCAACCGTACTCCTGACGGTGCCTGTGGCGTCATTGGCTACTTTTACGCCTGCGCTGTCAAGGGTTTTGAACGCATTGGGACCGCAGAACCCTGTGATCAGCACCTGGGCACCCTTGTCGCAGACCGCCGAGGCCGCTGTAATGCCGGCGCCTTTAAATGCATTTTTATTTTCAGAGTTGTCAATGACTTCAAAATCCAGGGTGTCTGTGTCCACCACAATGATGTAGGCAGCTCTGCCGAATCTGGGATCTACCTGGGCATCAAGGTCTTTACCCGTTGATGTGATCGCTATTTTCATTTTTTTATCCTGTTTTTATCCTGGCTGTAAAAGTGTTAAAACGTGTCCGTCCAGAAATAAATTGGGGATGGCACTATTTTGGGCCGCCGCCGCCACCGCCGCCACAGACCTGATCATTTGAAATCTGCGCAAGTTTACCTTCAATCAGGTCCATGACCACAGGCTCAATGTCCGCGCGCTGGTCATCATGATAGACATCAATGCCCACCTGGCGGAATCCCATGAGCGGCCGCATGCCGATGCCACCCACGATCAGGGCATTGACGCGGTGCTCGGCCAGAAGATTTACAGGCACCATGCATCCGCCCTGGGCATGCTCCTGGTTGGCAATGGTGGATACCTTCTCAATTTTTCCGTCCTTGATATCCACAAAGGTGAATACGTCACAATGTCCGAAATGGCCTGCACGGGTGCCGGAAAGTCCGCCTTCCCCGTTGGATGGGATTGCAATTCTACCGTTTTCCATAAGTTTTACTTACTCCTTTATTGGTGTCTATTGAATTTTAAAAGAATAATGTCTTTTTTTCTTTTGTCATGGTCAGCACAGTCTGTCCATCTTCATGGCCGGGTGCGCCATGACCCGGTTCCAGATCTGTCTGATTTGTGTTGCGGCAGGGCTGTCGCCATGGGTTTCCATGATGGTTTTGCACTGGATCATGGCTTTTGTGAATGCCGGATCAAAGGGAATTTTTCCCACATATGCCATGTTTCTTTTTTCGGCAATGACTTCAATGGCCCGGGCCTGGTCCGGGTTTAAATCATATTTGTTGATGCAGACCATGGCCGGGATTTTAAAATGGGCTGCCAGCTGGGCCACCCGTTCCATATCATGGATGCCTGAAACCGTGGGCTCTGTAACAATGAGAACGGCGTTGGCCTGCCCGATGGAGGCAATAACCGGACACCCGATACCCGGAGGGCCGTCTGTGAGCAAAATATCAATGCGGGCTGCCAGCACCCGTTTTCTGGCCTCTTCCCTGACCAGGGCCACCAACCGGCCGGAGTTCTCTTCTGCAATGCCCAGGCGGGCATGGATCATGTCCCCGAACCGGGTACCCGAAGCAAACCACTGGCCGCAGATTTTTTCCTCAAATGTAATGGCAGATTCAGGACAAAGATCTGCGCAGACCCCGCAGCCTTCACAGTCAAGGCCGTTAATATGGAATATTCCTGCGTCTTGAACCGGTTTGACAGCGTCAAATCTGCAAAGTTCCATGCACTGCCCGCAGCCGGTGCACGCGTCGGGGATGATCTGGGCCTCATAGCCGCCTGCAAAATCATGGGTTTCACGGATGTCGGGGTTCATAATCAGGTGCAGGTCTGCTGCATCCACATCCGCGTCACACAGCATCATATTTCCGGCAAGGCTTGCAAATGCAGATGTTAAACTGGTTTTCCCGGTTCCGCCTTTGCCGCTTAAAATAACAAGTTCTTTCATCAGGCAGCCCCTTTCCGGTTCACGAGTGCTTCAATGGATGTGTACAGACCTTTAAATATTTCCTTGTATTCAGGCAATGCCCGGACAAGCAGTTCGCCCTTTGAATAGGCTGAAGCAATGCGCTTGTCAAAGGGAATTTCCAGCAAAATGGGGATATTTTCCTTTTGGGCATAATTGTTAACACCATCATTGCCAAGGCCTGCCCGGTTGATCACAAGACCGCAGGGGATGTCTAACAGTTTGACCGCTTCCACGGCCAGGGTCAGGTCATGCAGGCCAAAGGGCGTGGGTTCTGTGACCAGCAGCACGAAATCCGTTCCTTTCATGGCCGCAATCACGGGACAGGAGGTGCCCGGCGGGGCATCTATAATGGTCAGCTTTTTTTGGCCTTCAAGCTGCCGCACCTGTTTGATGACCGGTGGGGCCATGACCTGGCCGATGTCCAGAAGCCCCTGGCCGAATGAGGCGCCCTCGGGCAGACCCAAGCTGCCTGTCTCCACTGTGCCGATGAACCGGTCTGTTTCGGTGATGGCTTTTTCCGGGCAGACAACCATGCAGCCGCCGCAGGAGTGGCAAAGTTCCGGAAAGGTCACCACTGCTTTCCCGGCCACGGCAATGGCGCCATACCGGCAGATTTCCATGCATTTTTTGCAACGGGTGCAAAGACTCAGGTCCACTTTGGGCACAGGGGCATTGACCTTTTTTTCTTCGGTGATGTTCGGGTTCAGGAAAAGATGGGCATTGGGTTCTTCCACGTCACAGTCCAAGAGCATCAGGTCGGCATCAAGACTTGCACAAAGATTGGTGGCCACAGTGGTCTTGCCTGTGCCGCCCTTTCCGCTTGCTATGCTGATAATCATATAATTTTATCTCCTTGCCGTAAGGTCATTTACCATCACCCCAGCAACCTGATTTTTTTCAATTGGTTTTCCAGGTTCCGGGCATCATCCTGCCCCGGTTCCACAGAAAGCTGCATCAGTACGCCGTATCCTTCATACACATCATGGAACTGTTTTTTGTCCATGGTGCCGGTAATTGCACAATTGGTCATGGGGCTTTGGGTGGTGACGGCCTGAACCAGGGCTTTGGCATTCATGTCCGGCAGTTCTTCTTCCATGATTACCAGATCAATCCACTTCCCTTTGGGGGTATTGGCAATCAGGGACAAAAGTGCTTTGCCGGTTGCGCACCATTTTATTTCAATGCTGTGTTGGCCCAGCATCTGTTCAAGTCCCTTAAACTGAGCGTTGTCCCTGCTTACAAATACCGCCTGTTTCATTTTATATATCTCCAGTCTCGTTGAATTCAAATTGCCAGGATCCTTGATCCCGGAATCTTCGGGATATCGGGATATCAGGATAGCAAAGCGTGTGCCATCACATGTTTAATAGTGAACTTATATGCAATGAATTGAAAAATAAGGCGTATTCTATTTTTGGCAAGGGGATTATGAAAAAAGACGGTCAAGAAATAGGCGCAAAAAAGCGACCATGTACTGCAGGTGCGACAATATGGGCGCAAAAATGAAACCATCGGGGCTGTTGCCGTTGATTTATAAAAACCACGGAAGACACGGAAAACACTGAAAGTTAGAACGCAAAGCGCTTAATTTGTACTTTTGGGTGACTGCCAAAGTTGACGTCTCTTCTTCAAAAATAAAACGCTTTTCCGTGTTCTTCCGTGTTCTTCCGTGTTTTCCGTGGTTCAGAATAGTGTTAAATTCAGGTCAACTTATCAAATGCGCAGTGGATAAGCTTTTCCGTGGTTTCCCATGAGATACATTCATCGGTGATGGATACCCCGTATTTAAGGTTGGCTGCATCCCCGTTGCATTTGCATTTCTGATTGCCTTCATAAAGATTGCTTTCCAGCATCAGGCCCACAATCCTGTCATTGCCCTCAAGTCTTTGATCCACGGCGCTTTTAAATACAAAGGACTGGCCGGTGTATTTCTGGCCGGAGTTGTCATGGGAACAGTCGATGATCACCGCATCCAAAAGTCCCCTTTCCCTGAGCCGGGCCTGGGCTTTTCCCACGGATACGGGATCGTAGTTGGGTGTGGTCCCGCCGCGCAGGACAATGTGGCCAAAGCGGTTGCCCCGGGTGGAGACAATTGCTGTTTTGCCATCCGGGTCAATGCCCAGAAAATGCTGGGGGGTGTTTGCGGCCTGGGTGGCATTGACAGCTGCGGTCAGGCTGCCGTCAGTGCCGTTTTTGAATCCCACGGGCATGGACAGCCCCGAGGCCATTTGCCGGTGGGTCTGGGATTCTGTGGTGCGTGCGCCAATGGCCACCCAGCTCAACAGGTCCGCAATATACTGGGGGGTGATGGGGTCCAGAATTTCCGTGGCCGCAGGCAGGCCCAGGGCATTGATGTCGATCAGCAGGGCCCTGGCCCTTCGAAGCCCTTGTTCCATATTATAGGATGAATCCAGAAACGGATCATTGATCAGTCCTTTCCAGCCCACGGTGGTTCTGGGTTTTTCAAAATAGACCCGCATAATCAGGCAGATCTTATCTTTGACCTCTTCGCGCAGGGCCTTCATCTTCCGGGCATACACCATGGCCGCATCCATGTCGTGAATGGAGCAGGGGCCTGCAATGACCATGAGCCGCTTGTCCGCTCCGGTCAGGATGTCCTGGATTTCCTGGCGGCCGGCAAGCACATTGTCCGCTGTTTTGTCGGGTACGGGCAGTTCTGTTCGTATGACTTCCGGGGAGGTCAGGGTGAGAAATGACTCTACATTTACATCGTTAATCAGTTTCATGGCGATTCCTTTCGCGGGCTCTTGTCGCCTGAAACTTTAAATAAAAAAGCCGCAGGCGGTGTCTGCCTGCGGCTTTAAAAAATGATCTATTTAGCGCAATACAGGCAGGCCGGTATAAAAATAATACCGGAAATAAAAATAAAAGTTGCCTGTCTTGCGGGTGGTCATAGGTTTTTCCTTTTTATAACTTTAGCAGATTGTATAGGCGCGTTTTTCTGGTAAGTCAAGCGTTAAATTTAGATCCCGGAAGACCCGATGTCCGGCGCGGCATTGTGCTTTACATAAGAAATGATGTCTGGTAATTATTTTATAATTTTTTGCGGTTTTTAACAAAACTGCAGTTAACAATCAGAAATCAGAATCTCTGGAATTGATTCAAGGCGACGAGGCAAGCAAATCAGGATTGAGGATGGGCGCATGCCTGCAAACGTCAGGAAAATTAGGATAGTAACATGAAAAGGAGTAAGCAGTATGGGGCTGGCACCGGAATATTTTAACGACGGCAGCGCATTTTTTGCCGTTGATCCTTTATCTATAAATCCGGCTTCTCTGACAGATTTTTCGCTGTTTGAACGATATGCTTCCAAAAATGGTGTTTACAGGTTCCGGTGCCTGCTCGTGGACACTGGATCGATTGAGATCGCGCGCCTGAAGGCCATGCTTGAAAACTGGGATACGGTTTATATTCATAAAAATGAAATTGGGGAATATAAAGAGTATGTGAAGGAGAACCTTACGTTTATCCTCAACCACGAGTCCATCTCTGTGGAGAAGAAAACCGCTATTCTGGTCAGTTTGTCCACGGATGCAATCAAAGAGACCTTTGCCGCCCCTTTTGTGCCCCAGGCTAAAATCAGTGAAACAGTAAAGAATCTTGAAAAACTTGTGTCCCGGGCCCTTGATTTTCTGTCCAGCATAGAATCCTTAAACGGCATCGCCACCATGATCGGGCATGATTATGATACCCACACCCATTCGATTAAAGTCGGATGGCTATCTGCTGTTTTCATCAAGGCCAACCAGGATTTTTTCGGCAATCCCGGCAGGGACCGGTTAAAAGAGCTTCTTCTCCAGGCGACTGTCGCCGGCTGTCTCCATGATCTGGGCAAGGTGAAAATTCCTGAAAATGTGATCCACAAACCCGGACGCCTGGATAATCTTGAATATGTCCTGATGCAGTCTCACCCCGCCCTTGGTGCGGCCCTGCTGTTTGAAAAAAAACTGCCCAATGACACGGTTCAGGCCATTTTGTACCATCATGAAAATGAAGACGGCAGCGGCTATCCATGCGGTTTGACCGGTGATGAGATCCCCCTGTCCGCCAAAATCTGCCATATTGCCGATGTGTTTGACGCATTGACTTCGGAACGGCCTTATAAAAAAGGGAAAACCCCGGTTGAAGCTTTGAGGATTATGGCCGGTAAAAATCCGTACCTGGATACATTGAAGCTTTTTGAAGCTGAAGCGATTAAGAATTCCCGGCCCCCGGTGACGGCCATTGTGCGAGATGATTATGACCCTAAACTGCGGCGCTTACGGGAACGGCAGATGGTTGAAGAAGAAGCGGCGAAACGGGTGAAAGCCAGGGTAAAATTGCGGGACCAGGGCATGGCCCATTGTTTTGACAGGGAATTGCTCAAGCGGTTTATTGTCACATTGAGCAAATCCGACAGCTTTGACCTATCGGGCCTTCTGTGACGCCTTCCTGACATATTCCCCGGTTTATGATAATATGCGGACCTGAAAGATGAACGTTAAAAAAGCATAGGGATTTTTATTTCCTAAAACTTAACACCTAAAACTTAAAACCTAACACCCAACACCCGCCCAAAGGGCGATAATTGAAGGACCTAACGTGACACAACTTACCGGCGCCAAGCGCAAATATCTAAGGGGCCTTGCCCATAACTTAAATCCTTCGGCTTTTGTGGGGACAAAGGGCGTGACAACGGCCCTGATCCAGGAGATGGACAACGCCCTGAACGCATCCGAACTGATTAAAATAAAATTTATTGATCACAAGGAAAAGGAGGTAAAATCCGCCCTTATTGAAGAGATTACAGCCCGGCTTAAATGCCATGTTGCCGGAACCATCGGCCATGTGGCTGTTCTTTACCGCTGCCATCCGGACCCGGAAAAACGGAAAATTACTTTGGCTTGAATTGACGGCCCAAAGGGAGCAAATGTTATGCAGGAAACTTCATGTATTGTTATCCGGGGCAACAGTATGCGGCTGGATGGCGGCAGCATGTTTGGCAATGCGCCTAAAGCCCTGTGGCAGAAATGGATAGCGGCAGATGAAAGCGGCATGATCGATATTGCTTCAAACTGTCTGCTGGTAAAAACCGGGGACCACAATTTATTATTTGAGACCGGCTGCGGCGCATATCTCTCCCCTGACATGAAAGCGCGCTTTGCCGTTAAAGAAGAAACGCATATGTTGCTGCAAGCCCTGGCAGAACAGGGCTTAAGCGACTCAGATATCAGTCACGTTGTGCTGTCTCATATGCATTTTGACCATGTTGGCGGGCTTTTAAGCGCCTGGGAACCGGACCGGGAACCGGACCTGCTTTTCCCCAATGCCTTTTTTGTGGTGGGAGAGGAAAATTTCAAGCGCGCCAAATCTCCCCATTACCGTGACCGGGCCTCATTTATTCCGGGGCTTTGTGAAAAGCTGCAGGCCACGGGACGTCTGGTGCTCAAGCGGGACGGAGACCGTTTGAATGTGGGCGGACTGTCCATTGAATTTTTACAAAGCCAGGGGCACACACCCGGTATGCTGGTTTCCTGGATTCAGGCCCGGGGCGGTACGGTTATTTTTACCGGCGATCTTACCCCGGGACTGCCCTGGGTAAATCTGCCCATTACCATGGGATATGACCGGTTTGCCGAAAAGCTGGTGGAGGAGAAAAAACTTATGCTGGACCGGGCCGTTGCCGAAAATGCCCTGCTGGTCTTTCCCCATGACGCTGTCCATGTGGCTGCCCGCGTTGATCACGATCCCGTAAAAAAAAGGGTGATGCCGGCACAGGTCTTTGAAACATTAAATATGACGCTTTAAAATTTAAAAAGAGGATAAACATAAAAGATGAAGCTAGGCATTATCGGACTTCCCCAGACCGGGAAGAAAACATTGTTCCAGATTCTGACCGGAAACGAGATCACGGATCCGGCCAAGGCATTTAAGCCGGTGCCGGGCACCGCCGACATTCTGGATTCCAGATTTGACCGCTTAGTGGCGATGTATGCGCCCAAAAAAGAGGTCAAGGCGCGTCTTGATCTGGTGCTTTTGCCCAAAATGGAGGCTGAGACCATTTCCAAAGGGGATATATTTAAAGATATATCTGACATGGATGCAGTTTGCCATGTGGTCCGAGCCTTTGAAGATGAGGCGGTTTACCATGCGGAAGGCAGTGTGGATGCCCTGCGGGATTTTGACATGGTCAATTCCGAGCTTGTGATGCACGACCAGATCTTTGTGGAAAAGCGCATTGAGCGTTTGTCTGCCATGATCAAGAAGATCAAGGATGAAGACCAGAAAAAAGAGCTGGCTCTCATGGAGAAAATGCTGGCCCATTTGGAACAGGAACTGCCGCTTCGCCTGCTTGAGTTATCCGAGGATGAGGAGAAACTGATCCGGTCCTACCCCTTTATTACGTTGAAAAAACTGGTGGTTGCAGTGAATGTAGCCGAAGATGACCTTGGCAATACAGGGATTCTGGATGCGTTTAAAAACAGTTGTGATGCCCTGGCCATAGAGGCGATGCTGGTCTCGGCCAAGGTGGAGGCGGAAATCGCCATGCTGGACAATGCAGCGGAAAAACAGGAGTTCCTTGAGGACCTGGGGATTACGTCCACGGCCCTGGAATCATTGACCGCGCTTTGCCTGAAGTCATTGAACCTGATCTCGTTTTTCACGGTGGGAAAAGATGAGGTCCGGCAGTGGCTGGTGAGAAAAGAAGCCAAGGCCCCCACAGCCGCAGGGGTCATCCATTCAGACCTTGAGCGCGGGTTTATCCGGGCCGAGGTGTTCAAGTATGATGAACTCATGGAATTTGGCTCTGAAGCAGAGCTGAAAAAGAACGGCAAATTCTATGTGGAAGGCAAGGATTACGTGGTCCAGGACGGGGATATTTTAAATATCCGCTTTTCGGTGTAGGATC
Source organism: Desulfobacter vibrioformis DSM 8776 (assembly GCF_000745975.1). Classification (GTDB taxonomy): domain Bacteria; phylum Desulfobacterota; class Desulfobacteria; order Desulfobacterales; family Desulfobacteraceae; genus Desulfobacter; species Desulfobacter vibrioformis. Next base: position 149,289 of record NZ_JQKJ01000010.1, on the reverse strand, counting down.
CACAATCCTTCAATCCTGGGATTGAGGTGTTTGGACGAAAAGTTGCCCATATGCAAGGCGCAGAAAAATTTGTAACCGGAGCAACCTCTTGGTTGTGAGGATTGCAAATTTTTCTGCAACGCCGCAGATGGGTGACTTTTCGTTCAAACACTATTCCGGGGCGTTGCCGTGTGCTTCGGTGAGCCGGTCTTTCAGGTACGCCACTTCCTGTTCGTCATATTCATACATGTCAAAACAGTATCCGTCTTCGCCCAGAAGTCCTTCGGGCACAAGGTCTCCTGCCTCCTGGGGATCGGTGACCAGTTCCCCGTAAAAACAGACAGAGAGCCAGCGGTCATCCGGGTCATCATCAATGACATCCACCATGGCAAACAGCGGGCGTTTGGCCTGGGCCGCATGCCGGGGGCGAAGGGAGTAGCTTACCCCGGGCCGGCTCACAAATTCAAGGGTGGTGTCGGCCAGGGATTTCAAGTGGTCCACAAGTTCGGAAAATGCCTTGCGGGTCTGGTTGTCATTATCTTTCCAGTCGTTTAATAACGCGTCAAGTTCTTTCATTGTCTATTCCTTTGCATGTTTGATCAAATGTCCAAGTTCCGGGAAAATCAGATTGCTGCAGGCCAGTTTGCAGGCGTCAAGACTGCCGGGTATGCAGAATACGGCTGTGCTTTTGATAAAGCCTGCCGTGGTCCGGGACAAAATAGCGGCAGAGTCAATCTGTTCAAAACTGAGTTGGGCAAATACCGGCCCAAAGGCTGTCAGCTCCTTGTCAAACAGGGGCTGGACCGCCTCTAGGGTGACATCTTTGGGACTGATGCCGGTACCGCCGGTCATGATGACGGCATGGGGATCGATCCGCTCGATAATATTCCCAAGCGCATCTGTGATGGCATTTGCATCGTCGGGGATTACCTGGTGGATCACCACTTCATGCCCCTCTTTTTTGGCTTGTTTTTTTATCCATAAACCACTTTTGTCATTTTCAAAAGTCCGGGTGGAGGACATGGACAATATGGCAATTTTGAGATGTCTGGGCAAAGATGTCCGATGGGAGTGGACGCTCATGAAAACCTTTCTTTCCAAAGGGCAGCAACCTGTCTGTGCCCGGTTAATAGGCAAACAATGCAGGTTCAGGGCATGGAACTGATGGCTGACGGTCTAGTGCAGTTCCCTGTAGACACAGTCTTCTTTGTCCTGTTCAAGGACATGGACATGGATCATGTCGTTGGGTTCCGTGTCCGCAAAAATACCCTGGTAATCTGCCTGGATGGGCAGTTCTCTGTGACCTCTGTCCACCAGGATGGCAAGCTCAATGCGGGCGGGCCTGCCAAAATCCATCAACGCCTCCATGGCGGCCCGGATGGTCCGGCCGGTGAAAAGTACGTCATCCACTAAAATAATCTCTTTATCATCCACGGAAAAGGGGATGTTCGAGGGCCTTACCGTGGGCTGGTGGCTGATTTTTGTCCAGTCGTCCCGGTACATGTTGATGTCCATGGACCCCACGGGCAGCTGCGTGCCTTCAATGGCGGCTATCTGCTCGGCCAGGCGCTTGGCAAGAAAATCCCCCCGGGTCTGGATCCCCACCAAGGCCAGGTTTTTTACCCCTTTATGTTTTTCAATGATTTCGTAGGCAATGCGGGTGATGATCCGTTTATAATCCTGATCATTGAGAATGCTCTTTTTTTTTGTCATGATATGCCTTTTTACGTGTTCGGGTATGGCCTGAAAGTTTTTTCTATCATCTTTTTTTTAGCACGGCAACACCTTGATTTCTTATCCGGGTTCATATAATCAACAAATGCATGAAGGACAGCAGCATCAAATTCCGGAAACGAGACATACCCATCAGAAAACAGTAAAGCAGAAAGAATTAAAGGCATTGGAAAAAATAGACTGCACGGGCGTGATCCTGGCCGGCGGCTGCAACAGCAGGTTCCCCGGCATAAACAAAACATTTCACAGGGTTGGGGAAAAGACCATGCTGGATCGGATTCATACCCTGTTTTCCATGATGTTTAAGGAAGTGATGCTGGTGGTCAATGATCCGGCACTCTTTTTGGATATTAACGCCCTGGTTGTAACGGATATTGATCCGTCCCGCTGCGCTTTGGCAGGGCTTCATGCAGGCCTGTTCCATGCCTCCTTTGACTGGAGCTATGTAACGGCCTGTGACATTCCTTTTGTCAGTGAGACGATCATCCGCCACCTTCTGGCCCAAAGAATCCCGGGTAAACAGGTTGTCATACCCAAAACCCGGGAAGGGCTTGAACCCTTGTCTGCCCTGTATCATAAATCCTGTCTGCCAAGAATTGAGACCAATCTTGAAAAAAAGGTGTTTATGATCAAAAAAATTTTCAAGCCCGAAAGAATCAGGCAGATCCCGCCCCAAATCCTTGAAGCCCTGGACCCGGACTTACGTTTCAAGTTTAATGTGAACACCCCGGCTGACCTTGAAACCGCCCGGGGGATGGTCTGCCGGGGCCAGGAGCAAAAAGGCGACAGATAAGGAGTGTCCATGGATTTGCCTGCAATGATAAACCAGATGAAAAATCATCCGGATTTTTCCAAAGCCGGGATGGTGCTTTACCATAACGGGGTGGTCCGGGACAGTTCCCGTGACGGCCGGCCTGTCACGGGCCTGATTGTCACCGTGGACCAGGAGAAACTGGATCGGATCTTGGACCAGGCCAGGGCCATGCCCGGTATTGTGGAGGTACTGGTGCATATCAATTCGGATAGGCTGCTGATGGTGGGTGATGATGTGATGTTTCTGGCCGTGGCAGGCGATATCCGGGAACATGTGATAGATGCCTTAACTTGTGCCCTGAACCGGATAAAAATAGAAGCTACGGCTAAAACCCAGGTGTTTGCCTGAACCGGCGGGTGTTTAAAGGAGTTGATTTGAACGAATTTTCCCATGTTGACGGCCAGGGCCGTGTCAGGATGGTGGATGTGGGACAAAAAACTTCCACTAAACGTGTGGCCGTGGCAAAGGGGACGGTGTTCATGTCCCCGGATACCCTGGCCGCCATTGGCGATGAAACGGTGAAAAAGGGGAATGTGCTGGAAACGGCCCGCATTGCAGGGATCATGGCGGCCAAGCAGACCGGGTCCCTGATTCCCATGTGCCATCCCCTGAACATCACCCATGCCCGGGTGGATTTTTTTAACGATAAAAAAAACAGTTGTATTCATATTGAGGCGGAAGTGTCTTTGACCGGAAAAACAGGGGTGGAGATGGAAGCTATGACAGCGGTCAGTGTTGCGGCCCTGACCATCTATGACATGTGCAAGGCCCATGACAAGGGCATGGAAATATCCAATATTCATCTGGCCTTTAAATCCGGCGGCAAAAGCGGCACGTACACGGCCCCGGGAACATCTGTATGATTGATGTTGCCCACATGACCATCAGCACGGGCAACCTGGCCTTTTTAGGGGCCGGGTTTGTGCTTGGTCTGGTAACGGCCCTGGTCCTTGTTAAACTGGCCATGCATCTTTTTTCAGGTCGGTTCAAGGCCTTGTCCGACAAGGCGCTTTATGAGAATTCCCGGCAGTTTGTGGACATGGCCCAGTCCCATTTCAGCGGATATGTCCGGGAAGCCCACCAGGATTTCAAGGTCAAAGAGGATGCTTTTACCCGGGCCGTTGACCCGGTACACCGGATGCTGGACCGGTATGAACAGCGGCTTGGGACCATGGAAAAGGACAGAAGCCAGGCCTTTGGCGCCATCAGCCAGTATTTGTCGGATATGGCCAAAACCCAGCACCAGCTTGCCAAAGAAACAGATAACCTGGTCAAGGCCCTGCGGGTCCCCCATGTCCGGGGCAGATGGGGGGAGGTGACCCTGAAACGGGCCGTGGAACTGGCTGGTATGGCCGACCATTGCGACTTTATTGAACAGGGTGTGCATGGGACAGGCAAAGGCGCGCTTCGTCCGGACATGGTGGTGCAACTGCCCGGCAACCGCCAGGTGGTTGTGGATGCCAAGGTGCCGCTCATGGCGTACCTGGATGCCCTGGAAACAACAGATGAGCAGGCCCAGAAGGAACGGCTTAATGATCATGCCCGCCAGGTCATGGCCCACATTGTCCAGCTGGGATCAAAAAATTATGCAGCCGCCTTTAGCCCAAGTCCTGAGTTTGTGGTCCTGTTTATCCCCGGAGAAAATTTTTTTTCGGCCGCCCTTGCAGCCCGGCCTGATCTTATCGAAAAAGGGGTGGCCCACGGCGTGATCCTGGCCACGCCCACCACGCTCATCGCCCTGCTTAAAACCGTGTCCTATGTGTGGCTGCAGCAGGCAGGCTATGAAAATTCCCGGGCCATCCGGGAGCTTGGTCTGGAACTTTTTGAGCGGCTGTCCACCATGGCAGGGCATATGAACCGGCTGGGAACGGATATTGAGCGCACCGCCGCTACCTTTAACCGCACCCTGGGTGCCATGGAAAAAAGGGTGCTGGCCTCGGCCCGGAAATTTGAAAATTTAGGCGTCTCCAGCGTTGCCTTGCCGGATTGTGACCCTGTGTCTGAATCTGTTCTAACCCTTAAGCGGATGAAGGAAAGGAGTCCGGAAAATGATATTGATTAACGATCCTGAACAAAGATCTGTATATGATGTCGTATTTTATCTGTTCCTGGTACTGACCCTTGCCGGGATCCTGGGGTGCCGGGATCAGAAAAAGGTGGAGCCTCCCCTTGAAAAGCCGTTGGTGAAGGTGGCTGGGGCAGACCTGCCCGAGTTTGCGGACACCTTGTTCCTTCAGGATCTCGGAGTCTCCATTAACCAGAGCCTTGTCTATTTTAGACGGGTACCGGCAACCCGGACCTATGATTATGGCCCGGACGTGTACACGGCCTCCCATATGATCTCTTCCCTTGAAACCTTTAAGGCGTTTCTTGAAACCAGGCCCCCGGCCAAAAATCTGAACCGGTTTATCCGGGAAAAGTATACGGTGTACAAAAGTGTGGGCGGCTCAAATAAAGACGTGCTGTTTACCGGGTATTTTGAACCCACGTATCCGGGCAGCCGCACCGCCAGCCCGGAATATCCCTGGCCGGTCTACTCAATACCAGATGATCTGTTCCGGATTGACCTGCCGGCGTTCTCCGATGCCTACAAGGGACACAAGCGGCTCATGGCGCGTGTTGACACAACGTCCCGCAAAATTCTTCCCTACTACACCCGGGAGCAGATCAACCGCCAGCCGGATTTTGCCCAGAAAGCCCGGCCCGTGATCTGGCTGGCCAACCGTATTGACCGGTTTTTCCTGGAGATCCAGGGATCGGGCAGGGTGGCGCTGCCCGGCGGCGAGATTGTGCGCCTTCACTATGCCGGGGTGAATGGCCGAAAATACAGTGCGGTGGGCAAATATCTCATTGATAAAAACGAGGTGCCAAAGGAGAAGATGTCCATGCAGGCCATCCGCGCATGGCTGACCGCCCACCCGGACCGCATGGACGAGGTGCTTTTTACCAATGACAGCTTTGTGTTCTTTAAGGAAGGCCTGGGCGGCCCTTTTGGGTGCATCGGTGTCGCCGTAACGCCTGTACGTTCCATTGCCACGGACACCAAACTTTTCCCCAAAGGGGGCCTGGCCTTTATCCAGGCCGCACTGCCGGCTGCTGTGGGCCAGCCAAAAGAGGAATGGCCCAGGGCGTCCCTGTTTGTGCTTAACCAGGATACCGGGGGAGCCATAACCGGGCCGGGCCGGGTGGATCTGTTCTGCGGTGCCGGTGACTGGGCTGATTACACTGCCGGCCACATGGTGGCCAGGGGCCAGCTCTATTTTCTGGTGCTTACCCCGAAGAACTAAAGACGCACAAAAACTAACGGTCTTTTAAAAACAGGCTGTGGTATTCGTCTTCGGGAATGTGTTTTCTTAAATATGCGTTGACCCATTCATAAATCTCTTCAAGTTCCTGGTCGGACAGCCTTGGCAGCAGGGCTTTCATAAAAGAATCCTCGCTGAATTTCTGCAGATAGAACATGATGGTTTCCTCATCACTTGCCCTGTCCATGCCAAAGGCGGCAATGCCCTTATATTCCTGGATAAACTGGTGGGTGTCTTTTTGCATCGGCTTTGTGGGTGTTCCGGGTTTAAAATTAATTTAATAGTATAGGAATTTCCATTTCTTAAAACCTAAAACGTAACAACCCGCCCGAAGGGCGATAATTTAAAAATGGCGGAATAGCCAGCTAACAGGTGGTTGTGTTCTGGCCACAGTACAGCATGTGTGCCAAGATTGCCAGGCAATACAAGTTTGGTTTGCCGGATTGGCTTTTGGGATTTCCAATACCCCAATCCCATTTTCCAGATCAATTTCATCCTGTATTGGTTTTTAATGATAATAAATTCATGTTCAATTGATAATTATTATTGTTTTATTTGAATTTTTATTGACATTGAATTATAGGTCAGGTAAACAAGCAGGCAGGCAATAAAACAAAAAATGTTTAACGAATTTATCTGGAGGACAAAATGGAGAATAAAGAACGCATCACCCGGGCCAGCCGGACCTTGAGACGCACATGTACACTGCTTGTTTTTCTGGTACCGGTGATATGTGCACTGTACTGGATTTTTTTCAATCAGATCCGGCATTTGCCGAACATGGTGGACGTTCCGGTACCCATTACCGGTGACCTGCCTGCGTTTTCCCGGCTTCTGGCCTTTTTCACAGACCTGATTTCCCTGTCGGTGTTGATTTACGGGCTGCAGGTGCTTGCAAGGCTGTTTCGCCTGTATGAAAACGGGATCATTTTTGCCAAGGCCAATGTTGACTGTTTTAACCGCCTTGGCCGGGCTATGATTATCTGGATGGGTTGCCATTTTCTGAGCAATTCATTGATCAGTATCGTCGTAACCCTGCACCATCCCCCGGGACAGCGGATGATCACCGTGGGGCTTGAGGGCTCCGATTTCGGTGCCCTGTTTGTGGGCGGGATCGTTCTTACGGTGACATGGGTCATGGATGAAGCGCGCAAAATAAAAGAAGATCAGGAAATGTTCATTTAGGAGGCGTCAATGACCATCACCATCACCCTTGATGTCATGCTTGCTAAACGCAAGGTCAAATCAAAGGATCTGGCGGAATTTATCGGTATAACGGAGCAAAACCTCTCTTTAATAAAAACAGGGAAGATCAAAGGCGTTCGGCTGACCACCCTGGATGCCATATGCAGGTATCTTCAATGCCAGCCCGGGGATATATTGGAATTTAACGAGAATGAACCCTGATATTTTAGGGTTCAAAGGCAAAAAAGAAAGAACGATTTTAATGGAACCGTCTTTTAACAAAGTTGATTTGTTAAAATGTCTTGACAACTTGACAGATTGTCAGCTATGATTCCCGCATATTAATTTGGCGGCATGGCCGATAACGGGTGAAATACAATTTCCGGGCGGCTGCAAACCTATAAAATAAGACTGACAATGCTGAATCCTGACTCCCCTGTACCTTTGTATCACCAGATTTGTGAGCAGCTCCAGTCCCGTATCCGGGAGGGCGTTTACCTGCCCGGGCATATGATTCCGCCTGAAACGGAACTTGCAAAATCATATGGGGTGGGCCGTCCCACCGTGCGCCAGGCCATGGATCTTCTGGTGCAAAGGGGCCTGATCCAAAGAAAGCGGGGGGCCGGAACCTTTGTGAAGGAACCTTCGCCGCAAATTGATCTGTTTTCCCTTGCCGGAACCTCCCAGGCATTTTCCACCCGGGGGGTTCCTACCCAAAAAAAAGTGATTGTGCCTTTGAAAAAAAAGACCGTTACAGGGGATGTGGCAAACCCCTTTCACGGCAAACCCGCCTTTGCCATATCCCGTTTGACCGTGGCCCGGGATGAACCTGTGCTGCTGGAGGATATTTATCTGGACCCGGATCTGTTTGCAGGTATTGACGATATGGATCTTGGGGACAAATCCTTGTCCCGGGTGGTGTCCGAACGGTTTTACCTCACACCTTCCGACGGTACCCAGCAGTTCCAGGTGGAACCCTTGAATGAACAACGGGCGTCCCTTTTGGGCATGTCGCCTCTGGATCCGATTCTGGTGGTCCGGCGGCTGCTCAATTTTCCCAAAGCACCTGGTGCGGTCTATTCGGTTCTGTTCTGCCGCACAGACCGGTTTGCCTTTACCCAGACCATTAAACATCAAAAATAAATTATGAATCTTACTCAAATTGCCAACCCCTTTATGGAGGCAGATATATGAAACACCGCGGATATTACGGCTCCTTTGGCGGGGCATTTATACCTGAAATCCTTGTGGCCACCTTTGACGAGCTGGATGCCCGGTTCAGGCAGGCCAAAGAAGACAAGGGGTTCTGGGAAGAATACGAAACCCTGATGGCAACTTACTCCTGCCGGCCCACGCCCTTGACCTATGCCGAAAACCTCACCCGGCACTTTGGCGGGGCAAAAATCTATATCAAACGTGAAGACCTTAACCACACAGGCGCCCATAAGGCCAACAATGTCATGGGGCAGGGGCTTTTAGTGAAAAAGATGGGAAAAAAACGGGTGATCGCCGAAACCGGGGCAGGGCAGCACGGGGTGGCCACGGCGACCATGGCGGCCAAGTTCGGGCTTGAGTGTACCATCTATATGGGAGAGGTGGATGTCCTGCGCCAGCGGCCCAATGTGTTCTGGATGGAGCAGCTCGGCGCCACCGTGGTGCCGGTCACCGACGGCACCCGGATTCTCAAAGATGCCATTAACGAGGCGTTCCGGGACTGGGTCACCAACATGGACACCACCCACTATGTTTTGGGAACCGCCTGCGGACCCCATCCCTTCCCTGAGATGGTCTCCTGGTTCCAGTCCATCATCGGAAAGGAAGCCCGGGTCCAGATCATGAAAGCCGAAGGCAGGCTGCCGTCCAGAGTATTTGCCTGTGTGGGCGGCGGTTCCAATGCCATGGGCATTTTCCAGGGTTTCATGGATGATCCGGTTGAGCTTGTGGGGGTGGAGGCCGGGGGCCAAGGCATTGCGTCGGGCCGCCACGCATCCCGGCTTTGCTCCGAAGATGCCAGTCCCGGCATTGCCCAGGGCTATAAAACCTATTTTCTGCAGAACAGCGACGGTCAGATGGAAGAGACCCACTCCATCTCCGCAGGCCTGGACTATGTGGGCGTCTCCCCCATCCTTGCCAATATGCGGGATGACAAGAAAGCCCGGTTTGAATATGCCACGGACACCGAGGTGGTGGATGCCCTGAAGCTGACCATGCAGATGGAAGGCATTATCCCGGCCCTGGAGTCTTCTCATGCCTTTGCCGGTGCCTTTAAGGAAGTGGCGAACATGTCAAAGGATGATATCATCATCATCAACCAGTCCGGCCGGGGAGATAAAGACATCTTCACCGTGGCCGATGCCATTGGCGACCCAAAATGGAAAGAATTTATCTGTGCCAAAGCAAAGGAATATCAAGGAGATATATCAAAATGACGGATACAAAAACTTCGGCACCTGCCCCCGCCTTTCTGGAAACCTATATCCGGGAACAGCGGAAGAAAAAAGATATCCTGTTAATGACTCATATTGTCATGGGCTACCCCTCCTTTGATGCCTCTTTTGAAATTGTCCGGCAGATGGTGGACGCAGGCGTGGACTTAATGGAGCTGCAGATCCCGTTTTCAGAACCCATGGCAGACGGGCCGGTGATCCTCAAGGCCAACCAGGCCGCCCTGGACTGCGGGGCCACCGTGGAAAAATGTTTTGAATTTGCCCAAAAAGTGGCAGACAGCTTTGACATCCCGTTTCTGTTCATGACCTATGGCAATATCCTTTATAAATACGGCATGGATGCCTTTGCGGCCCGGATGTCGGAAATCGGGGTTAAAGGTGCCATTATCCCGGATTTTCCCCCGGAAGAAGCGGGTGATTATCTGTCAGCCATGAACAAATATGATCTGTCTGCGGTATTTATATTTTCTCCGGAAACCTCGGACCAGCGTATGAAGATGATCGATGCCCATGCCACAGGATTTATTTACTGTTTGGCAAGAAAAGGGGTAACCGGAAAAGAGACACAGTTCTCTTCAGACATGGGGAGCTATCTTGCCCGGTGCAGACAGTTTACCCGGTTGCCTGTGGCCGTTGGATTCGGCGTGAAAGAAAAGGCAGACATTGATTTTCTTGTGGGCAAAGCCGACATTGCCGTGGTGGGATCCCAGACCATCCGGGAGGTGGAGCAAAAAGGGGTGGATGCCACAGGCCCATTCATTCGCAGCCTGTCCCTCTTGGTATAGCAAATGAATTTTTTGATATTTAAAACAGAATGTCATTTTTTTGATAACAAAATGATATCAAAAACAGATGTCAGCCTGGAGGCAATGTCATAATTTAAGCATTGAGTATTTTATTTTACCACGAAGACCACGAAGTTCACGAAGATATTAGCGGACTAAACTTCGTGTTCTTCGTGAACTTCGTGGTTTTAATCTGAAAGCATATTAACTTTATGGCATTGAGTCTGGAGGGCATATGAAAACCATGACAATCAGGGGTGTTGAGCCTAAGCTTGCTGAAAAATTGAAACAGACTGCCCAGGAAAAAGGCCAAAGCGTCAATCAGTTGATTCTTGAAATGATCCAGGAACGCCTTGGCATGAAAAAACAGAAGTTGTATTCCAGAGAGTATGATGATCTTGACAGGCTTTGGGGCAGATGGAGTGACACCGAGTTTAAAACAATAGAAGATAATATCAGCAAAGAGCGGCGTATTGACCCGGAGATATGGGAATGAAAAAGGTATTGATTGATACCAACATTTATTCCCTGTCCATGAAATGTCCTTGCACCTTGATTCCTGATTCGGTTTAGGATTATTTTTGTACAAATAAACTGTTTGATCTGGTATAAAATTTGGAAACTTAAAATACCAAAGGAAATACGCCATGAATGTGGATGGAAACCAGATGCGGCCCATCTGGTTTGATAATGAGTCAAAAACCGTCAAGGTCATAGACCAGAGGCGCCTGCCCCATGAACTGATTGTCCAAGATCTGACAACCAATGATCTGGTGATTCATGCCATCAAGGATATGTATGTCAGAGGTGCCCCCTTGATCGGTGCCACTGGGGCGTTGGGGGTCTATGTCATCCTGGTGCAGAAGGGCAACCAGGGCGCAGACGATTCATGGTTTAAGCGTGAGTGTGCACGCCTTCGCGATGCCCGGCCCACTGCCACCAACCTGGCCTGGGGCGTGGACCGGGTCATGGAGAAAGCCCTGGGTGAGTCCGGATATGATGCCCGGGTGGCAGCCGCCCTGAAAGAAGCCCTAGGCGTTGTGGAAGAAGAAGCTGTGAACTGTCAAAAGATAGGTGAATTCGGCCTGTCCATTATCAAAGAGATCGCTGAAAAGAAAAACGGTCAGCCCGTAAATATCCTGACCCACTGCAATGCAGGGTGGCTTGCCTGTATCGAGTACGGCACGGCCACAGCCCCCATGTACACCGCCTTTGATGCAGGCATTGACATTCATGTCTGGGTGGATGAGACACGGCCCCTGAACCAGGGATCGCGCCTGACCGCCTGGGAGCTTGGCAAGCATGGCATCAGACATACCGTGATTACGGATAATGCCGGGGGGCATCTCATGCAGCACGGCATGGTGGACCTGGTTATTGTCGGCACGGACCGCACCACCCGGGCAGGTGATGTGGCCAACAAAATCGGCACCTATCTCAAGGCCCTGGCTGCCCGGGACAACAATGTGCCTTTTTATGTGGCGCTTCCCTCATCTACCTTTGACTGGACCATCACCGACGGTGTAAAAGATATTCCCATTGAAGAGCGGGACCCGGACGAGATTAAATACGTGCAAGGGGTTTGCGATGGAAATATTTTATCTGTTCTGGTGCCACCGGAAAACAGCCCGGCTGCCAACCACGCCTTTGACGTGACCCCGGCCCGTCTTGTGACCGGATTCATCACCGAACGCGGCATCTGCGGTGCCGGTGAAGATGAGATTATGGCATTGTTCCCGGAAAAAAAAACAGATAAAAAATTCAGATAAATAAAACAGGCTTTTGGAAAAGAGTGTATGACAACATCCCTCACAGATCTGGAAAAAAAAGTAATTTCACTGCTGCAGACCGATATCCCGGTCTGCAAGCGTCCCTATCTTGTAATGGCAGAACAGATCGGAATTTCAGAAGAAAAATTTCTTGAAGTGCTGTCCGGCCTCCACGACAGAAATATGATCAGGCGGTTCGGTGCCACACTCAAACATCAGAAATCAGGATTCAAGGCCAATGCCATGGTGGCCTGGAAAGTGCCTGAAGAGCGGGTGGAAGAAGTGGGAAACATTATGGCATCCTTCCATGAGATCACCCATTGCTACCGAAGAAATCCCTCGCCCGGGTGGGATAAGAATCTGTACACCATGGTCCACGGGGCATCCGAAGACGAATGCTTTGCCATTGCTGCAAAAGTCTCCGAAGCCACCGGAGAAAAAGATTATACCCTGCTGTTTTCCCACCGGGAGCTGAAAAAAACCTCCATGCAGTATTTTGAAAACTGACCCACCCCACATTCTTTGCGTCAATCCCTGGGTCCACGATTTTGCCGCCTTTGATTTCTGGGCCCGGCCTCTCGGGCTTTTCACCATTGCCGCCATCCTGCGGCAGAACCGCGTACGGGTTTCATTTGTGGACTGCATGAACCGGTTTCACCCCCGGAAAACAAATCGTGTCAAGGTGTATTGGGACGGCAGAGGCCCCTTTGACAAAACCCCGATTCCTTTACCCCGGGCAATTGAAACTCACCTGGGGGGCGCTAATGGAAACTTTACCGGCAAGTTCACCCGGTACGGGGTGTCAAGGGCATGGATTGAACAGGATCTTCTGGCAATGGACCGGCCTGGCCTGATTCTGGTCACCTCGCTCATGACCTATTGGGCCACGGGGGTGAGCGAAACCATTGCCCTGCTTAAAAAGGTTTTTCCCGGCGTGCCCGTGGTGCTGGGCGGTATTTACGCAAGTCTTTGTGAAACCCATGCCCGGAAATATTCCGGGGCAGACCAGGTGATCACCGGCCCGGCCGAACCCGTCCTTGCAGACCTGGTTGAAACGTACACCGGATTTACCCTGAATCACAGACCTGACCCGGCAGACCTTGACACCATACCCTTTGCAGCCCTGGATCTCCAGGACACCATGGCCTATGCCCCGATTCTGACCTCCCGGGGGTGTCCTTTTTCCTGCGAATACTGCGCTTCGTCCTTTCTTGAACCACGGCTGCGGCGGCGCTCCCCGGAAAATGTCTTTCAGGAGATCTGCCACTGGCACACCCAGTTTCAGGTGAAAAATTTTGCCTTTTACGATGATGCGCTTCTGATCAATCCGGAAAAATATGCGTTTCCCCTGCTTGAACGCATCATTGATAAAAAAATGGATATCTTTTTCCACACCCCCAATGCCCTGCATATAAAAGAGATCTCGGCAAAAGCAGCCGGTCTGATGTTAAAAGCCGGGTTTAAAACCATCCGCCTGGGGCTTGAAACCGCTGACTTTTCAAGCCATCGCCACGACATTAAGGTTAAACAGAATGAATTTCTTACGGCCGTGGACCACCTGCGCACGGCAGGATTTGCAACGGATCAACTGGGAGCCTACCTGTTATGCGGGCTGCCCGGCCAGAATCTTGATGAGGTGGAAGGGTCCATCACCCTGGTGAAAGGCCTGGGGCTCACCCCGGTTCTGGCCTATTACACCCCCATCCCCCATACCTCCATGTGGGCGGATGCCGTAAAAAATGCCCGCTTTGATATCACGGCCCATCCGGTGCTGACCAACAACAGTCTGTTTCCCTGTGTGCGTTCGCAACAGGACCTGGATCGCATTTCTCAATTGAAAAAGATGGTGAAATGACGTATATCCACAATTTTATTGGAAATATAATTTGATAACATATGATAGTATTTGATCTGGAATGCATTAACGGCCATGTTTTTGAAGGCTGGTTTGATGACCGGGACGATCTTGACCGGCAGCAGGCCCAGGGCCTTCTGCAATGCCCGGTATGTGACAGTTTCTCCGTAAGTCCCAAGCTGTCTGCCGTGGCCATCCGAAGATCAGCCTCCCCGGCTCCTGCCGGTTCCGGTCAAGAGATGGCGTCCCAGGCCCAGCTGGACGCCATGGCCGAGTTTGCCGAAAAGGTGATCCAGTACGTTGAAAACAACTACGAAAATGTAGGCACATCCTTTGCCAAACAAGCGTTGGAAATGCATTACGGTGTCAAGGATTTCAAGCAGATCCGGGGCACCACCACCAGGGAAGAGGAAAAGACCCTGGAAAAGGAAGGGGTGCCGGTAATGAAACTCCCGATCCTCAAAAAAGACAACGAAGACCTCAATTAATCAGCATACATAATTCATTGTATTTTATATTAAAACGTTTAACCACGGAAGTCACAGAAGACACTGAAGATAAAATTCTGTGACTTCCGTGGTTAACATGTTTTTCATCGTTTGTTGTGTCCGCCAGGTCATGGCTGTTCCATGAAAAAATAAAACCTCCTTGCCTTTTTTGTAAAATGCAATAAAGTTGCATTGATCTGTTATTCATGATTCCATCCGATATAACGATAAAAAATTCATTTGAAAGGAGTCTGACATGAAAAGGTTTGTTAAATTTTTCATAGTTATTTCAATCGTCGCTATGGTCCACGGACCGGCCTGGGCTAAACCGCCGGTCTCCGTGTTTGTCAGCATCGTGCCCCAGCAATATTTTGTGCAACAAATTGGCAAGGATAAAGTGGCTGTTTCCGTAATGGTCCAGCCCGGGGCAAGCCCGGCCACATATGAGCCAAAACCCGCACAAATGGCCAAACTATCCAGAACCCGCCTCTATTTTTCCATTGGCGTGCCCTTTGAAACGTTCTGGCTGGACAAAATTGCATCTGCAAGTCCGGATATGACCATTGTCCACACAGATAAAGGCATAGAAAAACAGCCCATGGGTGCGCACCATCACGAGGGGGAAGCCCCGGCAGATCACCACGATGACATGGCCCGGACAGAAGAGGATCATGACCATGAGAATGATCATGGCCATGCCGGGCTGGACCCCCATATCTGGCTCTCTCCCAGACTGGTCAAGATCCAGGCCGGCCATATCCTTGGGGCCCTTGCAGCTGCAGATCCTGAAAATAAGGATTTCTACACAGCCAATTATAATGCCTTTCTCAGGGAGATTGATCTCCTTGACCAGGATCTTTCGCAGATGTTAAAGGATAACGCTGGCATGCAGTTTATGGTTTTTCATCCGTCATGGGGATATTTTGCCCGGGATTACAACCTGAAAATGATTCCCATTGAAATAGAAGGCAAGGACCCGAAGCCGGCAACATTGCAGGTACTGATCCGGCATGCCAGAGACCAGAGAATCAAAGTGATTTTTGTCCAGCCCCAGTTTTCAACCAAAAGTGCAGAACTTGTGGCCAAGGAGATCAACGGCCAGGTTATCCCGGCCAATCCCCTGGCATTGGACTGGCTGGATAATATGAAAAAAATGGCTGAACAGTTCAAGGAGGCCCTGAAATAGTCGAGATTTTAGAAAAAGCCCTGGTTACGGTTGAAGATGTGGATTTTTCCTACAATGGAGAGCCTGTTCTTTCCAACATCAATCTGACCATCCGGGAACATGATTTCATGGCCGTTATCGGCCCCAACGGCGGGGGAAAATCCACCCTGCTCCGGCTGATCCTGGGTCTGCTCAAGCCAGATAAAGGTAAAATCCGGGTGTTAGGGGAGCGTCCCGGCAAGCATAGCCAGGCCCTGGGATATGTGCCCCAGAACGTTCATATCAATGACCATTTTCCCATTACCGCCCTGGATGTGGTGCTCATGGGGTGTCTTGGCACGGGAGGTCTTTTCGGGCAGTCCAGG
Source organism: Desulfobacter vibrioformis DSM 8776 (assembly GCF_000745975.1). GTDB lineage: Bacteria > Desulfobacterota > Desulfobacteria > Desulfobacterales > Desulfobacteraceae > Desulfobacter > Desulfobacter vibrioformis. Next base: position 133,398 of record NZ_JQKJ01000010.1, on the reverse strand, counting down.
CGGACCCGGAAAGAGTGTGAAAAAGATGGGCTGTCCACCCTGGCGCGCCTGGGCATGGCCGACCATGTCCGCAAAAAGATCGGGGAACTTTCCGGGGGACAGCGCCAGCGGGTATTCATTGCCCGGTCCCTGATGACCCGGCCGCGCCTGTTGTTTCTTGACGAACCCACGGCCAGCATCGACTCAAGGGGCCAGACGGATTTTTTAAACCTGCTTGAAACCCTGAATAAGGACGTGGCCATTGTGGTGGTCACCCATGACCTGTTTGCCGTGTCCGGTTATGTCAAATCCGTGGCCTGTGTGAACCATGGGCTGCATTACCACTCCCATGAGGAGATTAAAGGACAGATGCTTGAAACCATGTATGCCTGCTCGGTGGAAGATGTGTGCCGGATGCAGGTGCTCAGCCAGGTCCTGCCCGGGGCAGGGCATAAAAGTGCGGGGGGTGCCGATGGAAATCCTTAAATACGAATTCATGCGCCATGCCCTGGCCGCAGGACTTTTGACCAGCATCATCTGTGGCATCATGGGCACCCTGGTGGTGGTGAACCGCATCGTGTTCCTGTCCGGGGGCATAGCCCACGCCGCCTATGGCGGGATCGGCATGGCATTTTATTTCAACTGGCCTGTGATTCCTTCCACCATGGGGTTTTCCCTGGGCGCCTCCCTGGTCATGGCAGCCGTTACCCTGAACAACAGGCAGCGGGCTGATACGGTCATTGGCGTGATTTGGGCAGTGGGTATGGCATTCGGCATCATCCTGGTGGACCTGACCCCGGGGTATAATGTGGATCTGATGAGCTATCTTTTCGGCAGTATTCTCACCGTGCCCGGATCAGACCTGATCATCATGGGGATTATCGGTACCCTGATTCTTTTTCTGGTTGTCTTTTTTTATAAGGAACTTATGGCGGTTTCCTATGACGAGGAATTTGCAGGTCTGCGGGGGCTTCCGGTGCGCGGGATCTACTTTTCCCTGATTGCCATGCTCGGACTTACCGTGGTCATGGTGATCCAGGTGGTGGGGCTGATCATGGTGATTGCGCTGCTCACCATTCCGCCGTTCATGATGGAAAAATATGCCCGGTCCCTGGGGACCATGATGGCGGGTTCAAGCTTGCTGGGTGCCTGTTTCACCCTGGCAGGCCTATATCTGTCCTACCGGTTTGACCTGACCTCGGGGGCGGCCATCATCATGGTGGCCGGCACTGTATTCCTGGTCTCCCTGGGTGTTGAAAAGATCCGGGGCTTTATACCCAGAACGGTTCGGCATGCCGGAGAGCTGAAAAGATAACATCATGTGTATTCACTGTGATTACAGACAACTGCTCAAAGATGGGGGTGTGTCGCCCACCCTTAACCGGTTGCGGGTACTGGAAATCATCGGCAGTAACAATTTTCCTTTGCCTGCGGCAGATATCCACGAAACCCTGGATAGATCCGCCCCCATCAACCGGGTGACCGTGTACCGCATCCTGGATCTGCTGGTGGAAAAACAGATTGTGGCCCGGATCGCCACCGGCGGCCGGGCTGCCTACTACGGCATGGCCCCCAATGCGCAGCACCAGGCCCATCCTCATTTTTACTGCACCCAGTGCGGGCGCATGGACTGCCTGACCCCCGAAACCGTGGACATTGATTTCCATGCCTTTGAGAATACCTTTCCGGGCCGCATAGACAAAGTTGAAATGCGACTGGACGGCATCTGCAGAAACTGCCTTAAAAAGAAGACGTAATCCTGCCTTAATTCGGTACTTGGACTGGCGTGGGGTGTCTAAATTTTCCTGGCCCTTAATTCACTCGTGTCCTTCAAGGGCCACTTCTTTGACCATGGGATAAATTTCCTTCCAGGACGTACACCGGACCAAATTGTCATGTATGATGCACTCCCGGTTCCAGGGGCGGTGGATCAATGCCGTGGGAACATCCATGTCCCGGGCCAGGAACATGGCCATATCCGGGGAATCTTCCACGGCCAGGTCGTAATCCATCATGGATAACTCCTGTTTTGAAATGGCCAGGGACATGTCGTTTCCGGGACGGTTGTATTTATCCACCATGATGAATCCCCTGAAAGGCACATGATGCATTGCAAGCCAGGCCAGGGTAGGTTCCTGGGCCGAGGTGGGACGCCCTGTTACAATATCAATGACGTGCCCCATATCAGCCCAGGCTTTCAGGGTCTGAACCGCCCCGTCCACCGGCTTAAATCCCAGAAGAAAATCAGGCTGATGAACCAGGTCAAAAAAATATTGAAATTCATTATCCGTCAATTGAAAACAAAATTTCAAATCAAAACCGGTCAGGTCTTCAAAAGACACGGTCTTACCGAATTGCTGGGCCACAACAGCCGGATAAGTCTCTGTGGTCCTGGATACGACATCATCCACATCCACATATATGGTTTTGGGTTGAAAAGCGTTCACCTGTCTGTCCTCTCTATATTGCACATTTAACACAGCATTTTCTTTCATTGAAGGCTTTTAGCAGAATATCAGGCGTTTTGCAAAACCAATTGTTCAGATCTAGTCAAAGAGAAATGCAAGCTTGCTGAAATGCCATAAATCTGGTTGAATACGATCATGAAAATTGTAAATGTAAAAACACCTGATTTAAATATCCCTTTGTTTGAAGCGGAACCCGGCCAGTTCTGGTGCATTCTGGGACGGAACAGATCCGGCATTGACACCTTTTTCAGCCTGTTGTCCCCGGGCCAGGCAAAAATCCCGGACCCTGGAATCTGCCTGCCCGAGGATATGGGAATATTTTCCTTTGCCGGACAGCAGGCGGTATTTGAACAGGAACTCAAAAATGACGACACCGATTTCATGGACCGTCTGGACCCGGGCACGCTGGCCCGGTCCTTTATCCATGATCCGGATCAACACGCAGACCTGATCCGGGCCTTTGCCATGGATCAGGTCCTGGACCAGGGCTATCGCCAGCTGTCCACGGGCCAGACAAGAAAACTGCTGCTGCTGTCCCGGATCTCCTCGGGCAGCCGGTGGCTGTTGATCCAGTCCCCCTTTGACGGCCTGGACAAGGCCGGGTGCAGCCAGCTTGATCTGGCACTGGATCATTGCAGGGTTTGCGGGATGGGGATTCTGGTTTTTGTTTATGATCCCGGGGATATTCCCCTAGGCGCCACCCATATTGCGGTTATTGAAAATGGAACCATGACACGTTCAGGGCCTCGGCAGGAAATCGTATCCAGGCTTTTTGACTTACAGGAACAGGCGAACTTTTCAGCACACGTGACGGATCTGAAACCTGCGGAAACCGCTTTTTTTCAAGCTGTTGCATCCGGGGAAGCGCCGCATTCAAAAGAACTGGTCAGACTTGAAGACGGACATGCGGGATATTCGGGCAGACCTGTTTTTTCACACCTTAACCTGTGCATGGCTCCGGGCGACCATACCCTGGTGTCAGGCCCCAATGGCTGCGGCAAATCAACCCTGCTGCAGGTGATCTCAGGCGACCATCCGGCCTGTTACCGGAACCGGTTGTGGCTGTTCGGCACCCGCCGGGGCACCGGGGAGTCCATCTGGGAGCTGAAAAAAAGGATGGGCATTGTCAGTACGGAGCTTCATCGCAGCTACCGGGTGCCCGGCAGCGTTTTGGACTGTGTGCTGTCCGGTCTTTATGACTCCATCGGCCTGTACCAGCGGCCAGGATTTGAAGACCAAAAAAAGGCCCTGGCCTGGCTGGGACGCATCAGCCTGTCAGATAAGGCGGAATCCTCTTTCCGCACCCTTTCCTATGCAGACCAGCGGCTGGCGCTCATTGCCCGGGCCCTGATAAAACTGCCCGATCTGCTGGTCCTGGACGAACCCACCCACGGTCTGGACCGGGCTAACCGTGATGCTGTCCTGGATTTTTTAAGCCAGGTAGCCGCAGAAAAGTTAAGCACCATTTTATACGTCAGCCACAGGGAGGATGAATTCAGGGATTTTTTTGTCTCTCATATCCGCATGGAAATGAGCCGCCCTCAGGGGCCAAGCGCTTTTGCCAGCCACATGGCCAATGACGGACAATTTGTTTAAAACACAGTGTAAAGTCAAGTATTCAACAGATGCTCAGAAGGTTCCCGAATTTACCTTTTCTTGTCTTTTTCCGGACATCTGTGGTAATAATTTTATGAGTTTTTTTTAATCCGGTAACCTTAAATAAGGATGAAAAAATGAACAAAAAAATGATCACAACCTGCTTTGCTGCCTGCATTATCGTTGCAGGCCTGCCGTTGATCCCGGTCTCCGGCATAATGGCCCAGGACAACGGCCGCCCTGAACTGATCCTGAACGGCCGCAGTAAAGGACCCGTTCCCTTTAAACATCAGCTTCACCAGACCATTGTTAAGGACTGCGCCGTCTGTCACAAGGATTTTGAAAAAAAACCGGGCGCTTTGGATGAAGCAAAGAACGCAGGTACCCTTAAAGCAAAACAGGTGATGACTAAAACCTGTATTGCCTGCCATAAAGCAAAAAAGAAAGCCGGGGAAAAATCCGGTCCCACCAGTTGCAGCGCCTGCCACTCCTGAAAGGTTTGCCGGACATACCACCCAACCCTTAAAGGAGCGTGATCAATGAAATCCATGATGAAAACCCAAAAATTTTTCATTATTATGCTGGCAGGCCTTCTATCCCTTTTTTTTACCGTTCCGGCGTTTGCGGATTCATGCACCAGTGCGATTAATGTGTTTAAGAAGGCCACAGCGGTCCAGCCTTTTTTCAACAACTGCTATGGATATGCGGTATTTCCCACAGTGGGTAAAGGCGGCATTTTTGTCGGGGGTGCCTATGGCACAGGCCGGGTCTATCAGGGGGGGCTGATCACCGGTACCGCCACCATTGCCAAAATAACTGTTGGTTTTCAACTGGGCGGCCAGGCGTTTTCCGAAATTATCTTTTTCCAGGACAAGCGGGCCTATGACGAATTTACCAACGGGTCATATGAATTTGATGCCTCGGTTTCAGCCGTAGTGGTCACTGCAGGTGTCCAGGCCAAGGCCGGCAGTGACGGCGGTACAGCCGGTGCCAGTGCCGGTCCGGCCACGGGCATTCAGGCAGAAACCGGGTATTATAAAGGTATGGCTGTATTTATCCACGCCAAAGGCGGGCTGATGTATGAAGCGGCTATTGGCGGGCAGAGATTTGATGTAGCGCTTTTTAAATAAACGCTTGCGGGTCTCTATTTTCTTAACAGTACAGCCCAAATGATGACGTATTCATCACTTGGGCTGTACTGTTTTATTCTGGGATGTCTAAATTTTCGAGTTTAGTTTGCTCATAATTTGTACCCCAATTCAAATTTTCATTTAAAACCATGAAGCGCATGAAGGACATGAAGATTGATTTATATTCTTCATGTCCTTCATGGTAAAATAAAATACTCAATGCTTAAGTTTATGACATTGCGTCGGATCTGACACAAAATTACAATCATGTAATTTCAAATTCAACCCATTTTTTCCGGGATCTAAACTCAACCCCACAGTTCGTCTATATTTAGAGATGACTGGAGATGCTTAAAACAAAATATAAAAAAATAACATTTTTGTACTCTGTTTTGGCTGCTAATTTCACATTTTTGTAAATTAAAAATTTTTTTCTATTTTCTAAGGCGATTCATCGTGCAACATTTTACCCTGTTTTTCCCCTTGTAATTTCAAGATATTGCCCATGTGCGATCAAGCGGCAGAACACATCTGGTATAACATTTGCTAATCGTAAGAACAAATTTGTTGATTAATTAGGAACGTGCAAAAAATTTTATTTTTTTCATGTTCACCGCTATCTTTATTAACCTGAGAAGAGGAAAATATGATGTTCAGACACTGTGTATTTACCATTGGTTTGATTCTGTTGAATGTATGCCCGGCCCTGGCTGGAGAAGGTAGCATTGATACCGGAGACACCGCATGGGTAACCATGTCCACGGCCCTTGTCATGATGATGACGCCGGCCGGCCTGACCCTGTTCTACGGCGGTCTGTCACGGTACAAAAACCTGCTGAACACCATTGCCATGACGCTTGTGGCCTATTGTCTGGCATCTGTGGTCTGGGTGGCCTGGGGATATTCACTGGCCTTTGGAGAAAGCAACTCTCTTTTCATCGGCAATCTGAATCATCTGTTTTTATCCGGCATTGACATTCATTCGGTATCCGGCTCCATTCCCACCCTGATTTTTGTTCTGTTCCAGATGACCTTTGCCTGCATTTCCGTTGCCATTGTTCTGGGTTCTGTGGTGGACAGAATGAAGTTTTCCTCCTGGATACTGTTCACTGTCCTGTGGATTACATTTGTTTATACACCCGTATGCAACTGGGCATGGGGAGGGGGATGGATGCATCACATCGGGGCCCTGGATTTTGCCGGCGGCAACGTTGTCCACATCAATGCCGGTGTGTCAGGCCTGGTACTGGCCCTGGTCCTAGGCAAACGCAACGGCTACGGTAAGGAACCCATGATCCCTTCCTCAGTTGCGTTTACTGCCCTGGGTGCCGGGCTTCTGTGGTTTGGCTGGTTTGGCTTCAATGCAGGCAGTGAACTGGCAGCCGACGGCGTGGCCGCATCGGCATTCATGGTCACCAACACGGCAGCAGCCATTGCAGGACTTACCTGGTTGTTCACTGAGTGGAAGATATCCGGAAAGCCCACGGTCCTCGGACTTGCCTCCGGCGCGGTTGCCGGGCTGGTGGGTATCACACCGGCAGCAGGGTTTGTCTCCCTTGGCGGCGGATTTGCCATTGGCGCAGTGGCCGGCGTTTTAGGATATGTGGGCGTAGCCATAATCAAGCAAAAACTTGGGTACGACGACTCCCTTGACGCCTTCGGCATCCATGGACTTTGCGGCATCTGGGGTGCCCTGGCCACGGGTCTTTTTGCCACACCCACAGTGACACAAGGGGCGGTTGGCCTTTTTTACGGCAATGCAAAACAATTGGGCATCCAGCTTCTTTCCGTCATCGGCACCGCAGCCTTTGCAGCCATTGCCACACTGATTGTCATCTATATCACCAAAACACTCACCGGCGGAATCCGGGTAAGCCCGGACGACGAACTCTCCGGTCTTGATCATGCCATCCACGGTGAACGTGGTTTTGAAATTGAGTAAAATTAAATAGGATCACAGGTAAAAACTGCAACATCGTCCCAAGAGCCCGTTCCCAATATGCTAAGGCGGCAGAGCCGCAGAAGCTAGAGGCTGGAAACTAGAAACAAGAAGAAAGGAGTCTAACAATTTCTTGTTTTTTGTGACACAAGCTCAGGAGTAAGGCACTAAAGCCCCGGATCGTTTTTTCCGGGGCTTTTAAAATATGACCGCCACCCCGCTTCACTGAAAATCTATAATATCATCGCGGACTTCGTGTTCTTCTCGGCTTAAAAAACACCCTTGACAGAAACAGGTATCACGCTTATTATACGCGGAAGTCATTTTTTGACTATCGGGTCATTTTTTTATACCCCATGGTCAGGAAATGATTTTATTTTTCCCCTCAGGGCCGAGGCAGGGGGCAACCCAAGGAAGCATTAAATGAATTCACCCACCAGAAGAAAAGAGATGATGAACCGTCTGCTCAAGGGGCAGGTCATAAAAACAGTGCTGGCAATGATACAGGAAGGAACGTCCGTTACCATGGATAAGGTGGCGGACAGGTGCGGTGTGTCCAAAGGAACCTTGTACAATTATTTTAAGAACAAAACAGACCTGCTGAACTCTGTCCATGAGGCGGTGATTATCCCCATTAAAAAGGAATCATACAAAATATTTGAAAAAAACATTCCGCCCATGGAAAAAATATACGCATTTGTGGATAATGTATTTAATTTCCAGAAGGAATATCCACTTTATTTTAAATTTATCCAGAGTCAGCGTTCGGCAGCCGCTGCCGTCACGGAACGTATGGACACCATCATCATCCCCCTGGTCAATGTCTGCCGGGAGGGCATGCGCCGGGGGCAATTTATGGTTGTGGACCCCTATGTGATGGCAGCCATGATCTTCGGTACGGTGGTGGGGCCTTTGGAGTCCCTGACATACCGGGAAGAGCCGCTCCAGGATCTGGAAAAACTCAAACAGGAAATTGTCCGCTTTCTGGACATAAGTATACATAAGGAACAGGAGATATCGTTATGAAGCGTTTTTTGCTTGGTTTTATTACAGCCGTGATCATTGGCGGTGGATACTTGTACTCTTCAGGGCAGCTTGCCTTGCCCTGGGCAGGGGGGCAAAAAGGCCAGGCTCAAGCTTCGGCCACGCAGGCACATGCCCAGGCCGGGCCGCCGGTTGAGGTGGCCGTTTATACGGTCAAGCCCCAGGAAGTGGTTTTCACCAAAGATCTGGCCGGCAGAACATCTGCGTACCAGGTGGCTGAAATTCGCCCCCAGGTAACAGGCATCATCCTTAAAAGAATGTTTACCCAGGGCAGTTTTGTTACAAAAGGGCAGCAGCTTTATCAAATTGATCCCGCCACCTACAAAGCGGCATATGAATCCGCCGCCGCAAGCCTGGTTCGTGCCCAGGCTGACGTCAAGGCAGTGGAGCCCAAGCTTGCCCGGTACAGCCGCCTGGTGAAAGTGGGCGGCGTCAGCCGCCAGGTGTATGACGATACTGTGGCAGCCCTGGCCCAGGCCCAGGCCGACGTGGCTGTTGCCGAAGCAAATCTGGCCACCGCAAAAATAAATCTGGACTATACTAAGGTTTTTTCACCCATTTCCGGCCGCATCGGCAAGTCATCGGTAACCGAAGGCGCCCTTGTTACGGCTAACCAGGAGACGGCTTTGGCCCTGGTCCAGAATCTGGACCAGATTTATGTGGACGTGAATCAGTCCAGCGAGGAGCTCATGGCGCTTAAAAAAGGCCTGAACAATTCTGAAGACAACTCCATGGTCAGTCTGTTTATTGGAAAGGAAGGTCTCCCTTATGACCTGCAGGGCAAACTGCTGTTTTCCGATGCCACGGTGGACCAGAGCACCGGCATGGTCCAGTTGAGGATATTGTTTCCCAACCCCGAAAAGGAACTTCTGCCAGGTCTTTTTGTCCGTGCCAGAGTGGCGCAGTCCCGCCAGGATAAAGCCATTGTCGTTCCCCAGCAGGCTGTGGTCCGCAATTCGGACGGATCTGTTTACGTGTGGGTTGTGGATAAGGAAAATACAGTGAAATACCAAATAATTGAAGTATTTCAGGCAGTGAAGGACCAGTGGGTGGTCTCTTCCGGCCTTGCCCCCGGCGACCGGGTAGTGGTTGAGGGGTTGCAGAAAATCAGCCCCCAGGCCAAGGTCAGCACCGTGGAATACAAAGCATCCGCCAACTCATGATAGCAGGATAAAAACATGTCTCGTTTTTTTATAGATCGCCCCATATTTGCATGGGTTATCGCAATTGTCATTATGCTGTCCGGGCTGTTTGCCGTGCTCACCCTGCCGGTGGAACAATATCCCAAGATTGCCCCGCCCAGCATTACCATTTCAACCCGGTATCCCGGAGCCTCGGCCCAGGTGGTGGAAGACAGTGTCACACAGGTCATAGAGCAGGCTCTGACCGGCATTGATTATCTAAGATATTTTTCTGCATCCAGTGAGTCCAGCGGCCAGCTTTCCATCAGCCTGACCTTTGAACCGGAAGCGAATCCGGATATCGCCCAGGTCCAGGTGCAGAACAAAATATCAAAAGTGGAAAGTCTCCTGCCCCAGGAAGTCCAGCAGCAGGGCATCACCGTCCAGAAGGCGTCTGACAGTTTCCTGCTTTTAGTGGGATTGTATTCTGAGACCGGCACCATGAACGACGATGATATTTCCGATTATCTTAAATCCAACATGGCTGATCCGGTTTCCCGTGTCCAGGGCGTGGGTGATTTGACCGTATTCGGCTCCCAGTACGCCATGCGGATATGGGTTAATCCGGAAAAACTCAACGCCTTCAACCTGATGCCATCGGATGTCGTTTCGGCCATCCAGGCACGAAACGCCGATGTCTCCTCAGGCCAGCTCGGCGGGGCTCCGGCCATCAAAGGCCAGCAGATCAATGCCGTTGTTACGGCCCAGTCCAAACTGCAGACCGTGGATGATTTTGAAAAAATTCTGGTCAAGGTCAACCCGGACGGTTCCCAGGTCCGGGTGAAGGATGTGGCCAAAGTGGAAAAAGGGCCTGAAACCTATGGGTTCACCACCCGGTATAACCGTATGCCCGCGGCAGCCATGGCCATCAGCCTTGCCACCGGCGCCAACGCCCTTGACACGGCCAATCGGGTCAAGGATAAAATTAAAGAACTGAGCCAGTTTCTGCCGACCGGACTGAAGGTTATCTTTCCCTACGACACCACGCCCTTTGTCCGGCTCTCCATCGAAGAGGTGGTTAAAACCCTGGTGGAGGCCATTGTACTGGTTTTTCTAGTCATGTACCTGTTTCTGCAGAACTTCAGGGCAACCCTGATACCCACCATTGCGGTGCCGGTGGTTTTACTCGGCACCTTCGGGGTGCTGTCGGCATTCGGGTTCAGCATCAATACGCTGTCCATGTTTGCCATGGTGCTTGCCATCGGCCTTCTGGTGGATGATGCCATTGTTGTGGTGGAGAACGTGGAACGGGTGATGTCTGAAACCGGTAAACCGCCCAAGGAAGCCACCCGGGAATCCATGGATCAGATCACCGGCGCCCTTGTGGGTATTGCCATGGTGCTGTCTGCAGTATTTATCCCCATGGCGTTTTTCTCCGGTTCCACCGGCGCCATCTACCGGCAGTTTTCACTGACCCTGGTATCGGCCATGTCACTTTCCGTGCTCGTGGCCCTGATTCTGACCCCGGCGCTTTGCTCCACATTGCTCAAACCTGTGGAAAAAGGACATCATGAAAATAAACGCGGTTTTTTCGGCTGGTTCAACAAGAGCTTTGACTTCAGCAAGGCCATGTATAAATCCAGTGTCAAATATGCGGCCACCCGGGCCTTAAGATTCCTGGTGGTTTATGCATTGATCATTGTGGGCCTGGTCTATATTTTTAAAGGCATCCCCACAGGGTTTCTGCCCGACGAAGACCAGGGCATGATGATGACCATGATCTCCGCTCCGCCGGGGGCCACCATGGAACGGACCCAGCAGTCCGTATACAAAGTGGAAGACTACTTTCTGGAGCAGGAGAAGGAGAATGTAAAAAGCCTGTTTACGGTCGTCGGGTACAGCCATTCCGGCCGGGGGCAGAATGTGGCCATGGGCTTTCTCAATCTGACGGACTGGTCCCAGCGCCACCGGCCGGACCAGAAAGCTGCCGCAGTTGCGGACCGGGCCATGGCCCGCATGTACAGCATCAAGGATGCATCGGTGTATGCCTTTATTCCGCCGGCCATTCTGGCCTTGGGCGATGCCACCGGTTTTGACTTTGAGCTGGTGGACCGGGGTGCCCTGGGCCATACCGCACTGATGAACGCCAGAAACCAGATGCTGGGTATGGCTGCCCAGAATCCGAAGCTGGTGGGTGTCCGCCCCAACGGGTTGTCTGATGTGCCACAGTACAAGCTGCACATTGATTATGAAAAGGCCGAAGCATTAGGCGTGGCCACGGCCAATATCACCAATGTTCTGCAAACCGCCTGGGGCTCATCCTATGTCAATGACTTCATGGACGGAAACCGGCTTAAAAAAGTATATATCCAGGGAGATGCAGCATCCCGCATGCTGCCCGAAGATATCAACAGATGGCATGTGCGGAACGCCCAGGGCAACATGGTGCCGTTTTCCTCATTCACCTATGGAGAGTGGGGCTATGGATCGCCGAAATTAGAGCGGTATAACGGCACCTCTTCGGTGGAGATCCTGGGCGCACCGGCTCCGGGGGTGTCCTCGGGTGAAGCCATGTCCATTATCGAGGAGCTGGCCCGGAAACTGCCCAAGGGGATCTCCCTGGAATGGACAGGCCTGTCCTATGAAGAGCGGTTGGCAGGCTCCCAGAGCGGAATGCTTTACGCCATCTCCCTTTTGTTTGTGTTCCTGTGCCTGGCCGCCCTTTATGAGTCCTGGTCCATCCCGTTTTCGGTCATGCTGATTGTGCCCTTGGGTATTATCGGATCCGTGGTGGCCGCCAAGTGGGCGGGATTAAGCAATGACGTCTATTTCCAGATTGCGCTGCTGACCACGGTGGGTCTTGCGGCCAAAAACGCCATTCTCATTGTCGAGTTTGCAAAAACGCTATACGAAAGCGGGATGGAACTGGTTCAATCGGCAGTCATTGCCGCCGAGCTCAGACTTCGGCCCATCCTGATGACCTCCTTTGCGTTTATCCTGGGAGTGACACCGCTGGCCATTTCCGACGGTGCGGGTTCTGCCAGCCAGAATGCCATCGGCATCGGCGTTATCGGCGGTATGGTGGCAGCCACATCCCTGGCGATTATCTTTGTTCCCCTCTTTTTCATCCTCATTGAAAGGGGCAGTGAAAAGAAAAAACAGGCCGAAAACGGCCAAGGAGAATGATTCTCATGCCAAATAAAACGATTACGGCAGCCGTTGCCGGCTTACTGCTGATTACTGCCGGCTGTTCCTTTATCCCCGAATACAGGCAGCCGGAAATGCCGGTGGCTGACACATGGCCTGACAAGGATCCAAAAGCAGATCCAGGGTCTGGTCAGGCGGCAGCCGACATTGCCTTTCAGGATTATTTTACATCCCGGACCCTGCAGCAGATCATTGCCATGGCCCTGGAAAACAACCGGGATCTGAAGGTGGCTTTGCTCAATATTGAACAGGCAAAGGCTGCCTACCGGATTAAAAAGTCCGATGAACTGCCTGTCATTGCAGGTAAAACAGGCTTAAGCCGCGAGGGTATCCCCGAAGACAGCAGTAGTTCGGGAGAGCAATATACTGCGGATACCTCCATGAGTGTGGGACTGGGTATCACGGCCTATGAACTTGATTTTTTCGGCCGGGTTAAAAGCCTGAGCCAAAGCGCCCTTGAGACATATCTTGCCACCCGGGAAGCCGCATCAAGCACCCGCATTGCCCTGGTGGCCCAGACCGCAGACGCCTTTGTCAACCTTCTGGCCCAAAGAAAGCTGCAGCAGCTTGCCCAGGAGACATACCAGGCCCAGAAATCCACCTATGATGTGATCAAAACCCAGTATGATGCGGGGTCCACAGACCAGCTTGCCCTGGCCCAGGCCGCCACATCCACAGAGAGTGCCAGGGCTTCCATTTACCAGTACAAACGGCTGGCTGCCCAGGCGGAAAACGCCCTGGTGTACCTTGCGGGTCCCGGGGTGTATGATCTTATCAAGGCGCCGGAGTCACCGGAGTCACCGGAGTCACCGGAATCAATTGACGACATCGGATTTCTGACCCAGCTGCCGGCAGGGCTTCCCTCCCGGATTCTTCTGGCCAGGCCGGATATCCAGGCAGCCGAACATCAGTTGAAGGCGGCCAATGCAGACATTGGTGCGGCCCGGGCAGCCATGTATCCCACCATCAGCCTGACCGGCTCCCTGGGATTTGCCAGCCAGGGCCTTTCCTATTTATTTGATCCGTCCAGAAGCCTTGCATGGGGTTTTTCTCCCAGTGTCACCATTCCCATCTTCAATCGGGAAGGACTCAAGGCCAGTCTGGATGCCGCAACCGTTGGAGAAAAAATTGCGGCGGCCAAGTATGAAGGCGCCATTCAGACAGCGTTCAGGGAAGTGGCAGACCAGCTGGTGGCACGCAAACACTACAAGGATCAGCTGGATGCCCAGAATGCGCTGGTGTCTGCCACCCGGGATGCTTATAAGCTGTCCAAGGCAAGGTATGACAACGGCATAGATAATTTTCTCACGGTGCTGGATTCCCAGCGCTCGCTTTTCAGTGCGGAACAAGGAGCCATTACCCTGAAACAGGCTTACTTGAGCAACCTGATTAACCTGTACAAGGTCATGGGCGGCGGGAAAATGGATACGTCAAACGCCAATTAAATTACCGCCCTTCGGGCGGGTTGTTATGTTTTAAGTTTCAGGAAATGGATCAGGCCTCCTGGTGAACCGTAATCTGGGGAAAGGGAATATCCCAGTTGTACTGGGAGGCTGCATCAACACACCATCGTTGTATGCTTCGTTTCAGGCGGTTGTACACAGGTGCCTGGCTGCCTTTGAAATCAGCAATGACCACAAGATCCAGGGAAGAGGCCCCGGCTTCGGCAAATTCCACCTTCAGGCTCAGCAGGTCTTCGGCATATCCTTCCTCTTCAACCTTCTTTTGGATAAAGGCTGATAAGAGTTCGGGAATCTTTGCCGTGGCGTCTTGCTGGTGACCGTAACCAATGCCGAAGGGCACTTTAAGCCTGAAATTTACAGAGAGGTTCAGGGGCGTCATGGCCAGGAAATCAGCCGTCTGATACGTCTTTTTCGCGCCGCCCCTCAACACCAGCTCCACGGTTTCATGGCTCAAATGGGTCACGCCGCCCCGGGTCCCGTCGGAAAGGATCACCCAGTCATTTTTCCGGCAGGGGAACCAGGGTTCATGGGGGGCAATTTCCCTGGATGTTTTGCCAATGAGTTCCGTGATGGGTATCCTCAGCGTAATGCCCAAATCAGGATTTTCCAGCAATGTATAAAAATTGATATGTTTAACCCGCCAGGGAACGCCCTGGTACATCATGCGTTCTCCCTCCCTGACCGCACCAATGTTGAGCATCAGCTTGCTCTTATCCATGTACATGGGCAAGGTGTACTTGGCCGTCCACACCACTCCCATGATAAAGATAATGGCCAGGGAGAGCAGGACCCAGTCCTCCACGAAATAAAAAACCGCGATGACTGCCAGCACGGTCAGTATGACCGTCATACCCCGGTACACCAGTTCAAGTGCCCGTATATGAAAGGGGCGGTACTCCATTTTATATCCGGGCACAAGGCGGATCAGGGTATGGTACAGGAATTTGATGAACAGCACCACACCGATGCAGGCCAGAATGGCCAGAAACAGGTACAATCCCCGGGTTCTGAAAAATTTTTTAACAGAGTCCTGGGTGCTGTCAATGACCGATGCCTCTTGCCGCTCAATTTCGTCAAGTTTAAGCTGGACCAGGTCCACCTTATTTTTTATCTGGCTTTCAAGGCCTTTGTACTCGGGCAGAATATTTTTAAGGGCAGATACCAGTTCACGGTCCTTGGTCTGGCTGATCAAAGATTCGATACGGGTTCTGGCCTTGATTGCCTCGGGAAGCAATTCATGGTAACTGGCCAGTTCATCATTGAGTTTTGATTTATGTCTGGCTTTGACCGTGAGCCGCTTAAGTTCCATAATCCCGGGTTCAGCCAGGGAGAGCAGTTCGTCTTTCCAGTCAAACCGCTCTTTTTTCTTGCTCACAAACAGACCGATTTCAACACCTGTGGCGGTCATTTCAAAATCGGTCACCGCATCTGCTATCTGCTTGTCCAGTTCGGCAATTTCCTGGGTGAGATATTGTTTTTCGGTTTCGGAACCCGCTTTGGCCATGGCCTGTTTCTTTTCATCCATGCGCTGTTTTAGCGTTGTTTTACTTCTGACAATGGATTTGAGAATTTCAAGGGTATTCTGTTGGGATTCAGCTTTTGCTGCTGACGGGTCATCACTTTTTTCTTCGGTCTGGGCCGCAGTCCCGGACTCCGAAGATGCAGCCTGTTTCTCCTGGCTGATTGCGATACAGGGCAACAGAATCAATGCTGTAATGACAAGTGACAGGTATTTTTTCATATGGGTTTACTCCGGTCTAATGTGGCCTTGTGGGTGCCGGGCAGGGCACGTATTCTTAAACGTGGGTCAAATGTAATGGAATTCAAAATATTTGGCAAGTCTTAGGCTCTGGGGAATGGTGGCCAAGGGTATAGGGATGGGGGGGGATCCCGATTCGATCTTAAATATTCGGGATGCGGAAAAAAAAAGGGGAACCTGTTAAGGTTCCCCTAAGTATAGATTCTGCGGCAAGCGTCAGCTTTCGATAGTGCCAATTGGGCGGCTAATTAAACAATTTCCGGTACGTCCCAGTTGTCAATTTTCATTGTGCCGTTTTTCGCAAGATTCATCTGCATTTTAAAGCATCTGTCAAAGAGCTGGGGCTCATGGCCGATACCTTTTGCAAGCGTGGCCTTGGACGCGATGTCAAGGTATTCCTGCATGATATCTTTATATTCGGGGTGTACACATTTGTCGATGATGGTCTGGGCCCTTTCTTTAGGCGCAAGACCGCGAAGGTCTGCAAGTCCCTGATCTGTGACCACAACGTCAAGATCGTGCTCGGTGTGATCAATATGCGGTGCCTTGGGCACAACACATGTGATACCTGTGGGATCTGTTTTGGTAGGCCGGACAGACGGACAGTGCATCATTTTCAAGAAACCGTTTCTGAGGAAGTCACCGGAACCGCCGATACCGTTAATCATTCTTGTACCGCCGACAAGTGTTGAGTTGGCATGGGCGTAAATGTCAAACTCAACAGGTGTGTTCATAGAGATAACTCCGAGACGGCGGACCGCCTCCGGCGCATTGGAAACGGAAAGCGGACGAAGAACGATCTTGTCTGCGTAAAAATCTTTGTTTGCAAGGAAACGCGGGAAACCCTCTTTCTCGGACAGGGAAAGTGAGCATGAAGACGCGGCATCCAGTTTGCCGGAGTCAAACAGGTCAAGCATGGTATCCTGAAGCACTTCAGTGTAAACGGTAAGGTGTTCGAAAGGCCCTTTGGCAAGACCGCCCACAACCGCATTGGCGATGGAGCCAACGCCGGACTGGAGTGGAAGTAAATTTTCAGGAAGACGTCCGGCTTTCACTTCAGCACCAAAGAAATCAATGATGTGGCCTGCAATGGCTTCGGATGTCGCATCAATTTCCGTAAACGCGCGGCCTTTGTCGGGATATTTTGACTCGACAACGGCAATAACCTTTTCAGGGTCACACGCGATGGACGTTGAACCTATGCGGCTGTCTGCTTTTGTAATGTTGAAAACCTGTCTGTTGGGCGGGGTTCCCGGCATGAAAAGGTCATGCATGCCTTCGAATGAAGGCTGCCCGGTATTAACCTCAAGGATAATTTTATCACAAACCATGAGGATTTCAGGGATTACACCACAAGAGGCCGTGGGGACAATGCTTCCGTCTTCTTTAATGCAGGAGACTTCAAGGATAGCAAGGTCAAGCCTGCCGGACTCCGTATCTTTTGTATAGAAACCGTAACCAAGGTCCTGGGCGAAGAGAGAAAGGTGTTTGTCACCCATTCTGATGCGGCCGGTGTTGATGCCTCTCGCGATGTTTTTGCCTGTCTGGTACGGCCATCTTCTGTCGATCATATCAAGCGTAGCCCATCTGTCTTCTGTTTCCGCACCGACAGATGCCCCGATGAAAAGATTGAACCGCCATTTGCCCTGGAGGCTGTTGGCTTCAACATAGTCAGCCAGCGCTATGGGCACGGCTTTCGGGTAACCGGCAGGTGTGAAACCTGACCAGCCAAGGTTCATTCCAGGTTTAAAAAACTGTATCGTTTCTTCAGCCTTCATCACTTTTTTAAGAAGGCTTTTACATTCTACACGCGTCTCAAGTTCAGACATATACTCCTCCATTTTAGTATTTCAGCAGTCACTTAAACGGAGGGTTTTCTAAAACATAATTTGGGTGATGTCAAGACGTTAAGAGCGCTGGAAAAATAAATTCTTACAAATTTGCGCCGAATTTTTATGAAATTCCCTGGGGCACAACAAAGAATGCGGATAAAAAGGCAGGCAAAGGAGATCATTCATTTCATCTGCGGTCCGAGTTCCACCACTTGATTACGGCCCCCGGTTTTGGCCTGGTAAAGAGCCTTGTCCGCCATGTTCAAGAAAATCTCGCCCGGGGAATCGGGTGTGGGCACTGATGAATATATGCCTGCGCTGATAGTGAATGATATTTTTTCCCCGTCATGGCGGATGATTGCGGCTGACATATGGTTGCGCAGCTCCTCCACATAGGCGTAGACTTTGCATGCATCCTTGCCGGTACAGATAATACCGAACTCTTCACCGCCAATCCGGCACACCACATCGCAGATGCGTTGAAACCGCTCCATAAGCACCTCGCCGAATCGCTTCAAGCAGGCATCTCCGGCAGGGTGCCCATGGGTGTCGTTGATCTTCTTGAAATGATCAATATCCAGAATAATGACTGAAAAAGAGATCTCATTGCGTTGGCACAGACTAAAAATCCGCGCAAACTCTTCGTCAAATACCCGCCGGTTAAAAAGACCGGTCAAACCGTCTATGCGGCTCAGTTCCGCCAGCGCATGATTTGCCTCAATCAGCTTCCGGTTGAGTCTGCGCACTTTATTGGTCCAGAAAAGTGTGACAAGGATCAGGATGACCGTCACGCCCAACGCCTTCCAGAACGGTGAATAGTCAAATTTCTGCTCCATTTTCACACTGAGCCAGTGATCCAGTACCTGGGCTTTCTGTTTTTCAGATACAGACATGACCAATTTCTGAAAAATGTCCCCCAGCAGGGGCTCGTCATTCCGGGAGCCGATACCGGCCTGCCAGTCATAGGGCATTTTGCCGGCAATTTTGATGTCCACAATCTTTTCCTGGCGCAGATGATAGCCGATTTCCGTCATGGTGCAGATAAACCCGAAAAGCGTTCCCCGCTGCACCATGTTGATACCGGCAAGTTCGCTGTCCAGGGCCACAAGGTGCATACCGGGATAGGTTGATTTTAAAATCTCTGATATGGCCGAAGACTTGACAACCCCCATGGGACGGTCCAGAAACTTACGGAAATCATCAATAAACGGCGCATTGACAGAGGTGGCAATGACATTGGGGATGGTGAGATAGGGCGCTGTAATATCCATATACGCTTGTTTTTCAGGGGTTTTCATGGCTGCCATGCAAAAATCACATTGTCTTTTCTTGATTTGCGCAAGCAGATCATCCCAGGAGTTGCATTTTTTTACGGTCACGGGAATAGGCAGTTGTTTTGAAAAAAGCGCTAAAAAATCCGCACCAATTCCCACATACTGGCCGTCGCTGTTCACCCTTCCAAACGGCAGCCGGTCTGAGACCACGCCAAGGACCAGCTTTTTCTTTTCTTTCAGGTAGGCGGCCTCTTTATCGGAGAACCGGAGGGTATAGCCGGCTGACGTGCCGGTTTTAGGAGAAAGCCAGGCCGTCTCAAGCAACTGCCAGTCCGAGGCAGACAGAGAACCAAGGGCCTTGTTCATGATCCCAGCCAAAGGAGCTAGGTCCGGCCGGACACCAAACCGCAAATCTTCCGCCCCCATACCGTCAACACTGAATTCACCGGCAATGACTAAATTGACCAGCCCCAGTTTCCGGATATACAGGTTCCCTGTATTCAAAGGCGCCACCACGGCATCCAGCTTGCCAAAGGAGAGATCTTTCATCATGACGGAATGATCATCATACTCCCGAAGGCCCGGACCTGTCAGCCGGGAAAGAATTTTTTTATAAAATACTTCCCGGGTCATGCCCACCACCCGGTCCTTGAGGCTGCTGATCCCCTGGTAATTCTTAAAGTCGTTGCGTACAAAAACCACTGTTGGAATCTGGTGATACACATTGGTATACCGGGTAAATTGTGTGCGCTCTTCGGCATAGGAGATATTGGCAACGGCATCCAGTTGCCCGGTTTTAAAAAGATAGAAAATCTTGGCCCAGTCATCCACAACATAGGAGAATTTAAGGCCGGTCCGTTCTGAAATCATCTTGAGTAAAGAATCACTGAACCCTACCTGGCGGCCTTGACTGACAAAACTATAAGGGGAAAAATCAGAGAGCATACCCATGGTGATGACCGGATGGCCGGCAATAAAGGCTTGCTCTTCCCCGGTGAATAAAAGCGTGGCCGTATTGTTGTTCAGATATGGATACCGGCCCCATTTCCGGGCCAGAACATCCATGGTCTGCTTCGGAACCGCATTTAAAATTTTTGTCAGAATGGACTGGAGCAGGGGATCCTTTTTTGAAATGCCCAGCCGGAAGTCCTCTTCAACAATTCCTTTGGCGTTGAAAGGACCGACCATACTGATACCGGAAAGATGGTTGTCACGGGCTACAAAACGCCCGGTCATTTCACTGGCAATCACGGCATCCACCCAGCCGAAGGAAAGCGCCTTCATCAGCGAAATATAGTCGTCATATTCGTAAACCCTGGCATGACCATCCTGCCGGAGGCACTCTTCATAATAGATGTCCCGGAGAATGCCGATCCGTTTTCTGCCAAGACTCTCCAGCCCTTTGAAAGGATGGGGAATTTCGCCGGTTCTCATGAACAGGACAAGTGCTTTAACGTGATATGCCGGGGTAAACAGCATCCATTCGCTGCGCGCCTTGGTAAAGGAGATCTGGTCAATAACATCCAGATCCCCGTTTTGAAATGAGGCGTAAATATTGAACCAGCTGCCCAGAACAAATTCAAATTTCAGTCCCGAGGACTGTTCCAGCAAATGGAGCAGGTCAATGGAAAATCCGCTGATCTTGCCTTGGTTATAGAAAGAATAGGGCGGTTCATTATCGATAATACCGATGCGGATACTTTTTTGGGATTGAATGTATGCCTTTTCCTGGGCAGTGAACAGGTCATTGTCCGTTGCGGCATGGGCCAGGATACCAGCAGTGGCTGCCCAGACGAATATCGCAAATGTCAGTATTCGTTTCATCAAACGCGTTATTTCTCCCCGTTTTTTTACCAGATTGTTTCAATTGCGGCACGCCTCTTCACGTGCGCTTGATTTAATTATCATATTTTTAGTTTCCAATACATGAGGAATTGATCCATCCAGTCATTGAAAATTTCTTGACAAGGCCAAGGATTCTAAATTAAGTGTGATTGGTTTTGTTTTTTTGTCCTGTGCATCCCAAGTCCAAAAAATGATGTCCAAAAAATGCGGTGATTAAACCGTTGCGGAGCGTTTCCATGTCTTATCCCTTGAAAATAAATCGGTTTACAGCTGTGTTTTTTGTGATCTTTGCCCTGGGTGCAGGTCCTTTTCATTTAAGGTCTGCAACGGCTGGCACACCAAATGTATTTATTGTCCCGCCCCAGGAAAACGCCGTGGCAGGCCAGCCTGTCCGGTTTACGCTGTTTGTCCAGAATTCCGGCACCACGGATATCATTTCAAAGGATTATCATTCTGTCATGGTCACGGTGGGTCTAAACGACCAGAAGCGTATGGTGAAGGCCATTTGTATGGAGACCGTCCCTGACGGCATAGTGACGGTTCCGGCCGGCGGATTCGCCAAACTGACCTATGAGTTTGAACTGCCCCGGGACATGGCCGGAACAATCCGCCTGGCCCTTGGGGATTTCAAGTCTGGCCCGGTATTGTTTTCCGCTGCCCCGCCTGTTGAATCCCAGGCCCGGGAAGCGGAAAATCCAGGCCGGGAGCAACTGGTCATCGGAGAAAAGCAGAACGAATTCGAGCCCTTTTTGAAAAATCTGTCTGCCTATGAGCCGGTCTATTTCCTGTTCGGTGTGGACCCGGGGATGGAAAAAAGCAAATTCCAGGTCAGTTTTAAGTACAAACTGTTCAACGCGCCCTTTGACAGCCGGGGGCTCAATTCCCTGCTGGATGGGGTTCATCTGGCCTATACCCAGACCTCTTACTGGGATCTTAAATCAGATTCCAAACCCTTTGATGATTCCAGTTATAAGCCCGAGTTGTTTTATCTGGTGCCCAAAATTGATTTAGCGCTGCCGTGGGTTAAACTCTTCGGGGTCCAGGGCGGTTTTCAGCATGAGTCCAACGGCAAGGGCGGGGATGATTCCAGATCCACCAATTACATATATATCAAACCGATTATGGCGGTTTCACTTTTTGAAAAGGCTTATCTGACCCTGGCCCCCAAATTGTGGGTCTATGTGATGAATGAGGATGAAAGCAACCCGGACCTGGCAGATTTTCGAGGATATTTTGATTTGCAGGTCCAGGCAGGCATTCCCATGGGCCTGTGCCTGGATACCCACACAAGATGGGCTGACGCGGGGCCCAGCATCCAGGCGGACTTAAGCTATCCATTGACCTCATTTTTCAACAACGGACTTAATCTCTACCTGCACCTGCAGTATTTCAACGGATACGGGGAACGCCTGAAGGATTACAGCACAAAAGAAGAGATCTTCCGGATTGGTTTTTCCCTGAGCCGGTAATGCGGATCATTCACACATTCCAGTGTAAAAATATAAGTGTTTGCTAAAAAATATAATTGACAATATCATCGTATTGTAATATGCCAACAATTTATTTTTGTGCTCCTTTTGAGCCGTATTTATGTTGAGTAGCATTTATGTAACATCCTTTGGCGCCCTGATTCGGGGCTCCTGGATATCATCTCTAAATTTTACTGGGAGATAATTAATGCCGTTGTATGATTTATTAACCGGCCCAATGCTTTATACCTGGAGTTTTTTTATTGCGTTGGCAGTATTTTTCATCGGAATCCTTTACAGAATCATTGGATTTTTCCGGTTAAACATCGGACCGAACCTGCCCGTATTCACTATGGCAGGCCGGATAAAAGCGTTTTTGTCCGGCCTGTTCGGCATCCTGGCCTCGCCTGCCCGGATTTTCCATCTTTTCAAGACGGTTATTCTGGATGTCGTGCTTCAATTGCCGCTGCTGCGCCAGGATTTCCTGAAGTGGGTTATGCACATCTGTATTTTCTGGGGATTTGCAGGGTTGTTTTTTTTCCATGCCCTTGAAGGCTATGTCAGCGAAGTAATTTTTTCAAATTACCTGTCCACCCTGAACCCGTTCATGGCCCTTCGGAATATCGCCGGTGTAATGGTGATGGCGGGACTGGTCATTGCCGTATATCGCAGGAAAACCCATTTTCGCTTGAGACAGATCAGCAGGCGGCCCGATTACCTGGCAATCGCCCTGCTTGCACTCATCATGATATCCGGTTTTGGCCTGGAGGCCGCGAAGATCATCTCTTCGGGTGTGTTTTACGAAATGGTGGAGGAATATGGCTCCTTGGACGAAGAGGAACTGCCGGCGCTTAAGGCTGTCTGGCAGGAAGAATTCAATGTCCAGTTCCCCGGGGAGACCATCGAGGTCACCCCGGAACTTATGGAAGAAGGAGAGCTCCTCAATGAAGACAATTGTGCTGCCTGCCATGCCAACCCAAGATCTGCCTTTGTCTCCTATCCGATCTCCGTTGCCATGACGCCTGTTGCCGGTTTTTTCAACAGGAACCGCCTGGATGCACTGATACTGAAGATTCACTTTTTAAGCTGTTTTCTCGCCTTGGCCTACCTGCCTTTCAGCAAGTTCCTGCATATCCTGACAACCCCGGTAAGCCTTATGATTTCAGGACTTGCAGGACAGCAGATAAAACGCGATGAGAACAGGGCCACCCGCCGGGTCTTTGATCTTTCCGCCTGCACCCAGTGCGGCACCTGCACCAGCCACTGTGCCGTGGGGCCTTTATATGAAATCCTTGACAACCCATGGGTGTTCCCCTCGGAACGCGTAACCCGCATCCGGGAGTCGGCATGGGGACGGCCGATGGAGCCGGAATCAAGGGATGCTTTTTCCCTGGGCAGTTTTATCTGCACCATGTGCAACAAATGTTCCCAGATCTGTCCTGCCGGGCTGGACTTGCAGGATATCTGGAAGGAAACCCGGGAGCGGCTGGCAGAGGAATCTCTTCCGGACCCCGTTATCCGGATAAGGGACCTTCGCAAAAAACAGACGCCTGAAAAAGCCGGACTTCAAACCCCTGTGGTGATCAAACCCGGGAAAAATCCTTTGATTGCATCCTTGAAAAGATCCTTCCAGACCGCTACGTTTTCACAATGTTATACCTGTCTGACATGTACGAGCACATGCCCGGTGACAGGTGTTACCGGCGAAATCAGGGAGTTCGGATCAGCACCCCACCAGGTCATCCATGCCCTTGTTCTGGGGCAAACCGATCTGGCAAAGGATGCTTCCATTGTCTGGGACTGCCTGACCTGTTATAAATGCCAGGAAAATTGTCCCCAGGGCGTCAGGATTACGGATATTTTTTATCAACTTAAAAACATGGTATACCACCAGGAATTTGGAATATGAAATACGCGCTATTCTCAGGATGCAGAACCGGATTTGACATCCCCCAGCATCCAAAGTCGGCCAAGGCAGTTTTATCCAGGCTCAATGTTCAGACCCAGGAACTTGATTTTGGATGTTGCGGATACCCTGCCAAGGAAAAAAATCTGGATGCCTTTCTTTTGCTGGCCATACGGAACCTGGCCATGGCCCAGGCCCATAACCTGCCTGTATTGACCCTGTGCAAGTGCTGTTTCGGCTCCCTTAAACAGGCAGAATATTATTTTAAAAATGATCCCGACAAACAAGTCCGGATCAACAGTATACTGCAAAAGGAAGGGCTGTACTATGACGGGGGTGTCAAAATCCATCACATGCTGACCCTCCTGGACCGGGAAATCGATCAAGATCTTCTCCGGCAGTGCATCACCCATCCCCTTGACGGGATAAAAGTCGCCCCAAGCTACGGCTGCCATGCCCTGCGCCCCTCAACCATCACCGGGTTTGATGACCGTCCCAATGCACCGACGATATTTGAACGGATTATCGCACTGACCGGGGCAGAACCCGTAAACTGGTCCAGACGCCTGGAATGCTGCGGCAATCCCCTGTTGGAGAAAAACAGCAGCCTGGCCCAGACTTTTATTCTGGAAAAATATAAAACAGCGGAACAGGAAGGTGCGGATATCATCTGCATGGCATGCAATTATTGCCACATGCAGTTTGAACACGGCCGGGATCTTATCCTGAAATCAGGATCAACACCTCCCATCCCTGCCATGCTCATTACCCAATTGCTGGGCCGGGCCATGGGGCTCGAAAAGGACCGGACAGGGGCGGAAACTGCCGCCTAAAACCGTGCTTGGCCGAAAAGTTGCCCAGCGGCAAGGCGCAGAAAAATTTGTAACCGGCGCATACTAATGTATGTGAGGATTGCAAATTTTTCTGCAACGCCGCAGATGGGTGACTTTTCGTTCAAACACTATTTAATCTCATAAAACAGATCGCTGGAACGATATTCCCTTGCATGTTCCACATAGCCATCAGAGGCTCTTTTCAGCATCCGATCAACCTCTTCCCGGTTTTCGTAAACTTTTTTGACCTTGCCAGGCGACCCTGTAACCAGTGAATAGGGTGGAATTACCGTTCTTTCCAGAACAAGGGTACCGGCCGCGATGACGCAGCCTTCCCCGATGACGCTTTTGTTCAGGAGAACAGCACCCATGCCGATCAGGCAGCCGTCCCCAATGGTGGTGCCGTGAACACAGCAGTTATGGCCGATGGTAACGCCGTTGCCGATGATCAAAGGGATGTCTTTGGCCACATGGCCCGTGCAAAGATCCTGAATATTTGTGCGTTCACCAATGCGGATTCCGGCGACATCTCCCCGGATAACCGTTTGAAACCACACCGAAGAATCCCGGCCGATTTGCACATCACCTATAATTTGGGCACTCGGTGCGATAAAAACGGAGTCGTGGATATCCGGCACAATATTGTTGTATGAATACAAAGGCATAAAATCAGGCTTTCGTTAATATGTAAATTTTTCCCGGAAAAAGGGAACCAGTTCATCTATTTTCATGCGCTGCTGATCCATGGAATCCCGCTCCCGGATGGTGACGGCATTGTCGTCAAGGGATTCATAATCAAAGGTGACGCAATAGGGGGTGCCGGCCTCGTCCTGGCGGCGGTAGCGCTTGCCGATGCTGCCCTGGACGTCAAAATCCATGTTCAGCCCCAGTTGCTGTACCAGGGTGTCAAAGATAGACTTTGCATTGTCGGCAATTTTTTTGGCCAGGGGCAATACTGCAATTTTCACAGGCGCCAACTGGTTGTGAAGATGCAGCACCACCCGGGTGTCCCCCTCTTGAATCTCTTCTTCTTCATAGGCGTCGCACAAAAATACCAGGGCGGAGCGCTGTACCCCGAGGGACGGTTCAATGACAAAGGGGATGTACTTTTCCCTGGCAGCCTCGTCAAAATACTGCAGATCCTTGCCTGAGTGCGCCATGTGCTGGCTCAGGTCATAGTTGGTCCGGGAGGCGATGCCGCACAATTCCCCCCAGCCAAAGGGATACTGGTATTCAATATCTGAGGTGGCATTGGAGTAATGGGACAATTCCGCCGGGTCATGGTCGCGGAATCTAAGATTGTCCGGGGTAACGCCCAGGCCCAGGTACCAGTCCATGCAGAATTTTTTCCAGAAGTCATGGCACTCAAGATCAGTACCGGGTTTACAGAAATATTCAATTTCCATCTGTTCAAATTCCCGGGTCCTGAATACAAAGTTGCCCGGGGTGATTTCGTTCCTGAATGCCTTTCCGATCTGGGCAATCCCAAAGGGGATTTTTTTGCGTGAGGTGGTCTGGACATTTTTAAAATTGACAAAAATACCCTGGGCGGTTTCCGGACGCAGATAAATGTCCTTTCCCTCGCCTTCAACCACACCCTGCTGGGTTTTAAACATCAGGTTAAAGGCCTTGGGCAGGGTCCAGTCAAGGCTGCCGCACTGGGGACAGGTGATGTTCTTGGCATTAATAAAATCCAGCATATCCTGGGGCGGGGTTTTTTCCCCGGCCCAGTTGGCGGGCTGTTCACCAGACCCGTTGTCCTGCTGCCAGTTTTCCACAAGCTTGTCAGCCCGCTCTCGGGATTTACATTTTTTGCAGTCCATCAGCGGATCGGAAAAACTGCCCACATGGCCGGAGGCTTCCCAGGTGGTCGGATTCATGAGGATGGCGGCGTCCAGGCCCACCATATCAATGCGCTCGGTGACAAATTTTTTCCACCAGGCCTCTTTCAGATTTTTAAGCAGTTCCACTCCCAAAGGACCGAAATCCCAGGCATTGGCAAGTCCGCCGTAAATTTCAGATCCCGGATATACAAATCCCCTGCGTTTACAAAGTCCAACGACTTTGTCCATCAATGTTGTTTCTTTTTTTGGTTTAGCCATTTTCCACTCCATGTTCCAAAACCGCCCGGATGGTGTCCAGGGCCAGCCCGTTGTAATTTATCAATATTACTAATTATAATGATACCCATGATATTTCTGGAATTTTCACTTTTAAAAAGAGGTTGAATATACATGATTTTTATATTTTGCTGAACTGTTTTTTTCAAAAGTTACTTTTGTCCCAGAATCATGGTTTCGGGGGTGACCCATTCATCAAATTGCCCGGGCTGGACCAGGCCCAGTTCTGCGGCTGCCTCTTTTAAGGTCATGCCGTCCCGGAGCGCTTTTTTGGCGATCCGGGCCGCATTGTCATATCCGATGTGCGGGGCCAGTGCCGTGACCAGCATCAGGGAGTTTTTCAGGTGGCGTTCAATCACCGGGATGTTTGGGGCAATCCCGGCCAGGCAATGGGATGTGAACGAGGAGAGGGTGCCGGCCAGAAGGGTAACGGATTGGAGCAGGTTATGGATGATAACCGGTTTAAATACATTTAGTTCAAAGTTTCCCTGGCTGGCGGCAAAGCCGATGGCCGCATCGTTTCCCATGACCTGGCAGGCCACCATGGTGGCGGCTTCTGCCTGGGTGGGATTTATTTTTCCGGGCATGATGGAGCTGCCCGGCTCATTGGCCGGGATATTCAGTTCTCCGATGCCGCACCTGGGACCGCTGGCAAGCCACCGGACGTCATTGGCGATTTTCATCAGATTGGCAGCCAGTCCTTTGAGTGCGCCACTGGTGAACACGATCTGGTCATGTCCGGTAAGGCCATGGAAGGTGTTTTTGATCTGTTTGAACGGATGGCCGGTTGACCCGGCAAGTTCTTCTGCCACGGCTTTGCCGAACCCCTGGGGCGCATTCAGGCCTGTCCCCACCGCTGTTCCGCCAATGGCCAGGGGATAGAGTGTTTCCAGGGCTTGTAAAATCTGGTCCCGGCTGCTCCGGACCATGGCTTCCCAGCCGCTGATCTCCTGGCCAAGTGTCAGCGGGGTGGCATCCTGGAGATGGGTGCGGCCGATTTTAATGATCTGTGAAAACTTACGGGATTTCTCTTCAAGGGTGAGACGCATGCGGTCAACTGCGGGAAGCAGGGTGTCATGGATCTCAAACACCGCTGCGATATGCATGGCAGCCGGGAATGTATCATTGGAGCTTTGGGATTTGTTCACATGGTCATTGGGGTGGATGGGCCTGGTATCATCCAGTTGCCTGCCGTCAAGCAGGGCGGCCCGGTTGGCAATGACCTCATTTAAATTCATATTGGTCTGGGTGCCGGAGCCGGTCTGCCAGACGTGAAGGGGAAACTGGCTGTCGTGGTCGCCGTTCAGGATTTCATCGCAGACCCGGATAATCAGATCTGCCCGGTGGTCATCCAGCAGCCCCATTTGTCTGTTGACGGCTGCACAGGCTTTTTTAAGCCGTGCATAGGCATGGATCAGGGCCCGGGGCATCAACTCCCGGCCAATGGTAAAATTCTGACGGCTGCGTTCGGTCTGGGCACCCCATAATGCGTCTGCGGGCACCTGGATTGGGCCCATGGTATCATGTTCGGTTCGGTTCGCCATTTCTTAAATCCTTCTTTCGTCCCTTACTCAGGAAGGGGCGGATCTGTTGTGTCGGTTACGGGAATTATGGGCTCCCTTACAATCTGTACCTCGGGAGCTGCCAAGGATCATAACATCAGGTTATCATTTCAGATGTTTTTCCGGCGGTCAAGTCAGAATCCCTGTTATCACGGCCCAGGCGGTACCATCATCATCTTCCCTGAAAAGGATCCCGCATTACCGATTCTATCAACTGAAAGATACGAAGCGCTGTTTTTCGGTCAGTTTCAACCCAAGATTTCAAATCATCTCTAAATTCAGGTTGGAATACAGACTCTTTTTGCGTTTTTACACTGGATGCTTTTTTACTCAAAATCGATCTCAGCGCGAAGGTCATCGATTGTCTGTGAGATACCAGAGCCTTTTTTTACCCTATTGAGTGTCGTCAGGAGTCGCTTGGCATTTTTAGGGGAGCGAAGAAGATGCACTGTTTCAAGGATACCTGAAAGCTCGTCTGCACTTATCATGGCGACATCTTCGCATCCACGGCGCTGAATAATGACGACTTCTCTATTTGCCGTAACCTCATCCATCAAGGACGCTAAACTTGCCCTGGCTTGGGTGTATGTAGTTTGTATTGGCATAATACCTCCTTTTATTGTACAGACATACAGTTGTCTTCAGAGGGAATGTCAACATTTAGAACAACAGATTGATCAGGTAGCCCTTTGTGTCAGGATTTCCTGACAAGTCTACTCCTGACAAGTCTACCCCTGACAAGTCTACTATTGATCCCTTGATCAAATATGGTTTATATAGGATCTTATTTCATTTCACCCGCACAAGATAGAATATAATTTAAACAGTGATCATAATTAATCAGAGAGGGTATTCATGGAAGATAAAAAACAGCCACAGGGAGACCTGCTTCTCCGGACCCAGACAATGCCGGCAGATACCAACCCAAACGGAGATATTTTTGGGGGGTGGGTCATGTCCCAGATGGATATTGCAGGGAGCATCCTGGCCAAGGAGGCGACGTGCGGACGTGTGGTGACCATTGCCGTGGAAGGTATGAAGTTTATCGAGCCCATTCAGGTGGGCGATATCTTTTGTTGTTATGGTTACGTGGAAAAGATAGGGAATACCTCAATTACAGTGAAGTTGGAAGTGTGGGTCAAGCCCATACTTAACGCCTGCGGTGTGGCGCGTTATCAAGTTACGGAAGCGCGATTTGTGTATGTTGCCATTGATGAAAACCACAAGAAAAGGCAAATTCCCAAAAAGTAAAACAGTTGGTATATGTTTCAGTGTTACCGGGCATGATGCCCATAAAGTAAGTTTTGGGTAATTAAAAGCATGTAATCTTCAAAAGAAACAGGAGATAGGGAAATATTATGAATTTTGAGCAGATTACTGAAAACAGACGGTCCATTAACTTTTTTGACCCTGAAAAAGAGGTTCCCCGGGAAAAGATCAAAAAAATGGTGGAACTGGCCAGTCATACACCTTCCAGCTTCAATCTCCAGCCCTGGAACCTGATGGTTCTTCAAAACAGGGAGCAAAAGGAACAGCTCAAAGCCCTGGCCTGGGACCAGCCCAAAATCGTTGAAGCCCCGGTCATCATGATTGTGCTGGCAGATAAAGAAGGATGGAAACAGGGCCATCCCGGATTTGAACGGACCTGGCAGGAGATGGTCAAAATTGGTATGCCCGAGACGCAACGGGATTGGTTCCTAAACGCCACAAATTCCTTATACAACTGGAGCCCGGATGCCAACCTGGCCTTTGCTGCCAAAAACGCGGGATTCTTTGCCATGAGCCTGATGTATGCCGCTGTGAGTTTAGGCCTTGATTCCCATCCCATGGACGGATTTGACCATGAAGGCGTAAAAAAAGCATTCAATATCCCTGACAGATACTGGATTACAATGCTGCTTGCCGTGGGATACAAAAAATCCGGGCTTGTACTTGATCCACCTAAATGGCGGAAGACCTATGAAGAAATCGTCGTTGACTTTTAACCCTGAAGCGCCCATTTTAGCCCCGCATTGTCAATGAAGTTTGATTTTCATGGGCTGGCAGCGTAATATTGGGGCCAATGGTTTCCGGTGCTGTCTTGCAAATGAACGAACCAAAGACAGTGCCGGATTAATTTTTATAGGCAGTGTTCATCCGGATGATTATGGATTTTCATTTCTTTAAAAACGCAATTTGGGCTGAATATGACGTTGCTGCACCGTAAGGAGCCCACCCGGAAAGGGAAGGTGCTGTCCCCGGGCCGGGTCTCCATGCTCAGCTATGCCGTGTTGATACTGCTTGGCGCGTTTTTGCTCCTTTTGCCTGCATCCACTGAAAAAGGACATCTGGGCTTTATTGATGCGCTTTTCACATCAGCTTCCGCCGTGTGCGTCACAGGGCTTGTCGTGGTGGACACAGCTTCCACCTTCACCTTTTTCGGCAAAGCAGTGATCATGGTGCTGATCCAGGCCGGCGGCATCGGCATCATGGTTTTGTCCACCATGTTCCTGCTCACCCTTGGCAAACGGGTGGGCATGACCGGCTGGCAGATGCTCTCGGATACTTACAGTTACGGCCAGGGAAAAAACGTATATTCACTGGTCAAAGAAATACTGATCTTTACATTTGTCATTGAGCTGATCGGCGCGGCATTGATGCTGCCGGATTTTCTTTGCAGCTTTCCTGTGGACCAGGCCATCTGCTATGCGGCATTCCATTCGGTCAGCGCATTCTGCAACGCCGGTTTTTCTCTGTTTCCGGACAGCTTTACCCGGTATGGCGGCGGCTGGCTGATCAACCTTGATATCTGCTTTCTCATTATCACTGGCGGGATCGGGTTTATTGTCATGGCGGAAATCCGGCAAAAATTTTCATTTTCAAAACGCTGCTGGTCAAAACTCAGTCTGCACACACGGCTTACGCTGACTGCCACTTTGATTCTGCTGGCCGGCAGCACCCTGTTATTTTTTATTCTGGAATGGTCCAACACCCTTAAAACGCTGCCCCTGCATGCCAAATTTCTGGCCTCTTTTTTCCAGGCCGTAAACACCCGTACAGCCGGGTTTAATACCCTTGACATTGGCAGCCTGACCAATGAAACGCTTTTTATCAGCATTCTTCTGATGTTTGTGGGCACAGCCCCCGGCTCCTGCGGCGGCGGGGTTAAGGTGACCACCGTATCTGCCATCGCCATCCTGGGATATTCCAGATTCCGGGGACAGGAGTATCCCCATATTTTTTACCGCAGGGTGTCTGATGCCAGTATAACAAAGGCGGTGAGCCTGATTCTCATCAGTATGCTGGTGATTGTCATCGGCGTGGTGCTGCTCCAGCAGACGGAGATCGGCGATGTCTCCCATATTCAGACCCGGGGTGCCTTTCTTGAGATTCTCTATGAGGTGGTCAGTGCCTTTGGCACCGTGGGTCTGTCCACCGGTATTACGTCCGGATTTTCAGGGATTGGCAAACTGATTATTATATGTATCATGTTCATCGGGCGCTTAGGCCCCATGGGCATTGCCATGGCAGTCAGCAGAAAAGGCAAACCAAGTAAATTTTCCTATGCCCAGGAAAATATAATGATCGGTTAAAAAAATATGTCGGTTGAAAAAATATGATCGGTTGAAAGAATAGTGATCGGTTAAAAAAATATGATCGGTTGAAAGAATAGCGATTGGTTGAAGAAAGGGGTATATGAAACAGTTTCTGATTATCGGCCTGGGAAATTTCGGATTTCACCTGGCCACCCATTTATACCGCAAGGGCCATGATGTCATGGCCATAGATAAAAGCCCTGTCCTGGTACAATCCATTAAAGACCATGTCACCCAGGCGGTGGTTGCGGATGCCACGGATGCGGCCACCCTCAAAGAGTTTGGCATCAAAAATGTGGATACAGCCGTGGTGGGCATTGGTTCCGTACTCGGGGATTCCATCCTTGCGGTGCTCAACCTTCAGGAACTTGGCATCCCGCATATTGTGGCCAAAGCCATCAGTGATCCCCACAAAAAAGTTTTGGAAAAGCTGGGTGTCAAAGAGATTATCTTCCCGGAAAAAGACACAGCCCTGTCCATGGCGAAAAAACTGGACAACCCCAGCCTCATAGATTATCTGCCGTTTATGGAAGGGTATGGCATCATTGAACTGGCCGTGCCTGAAAAATTTATGGGCAAAAGTCTTAAACAGATCAACCTGACCAATAAATACGGTGTTCAGGTCGTTGCGATAAAAGGCCTGGACGCCGGGAATACACGGTTCTCCCCCCAGGCCGATCACGTTCTGAACCAGGGCGATATCCTGATTCTGCTCGGACCGGAGAAAGGGTTGGATACCCTGAAAACCGCTACCCAGAAATAGCCTGCATGGGTCCTGAACCGGCCCCCAAAAGCATTACGCAGATCCCCCGGAAAAATATCTGCGGTTGCTATTTTTTCCCATATTGCACGATAAAATCGTATAAATCCTCCCAGGGCATAGGTTTGGCAATAAAATAACCCTGGCCGCTGCCGCAGGAAAGATGTGACAGTTGATCCAGCTGGGACCGGGTTTCCACTCCTTCCGCCACGGCGGATATATTCAGGGATCTGGCCAGGGCCAGGATGGATTTAACAATTTTCCGGCTCTCCTCTTTGTTGTCCATGGCGTTGATAAAGGAGCGGTCAATCTTGATCTGGTCAATGGGAAACTGCTGCAAATAGGACAGGGATGAGTAGCCTGTGCCGAAATCATCAATGGCCAGCTTGACCCCAAGATCACGCAGGGCATACAGTTTTCTCACAGCCTGCTGCGTATATTTCATTAACAGGGATTCCGTGAACTCAAGTTTAATATTCTGGGGGGTGAGCCCGGCGTTTGAAATCTCGCATTTAAGCTTGTCGACAAAATCATTCTGCAGAAATTGCCTGATGGAGACATTAAGATTCATGGTCAGCAACTGTCCGGTGTCTTCCTTGATCTGTACCAGTTTCCGGCATCCCTCCCGAATGACCCAGTCCCCTATGGGAAGAATCAGCCCGGTCTCCTCGGCAATGGGGATAAACTGGTCCGGGGGAACCAGGCCCCGGCTGGGATGGTGCCAGCGAATCAGGGCCTCAAATCCTTCCAGCGTATCAGATGCGATATCTATGATGGGCTGAAAATATAATACCAGTTCCCGGCGCTCCAGGGCCTTTCTCAGTTCGGTTTCAAGGGTAAGACAAGTCAGGGCGCTTTTGTGCATCCGGCTGGAAAAAAATTGGAACTGGGCTTTGCCCGAATCCTTGGCATGGTACATGGCAAGGTCGGCGTCCCGGATCAGACTGTCGGCTGTATCATACCCCTGTGTATGGGTCACCACCCCGATACTGGCGGAAATCCGGACTTCCTGCCCGCTGACCATGAAAGCAGATGCAGCCGCTTTTGTAATCCGTTCGGCAATGGCGGAGATCAGCTCGTCGGAATCCACATCGGAAAGCAGAACGGCAAACTCGTCCCCGCCCAGCCGGGCCAACAGGTCATTGTTCCGCAGGCACTGCTTGATCTTTTCAGCCACCAGTTTTAAAAGCTGGTCTCCGGCCTGATGGCCCAGGGAGTCATTGACATTTTTAAACCGGTCCAGATCAATGAGAAGAACGGCGAACCTGAACCTTGAGTTTTTTTTCTGTATCTGCAGAAGGGTGTTAAGCTGTTCTGTGAAATACCGCCGGTTGGCTATCCCGGTCAGGGCATCATGGAATGCCTGGTGGTGCAGTTTTTGTTCGAACAGTTTTCGCTGGGTAATGTCTTCGTAAAAGACAAACACGGCCTGGACAACACCGTCGATTTTAACCGGATACGCCAGGGCCGATACCTGGATGTCAAATCCGTTTTTATGGCGGCACCCGGTTTCTGTTTTGCCGGTCCGGCCCTCCAAAGCCTTTTGCACCAGATCTTCAATCTTTTCCTGGGACCGGCCATCCAGCATGCTTGCCGGGAATTCATTATAACTGAGTTCTGAATAGGCGTATCCAAACAGGTCAAAAAAACCTTTGTTGCTGTTAAGTATTTTTTGATCCCTGCCGATCAAAACGATGCCGTAGGGAGAATTCATGAACAGCTCCCTGAAATAGGTCTGGGTTTTATGGGCCTGGGCGGACTTTTCCTCAAGATCCCCCTGCACCTGTGTCAGTTTTTGTTTTTCTTCCACCAGGGCTCTTTGGGAGTGTTTCACCTGGTCAGTTTTCTTTTCCACCATCCGGGCCAGCTGGTCCCTGTACCGCTTCAGCTCGAGCTGGGATTTGATACGGGCAAGGGTAATGGGCGCATTCACCGGTTTTCTGATGTAATCCACAGCCCCGGCCTCAAACCCCACAGCCTCATCTGCCTCATCAATTTTAGCGGTGACAAAAATAATGGGAATGTGGCTGGTGGACTGGTCGGATTTCAAACGCCTTGCCACCTCGTAGCCGTCCATCTCCGGCATCATAATATCAAGCAGAATCAGGTCCGGGGTTTCTCCGGAATAAACAATATCCAGTGCCATATGGCCGCTGATGGCCACACTGATCTCATAATCCCGGACAAGAATGCCCCCCAGCACATCGATATTGGCCGGGGTATCATCAACGATCAGGATTTTTTCCTTTAAACACTCGGTAGAATCGGTCACCTGTTTCACCCTTTTCCTGGCGGCGGTTTTATCATGGCCTTAGGCATGATTGCTTCCGGATCGCGGTTTCCAGACATTGAAAGGTTTTGCGGGCACTGGGAAAATCAAAGCGTTTGACTTGAAGGGCCAGGGTACCGGCATCCGCTGCAAAGACAGTGCCTTCCAGCTCCTTTGAAAAAGATACCGCATGGACCTTGGCATCCAGGCTGTTTTTTTTAAGCAACTCCCCCATTTTCTTCATCATGTCACCCATCTGATCGAACAGTTTCTGTTCCGGAAACGGTCCGGCCTCCCCGGGCCTCTTGTCTGTTTTTTCCCTGATACGTTCAGCCGTGGCGCAGATCAGGGAAAACTGGGTGTCAATATCTGCCAGATCCGCTTTAAGTGCCATGAGCTTTGGCTCATCCTTTTCTTTTTCATCCTTAATCTTTTTTTCAAAATTCGCCAGAAGGCGCCCGAGACACACAGCGGATATATTCAGGCTGACCCCCTTAAAGCGGTGAACCACAGCCAGAAGGCCCGGGATATTGCCGTCCTGTATCAATTTTTTGATTTCAAAAATCGTATGCTGGTTTTCCAGGGTATAATCAACTACGGCCCGGCATAAAAGGGTATGGTTTCCGTTGAGCCTTTTTGCCGCATCTTTTACATCAATCCCCGGCAGATCTTCCATGGGGGAATGAGTTTCAAAAATTTCGGATTTTGAAACATGGTTTCCGGTTTTTATCGGTTTTCCAAGGATATTTGACAGCACTGTGAAAAGGGTATCCGCATCCACGGGCTTGGTTATATATTCATCCATGCCGGCTGCAAGCCCTTTGGCCCGGTCCCGGGCAAGGGCATTGGCAGTCATGGCGATGACCGGAATATTTGCTGCCTTTCCAAGCTTCCGGATAAGACGGGTGGCCTCATACCCGTCCATATCCGGCAACCCCACATCCATGAGCACCGCATCAAACGTTCTGTTTTTCAACCGCTCAAGGGCCTGGGCCCCGGTAGCGGCGACCACCGTATCAATACCCTGGCCTCTTAAAATTTCAACAGCAAGGGTCTGGTTGGTTCGATTATCTTCCACCAAAAGAACGCAGGCGCCATGAAGTGCATATTGGCCGCCAAGCAGCACCGGGCTGTCTTCAAAAAGCGTTTGATCCTCACAGAACAACTCCATGATCGCATCAAACAAGGCAGACTGCTTTACAGGTTTGGAAAGAAATGCCCGGATGGCCGGCAACCGGTTCAAAGCAGTCCCGGTGCCAATGGAACCAATGGCAATCACCGGCGGGAAAGCGTCTGAACTGATCTGGCGAAATTCCGGCGGCAGCCCGGTGTGTCCAAACAATTCCAGATCCAGCACCATCAAATCAAACTTAACCGGATCATGGCAGATGGCTGCAACCTCCTCCTTTTTTTTGAGTACGCCAAACCTTTCAGTCACCTTGAATCCGAACAAGGATAAGAACCTTTCAAGCACTCTGCCGGTGGTGGCATTTTTTACAGATAGAAGAACGGATTTGCCCTTTAACTCTGCGCGCCGGCCAACCGGGATAAAATCATTCTCTTCTGCGCGTTGGACATGAATGGTAAAGGAAAAACACGAACCTTTCCCTTTGGTGCTGGACACGGAAATCTGTCCCCCCATCAATGCCACCAGATTTTTTGATATGGCAAGTCCCAGTCCGGTGCCGCCGAATTTCCTGGAGGTGGACCCGTCTGCCTGGGTAAATGCGTGAAAGAGATGATCCAATGTCTGCTGATCCATACCAATGCCGGTATCATGGATGGAAACGTCCAGATAAAATCCGGTGCCATTTTCCTGATTCCGGGCGGTTACCCGGATCAGGACCTCTCCTTCATGGGTAAATTTCACCGCATTTGACACCAGATTGATCATCACCTGTTTTAAACGAAGGGGATCGGTTTTTATCTGGCGCGGCACAGTTTCATGGATATCTGTAATGAGCTCCACCGATTTTTGGGCAAGGCTGTGTTTGAAGACATCCGCCACCTCTTCTAAAAGGTCTCGCAAATTCACCGGAACCACTTCGATGTCAAGCTTTCCCGCATCTATTTTTGAAAAATCCAGAATGTCATTAATGATCTTTAGCAGATCCTTTGAAGACGTATTGATGATGGTTGCATACTCGTTCATCTGGGGCGAAAGGCCGGCTTTGAGCATAAGCTCGCTCATGCCGGTGATGGCATTCATGGGGGTCCGGATTTCATGGCTCATGGTGGCAAGGAACTGCCCTTTTGCATTGGACGATGCCTTTGCCGCATCCCGGGCCACCGTAAGTTCGGCATTGATGTTTTCAAGTTCCCGGGTGCGTTCGGCCACCTGTCTTTCCAGAAGCTCTTCCCGGCGTTCAATCTGATGGACCATCCAGTTCATGCTGCGCATCAGGGAAATCAATTCATTTTCATCGCCTGGTTCAACCGGTTCATTGGGGATAATAAAATATCTGTATCTGCCGTGCTGTATATCCGTACACAGGGAAACGATCTGCTGGATCTGCTTGAAAAAAAGCCATTGAAGCCCGAAAAGAAAAGGACTGAACATGGTATTGAAAAGTATCAGGCCCAGGCATATGGTCAAGGCAATTTGAAAGGCAGTATCGAAAAAAAAAGGCGTGTTCCTGGTAAAGAAAACAACAATCATCACCGGGATCAACATGTGCAGCGAGGAGAGCAGCCGGAATTTGGTCTTTACTTTAAACATGGGAAATCCACCAAAACAATTTAATCATGTATAAAAATCTTTTGTTTATCTAAGCATAATTGTTTGTTGAGCATGTCTTTATTAGGGTGGATTATTATAAAGAAACCCACTTGAAGTCAAGCAAAAACTAAGGGGCCGCTGACAGCCTTCGGATTTGCGGTTGATACATTGAATTTTTACATCATACCTGATAAATATAATGGCCTAAATTTTTAAGGGGATACAAGGGGATACACAAATGCACTACGAAGGCATGGTTATCAGGCCTCCCAGCGAGGCGGACAGTATATTGCTCCAGGTCACATTGGGCTGTTCCCATAACAAATGCACATTTTGCGGAACCTATCGGGGAAAACGGTTCAACATCAAAAAAGATGATGTGATCTTTGAGGACATTGAATTTGCCAGCAAGTACTGCCGGCGGCAGAACCGCTTGTTTCTGTGTGACGGGGATGCCCTGGTTATTCCCATGCGGCGCCTGGTCCCCATCCTTGAACGGATCCGGGAGCGGCTGCCCTGGGTGGAGCGGGTGGGCGTTTATGCCAACACCAAAAGCATCAAAATGAAAACCGATGAGGAGCTGGCCCTGCTTCACAAGCTTGGTATCAAGATCGCTTACATGGGCCTTGAATCCGGTGACAACAAGGTGCTTGGGGCCATCTGCAAGGGTGCGGATGCAGATACAATGGTCACCATGGGAAAAAAGTTGAAAAAGGCCGGTATCAAGGTCTCGGTGACAGTGCTGCTTGGGCTTGGCGGCCGCAAAGGGTCTTTGGACCATGCCAGGGAAACCGGCAGGGTGCTCACGGCCATGGACCCTGATTTTGTAGGTGCGTTAAGCCTGATGCTCATCCCCGGAACAGAACTGCATGACCAGTATGTCAACGGAGACTTTCAACTGCCCGGGCCAGAGGAGATGCTCACCGAACTGGGTGCCATGATTGCCGCCACCAACCTGACAGACGGCCTTTTCCACGCCAACCATGCATCCAATTATTTGCCCGTGCGTGCGCATTTGCCCCGGGATAAAGAAAAAACACTTGAACTTATATCCCAGGCCCTGGACGGAAAAATTCCGTTGAAACCCGAACATATGAGAGCTTTATAACTTTTTTGACTATTTACAGGAGATATATCCATGGCTGATGCCGAAAACAACAACCAAGACCAGCTCACCATTAACACCATCCGCGCCCTGTGCATGGACATGGTACAGAAAGCCAACTCCGGGCATCCCGGTGCCCCCATGGGCCTGGCACCTGCTGCCTATGTGGTTTTCAAACACTTTTTAAAACAGAATCCAGCCAATCCATCCTGGGTCAACCGGGACCGTTTTGTTCTGTCGGGCGGGCATGCCTCCTCTTTGTTGTACGCGCTTTTATATCTGTTTGGCTACGGGCTGACCCTGGATGACTTAAAAAAATTCAGACAGTGGGGCTCCAAAACCCCGGGGCATCCCGAGTATGGTGAAACTTCGGGCGTGGAAACCACCACCGGCCCCCTGGGACAGGGCGTGGCCAATGCCGTGGGCATGGCCATTGCCGAACGCCATATGGCGGACCGGTTCAACAAGAATGGGCAGAGTGTGATTGATCATTACACCTACGCGATCTGCGGCGACGGGGATCTCATGGAAGGGGTGGCCCAGGAGGCCGTTTCCCTGGCAGGGCATCTGGGCCTTGGACGTCTGATCCTCATCTATGATGACAATGAAATCACCATTGAAGGCAAAACCGGCATCACATTCACCGAAAACACCAGGGCCAAATTTGAGGCCATGAACTGGCATGTGCTTGAGGTGGCGGACGGCAACGACCTGAATGCCATTGAAAAAGCGGTTCAGGCAGCCAGGGATG
The DNA here is from genome assembly GCF_000745975.1 of Desulfobacter vibrioformis DSM 8776. Taxonomy (GTDB): domain Bacteria; phylum Desulfobacterota; class Desulfobacteria; order Desulfobacterales; family Desulfobacteraceae; genus Desulfobacter; species Desulfobacter vibrioformis. The sequence continues at coordinate 93,672 of NZ_JQKJ01000010.1, read as the reverse complement.
ACGTGTCCCGGCCCTCGTTGATAAAAATCAGTACGCATATCGCCTATGGCAGCCCCAGCAAGCAGGATACACCGGATGCCCACGGTTCACCCCTGGGTGAAGAAGAGATCAAGGTGGTGAAAAAATTCTATGGTCTGCCTGAAGATAAGGATTTTTATGTGCCGGACGACGTTCTGGAAAACACGCGCAAGGCACTTGCATATGGGGAGCAGTATGAAAACAACTGGCAGGAGGCATTCACAAAATTTAAGACCCTGTACCCCGAAGACGCCAATCTGTTTGTGGATGCCATCACAGGATTTTTAACCAACGGATGGGACAAGGATATCCCTGTGTTCAAGCCCGGGGACGGGCCAGTTGCCACCCGGGCGGCCTCAGGCAAGGTGCTCAACGCCATCGCACCGAACCTGCCGGCTTTGATGGGCGGATCTGCCGACCTTGCGCCTTCCAATAAAACCTACATGACCTGGGCCGGGGAATTCCAGAAAGAAGCCTGGGCCGGCAGAAACATCCGTTTCGGGGTCCGGGAGCATGCCATGGGTGCCATCATGAGCGGCATGTACCTGCATGGCGGGGTCCGGCCCTTTGGCGGTACCTTCCTGGTGTTTTCCGACTACATGCGGCCGGCCATCCGGGTGGCATCCCTGATGCATCTGCCCATCATCTATGTGTTTACCCATGACTCCGTGGCTGTGGGCGAAGACGGTCCCACCCACCAGCCGGTGGAGCATGTGGCGGCGCTGCGGGCCATTCCCGGCCTTACCGTGATCCGTCCGGCAGATGCCAATGAAACAGCCTTTGCCTGGAAAAAGGCCCTGGGTACCCTGAACAGCCCCACGGCACTGATTCTTTCCCGGCAGAAACTGCCCACCCTGGATCTGTCCAATTCAGACGGGGATATGATATGGGGCGGATACACCGTAAAAAGTGCGGGCAAGACCCCTGATATGCTCATCATTGCCACGGGTTCGGAAGTCCATATCAGCGTGGCTGCGGCCGAGGTGCTGGAAAAAGAGCATCATATCAAGGCCTCTGTGGTCTCCCTGCTCTCCTGGGAATTATTTGAAAAAGCACCTGAGGCATATAAAGAAAGAATTTTCCCTGCCACGGTTACCAAACGGCTGACCGTCGAAGCCGGCATTTCCATGGGGTGGGAAAAGTATGCAGGCAGCCAGGGCAAGAGCATCAGCATTGAACGGTTCGGCGCATCAGCCCCCGGCGGTACGGTGCTCAAGGAATTTGGTTTTTCCGTGGACAACATCGTAAAAACCGCCCTGGAAATGTAATTTACCAAGGATCAAAGGGGAGGCTGAACAGATGCAGTTTTCAATTAAAACCGGGGCCAGGACCCAGATGATAGATATCACCGGCCAGGTCCGGGACATTGTCCGGCAGTCCGGCATAAGCAACGGACTTGTGCATGTGTTTTCCATGCACACCACAGGTGCTGTGACCATTAATGAAAATGCAGATCCGGCAGTGCCCGGGGATATTTTATCCTGTATCAACAAGGTGATCCCCTTTGATGACAATTTCAAGCACATGGAAGGCAATTCAGCGGCCCACATAAAGGTCAGCCTGTTCGGGCCGTCTGAAACCGTTGCCCTTGAGAATAAAAATCTGGTTCTGGGAACCTGGCAAAGTCTTTTTTTCTGCGAGTTCGACGGGCCCAGAACCCGGAAAATCAACGTGACAATTATCGGCGCGTAACCGTCTTTTAATACACCGCATGGGGTTACACAAAAGCGGATAGCCTTTCAGTGCGGTAGGGTGGGCACGATTTTTGTGCCCACCGGTTGTCCTTTGAGATGAGATAAAACATCCCTGGCAGCGAAAATCAAGCGTAACTTTAATATATAATCCGTCCGAGCCATTCGAAATCAAGAGCTTGATCATAAGATGGCCCACTCGTGAGAAAACACGATTCAGGGTACTGTCAACCTATTGTAATTTCATCGGTATTTTCAGGTTCTGCAAGGATGAGCACAAAGTGGCCGAAGTTATGATCAAGTCCAAGAATTGTGTTGCCAATACGTTCAAATTTTTGTAGGATTCTCAAATTTATAGGAAAATTTTGTTATAAAATTGGAGGATATAAATTGAGTTTGAATCGGAAAATAATGATTATTATTGGAGTGCCCCTTATTTCTCTCTTTATATTGATCGCTTTTGGGCAGTGGGCTCTGGAAAATTTGACGAAAGATTTGAGGCACATTGTAAATGACCAATTTGTGGTGCTGATCGAGAAGCAAATAACCCCGCTTATCTCCAACGAAATGCTTCCCCTAATCAATGATGATGTTGTCCGGCTCCAGAACCTCCAAAATAGTATTAAACTGATGATTGAGGCGGACAGGGACCTGACCCAAGCCGTTATTGCCGAAAAAATGTCCCTTGTCGCCAGTGAGCCTCCGGAAATAGAGGCTGCCAAAAAAGCCAGTTCGGAAAACATCCACCAGGCTGCAGAGAGGATGAAAAAAGCGTCTGAGAGTTTCGAAACCGAGGAAATCAAGATCCTTTTTGCCAGTTATCTCAAGGCCGTAGATTTTTGGACACAGAAAACCCAATATGTGGCAAAGCTGGCCAATACGCCGGGTAAATCCCGATTTGCGCGCAAGGCAAGTGAAAGGGGTTCTGCTTTTAAGGCTTTTACTGCGGTACGGGTCATTAGTGAGCAACTCCAGGATCTTCAAGAAAAACGTATCCAAGATGCCATTGTGGAGATCAATGCTAAAAAAACGAGAATCAATGCTGAAGAAGACAAAATAGACGGTAAAAAGGAAGAGGTTTTTAAAATCAGCGAATCCGTATATCAACATGCGTCGTACATGAAAACGCTTTTTAACGCGGTCGGTCTTTTTGCTGCCTTTATTGCGGTTGCCCTGGCCTTGCTGCTTGCCCGTTCGATCAATAGATCCATCAGTGACGTTGTTGCAGGACTCAAGGATGCGGCAGAGGGTGAAGGCGATTTAACCAAACGCCTGACAGTGAAGAGCAAGGATGAGATCGGCAGTCTGGGCAAGTGGTTTAATAGCTTTGTTCAAAAGCTCCATGGCATTATTACGGATATTTCCGGAAATTCAAAAAAGCTTCACACTTCTTCCAGCGAACTTTTTGCCATTTCAAAAAAGATGAGTGACGGCGCGGATAAAATGTCTGTTAAATCCGGCACGGTTGCAGCGGCAGCAGAAGAGATGAGTTCCAATCTGTCCTCTGTGGCTGCTGCAGCCGAGCAGTCATCAACCAATATCAGCATGGTGTCTTCAGCCGCTGAAGAGATGAAATCTACCATTAATGAGATTGCCCAAAACACCGAAAAAACTAGGAACTCAAGTAACCAGGCCGTGGACAGGACAAAGAAAGCATCTATAAATATAGATCAGTTAAGCAAGTCTGCCCAGAAAATCGGAAAGGTGGTTGAGACCATTAATGAAATTTCAGAGCAGACCAACCTGCTGGCGTTAAACGCCACCATTGAAGCGGCCCGGTCCGGGGAAGCCGGCAAAGGATTTGCTGTGGTGGCAGGGGAAATCAAAACCTTGGCAAGACAAACAGCAGAAGCCACCATGGAAATCAAGCAGAAAATTGAAACCATTCAAGACTCAACCCGTCAGACGGTTTCTGAAATCGAAGAGATCACCTTTGCCATCAAGACCGTCAATGAGATGATCGACACGGTTGCAGCATCTGTGGAGGAGCAGTCGGTCACGACCAGAGAAATCGCTTCCAATGTGATCCAGGCTGCCCAGGGGATTCAGGACGTGACCGAAAATGTGACCCAGAGTTCGACAGTGGCAAGGGAAATTGCCAAAGATATTGCCGAGGTAAACCAGGCAGCAACCGAGATGTCAGCCAACAGCATGCAGGTCAATGCCAGTGCAGGTGGTTTAAGCCAATTGTCAGAGCAGCTTAAAAAAACGATTGACCTGTTTAAAATTTAACCAAGGAGAATGTAAATGAAAAAAAATTTTGTTAGGAAGATATGTTTTTTTGTCGCTTCCTGTCTGGTTACAATGGTGATAGCGGGTAGTGGGTTTGCGGGCGACACCGGGAAAGTGAAACTTTCCGTGTTGTGCGATGACTCTGCCGCTTCGGACAGGTTTGTCACTGAGCATGGCGTGTCTATTTTCGTTGAACTGGCCAATGGCCACCACTGGCTGATCGACACCGGCACCACGGATATTTTCATGCAAAATGCCAAACTCATGAATATCAGTCTGGACAACCTTACTGGAATCGCCATCAGTCATGGTCATGATGACCACACCGGCGGTTTGACATTCTATCCGCGTCTCAAAGGGAAACCACCTGTTTACGGTCATCCTTACATCTGGCATAAACAGTATGGCGTAAAAAAAGGTAACCCGGTCCGGATTTGCGGTATGCCCTATCTTGCCAGAAAATATGCCGACCCTGTATTCCAGCCCAGAAATGACGTATCCCAACTGGATGAGAATATGTATTTTTTTACCGATGTCCCCCGGGAACCCGGAAGCTATGTGCCGACACAGGGAAAATTTCAAAATGAGGACGGCACCGGACCTTGCCCCATTATTGATGACGCTACGATAGCGATCAGGACCCCCCGGGGTATCGTGGCAATCTTCGGATGCGGCCATGCAGGATACATTAATATCCTGAAAGCGATCCATAAAGAATTTCCCAATGATAAACTGCTTGCCGTGGTTGGCGGCCTTCACCTGAAGAGTGCTGATGATGAGGTGCTTGCAAAGGCTGTTGCCTATACGGATACAATTAAGACCAATGATTTTACCTTTTATGGGGGACATTGTACTGGCAGCAACGCCATTCAATATTTCACCAAAGCTTATGGCGATAAGGTGGTCAGACCCTTGGGGGCTGGACGTGTGATTGAATTTTAAGATTACTATTTAGAAAAGTGCAGGTGGAGCCAATGGCTTCCAAACGACCGAAAAGGTCTTTTTTATTAAAAAATATATAAAAAAAGTGAAAGGAAACGTTATGAAAAAAATTTTAGCGATAGTCGTTATCAGTGTTCTCTTTGCCGCTCCCTTTGCAGTTGCGGGCGAAAATCCGGCCGTAGATCAAATGATTGCCAAGGTAACCCAAGATCTCAACGCAGATCCAGGCGGTTCGGATAAAATAAAGGCCTTTGCCGTGGAAAAGCTTGTCCCGTTTTGCACGAACAAGGTGTTTGTGGAAGCGGTAAAGTCGCAAAATGCCAAAAATATCTCCTTGGAGGAGATCAAGAAGATCGACAAGGAATGGATGGAAGCCGAAGAAGAGCTCCCGATCATGACCGCGCTATTGGATAATCCCTGCGGCAAGGAACTTCAGGCCTTGGGTCAGGCGGAAATGGCAGTTTCCAAAGGCTTTGTTTTTGACAATCAGGGTGCGACAGTAGGCTCCTTTGGAATCCCCAACGATTATTGGCAGGGCGATGAGGGAAAATATACGCGTACGGTCAAGGACCACAGCATCGAAATCGGGCCAATCAAGTTCGATAAAGCTGAAAATACCCAGCTTCAGCATTTGGCGTTTCCAGTTATTGACGAAGATGGAACCGTTGTGGGCGGGTTCCTTATTGGAATCTTTCTGGATAAATTATAAGCAGTGTCTCTCTAAGTATCTGCCCGGTCATATTGTTTTTTTTACGTTTAGGTAGCGGACAGCAAGGGCTTCCAATAAAGAATCATTGAAAGCACATCATTTAAACATGTTCCAATCTTTAAAAAGATGAGACCCTTGCCCTTGCTGTCCGGTTCACCCGCCTGTGATGTGCATTTGATATCTTCACGCCACTGTCTGGCTAAGATCATCTTTTAGCCAGGATCATATGTCTGCCAGTTATGGGCAGCGTAATGTCCTTGTATCGCAGCAGCATCAATTCCTAGTGATGCATTCAATTGCGGATACGCGTCTGCCATGGTTATCGCGTGTTGCCGGATAATTTTATCGCGATTCGTATCTCCAAGCTGATTGACCCGGCCATGGTCAAAGGCTTTCCACATATAATCCATAACGCCAGTCTTGCTGAGAGCAGGCGTCTGTCCCAGCTGAAACTTACGCTCCTGGTACTGAAGTGACCCTGCCCATTTCCCTTCTGCATTTCCATGACCGCCTTTGGGAAGTGACGTCAACGCGATTTGGTTTCTGAGGGCCAGCAATTGGTTGACTGCACTTTGAAGGGCATTTATGTCGCCTCCGGTCTTGATCAAACCTTCCACATAATTGCCAAAGGTTGTCCGCGTAAAACTTTTTGATTCTCCCCATCCCGGAAGCGTCTTGTAAACCGCCAATGTATCGGCAAGGTTTGTCCAGGCATCGGCAAGCGTGACTTCCTCAATCGCATTTGCAATCTGATCCTGCAACGAAGTAAACGGCGTTGTATGATCCCCTTGACTCCCTCCTGGAAGACAACCTGACGGACGTTTAGCATCTTGATGTGTGTAAACAATATTGTTGCCATCAATCGCAAGATTAATCATCCGCTGCGCCACAGGTTTTGCCGGGGCCCCGGACTTTTTGGCAAGATTGGTGTCTGATCTATCCGCGAACCTCCCCTGCATTGCCCTGGCGCCCATTTCACCTGCTTCATGCTCCAATCTGATGTCATCATTCACGGAAGAACCATTCACTTTCCTGGTTGGCTGTACCCGCCCCTGTTTCTGCTGTACAACATGCCAGGCTTCATGGGGTAAATGCTTTTCCTGCCCAGAGGCCAGGTAAACAGTCGTACCTTCTGTATACGCATGCGCATTCAGTTGAGCCGGTTTGCTGGAATTGTAATACACGTTTACATCATCCATGGAATAGTTAGAGAGACGTTCAATTCCGGATTTCAAGCTTTCGGGTAATCCGGTGTGATGTTCCTTTTTTTGCATGGGCGATTGCTGTGGCGCAAAATAATCATCTGCCATGGCTTGTAATTGAGCCGCATGTTTAGCTTGAGGGCTGTTGTCCGAAATCTGTTGAAGTTTTCTTTGTGCAATGGTTTCCGGCCGGTTATCCATAAATTGAAATGCCAATTTACTGCTGCTTTGCTTTTGAAACATCGTATTCGCAGCCCGCAGGTGCTTTCCTGCCTGGGTTTTATCAACGTAAGTATTCATTTTCCGATCCGATTTATAATTTTCGTACCATTGATAAAATTTTTCAAATTCTTTGTTGGACGAACCCGATTTACCGGGAGAGCTTTCTATGATATTTGCTCCTTGGGTAAAAGCAAAAAGAGCTTTCCGCATTGTCCGACACTTAACCACCTACCCTGAAAACCCGAATGATCTCCAGCCAATTCAAACAGGTTGGCCCAATAATGAAAATCAAGATTATTTAAGATTAAACATCCCTGGCAGCGAAAATCAAGCGTAACTTTAATATATAATCCGTCTGAGCCTTGTTCCGGCCCTTGAAGATGCAACAGGCACACCATCCGGAAGACAGTGTGCCCGAAGTTTAATTGAATATCCTGTGTGTGCCTGAATTACATCTCAAACTGGATACCCAGCATGCCGTTGATGCCCGGCATGGGATAGCCGGACTGGTACTCGTAATTCTGGTCCGTCAGGTTTTCGCCGGCCAGGAACAGTTTGATTTTATAGTCTGCGCCTTTAAGATCCAGGTCATAGGTGAGTTTCCCGTTTACAAGGAAGAAATCATCCACTGTGGTGGTGTTTTCAGTATCCTTTTTCCGGGCCTGGGCGTTGACATGCATGGATGAGACATAGGAGGCATTCAGGTTGAGCTTGAACCGTTCAAGAAACCGTAATGTCAAACCGGTGCTGATGGTAACTTCAGGAGCATAGGGCAGGTCCCCGGGGTCCGGGTCAAGAAGGGTGACGCCTGCAAACACAGAGAAGTTGGCGGCTGGTTGCCAGGTGGCGGTTGCTTCAAGTCCCTGGATGGTAAACTCTTCCACATTGTCGTAATGTGGCCTAACGCCGCCGGCAAAGGGAACAACCACGTACCGGTCTTTGCCGTCTTCATAAAAAAGAATCAGGTCCAGAAGGGTCTGGCGGGTTGGGGATACGGAAATGCCGATTTCATAGTGGTCTACGATTTCAGGATCCAGATCCTTCCAACTGTTTCCCAGTCGGGTGTTTAATTCCTGGCTTACAAGTATGACCTCCAGTCCGGGGTAGACCACACCCCGGGAATATCCCACATGGGCATCAAAGCGTCCAAAGGAAGCTGTCAGTCCGGCATGAGGCGCCCATTCATCTGCGTATTGGCTGTGGGAGTAGAACCGTGCCCCCAATGACGGGGTGATGGTTACACCATTGCCCACACCGATCTGCCAGCTGAACGCCGTATAGGGGGACAGAATATCAAAGTCATTCCCGTCCCATACCTTATCGGGCCTGCCGTCACTGTATTCCCAGTAGCAATCTCCTTCAGTATAGTCCCAGTCTGCACCGGCCAGAAGCGACATGCCGCTTCCGAATGTCAGGGTTTCCTTGATCCTGGCGCCGTAGAAAAGAAAGTCATTATACAGGTTATCTGTGACACCAGGTAAATACGGTTCATCCAGCCAGTCGCCTTCTCCGGTGCTCTGGTACAGTTTGATTTCACCTTTGGCGTTTTCGTATTCATGGGACAGGGTGGCCGTACCCATCCAGGCCCGGGTTTCATAGCGGCCCAGACGTTTGGACGGATCAGCCCCCTCAACCCCCGGATCATTGGCCCAGTTGTCATTGGCCATGGCGAAAATGTTTAAATCCCAGTTGTCGGACAACTGGCGTCCAATACGGCCATAGATATTTTTCAGTTCACCGTCGGCATGGTCCCGGTGGCCGTGGGATTCCCGCAGGCCCCCGCCAAGATAATAGTCCCAGCCATTGACATTGCCCCCGTGCTCGGTTTTGGCGATGTGGGTGCCATAACTGCCCACAGCCGCTTCGGCAGAGGTAAAAAACCCCGGTTCGGTTATCCGCTTGGGAACGATGTTGATCAGCCCGACGGCATTGCCGAAATACTGGGGCTGGGGGCTTTTATACACCTCAATGGCCTGGGAAGAGTCAATGGACATCAGGTCCAGCAGGGGATGGTTCCATACACTCATGAACATGGGCACCCCGTCCACCATGGTTTTGATTTCAGCACCCGGACGGCTGGAGCCCATGCCCCGGATAAATACCCCGCCGCCGTCAGCCCCACTGAATGAGCCGATGGGATTGAACCTGGACATGCTCACGCCGGGCGTCATTCTCAGGGCCGTTTCAAGATCCTGGGCATTGAGGTCATTGATTTGTTCCTGGGTGATCACCGTTTTTGTGCTGCCGTAAATGTCGGTCTGGTTGCCCTGGATAATGGGGCGGTCGGTGATGGTGATCTCTTCAAGGACGGTGGCGCCCGTGGCAGCGCCGTCACCGGTTTCGCCGGCCATGGACTGGAGCGGTGGCACGGCCAGGAAGAAAAACAGAAAACAAATCAGAAAATAACGGGGATAACGATGGGTCATGATTCTCTATCTCCTTTTGAAATAGCTGTTCAAATTTTGACTGCGGCCAGAAGGTAAAGGCCGGGTTCGTCTTTAAAGGTCTCAATGCTGAATCCGCTGCCGGTGATCCATTGGAACAGGATCTCTTTTTCCGGCAGCCGGTCCTGGCACACCGGTGTATGGGAATGGTGGTGCTCAGCCAGTTGGGACGATGACATCAGGTGGCCGATCACCAGGCGTCCTCCGGGTCTCAGGCTTTTTGACATCCGCGTAAGCACCTGTTCGGGATCGCTGAAATGGGGAAAGGCAGCAAAGCAGATCACGGCATCCAGGCTTTGTGGTTCAAATTCCATTTGTGCGGCATCACAGCAGATAAAACTGATCCGTTCATCTGTGTGACGTTTTTGGTTTTCCAGGATCATCTGGCCGGAAAAATCCATCTCTATCAACCGGCCCCCGGAAGAGAGGTGCCCAAGAAGATAGGGCACCAGGACCCCGGAACCGCAACCTGCATCCAGAACCCGGCTGTCCGGGCCAAGGGCAAGAAAGGAGACAATCGTCCGGATCCGGTCTGCATACAGGTCATGCCGGTCCGTGTCCGGGTTTTTATAGTGATTGTCCAGCCAGCCCCGGGCCCGCTGGTTAAAAAATTGTTTTCGCTGTTCATTTAATGCGCTCATTGGTTATCTCCTTTGCAGGCCCAGTCCATCCACTGGCAGGATATAAGCCGGGTGGCCGTATCCCGGCTTACCCCGTAAACGGTCATGTAAAACTGGTGAAGCCAGTCGCAAAGATCAATGTCCGTGAACCGTTCCGGATATGCGGCCCTGGCCATGACCATGACGTCAATGGGGTATTCCAGCCGTTTTTCGCAATTGCAGGGGGTCCAGGGAAGTGCGGTGACCGCCTTGTTTTCCACGGCCCGCAAGTGACGCAGGTTTTTGTAGTATGGGGCGTCATACAGTTCTTCGGGCGGATGATATCCCCAGGCCGTGACCAGGACAATGAGGTCCGGGTCCAGGCCAATGATCTGTTCGGCATTGAGAATATTCCAGGCCCCTGTGCCGGAAAACGCGTTTTGGGCATGGGCAAATTCGTTGAGAAGATAGGTCTGGACGGTTTTCTCTCCCTTGACGTGTCCGGCACCGCCGTTTTCCCGGGCCGTGGGGGAAAGACCAAGCATGAGCACCCGTTTCTGCTTGTCCGGCGGGATATCTGCTGTCCGGGCTTTGATCTCGTTCACCGAGGCCAGGAGAAAATCCGCCACCTCCTTTGCCCGTTTCTGTTTCTGGAAAACCGCACCTAACAGTTCGATTTCCCGGCTTAAACTGCCAATGTCCGGCCGGTCAAAGGTGTTGGGGCCGTGGAGCACCACCAGGGGCGCGCCCAGGGATGCCAGAAGCCGGATGTTTTTGGCCAGGATATCCTTTGAGGCACACAGGGAACAGGACCCTGTGCGGACAATGATCAGGTCCGGGGTCAGTTTGGCAATGGCTTCGAAATTGATGCCTGAACCAAACTGGCTGACCAGGGGCAGGTCAGCTAAAAACGGGTTGAGAAAAAACACCGGGTTCATGCCTTCCCTGTATTCATGGGCCGCACCGGTGCGGGAAGGAATCTCATACGCCCAGGTCTTGGGCAGGCAGGGAGATCCAATCCCTACGATTTTTTCCGCCTGTCCCAGGCAGGTCATGACACCTGCGATCATGCCGTCACTGATGGTGACCACCCGGCGGATCTGTGCCGGGATTTCAACCTGCCTGTCTTCAAAATCAATGATGGTGAAGGTATTTTTTTCCACAGCCCGGGACGGGTTAACGAATGATAGCGATACCATGACCATGACTGCCGTAAAATAAGGAAAAATACCTGGTATATTTTTAACGGATAATCTCATCTCTTTTCTCCCTGGGTGCTGGAACAGCCGGAATCACCAAGCTGCCAGGACAATTTCATGATAATGTGGTTGAATTCATGGACCAGTCCCCGGTCGTCCTTTTTGCAGTGTTCCTTTAAATAAGCTTCCACAATGGGCTGGTGTTCCGGTGACAGGATTTGGAAGCGCCGGGCATAGAAGGATACGGCTGAATCCATGGATTCAAATATTTCGCAGAAATCGTTGGAAAATACCTTTACGTCAGGATAGATCCCCATCCTGTACAGGAGCTGAAAAATGATATCTGACTTGGGACCGCCATGGTAGGGCATTGCAAAGATGTCCGGCCATAATGCCCGTGGCATATCCTCCCACTCCGGGATTCCGGCGTGCCAGAACAGGGCCACCTGACCTGAGCACACCTGGTTCATTTTTTCAATGGTACCTTTAAGATCGGGCATGCCAAGGGAGAGGGAGGCCACCACAAGATCGTAGGGCGGGGTCAAAAGCGTGATGTCCACCTCCTCCCAGGCGGCCCGGATGGTGGTGATGTTGGTGATCCGGTTCTCCGCGATCTGGTCATCCAGCACCGCATTCATGCCGGGCGAGGGCTCCACTGTGGTGACCCATGCCGTTTTTTTTGCCATGGGAATGGCCAGGTTCCCTGGGCCTGCCCCAATGTCCAGCACCCGCATGTCCGGGGTCAGTTCCAATAAAGACAGGGTTTTTTCCAACCGCTTTTTATGCTGCCGGATATCCTTTTGGGCAAATACTTCAGCAGAATTTTTATCTTCCCAAAATCCCTGGCACGGTTTGCCTGCGGATTGATTCCACAACTCGGTCTCTTCGGCCCAGGCCTTGTTCCAGTCGATTTCCATATATCTCATTTATGATGTATCCCTTTCCGGTTCCCGGGGAATGCAACAATATTCGTTGTTCCTGTGTCCATTGTTCCGGGAACCATGATTTTAAGTCCGTTTATATTCCAGACCCGGCAGGCATCCCCATAGATGCGGTCCATCATCTCCTGGGTCATGACCTGGCCGGGGGGGCCTTTGGCAAGAAGTCCGGACCTGTCCAAAACCACCGTGGAATGGCAGAACCAGGACACATGGTTAGGGTCATGGGTGCAGGCCAGGATGGCTGTCCCCTGTTCAGCTATGGCCTGAAGTGTCTGCCACAGAGTGATCTGGTTTTTAAAATCCAGGGCCGCGGCCGGTTCATCCAGAAAAATCAGCCCGGTCTGCTGGGCAATGGCCCTGGCAATGAGTACCATCTGCTGCTGGCCCCCGGAAAGCCGGTTGTAGGCCGTGTCTGAAAGATGGCTGATGCCCAGGGTCTGCATGGCCTGGTCTGCCACCTTGCGATCTTTGGCTCCCGGGGTAAAAAAGCGGTTCAAATGCGGGGTCCGGCCCATGAGGACCATCTGGCTGACCGTAAAGGGAAAGGCACAATGGTGGGCCTGGGGCACATAGGCCACCAGCCGGGCCATCTGTCTGGGGGGCAGCCTGCGGATATCTTTGCCGTTGATCCGCACCGTTCCGCTGTCCGGGACCAGAAATTTCAGGCAGCACTTGAACAGGGTGGTTTTGCCCGTGCCATTTGGACCGAACAGGGCGCATAATTCCCCTTTTCTGATTTGAAAACTGATATTTTTGAGTACTCGCTGTCTGCCGTATGAAAATGTCAGATCGTTTACCGTGAGCATATTATCTTCCAACGATCTGGCCCCCCCGGGTTCTGACCAGGTAAAACAGATAAGGGGCACCCACCAGGGAAGTGATGATGCCGATGGGAATTTCAGCAGTCGTTAGTGTCCGTGCCAGGGTGTCGCAGACAATCAGGTAGATGGCGCCCAGGACGGCGGATACCGGCACCACCCGACGATGGTCCGGGCCTGTCATCAGCCGGGCCGCATGGGGAATCATCAGGCCCACCCAGGCAATGATTCCTGTGGCCGAGACTGCGGCAGCCGTCATCAGGGTGGCAAGGCTGATGAGTATGAACTGGGTTGTGCCCGGGTTGATGCCAAGGCTTTTGGCCTCTTCCTCTCCCATGGACAGGACATTGAGTTTCCAGCCCGAGATCCGGATGATGCCAAGCCCCAGGGCTGCCACCGCAAACAGTATCCTTACCTCCTGCCATCCGGCATAGTAGAATCCGCCCATGAGCCAGAACACAATTTCCCGGAGGGCCGTGTCCTGGGCCAGGTATTTCAGCAGGCCCACCAGAGCGGCAAACACGGAGCCTGTGATAATGCCGGAAAGGACCAGGGTGACCACCGGGGTGTCCGGCCCGGTTCTGGCCAGGGTGTACGCCATGGCCACGGCCAGGGCCGAAAATATAAAGGCCATGATCTGAACAGAGAGGAAAAATATCGGAAACACAATGCCCAGGGCCGCACCAAAGGCCGCACCCGAAGAGGCGCCCAGCACATAGGGTTCCACCAGCGGGTTCCGGAAACAGCCCTGGAACACCACGCCGGAAACAGAGAGGCACACGCCCGCGGCCATGGCAAGAAGAGTTCTGGGAAGCCGGATATCCCAGATAATGGTGTGATTCAGGGCCGGGATGGTGGCCGGGTCAGGCCAGTGGACCAGGTGGGATAAAATGGTTTTGACCACCATGGAAAACGGCACCTGGCAGGTGCCTGCCTGGATGCAGCACAGCCCTGCGGCGGCCAGTGCGAGGATCAGGGCCCCGGGGCCAAGTATGGATTTATGCAATTTTTCCGTGTTCTCGCAATTCATGAAATACGGTTCAAATAAAAAACGGCCACAAAGAATTTGCAAAAAAGGGTTTTCTGCAAAGCCTTCGTGGCCGTTACTGTTTATTGTATATCACCCACATGGGCCGCAAGCCCACACCGAGTAATGAAACTAAAGACACCGACAATGCGGGGCTAAAATGGGCGCCCCAGGCGCTTCGCCCTCTTGTTTCCTGTATCTTGTCTCTAGTTTCTTAGAAACTGCTTTTGTTTTGTATGCCCTTCTGGACATTGGTTAGATGCTCCTTTAGTATAAAGGGCGGCTGGGTGTCAAGAAGATTCTGTCCATCAGGGAGGCCGCTTTTTATCACCAGCGCATTGGTTAATGGTTCCCATTATTCATGGTTATGGATATCTGTTCGAACTGCGCTTCAACCCGTTCAAAGGCCGCTACGATTTCAGGATCAAAATGCGTTCCCTTCTCTTCACGTATGATACGGCAGGCCTTTTCGTGTGAAAATGACGCCTTGTACTGCCGTTTGGCCCTGAGCGCGTCATATACATCCGCTAGGGCCATGATTCTACCTGACAGGGGAATCTCTTCTCCCTTCAGGCCGTTGGGATATCCGGAACCATCCCACTTTTCATGATGTGACAATGTCATCTGTTCGGCAATGGTTAAAAAGGATTTAAAATTAAGCCGTTCATTGGCCTTTCTGATGATCTGTGCCCCTAAAAGGCAGTGCTGTTTCATGATCTCAAATTCATCCCGGGTAAACGGGCCTTCCTTTTGAAGTATCCTGTCGGGAATGCCGACTTTTCCGATGTCGTGGAGCGGCGCAGACTTCACAATTTCCGTTTTATATTCCACAGAAATGTAGTTGCGGTATTTACTGTTTTTCATGAGATCTTCAACAAGCAGTTTGACATATTGTGCGGTGCGCAGGATATGGTTGCCTGTGACTTTATCACGGATTTCGGCCTGATACGCTAGCGCGAATATGGTGACGTTCTCTGTCTCAAGCAGTTGTTTATTTAATGAAATCAGCTGTTCCCTTTCATTTTCAAGGGCGCTGCTGATGCGAAGGGTCTCATCTAAATTGGCCTTCATGGCAGATATGGCATTGTGATGCAGTTTATTTTCGAGAAATACAAATACAGCGCCCAGAAAAAAAATCCCGCTGATGATGAATTCAGATGACAGGAATTGATCTAAGATGAAAGATATCAGTACAAGGATATAGCCGGATAAAAAGATATAAAGCAGAATGTGATGGTACACCATCAAGGCGCTATTAAATGTATCTCCGATATAAAAATCACTGAGCAGCTTTTTGTTGCTCCGGAATTTTCTTATTCCCAGAAGCATAAAGATAATACCGCCGGCAATCAGCAAACAGGCTGTAAGTTTGTCCATTTATGTTCTCTTTTTTGGCAAGTTGGTTACTGTTGACCCCAACGTTGGGGTATCGTATGTCGAGCGTCTGGTCAGACGCCATAACGCAGTAGGCGGAAGGCTTTTTACGACGCCATCAATTTTAGTAAAAATGACGAGATCAATACTCAATGTCATAAAGTTAAGATGCTTCCGAATTAAAACCATGAAGCGCATGAATGACATGAAGATTGATTTCCCGGCATATATTCTTCATGCTCTTCAGGTCCTTCATGGTGAAATAAAATACTCAATGCTTAAGTTTATGACATTGAACATATACTGACCGAACATTTTCATAAAAAAACAGGATTTATAGACAGATTGTAGGGTTTTATTTTCCTCAATTACCGTCATAATTTTGAGCTAAATTAAATTTTTAATTCCAGAAATCAGCGTATTAAAACTTTTAGAGAAATTGGATTCTATCGCTAAATAGGGAGCAATTGCACGAGAACCAGAAACTTTATCATAAATATTATTGGTAAGCTTAAACATTTCTTCTGAAGGGTTAGCCAGCAGATCCGGGTCTCTGAATTTTCGTTGTTGTTGTCTTTTTTCAATGCCTTTTAAATCAAGACCCTTTTCTACCGCGGCTAAGTCCCCTAAATAGAAGCTTTCCAATTCATGACAAGCAATTCTGATCAGAACTCCTTTTTTGCCAGCTTTCTCACAAATATTGGCTAACGTTTCTTTGATTACTTTGCAATCACCTGAATCTTGATCTCGCATGATAACGAAACTGCAATTAGGCAATGTCCATGCACGCAGTTTTATTTTAAGATTTTTTTCTAAATCTTGTTTCCCTTGAAAAACAACATACCGGACGAGAATCTCATCCGGTAAAATACGGTGAATAACTCCTTGAAGCATTTCTTTGGCGGAAGGCTCTTCGAGAAAAAAAACTATGGTCCTCATTCCGGATCTGCTCCCTCTAAAAAGCCTTGATCCCAAAGATACCCCATCTGATCGCCAGCTGCCATAAACGAAACTATTTGTTCATCATCTGCAGCTCGTCGAATTTCAGAATATCCCTCTTTTTTAACAAGCCAAAAAACCTCTTCTATTCTCGTTGAATTTAGAAAATCAGGAGAATGTGTTGACACGAAAACTTGTCCACCGCGATTAGCATACGCACGAAATTCTTCAGCAAGTTCCCATAACAATTTTGGATAAAGCTGATTTTCCGGTTCTTCAACACATAAAAGAGGATGAGGCTCAGGGTCATACAAAAGTGTTAAATAGGCCAACATTTTTATGGTCCCATCAGAAACATAACGAGCAAGAAATGGATCTTCAAATTTACCATCTTGAAATTTAAGAAGCACCCGCCCTTCTTCTGTTGTTTTTGATTTTACATTTGTAATTCCAGGAACTCTTCGTTTTAAAAGCGTTAGAATTTTTTCGAAAATCTCTGGATGATGATTATGTAGGTATTGAATTACTAAAGATAAATTTTCACCTTCACTCGATAAGTGCTCCGCATATCCAGCATCTTGCTCCGGTCGAGCTTTATTAATGTGAAAATCAGAGACATGCCAATTCTCAATGAGATTGCCAAGTGTCATAACAGCAGGAAATCTTGCAAATTGAGCTAACCCTTTAACGGCCAAAATGTCGGATGCCTTTAAAGTTTGTTCTTCCCTATTTAGATCTTTTACATCGGTGACAGAGTCTAACTCGTTAGTAACAGCAGTACCTTTTCCTCTTGTAAAGTCGAGGAAGTGCCAAGGCTGTCCACTGCTACCCCGTCTATACTTTAAAATTTCACGCTCAACGACCCCTTTCCCGTTTTCTTCTCTAATTTGCAAAAAATATGTGGTCAAAGGGCTATCTGGTTGTTGACGAAACTTAAGCTCTATTTCAATAGGGCCTTTAGTATTTCTGCTACGTACTTCCTGAAATCCACGGCTACCGCCTAATTTCATTAACGCAGTAGTTACATTTGTAGTAAGGGCATCACGAAGAAAACCAAATATGCTAAAAATTGAGCTCTTGCCAGTGCCATTTGCACCCACTAAAACACAGAAATTCGGCAAATCCTTTAATTCTGCATTTCGAAAAGCTTTAAAATTTTTTAGCCGTATCGACTCAATTTTCATACTAATCTTCCTCTCATTGCCATTAATATTCTAAGATATGAGCCGTACCAATCTTTTTGATAACTGTAAAGATTTTTCAGATTAAATATATTGTGTCAATAGATTGTTTTTCTAACGGCGAACGAGTCCTTAATGAGCAGAAAAGTAGAGGATGGTTATGGCTGCAGATGGTATTCCCCTGATGGGCGACAATTATATCGGCGACGATGTCAAAGGAAGAGACGTCCATGGCCGGCGGATGGAGTTTGAAAAAGGCCCTGCTAGGCAGTGGGAATGACCAGGTGTTGCAAAATTTATATACTGCTTTCAGCTGGCAGCAACTTGGCCGTGGGATTGTTGTCTATGGAAGGCGGCTACAGGCACAATCTGCTGCGCCTGTAGCCGGGTGGGTTCAGTCGCCGGACAAAGGAAAGTACAATTATTGAGGCAACATGCTAAGGGGCGTGGATGCCCCCTTCTTAAAATCAACCCACGTCTTTAATGAAGTTTCTTAACACGGTATGCAGAATCCCTCCATTTTGGTAGTACTCAATTTCCACAGGCGTATCCAATCGAAGCACAACAGCAATTTCCCGGTCATCCACTTTCAGTGTCAACTCCTGGCCGGGTTTGATTTCATCACTCAGTCCCAAAATGGAATAGGATTCCTTCCCGGTCAGGTTCAGGGAATCCGGAGAGTTACTGTCTTTAAACTGCAGGGGTAAAACGCCCATGCCCAGCAGATTGGATCTGTGAATCCTTTCGTAGCTGGTGGCAATAACCGCTTTGACACCTAAAAGATAAGTCCCCTTGGCTGCCCAGTCCCGCGAAGATCCTGTGCCGTATTCCCTGCCGGCTAAAACAATTAAAGGTGTTCCGGAAGCCTTATATTTTTCGGAAGCGTCGAAAATCGACATCTGTTCGCCGGTGGGAAGATAGGTGGTAATACCCCCTTCTGTCCCAGGTGCAAGCTGGTTCCTTAATCTGATGTTGGCAAAGGTGCCTCTGACCATCACCTGGTCATTTCCCCGCCGGGAGCCATATGAATTGAAATCCGCCTGTTGGATTTCATGTTCAAGCAAATAAGCCGCAGCAGGGCTGTTTTTTGAGATGGCTCCGGCAGGTGAAATATGGTCGGTGGTAACCGAGTCTCCTACCTTAACCAGCACCTTCGCGTCAACGATATCACGGATCGGTTTCAGCGCCTTGCTCATATTCAGGAAAAAGGGCGGATTTCTGATATACGTTGAGGATTGGTCCCAGGCATAAACTTCATCGCCCTTGGTTGGAATTTCGTTCCAAAGCGGGGAGAGCGTTTCAAAATTGCTATACCGTTTCAGATACATTTCAGGCGTGATTAGAGCGGTAATCTCGGCGATTTCGCTTGGGTCCGGCCAAATATCTTTCAAGTAGACCGGGTGCCCATTTGGGTCTGTTCCCAGGGGATCTTCCAAGAGATTGATATTAACGGTTCCTGTTATGGCATACGCAACAACAAGGGGAGGGCTTGCCAGATAATTGGCTTTTGTGAGCGGATTGACTCTGCCTTCAAAATTGCGGTTTCCGGAGAGAACAGAGGCAACGACCAGGTCTTTGTCTATTACAGCGTCGCTAACCGGTTCCGGCAGGGGGCCGGAATTGCCAATACAGCTTGTGCAGCCATATCCCACCGTAAAAAATCCCAGTTGTTCTAAAAAGCTGTCAAGTTTTGCCTGGTGCAGGTAATCCGTAACAACCCTTGATCCCGGTGCCAGGGATGTTTTGACCCAGGGTTTTGTTTTCAGCCCCTTTTCAACCGCTTTCCTGGCGAGTAATCCGGCAGCGATCATGACAGATGGATTGCTGGTATTGGTACAGGAGGTAATGGCAGCCAGTACAACAGAGCCGTGTGCCAGGACAAAAGGCTTTTCGGACTCAGGAAGGCGGATTTCTGCCTGGGCAGACAGCTCGTTCTCTTTTAGCTCGTATCCCCGTTGGCTGACCGGTGCTGTTAAGGATTTTGCCCAGGCATGTTTCATATCCGATAATCCGATTCGGTCCTGGGGACGTTTGGGGCCTGCCAGGGAAGGCTCAACCGTTGAGAGGTCCAGCTCAATGTCATCTGAAAACTCAGGTGCGGACATTCCGTCCGTTCGGAAGAGACCTTGGGCTTTGCAGTAATGCTCGACTCTTTCAATGACTTCAGGACTTCTGCCGGTACCTTTTAAATAGCGCAACGTCTCGGTATCTGTGGGGAAGAACCCCATGGTTGCGCCATATTCGGGGGCCATGTTGGAGATCGTGGCCCGGTCCGCAAGACTAAGCCCTGAAAGCCCGTCACCATAAAACTCAACAAATTTTTCCACCACACCCACTTGTCTTAAGATTTGTACAATTCTGAAAACCAGATCTGTGGCTGTGGTTCCGGGACTCATTTTCCCGGTCAGCTTGAATCCTACAACCTGGGGGATTTGCATATAAATGGGTTGTCCCAGCATGACGGATTCCGCTTCAATCCCACCAACACCCCAGCCTAACACGCCTAAACTGTTCACCATTGGCGTGTGGGAGTCGGTGCCAACCACGGTATCGGAAAAACAGATATTCTCTCTCATTTGCACGACATTGGCCAGGGACTCCAGGTTCACCTGGTGGACAATGCCCACGCCGGGGGGGAAGATCTTCATATTTTTAAAGTTTTTTTGTCCCCATTTTAAAAATTCATATCTTTCCCGGTTACGTTCAAATTCCTTTTCCATGTTGATCTGGAGAGAGTCTGGCATGCCAAAGGAGTCAACTTGAATGGAGTGATCAATAATCAGATCCACTGGTATTTTGGGGTTGATGACAGCAGGATTGCCCCCTAATTGGCTCATGGATGTTCGCAGGGCAGCTAAATCAACTAAAGCGGGAACGCCTGTCAAGTCTTGCAGAATGACCCGGGTCGGCTTAAAAGGGATCTCTTTTTCAGATTTTTGTTTAGGCTGCCAATTTGCCAGAGCAACGATATCATCTTCATTCACCTGGAAGTGGTCCAGGTTGCGCAGGGCCTGCTCCAATAATATTTTAATTGAAAACGGCAGGCGGCTGATGTGTCCTATGCCTTGTTTTTCCAGGTTCTCAAGCCTATAGAATTGCGCTGACGTACTAGATAGCTTCAGGTGATCTTTACTGCCAAATTTGTTTTGATCCATAAAAACTCCTTTTACTCATGCGGTGAAAATACGTTGTGAGCCTGGGAGACTCGGAATGCCCTGGGCCGCAACGAAGAATACGGACCAAAAGGCAAATAAATGGAGAACTGATTTTTCCGGGCACCTAAGACGTTTATTTTCCTGAATCACATACCAGAATGGTTACGGTACTTTTATATCATAAATTGTTTGCAATAAATAATTTTTTTATATTGCGCCGGGCAACATTCAGGCAGGGACAGGACCGGGTTATAAATTGGGGGGACACCGCGTGCTATAATGTGGGTGGTATATTTCAGCGGAAATTCAATCAGGTCTGATGCCATTCTTCATGAAGGCAAACAGGGCAGTGAGCACACCCATCAGGAGACCCACAAAAATCATGGCCCGGATCTCCTCTGACCCAAGTTTTCGGACTGCGGGATATTTTGCTGCCATGGCGCTTAGAAAAACAATGACGATAAAAGGCAGGGCCGGCAGGTATAAGTCCATGGCTCTTGCCGCCACAATGGAGAGCATCAGACCAATGCCTGCCACGGGGAAAAATGCCCGGGATTTATTTGGCACCTGTTTTGATCCGGCAAGGCTGAATACATTGTCGTCCATGCTGAACCGAAGGGCACCTGCAGACAGCAAGGCCACCACGATCCAGTCGGTGATGCCGAATACGGGCATAAAATAATCAGTGCCGGGCATGGGCATTTTGACCAGGAAAAAATCCACCAGGGGCACCGGTCCTGTCATGCCTTCCCGGTAGTAGTCGGAAAGATTTTCTGCAAAGTTGCGGGTGGGGCCTGAAAAGACACTGAATATGTCGGACAGGGCCACGGCCATGCCAATGGGAATAAATTCAGAAGGGCGCTTCAGTGATATGGCCAGCCAGTGGCCTGCCACACAGGCCAAAAGCACCAGGGTTGCCGTGGACAGCGCCGTAATGATATTGCTTTTCACACCGGCCTGGCTCACCCACAGGCAGAGGATTACAAAGATCAGCGTCAAAACGCCGATCCAGGACAGACGCCGGGCCGTGTCTGTGCCGATGGCCGGTTCAACCTGTGTTTGATAAATCCGGGTCATCCGGGCCAGGCAGGCAATCAGGCCCGCAATAATAATATAATCAAATCCGGCCCGGGCCGTTTCAGGCAATATCCGGCCCAGGGCCTGGAATCCAAGTGTTCCCAGGCCCCAGACCAGGTATATGCGGATTACGGGCTTAATCGTCATTCGTATCCGGGGCTGCACTGCCGATCCCGAGAAGATCGGCGATATTGGCAGATGGGTCAATTTGGGGTTCAATCTGCGGGGCTGCACAGGTCAAAAGGGTGGAGACCCCCGGACCATGGCCGGCCAGCAGGCAGTCGGAGTGCACCACAATGCCGATGGTGACCGCGCCCCGGACATAGGCCCTGCCATAGGAATTGTCATGGTCCGTCAGGGCCACAAAATCTCCGAACCTGATTTTATCCAGATTGTATTTTTTCACGGTTTCGGGATCTGAGGTCATAATATCATAATCGCCTGCCCCCACATGGGCCCGTCCAACACCTGATCCCATGCAGGGCGCAGGTACAATGGTGGTCACCGGCACCTGGAGCACCCCTGCCCCGGTTTCAACAATATTCATTTTTTCCAGCAGGTCCGGGTCCAGGTTGAACAGTTTGATTCCGGGATAGTCGGTCAGGGCCAGTCCCTGGCCCTTGGCCCGGATCAGGATTTTGTCGTCATAGCTCATCTTTTCCTTGGTTTTCCGGGAGAACTCCACAATCACATGTTCGGAGCCGCCGTGGTGGCCGATAACCACGCCGGTCTCTCCCCGGGCGTCCCCGGAAATGATTTTAGCCTCATTGCCCACACAGGAGAAAAGCTGCAGGGTGTTGTTGGGAAAATCATTGGGTTTTTCCATATTGGCCGTGCAGGAAACCCCGGGTTCGATATGATCGCCGGCAAGGCCAAATGCCGGATCCCCGGCCTGGACATTGAGGGTGATGCCGCCGATGCCGGGCAGAAGAAAGGGATTTCCCTTATGGTCCACTTTCCAGCCGGCCCCAGCCCGGGGCATGCCGGGGGTGCAGGCCAGAAACATTTCAACTACTTTATCTTTGTTTGTTTTTAACATGACATACGCCTTATTTTTTTAATTTAATCAAAAACGGGATTGCGGTGAAGCCTGCCAGGGCTGAGACGATAAACATCATGTTCATTCCGAATACGTCAGCAATGGCCCCTGCCGCAACAACGGCCAGGGATCTTACGGCAAAGGAGATCATCATAAAAAGACCGTTGGCCGCCGCAGGATTTTCCCTGGCATTCTCCTGGACCAGGGCCAGCATCACAGGGGTGGTTGACAATACGGTGAACCCTGTGATCAGAAGCCAAAGCACCTGGATCCATCCGGATGTCAGGGCAAACAGCAAGATGCTCACGGGCGCCACGGTCAATGCCCAGAACAGCACCCGTTGGCGGCCCAGGCGGTCGGACAGGGTGCCTGCGGACAGGATGCCTGCAACGCCTGTGGCCTCATACAGGGTCAGGGCCGTTCCCCCCAGCCACAAAGAGCCTGTGGCCTGTTCCACATACACCGTTAAAAACATGCCCATGGATCCGTGCATCATGGCCCGGGCCGAAAGGATTCCTGCCAGGGGATTGAGTATATGGCGGACTTCTTTGTAGGCCTGGGTTAAAGATCCCCGCCGCTTTGCTTTGAGCGGCTCCTGGGTGGGTTCCAGGGTTATGAACAACAGCACGGAGGTGGCCAGGGCCAGGGCCAGGATAAAATGGAAACGGGCCAGCCCCAGAACAGATACCGCAGCCACGGCAAGGATGGGTCCCATTGTCCTGGCAAGCTCCCCTCCGGTCATGAAAAAACTCATGCCCCGGCCTTTGAATTTTCCTGAATACCTTGCCACAGTCACCGGGGCAGGAACATGGAAAAGGGATACCGAGATGCCGGCGACAAAGACCAGGACCAGCAGCATACCATAGGACGGGGCAATGCCGATGACGCTCATGGGAATGGCCGTCAGGGTAGGGGCCAGGATCACCAGCCACCGGGCCAGCCCTTTATTGTCGGCAAACAGACCGATGAACGGGTTGGCCAGGGAAGGGATCTGCATGACCATGGATAAAAGACCTGCCTGGCTCAGGGTCAGGGCGAGTTTTTCAATAATCAGGGGCAGCAGGGGGGCCAGAAAGCTTGTGTAAAGATCATGGACAAAATGGGCAAATGCAATGGTGGTGACCCTGTATGTCTGAAATTCGGGCGTGGGAAATTCGGAAGCCTGTGCCGTGGTTTTATCTGGCATTGTCATTTAGAATCCAGCCTTTGCAATCATATCCATGGCCGCATGGGCAGTCATGTCGCACTGCAGCGGTGTGATGGAGATAAAATTTTTAAGCAGTGCATTATTATCAGACCCTTTACATGGCACCTCCGGCGTCATCCCGGCGTACCAGTAATATGTCCGGTCCCTGGGATCCCGGCGGCGGTCAAACACATAGGCCAGGTTGTTATCTGCCTGGGCCGTTACCTTTGTGCCGGCGATCCGGTCAAAGGAAATGGCCGGGGCGTTGATGTTCAGGAAAACCCCCGGGGGAAGATCCAGGGCCATGGCTTTATCCAGAATGGACGCGGTATAGGCTGCCATGCCGTGAAAGTCCATGACCTCACCGTACTGGATGGATACGGCAATGGCTGGAATTCCGTTAATGGCTGCTTCCCGGGCTGCACCCACGGTACCGGAGTAGTTGATGTTTATCCCGGTGTTGGACCCGGCATTGATCCCTGAAATCACAAGATCCGGTGTCTGGTCGCAGATATCAAACAGGGCCAGTTTGACGCAGTCGGCCGGGTTGCCGGTAACCGCATGGACAATATCGCTGTGTCCCAGGCGCACTTTCTGGTGTTTCAGGGGCGTGTGCAGGGTGATGCCATGGCCCACGGCACTTTTTTCCCTGTCCGGGGCTGCCAGGGTCACCTCATGGTCTGATTTTAATGCGTTAAACAGGGCTCGGATACCCGGGGCGCGGTAGCCGTCGTCGTTTGTCACTAATATTTTCATAGCTTGTTTTATTCCTGTTGCAGATTTGTGTGCCTAAAAAAAATGTTTACGCTTGTGTTGATAAAACATAAAAGGGGAGCCGCCTGCAATAAAAATTGACAAAAAAAGGCAGTGCCCTTATATCAATTATAAATTGATTAGCGTATAAACAATAAAAAATAGGCAAAATAATTTATGGGAAGAAAAAGCATATCTCATATCAGAAAACCTGAAATACTGAGACATACCTACAAGGTTGTGGAAGAAGAAGGCTTCAAAGGTATGACCATCGGTAAAATCGCAAAGCGCATGGGCGTCAATTCAGGCCTGCTGATTCATTATTTCAAGAGTAAGGAAGGCCTGATCATGGAAATGGTGGATTTTCTTTATGAATCTTCCATGAACCATTATCTCAAGGAACTGGAGACCCTTACCAGCTCCCGGGAGCGCATGGAGACCCTGCTGGAAATCCTTTTTGACACCAGCGGCACCTGGCCCCAGCGGGATGCGGTGTTCTGGTCCTGCTATGCCATGGGATTCCGGGATGAGAAAATCAGGGAAAGAATCCGGGGCATGATGCTTAAATTCATTGAATTCGGCATTGAGGAGATCTCAGGCTGGGAAGAGACAGGCCTTGCCAGTGTGGAGGATAAAAAGAAGGCTGCCGCCAAAATTTTTGCCTTGTCAGAGGGCTTCGGTATTGTGAAAAATTCAGTGGATGATCCCGACCTTATTAAGGAAATTGCCGACTTTTTTAAGAACACGACCTTGAAAATCTTAAATTGCAGATCAACATTTAATCAAGTACAGCCCTGAATATCGTCCTGTTTTGCGATTCCCGCCAAAGCTGTTTTGCATCTTTTCGGTTTTTATAAAATCAGTACCGCAGACCGTTTTTATCATTAAATTGAACGGGTAGGGGAGGGATGGGAAATTCATTTTCTCATGAAAGGAGAATTGTGCCATGACAGATCTTTATAAAAAACTGGCCCTGCACCTGGATAAAATGCCGGCAGGATTTCCGGCAACAGATTCCGGTGTTGAAGTAAAAATTCTTGAACGGCTGTTTACACAGGAAGAGGCCGCCATTGTGCTTGGGCTGAACATGTGGCCGGAACCTGTGCCGGTTATTGCCCAGCGTCTGTCCATGGATCCGGACAGCTTAGGCAACACACTCATGGAGATTTCCAAAAAAGGGCTGATTTTCAGGACCGGCAAAGAGGATTCTCCGTCATATATGGCCATCCAGTTTGTGATCGGTATCTGGGAATTCAACCTCAACCGGCTCAATACGGACCTGATCAGGGATGTGAATGAATACCTGCCCCAATATATGAAAGAGAGCTGGGTTAAACATAAAACCAAACAGCTGCGTGTCATCCCGGTGTCAAAAGAGGTGACTGTGGACCTGGCCACCATGCCCTATGAAATCGCCGAAGAGATTATTTCCAAACAAAAGAAAATTGTGGTCAGTGACTGTATCTGCCGCAAGGAGCATGGCATGGTGGGCCAACCCTGTGATTACCCCATGGAGGTGTGCCTCTCCTTTGGTGGCGGGGCCTACTATTACGAAGGAAACGGCCTGGGCCGGTCCATTGATGTGGAAGAAGCCCTGGCGATTCTTGAAAAAGGGCGGCAGGCAGGGCTTGTTCTCCAACCGGGCAACGCAAAGGACCCCGGTAATATCTGCATGTGCTGCGGGTGCTGCTGCCAGGTGCTGGTGAACCTGAAAAAGCTTGAACAGCCGTCAAAGGCCGTACACTCCAACTATTTTGCCCAGGTTGATGCGGATGCGTGTGTGGGGTGCCAAGCCTGTATAACCCGCTGCCATATGGATGCCATTGTCGTGGATGATGCGGCAAGGGTGGTCCTTGACCGCTGTATCGGCTGCGGTGTGTGTGTGCCTGTCTGTCCGTCCGATGCCATTGCCCTGGTTAAAAAGCAGGAAACAGATCAATATGATCCGCCTGAAAATACCATTGAGACATACCTGGCTATGGCCCAGGAAAGAGGGAATATTTGATGGCGTCGTAAAAAGTCTCCGCCTACTGCGTTATGGCGCCTGACCAGACGCTTGACATACTATATGTATGCCTTCGCCCCTGGTCAGTCACCATGCCTTGTAGGCGAAGATTTTTACTTAGCCATCGATTGGCCTTTTTACGGGTTCATTAATATTTAGTTCCTCATTTTTTTCTAAGACGCAAAAAAGGGGCCAGGGCGTTATAAAAATATCCGGCCATCGTCTCATATCCCTTGTCATTGGGATGAATGGAATCACTCATTAAATCCGGGCTGCCGAATATGCCCTCAAGGATATTGGGAATCAGAACCGAACCGGTCTGCCGGGCCACGGCGTCATACATTTGGGCATATCCTTTGCCGTACAGGGGAATGTCGATACCGCCAAGAACCACCATGGCCCCGGCAGCCTGAATGCGCTGGATAACATTGACCAGATTGGCCCGGGCCGTGTCTACGCCCACCCGGTTTTTCAAATCATTACCGCCAAGGGTGATCAGTACCACATCCGGTTCAAAGGCCAGCACATCATCTTCCAGCCGGGCCAGTCCGTCTGCCGTGGTATTTCCCGACACCCCGGAATTAATGACCTCAATACCGGTCATCTCTTCCAGCCGGGCCGGATACTCTTTTCCCCGGGTGGCACCGTACCCCCGGGTCAGACTGTCGCCGAAACAGACAATGCGCGACACGGTTATGGGAATATTCTTTATTTCATAGGTTTTTTCACCGGCCCAAAACCGGTATCCAAAGACGCTTGCAACCACTATCGTCAGGGCTATCAGGCTTTTTTTCAAAATAATCTCCTTCAAAAACAGGTTTTTGTTCAGGCATTATAAATGACTTCTCTGTCATAGGCAAATTTGGGGGCCTGTGATATATATTCGCCATGAAACCTGTTATTGATATCTTTGGCCTGCCTTTGGAGCAGCTCACCCGGACGTTGCGCAATGATTACGGCAAAGGGCTGTTTCATGCCGAAGCGCTGTACCGGGAAGTGTTTAAAAACGGCGGAAAAGAGATTGGTAATGCCCCGGAATTCAAAAACTCTTTAAAGCTTTGGGCTGCCCTTGAAAAAGCCATTGCGCTGGTGCCCGGCAAGGTGGAAGAGACATTCAAGGCGGGTGAACTGGTCAAGTTCATCACCCGGCTTTCCGACGGCCTGAACATTGAATCCGTGATTATTCCCATGACCCGGCACAATACCCTTTGCGTCTCAAGCCAGGTGGGGTGCAAAATGGGATGCCGTTTCTGCCAGACCGCCCGCATGGGGTTCAAACGCAGCCTGTCAGCCGCTGAAATCGTGGGCCAGGTGTTCAATGCCAGGCATACCCTGGGCCATGACATTAAGAATATCGTTTTCATGGGCATGGGAGAGCCCTTTGACAATTTTGATGCGGTAATGACCGCTGTCAGGGTACTCAACAGCCAGAAAGGCTGCGACATTGCCCTGCGCCACATGACCATCTCCACCTGCGGTGTGGTGCCGGGGATTGAGCGGCTGGCCCGGTTGAACTACCCCAACATCCGTCTGGCAGTCTCCATTAACGGACCGGAGGATGCCATCCGGTCGGCCCTGATGCCGGTGAACCGGCGCTGGCCCCTTGCTGCACTGAAAAAAAGCCTTGAAGCGTATCCCTTGCCCCCAAGGGGCGTCTTTCTTTTTGAATATATTCTGATCAAAGGCGTAAACGACTCCATGGACCATGCCCGGGCACTGGCCCGGTTCATCCATCCTTTGCCCGTGCGCCTGAACCTGATTCCCTACAACCCTGTGACAGGTTTTAACCACCAAAGCCCCAGTGATGAACAGATGCATGAATTTGCCCAAATTCTCACTGATAAAGGGGTGTTTGTGATCAAACGATGGAGCAGGGGCCGGTCCGTCAGTGCCGGATGCGGCCAGCTGGGGAAAACATAATTTTTCTTGATAACAATCTGAT
The DNA here is from genome assembly GCF_000745975.1 of Desulfobacter vibrioformis DSM 8776. Classification (GTDB taxonomy): domain Bacteria; phylum Desulfobacterota; class Desulfobacteria; order Desulfobacterales; family Desulfobacteraceae; genus Desulfobacter; species Desulfobacter vibrioformis. The sequence goes on along the minus strand of NZ_JQKJ01000010.1, from coordinate 64,977 downwards.
ATCGGTGGTACTTTAATACCCGAAAAGATGAGATTCAGAAGTATGATTTCGGTTCTATTCTTGAACGTCATATCAGGTGGTAAAATCTGATCGGTGAGTTGTTCTGGCAGGAGGAGACGATGACAGAACTCAATAAGCGAGCGAAACAGTTCATGGATGCGCTTCTGCATATAGACGCAGATCGGTGCAGTATGCTGCTTGATAACCTGTCATCCCAGGGAGGAGATCTGCGTCTTGTGGAAGATGTGGTTATCCCGGCTCTTGAACAGATCGGTGTCTCCTGGGAGGGTGGCGATATCTCTCTTTCGCAGGTTTACATGGCAGGACGGATTTGCGAAAGAGTTGTGGGAAGGCTTCTTCTGGAAAATACCTGTTCTATATATGGTCGTCCCAGAGTTGGCATTGGCGTGATAGAGGATTACCACGCGCTGGGTAAGCGCATGGTTATATCTGCGCTTCGCTCTTCCGGGTATGATCTTCTGGATTATGGTCATGGTCTCAAGGCTGATGATCTGGTGGAGAGGGCCCTGAAGGATCAACTGGATATTCTTCTTATCTCCTGTCTGATGCTCACTTCAGCCGTGTGTGTCAAGGATGTGGTGGCGGGGTTGAGGAGGGCTGGCAGCAGAGTTGTGGTTGTGGTTGGCGGGGCGCCTTTCCGTCTTGCGCCAATGCTATGGAAAGAGGTCGGGGCACACTGTATGGGGAGCAACTCAGGTGAAGCCGTTAGAATCGTCAGAACTTTAATGGAGGATCGGATATGGGAATGACCTCCAGTCAAAGATTGCAGATCGCACTCTCACACAGAGAGCCGGACAGGGTGCCTTATGTGCTCTCTGCCAACATGCATCCTGCCAGACAGATGGGGCTCACGATCAAGGAGTATTTTTCCCGGCCCCGGAATGTGGTGGAAGGGCAGCTTAAGCTTCACAGAATGTTCGGCAACGACATACTCTGCTGCTACCCGTTTGCAGCGCTGGAGATTCTGGCCTGGGGCGGAGAGGCCCTCTATTGTGACAATGGCCCACCAAACGCCGGAGCTCCCATTATCAGAAGGGCAGAAGAGATCTCTCTTCTTGATCCTCCTGAGGTGGCTGGTAACCAGCCGTTGCAGGGGGTTCTGCAATCAACAGGTCGGCTAAAGGCTGCTGTTGGCAACGATATCCCGATTGCCGGCGTTATTATCTCACCCACCTCTCTGCCCATCATGCAGATGGGATTCGGGCCGTATCTTGATCTGATCCATGAACGGCCGGATCTGCTTGAGCGTCTTCTTCTGATAAACACGCAATACTGTGTGGCATGGGCTAACGCACAGCTCAAGGCCGGGGCGGCATCCATACTCTATTCTGACCCTGCGTTCTCGCCTGCTATCATGTCCCGGGATTTTATATTGCAGTACGGATTACCGACAGCTGTCAATGTTATCTCCCGTATAAATGGTGCTGTGATGATTCACATGGCATCTGGAACGGGGGTGCCGGTTGTGAATGAAATTTTCAGAGCGGGTTTCGTTGGCATGAGCGCCAGTGCAGAGGAGGATCTTGGTGCATTGAAATCGCTGTGCAGGGGAAAACTTACGCTTGTAGGAGACCTGAATGCGCTTGCAATGGGAAGTTGGCGTTCAGAAGATATTGAGTCAGAAGTGAAGCGGGCCATTGCCCTGGCTGGGCCGGGAGGCGGATTTGTCCTGTCGGACAATCATGGGGAGATCCCCCTGATGGTCAATGAGGATATCCTGCTGGCGGTTGCTGACGCGGTGCGCCGCTGGGGGCAGTACCCTTTGAACTGGATCAATGCTGAGGATGTGTGACATGAGACTTCTCTGTTGCCCGTATTTCCTGAAAGAGGTGGAAGCTGTGGTGGCAGCTTCCCGGGATCTATCTGGCCTGGAGATAGAGACCTATGATCTTTCCTGTCAGCAGAGTTTTCAAAAAGGAGGGGAGGCTCTGTCACACCGCTTCTCCAGTGAGACTGAAGGGGTGGATGCGATCATTGGTGGTGGCTGTCTGGGTGGGTGTGACGCCATCAGCAAGGGGGGCAGTTCAGCTTTTCTGTTGGCTCCAAAGTTATGTTTTTACCTGGTAGCTCCCTCTGCCATGGTCGATCACCTTATCGCGGAGGGGGCATATCTTATGACCCCCGGCTGGCTGTTGAACTGGAGGCAAGAGATTGCAGCGTGGGGATTTGATCAGGAGACAGCCAGAGAATTTTTTCATGAGACCACAAAGAAACTTACCCTGTTAAACACCTCTGTCGGCGGAAATTGCCATGCCGAATTATCTGCCCTGGGCAGATATCTTGACCTGCCAACCGAATCAATTCCCATAGGCGTGGATATGCTAAAACTCTCTATGGAACGTCTTGTGGCGGATCTACGCCAAAGTCGGAGCGGTATGTCACCGCCTCCTGATCACTTTTTTGCAGATCACCTGATGTTGATTGATCTGATGAATATTCTGATGGCTTCAGAGAGTGAAAAGGAGGCCATTGGCCATATTGAGGAGCTGTTTAACCTTCTTTTCGCCCCTGGCCGCATATTCTATGCGCCTTTTTGTAATGGGCAGGAAGCGTCCGGATTAAGTGCTGGAAAACAGTTTGCATGGACAGATTCAGGTCGCGGATTTGCAATATACATGGGATACAAAGGGGTCTGTCTGGGTATTCTGGAAATTGATGACCTCACCTTCCGGGAGTATAAAGAGCGTTATCTGGCTCTGGCCCTGCCTCTGGCTAAGGTCTGTTCAATGGCAATCTACAATGCCCGTATCCAGGAGTCGCGGCTGCGGTCTGAACAGGCTCTACGCCGGATTGCCCGTATCGTTGAGTCATCTGATGATGCCATTATCGGCAAAACCCTTGAAGGGGAGATTGTCAGCTGGAACAGGGGGGCCAGGCGGATCTACGGTTACGATGAGCGTGAGGTTCTTGGAAAGCATATCTCCTTTCTCACACCACAGGACCAACCTGATGAGATGCCGCGTATGCTGGCAAGGATAAAGGCTGGCCAGCCTGCGGATCAGGTTGAGACGGTCTGGGTAGCCAGAGATGGCAAATTATTAGACGTCTCTTTGCAGGTTTCACCTATTCGGGATGAGAGTGAAAGGATAGTCGGGGCTTCCAGCATTGCAAGGGATATAACAGCGGAAAAACAGAAGAGTGAACAGGAAAAGCGCTCTTTGGAAGCACAGCTTCAGCAGTCCCAGAAACTTGAGTCCGTGGGCCGCCTGGCAGGAGGGATTGCCCACGATTTCAACAACATGCTTGCAATCGTTATGGGGTATTCACAGATCAGCCTTGATGATACCCCGTCAGAGAGTGAGCTGCACCAGAATTTAGAGGAGATACTGCAGGCGGCTGAACGTGCCAAAGGTTTGACCAGGCAGCTTCTTGCATTTGCCCGCAAGCAGGTTCTTGAGATGGCAACCCTCAGCCTCAATACTGTTATTGAGGGGTTCAGCAATATGATCAGGCGCTTGATCGGAGAGGACATCACCATTAAAACCGTGCTGGAAGAGCGCATCCCTCAAATCGATGCAGATTCAGGTATGATGGAGCAGATCCTTCTGAACCTTGCCGTTAATGCCCGTGACGCCATGCCGGATGGGGGCGTTCTGACCATAGAGACCAGGGTCGTCTTCCTGGATAAAGATCATGCGTCGGTTAAGCTTGATGTCAGGCCTGGCAACTATCTGATGCTGTCAGTGGCAGATACAGGCAAAGGTATGGATGAAAAGACCAGAGAGAGGATCTTTGAACCTTTTTTTACCACAAAGGAAGCCGGTAAAGGGACTGGTCTGGGATTATCCACTGTTTACGGAATTGTCAAACAACATGGGGGTACCATATGGGTTTACAGTGAGCCAGACCATGGAACTGTTTTCAAGATCTATTTTCCTCTATCCCGGAAGATAGAGCAGATCGGAGAGCGGCAGACCGAAATTGAGCCCATTCATGCTGGCGGTGGAACCGTTCTGGTGGTGGAAGATGAAGAGAAGCTGAGAATCTTCATCTGCTCGGCATTAACCAGGTTAGGTTATTTTGTTTTACCCTCAAGATCACCCGTGGAGGCCCGGAGCGTTTCAGAAAAGCACAAAGGGGATATCCATCTGATGCTTACCGATGTGGTGATGCCAGGGATGAATGGAAAGGTGCTTTACGAGATTCTCTCCCCCTTGAGGCCTGCGATGAAGGTGCTGTTCATGTCTGGTTATACTGAAAACGTGATAGCTGAGAAGGGCATTTTAAAACAGGGTATTCATTTCATTCAAAAACCGTTTTCCATAAGAGAGCTATCCTTGAAACTCGGTTCTATTCTCTCCCAGAATGTTTAATAATTTCATGAATTCAAAAATTCAAAAAGGAAGTTCCTATCCTGTACGTTTCATGGTATCGTCCTGTTTATAATGGGTTATTCAATTCACGCGTATCAATTGAGATAAACAATTGAAACAGACAAGGAGGCCGAAACATGGACACAACCAGACTGCTTGAGCCGTTTAAGGACAACAACAAACGGATCACTGTTTTAACCGGGGCCGGCATTTCAGCTGAAAGCGGAATCCCTACATTTCGGGGGCCTGAAGGGTATTGGACTGTGGGGTCAAAAGAGTACCGGCCTGAACAGATGGCCACCCACAGCATGTTTACCCAAAGCCCTTGGGAGGTCTGGGCCTGGTACCTTTACCGGCGGACCGTGTGTAAGAATGCAGAACCCAATTCAGGCCACCATGCCATTGTCCAAATGGAAAAGATTTTCAAAGACAGGTTCTGTCTGGTTACCCAGAATGTGGACGGTCTTCATCTGCGGGCCGGCAACAGCCTTGAACGAACCTTCCAGATCCACGGGAACCTTAATTTTCTACGGTGTGCAGGAGAATGCACCCCAAAGCTGTTTGACTTTCCCGAAGGCATGGCAGACAAAACAAAAGACCAGCCGGTCACCGAGGAAGAAAAAAAGCTGCTGACCTGCCCCAGGTGCGGCAGCCTTGCCCGGCCCCATGTCCTCTGGTTTGACGAATGCTACAACGAAACATGGTACAAAGCCGAATCCGCCATGGCATGGGCTACATCCACCGACCTTCTTTTGGTGGTGGGCACGGCCGGGGCCACCAACCTTCCCATGCAGATCGGCACGGCAGTGGCCCGAAATCCTGAAGCGGTCATTGTGGACATCAACCCGGGAGATAATCCTTTCAGGCAGTTTGCCGCCCGGCACCACCGGGGGATTGTCCTTGACGGGCCCGGGGGCAAATTTTTACCCGAACTGCTGTCTCTCTGGGAAACATAGGACGTCCGGAGACGGGACGCCGCAGACCGGTTTCCCGTCTCCGGATTTCATCCTTATAACCCCCATGGGCGTAAAGCTAAGCCTTTTCAGGGGGCGGATAGACGAACTGGCAGATGCAGATGGTGACGAGTACCAGGGTCAGAGAATACAGGGTAAAACCAAATTTTTTTTTCATAATCTCTTCCTTTTTTCGGCAATTGCCGCTGTTTGGTCTTTTGGGGCATGTGATGGCCCACTTTGTTGGCGGTTCACGATGAATCTTGGCCTTTTCTACAATAATCGCAAGTACAATGCCACAATAGCTGCACTCAATCATCCAGGAACTTATTTTCCCCAAGTTAATGATAGCGCCCTTATCATATCTGAACGATGCGTCACTTCAAGGAAAATTCACTGTTAAAAACTGTTAAAATTATGGATAACAGTTTGAGAAAGATATTGAAAAAATGAAGACAGCAGTGTAAACGACATACCAGTATCCCGAGCCTGAGTGGACGTTGCGCTTCCATCGCCGTCGCTAATTCCTTGCACAGCATGGGTCACCAGATGTGTCAAGGATGCGAGGAACGAGCACCCGCAGGGCGTGTCCTTGATAGACTGGATCGCCCATGCTATCAGCAACCCCGACTGCGAAGGGAAAAGGGAAAATAACGTTAGGGAAACGTGACCACTGTCAAGTCAAGTTTTGTTCAGGATACCTGAAATTATAGATTTTGTAAAAACGGCATCTTTAATGAAACGCTGGATCGGTCTTATGACCAACGGGAGCCTGCTGGACAAATCAATTTTTAAGGTACTGCTTAAATCCGGGCTCAGGAAGCGATATAAAGATTTCCTACTACTGCCTCCGGATCAGCTTTTCCATCGTTTTCCAAAACGACAATATTGTTTTTCCCCGTGGCAGGCAGTTCCGCTTGACGTGAACGGAAATGTCGCTTTGTGCGACTGCCAGCCTGAAAATTAGGATTGGCAATATTATATCCGAGCCTGATAATTGATATGTCAGGCTCAGCCCATGGCCGTTATTGAAAAGAATCTTTTGTGAAATAAACCGAGGCCAAAATTGAACCACAAGCTATCCCAGTCAGATCCTCCTTCATTCGAGGAAGCCTATTCAATACAAGATGATCGTTTTGAAATAGGCCCGAGGCCGCTATTTCAGACTCACATGCCCCGAACCGAAAAGCCTATGATGAAAGTCAGAACAGGATGCAAACAGGTGTGGTGCATGGTTCGAAGGATTTTCATATTTCTGTTGATCCTGGCGGTAATCTCTGGGGTGATTCATGAGCTTCGCACCTCTGCGTTGCAGGCTTATTGCTTCAGCAAGATGGCTGCAAAGATCCGTGTACGGGTTGTTCCCGGAAAAAGTCCGTCCATTGAGTTCCCCAAGGCAGGTCCCTACGATACGCGGCTTGGGTATGTAGAATTGCCGACTTTTCTTCGAAATCTCGACGCCGCAGGTTACAATATCGAAGAGCAGGCCTGCTTTTCTCCATTTCTGCTTCAATACACCCAGGCTGGATTTTATCCCGCGTACCGGGAAAAATCCCAGGCCGGTCTTCGTATTGAAGACCGTTCGGGGCATTTTATCTATGCCACAGCCTATCCTGAACATATTTTTTCAGATTACAGCCAGATCCCGGACATCATCGCAAAGATCTTGCTCTACATCGAAAACCGGGAACTCCTGGACACACGCTATCCTTTTAAAAATCCCGCCGTGGAATGGAAACGTCTCGCCGCTGCGGCGTTGGAGATAGGGATCAGAGCGGTGGACAGCAGTCGAAATGTTCCGGGGGGGAGCACCCTGGCGACCCAGATCGAAAAATTCCGCCATTCGTCCCAAGGCCTGACACTGTCTGTAACGGACAAATTTCAACAGATGGTATCTGCCAGCATGCGTGCTTATCTGGACGGACCGGAAACCTTGAAGGCCCGATACGGTATTCTATGCGATTTTATTAACTCCATGCCCCTGGGTGCAATTACCGGGCACGGGGAAGTCATGGGGCTTGGTGATGGGTTGTATGCCTGGTACGGGGCCGACTTTAGCGAAACCATCTGCCTGCTGGCGGAGCGGCCCTCGAAATTAACCGGTTCAGCCGCGAAGGCCAGGGCCGCTGCCTTGAAAGAGGTGGTCAGCCTTTTTGTAGCCCAACGCCGTCCATCGTATTTTCTTTCGGAAGACCCTGCCGTCCTGGAAGCCAAAACCAACAGTTACCTTCGTCTGCTGGCCCAGGCCGGTATCATTACACCGGGGGAAAGGGATGCGGCGATAGTGGCACCTGTCGTCATTCAGGAGCGGGTGGCGGCCCCGGGGACCGAATCATTTCTTTCTCGAAAGGCGCTCAATGCGATCAGAGTCCAGTTGCTGCACCTGCTGGATGTCGACCGGTTGTATCGGCTGGACCGTTTTGATCTCTCCGTTACCAGCACGGTGGATCAATCTGTACAGCAGGAAATGACCAGTTTGCTCAAAAGCTTCAGTGATCCCTCAACAGCCCGGAAGAAAGGTCTTTACGGCTATCACCTCCTTGGAGATGGCGATCCGTCCAATATCGTTTACAGCCTCACCTTGTATGAGCGGTCTGAAGGGGCCAATTTAATGCGCCTCCAGACCGACACGCTTGATCAGCCGCTCAACATCAATTCGGGCACCAAGCTGGAGCTCGGGTCATCAGCCAAATTTCGGACTTTGGCGACCTATCTTGAGATAATTGCTGCCCTGCATGAACAATATCATTCGCTCTCCCGGGCAGAATTAGCCGCAGTGGAGGTGGACGCGGCGGACCACCTGAGCCGCTGGGTGATCTCTTTCCTGAGCCGCGCCGGCGACAGGGAACTTTCCGCCATGCTGACCGCCGCCATGCAGCGCCGCTATTCGGCAAGTCCCCACGAGCAGTTTTTCACCGGCGGCGGGGTTCACACCTTTTCCAACTTTGATGACCGGGATGATACCCGCATCTTTTCCGTGCAGGATGCCTTTAATCAATCCATCAACCTGGTGTTCATTCGGTTAATGCGGGACATTGCCCAGTACTACAAATATCAGATCCCAGGTGTTCGGCAGCTTCTATCAGATGCCAAGGCCCCCGGGCGGCATAACTACCTGGCCAAATTTGCGGATCAGGAGGGGCGCATTTTTCTTCAGCGGTTTTACCGCAAATACGCAGGAAAACCCTTTGGCGAGGCCTTTGACATCCTGCTGGAGGGAATGCGCAAAAATCCGAAAAATCTGGCGGCTGTTTTTCGCTATATCAAACCGGAGGCTGGTCTGGACGAATTTACGACGTTTCTTGCAGGGCATTTAAAAAACGGACAGGGTGTCGGTGGCACCCTGTCAGGGCTTTTCGAAAAATCTGCCCCTGATGCCTATTCGCTTGTGGATCTGGGCTACATTACCAGGATACATCCTCTGGAGTTGTGGACCCTGGCCTATCTGAACCGGCACCCGGATGCCAGGCAGGGCGAGGTGATTCAAAACAGCGCGGCGGAACGCCAGGAGGTCTACACATGGCTGTTCAAGACCTCCAGAAAAAACAAACAGGATGTACGTATCCGAGCCCTTCTTGAAGAGGAAGCGTTCAGCGAAATCTTTTCGGAATGGAAGCGCTTGAAATATCCGTTTAACAGCCTGGTGCCTTCCTACGCCACTGCCATCGGCAGCTCTGCAGATCGGCCGGACTCCCTGGCAGAACTTGTGGGCATTGTTTTGAACAAGGGCAGGTGGTATCCCACCTTTCAGATTCAGGCACTTAGTTTTGGAGAAAAAACGCCCTATGAAACCAGACTGACATATCAAAAAAGCCAGGGGGAGCAGGTGATGCATCCGGAAGTGGCCGAGGAGCTGCGCCAGGCGCTTTCAGGAGTGGTCGAAAACGGTACGGCGCAGCGGATTCGCAGCGCATTTTTACTTTCAGACGGAACATCTTTGGCCATAGGCGGTAAAACAGGCACTGGCGACAACCGCCACAATATCTACAGTTCTGGGGGGCAACTCATTTCCTCCAAGGCAATAAACCGCACCGCCGTTTTTGTCTTTTTCATCGGCGATCGGTTTTACGGCGTCGTCACCGCCTATGTGGATGGCCAGGATGCCGATGACTATACTTTCACAAGCGGTCTTGCAGTACAGCTCCTTAAGGCCGCAGCGCCCAAGTTGATGCCGTTGTTGACAGCCGGCGGGCCGCAGCGGCCCCGGTGAACAAAAAAGTTTTGGACATGATATTGGCGGTGGATGCACCACCTAACCCCTGAACACAATTTTTGATCATTACTGCGGCCTCACGAGCGATGGCGGTATGAATTTTTCCGGTGCTGCGCGCCCCATGGGATGCGCCGAGCCTAAATTACCCAAGGTTGAGAACGATTTTAACGGTATCACCCGCTTTCAAATCACTGGCCCGTTTCAGCCTGTTGAGCTGGATCAATCTTTCGACTGATATTCCATTATATTTTTTAGAAATCTTCCAAAGCGTATCACCGGGCAGGACTTTGTAGTAAATAACGGTTGTCTCGGCGGGTCGAGGCATCAAGGTATAAATTGCGCCGGAATTTTTATGTATGCGCAATTTCTGACCCAGATGGATCTCACTTCCTTGAAGACCGTTCCAACTTTTCAATTGTTCAATCGAACATCCATACTGTTTTGAGATACCATAGAGGGTATCTCCCTTTCGTACCCGATGGCAAGTCTCTGCGTCGGGAGCAGAATGGGTCTCTTTGGGTTTGATGGCTATGGCTGACCTGGTTTTGGAATGGAGAGATCCCATGCCTAAAGCGATATAGGATTGGGAAAGTATACTGCCGACAAATCGATTTCTCACGGACTTGCACGCAATACCCAATGCAATGGCGATCATCCGTCGGCCGTTTTTTTCCGAAGTGGCCGCCAGGCAAAATTGCGCATTATTGGTGAATCCTGTTTTTAATCCGTCCACCTCTTCATAGGTCTTCACAAGTTGGTTATGATTTCTCAGCCGTATGAGTTTTCCACCTTGCGAGATCACGGATTCACCCATGCGGGTAATTTGCAGCAACTTATCATATTTAAGCATTTCCCTGCAAAGCAGAAGAAGATCCGAAGGACTGGAATAATTGTCATTATAACTGTTCGGCGCGGGCATGCCGGTGGCGTTGGAAAAACCCGTTGACGCCATGCCCAGTTGTTTCGCGCGCTGGTTCATTCGATACACGAAGTTTTGTTCGGTACCGCCCAAATACTGGGATAAAAGATATGTCGCATCATTGCCCGAGGATATAAGGGCTGCTTTCATCAGGTCCTCCACGCAAAGAGAGATGCCTGATTTCAGCCCGACCATGGAGCCTCCCACACGGGTCGCTTCCGGGGTGACCCTAATAGGCGTATCCCAGGATATTTTCCCGGCACGAATATCTTCAAAGACCAACAACCCCACCATCATTTTGGTCAGGGATGCAATGGGATAAGTGTGATGCATATTCTTATTCCATACAATGGTGTCTGTAGAAAGATCGAACAAAAGTCCGGCCCGGACCGCCTGGTCGTTAATTCGAACCGTCGGGGGGAGTAAATTCGATTTAGATTGTGCGGCAGAAGCGGCATATCCTTGAAATAAAAGTAATATAAATGTAAAGAAAAGAAGATAAGAGCGTTTCAAACTGCGTGATTTTTTTGTTTGCGGCATTATCACAAGATATTTAAGGTGAATAAAGAATAGCCTTTTTATTTGACAAAATATAGGCGGATCAATTTTTCGTGTCAAGTGTTAAGCCGAACGCGGCATGCAAAATCTCGACACCCATAGCTTACTATAAATTTATTCCCAGAAGTGCCGCAGGCCGATAATTTTAAGACGCCACCCCGTTTTCTTTTTTAATATCAAAGTAAAATTTTATTGCAAGGGACAGTGACGCCAGTTTTGACCGTGTCGAATCCCCCCTTGACGTCAGGATCAGGGGCATATCACCACACAGAATAACCCCGGCAAGGGCTGCCCCTGACTGGGTTGTCAGGGTTTTCCATAAAATATTGCCCGAATCAATGTCCGGCAGGATCAGCACATCGGCATTGCCTTGGATCCGGCCAGTGTAATGCTTTTCTTTGGCAATGGCAGGATCCATGGCCACATCCAAAGACAAGGGGCCTTCCACAATGCAGTCGTCCCTGTCTGCAAAACGGGCAGCAATCCGTTCTGCTTCAATGGAGCTGTCCACGCTGCGGTTTACGTTTTCAACGGCAGAGACCACTGCCACCTTGGGAACCTTGATATTCAGGTTATGTACCACTTTTAATGCATTTTCAAGGATCGCCACACGTTTTTCTTCATCAGGGTAAGTGTTTAACGCACCGTCTGAAAATGCCAGCAATTTGTTTCGGGTGGGGATATCCACAATGGCGGTGTGGCTCATGACCTGGCCTTTTTGAAGCCGGCCGCTGGCTTTCAGGTATTTAAAAAATCCCCTGAGAATATCTTCTGTATGGATGGACCCTTTCATGAGAATATCAACCTTGCCCTCGTCCAAAAGGTTGACAGCTTCTTCTACGGGGTTCTCCGTATCAAAGATGGTGTAGTTGTCATTGTCAATGACAAGGTCGTATTCATAGGCCATCTGGCTGATCTCCTGGAAATCGCCAAGGAGCACGAATTTGGAGATGCGGAACCGGCCTTCTTCATTGGCCCTTTTGGCCGCCTGGATCGCCTCTTCGTTGTTGGCACCCACAATGGCGATGGTTGGGGCATAATTTTCTTCGACCGTCAGGTATGCTGCATCAATAATATCGTCCAAGGTGGTCAACGGCGCGCCTTTTTTCTTGAACCTGATTTCGCGTTTGAATACCGGGGTGTCGATCAATGCGTCTTCATCATGCCTTCTTTTTTCCAGGGCATTCCGTTCGGTTTCGTAGTCCTTGAGTGTTTCAGAGGCATAATACCCCCGGATCTGTCCGGCAGCCAGGGCTTCATGTTCAAAGTAACCGGGCATGGTTACCACGGGGTAACGTCCTGCGATATTCTGTTTGACCCGGTGCATCATGTCCGGATTTTTGGCAAGTCCGCCGGTGATCGCCATCACCCTGACATCTGCCCCGTCCGCGGTCAGCTTGAGCATGCCGCCGGCGATTTTTCTTGCCAGAAAGTTCTGGACCAGTTCTATTTTTTTGCGCTGCACAGGGGTGGCACCCTGGCGCAGGAATCCGATCATGGCGTAAAAATCATTGGTGCCCACAAGTGAGAGCAGTCCGCCCCGGCTGTCCAGAACCTGTTCAAGATCCCGGATGGAGATCTCCTTGGATTTGATGGCTTTGATGACCCGGTCAATGTCTATGGCACCGCTCCTGCTTGTAGACGGCAGGCCGGAATAGGCATCTATGAGCATGGTGACCTGTCCTTGTCTGTGTGCGGCAAGGGAGGTGCCTCCGCCCACATGGGCGGTGACGGCATTCACCTGTTCCGGTGCCTGATTCATCAAAGAGGCCACGATCCGCCACACAGCCTTGTGATTTAAATAATGTGCCCCGGCACCGTTGCGCTTGATTTTTATAAATCCTGTAACCCGGTCCACCAGATCCATTTCGTCGCAGACAAAGGGATCTGTGGTGGTCAAAAGCAGATCCTTTTGATGGCCTGCCATCCGGGCCAGTTCCATGCCCATGGGAATACCCATATTGCTGGCATGGGACCGCAACGGCGCTTCCACAAGGTCTGTGACCATTTCCGGGACCACCCGGTAGGTTCCGGATGGGATGGGTTTGAGAAATCCGCCCTGGCAGGCGATGCCGTCAAAGGAGGCAAGATCAATTCCGGCGCGGTCCAGATGCGCTGCCACAGCCTTGACCCGATGATCTAAGCTGTCTTCCTCATCGGGAAGAACATGGATCTCAAAACTATGCACCTGTTCCAGACCCTGGTATGCGGCAATCCGGGTGGAGGGCGTGCCCGGATTCAGCAACAGAAATTTCATCTCATTCTGCCGGGCTTCTTTGGCCAGGGATGGACCGAGAAGACGTTGTATCACGCAGGATTTGTCCTGGCCTGCACGTTCCATTTCCAGCATCATGGTCAGGGCATCGCCTATAATGGTATTGATACCGGGGGAAGGGGGGGATTTAATCAGGATCTCGATGACGGCTGAAAGATCGCTTTTCATGATCATGGCATCCGAAGTTCCCATGCCTTGTTTTATCTGTTCGGAAAGATCAGCCAGCCATGCTTCACAGGTCACTGTCAAATCCCTTTCAAAGGCGGACATGGAAATATTGATTTTTCCGATTTCACCCACTGCTTCAATTATTTTATTGCGAAGTTTGGCGCTCACTTTTAGGGCTCCCTTTTACATGAAACTAGAAACAAGATACAGGAAACAAGAGGGCGGATCGCCTGGGGCGTACCGTTTTACCCTGCATTGTTGGCGTTTCAGTTTCATTATTTGTTGTGGGCTTGTGGCCCGTGTGCGTTTATTTATCGTCAATCAATTTTCCAAGTCTTTTGTTCGCTCTGGCTGATATGTCAGTCAAGGGGTTCCTCCCCGGCTGCAATGCGGCGCAAAACAGATCTGAACAGTTTTCCTGTGGGGGTCTTTGGCAGCTGATCCGTGATGATGATTTTTTTGGGTACGGCAAAACGCCCGATTTTATCAGCAATATAATCCTTTATCTGGTTAATACATTTTTGTTCATCCTGAATCGGATTACGGGGCACCACGAAGGCCACAATATCCTCCCCGGATGTGTCCTGGGCGCCGATAATAGCAGCTTCTTCAACCAGGGGGTGGGAGGTCAGCATCGTTTCGATCAAGGACGCGCCCAGGCCCTGTCCTTTGACCTTGATGATGTCATCAAGCCGTCCCATGAACCAGAAAAAACCGTCTTTGTCAGACCTGACCCCGTCGTAGGTAAAGAAACAGCCTGGGAATTTTGAAAAATAGGTTTTTTTAAAATGTTCGGCTGTGCCGATGGTGGCTGTTGCCATGGCCGGCCATGACCGGTCAAAAATCAGGTTGCCGCTGATGTTGGTTTTACAGGGTTCTCCAAAATCGCTCATGATCAAGGGCTCCACCCCTAAAGCGCCGAATCCGAGGGCGCCGGGGCGGTTCAGCTCCGGGGTCGGATATGAATTGAGCAGGGCGGTACCGCTTTTGCTCTGCACCCACAGGTTCACCACCCGTTCCGGACCGTTTACCAGTATGCCGTCTGCATATTTGACCAGCCGGGGGGGCAGGGCGTTCCCGCAACAGGCAATTACGGGAAACCGTTTGGCCGTGTTCAGCTGTCCCTCCTGTCCCAGCTGTTCCCTGAGTTCTGAAATCAACGTCGGCCGGCAAAGCAGGGCCGGATTTGGCTGATCATTGAGAATCTCTTCAATGGTATTCACCCGGATTTTTTTATCAATGAGGATAATACCTGTGCCATTGGTCAAAGGTCCCCACAGCCCGTATGCCTGGGTATGCGCTTTGCACATATCCAGCGTGTTGACAATCATCCTGGGTTTGTCCTGAACAAGGGCTTTGTTAAAAATATCATCAAAGGAGGTGTGGGCCTGGACCAGAAATCCGCCTGTTGGAAAAACAGACCCCACATGTTTGCCGGCAAGGCGGTTTTCATAAATAGCAAACAGGGGATGATCTGCCTGGGGGCAAGCCGGCTCAAGTCCGGAAGGATCTGCCTGGCCTACGTATTCTTCAAGCGTTGGGACCCCTTCAAGTTTTTCATCTGAAATGAGAATGGGCAGGTCTTCAAGCAGGGCGCGGACCGTCTGGACATGGCCTTTTTTTTCTTCGTAGGCGTTGCTGTCTGCCATGATTACAAGTTTTGCCCTTGATGCAGTGACATCTTCTGCCACAATGGAAGCGGGCAGATGGCAGCCGATGGGCAGGTAGGTAATGCCAAGATAGGCGGCTGCCAGGGCGCTGATGATAAATTCAGGACAGTTTGGGAGATTTAAGGCAATGCAGTCTCCCGGGACAAGATCGTCCCGGTGAAAAGCCGCTGCAAGGCTGAGTACTCTGTTTTTAAGTTCATTAAACGTCAGGGTGTCCACGTGGCCGGATTTTTGATAAAAGACCAGGGCCGGTGATTCTCCCTTCCCTGTTTCGATTATTCTGTGAAGTGCGTTTTGGGCGGCATTGATCTGTCCGTGACAGAACCAGGATGCCATGGGCCTGGAAAAATCTTCCTTGACCACACAAGAAAAAGCAGTCTGCCATTGCAGCCGCTCTGCCTGGGCAGCCCAGAATTGTTCACGGTGGTCAAGCGTGTGCCTGTGCAGACGGCGAAACGCGTCAAGACGTGCGGGTAATTTTTGGTCAAGGTCAGGATTTTCCATAGTTTTACTCCCTAATTTGGAACATTCAAGGGGTCATTCTTATGTGATTGCAGCCATCATATCATAATTGACAGCGTACCAGTTAGAATAAATACCATTAAAATGGGAGTCAATACAAAACCCGGGAAATGTTTAAAATGAAACATTTTTAAGGACGCACAGATAAGGATTCTGTCTAAAATATCCGGGTGCTTAACATGGGTTGACTTTTTCACGATTTCTTTCTAAAGTCCCGTCATATGAAGCAAAATGCGACAAGATATGATACGAACCGGAAGATTAAGCAGGTTCTTGTCAGTCACAATACAGATCTCAGCGGAATCTCTTTTTCGTTTTCCGGAAAGACAGCCCGGTTTTCCGGTCGGTTTTTAAAAATTTCCGGACAGGAAATGAAATTCGAAGAGGTGGAAACCCTGTGCAGAACCCTGACAGGCCTTGACGGTATCCGGTTTTTTAATTTTGACATGGAGGACTGGGCCATTTCAGCCGGCCCGGGTTCCATGAATATTGTCAAGAAATCCACATCGGTTTCCGTCGTTTCAGACGAGAGAAAAGTCCATCATATCGACACGCCGGAATCTGTTGAAGATGTTCTTAAAGATGAATTTGATGACAACTAAAGAGAAACTTGTCCCGGCCGAACTTCTTGTATAGAATGCAAAACAGCTATTAAAACATGAAAGGCGAAAAACGGCCTGCGGCCATTGATTAAGGATGACGGACTGATGAAAATATGGCCCCTGCTGTTCAAGGCGCCTAAATATCTTGGTTTCTGGATACTGGCGGACACTGCCTATGTTTTTTTTCTGTTCTTTTTTTTAAACGCAATAATCTCATTGAGTTTTTCCAAATTTATTTTTGTCCATTTTTTGGCTATCGGTGTCGGTGCCATGGTGATGTTCACCGGCCTAGGCGCCGGTATTCTCTGGATACCGGTTTTGATCTTCCTGAAAATCAGGCCTTCCGAGGCTGTTGTCATTTCAATATTTACCCAGATAGCCGGCAAAGGCACCGGCTCATTGACCTATTTTTTCAATGGCATGGTCGATGTAAAAACAGCCGCCGCCTTTATTCCCATGGCACTGGTCGGCGTGACCCTGGGATTTATATCCAGTTTCTACATATCCAGGGGATACGAACAACTTCTGCTATACATTTTTGTGCTTATTGCCGCCTATCTTTTGATCCGGACCATCCAGTCCCTAGGAAGCCCGATCCCTGTTATTGAAGCGCCCCCTTTTATCACCCCGCCCATTATCCATGCCCGAAGCTATCCTGTGGTTATTGTGTCTTCTTTTTTCACAGGGCTGTTAAGTATCGGTAATACGGACTGGCTTATCCCTCACATGACGCTTAAGCTCAAAATGCCGACCTCCCGGGCCGTGGCCACCAGTCTGCTTATCATGTTTGTGACCATTCTGTTTTACCTTTTGCTGGCCTGTATCAGTGTCTGGCAAGGATATGCGTCCTGGCCCCATGGAACCCATCTGTTATTTGCAACCTGCAGCGGGGTTATCGTGGGCGGGCAGATCGGCACCCGCCTGATTCGCATTCCCTGGTTTGAAAGATATCAGAAACATACGTTTATTGTATTGCTGGGCGTTTCCATTATTCATTTGCTGTGTTGAAAAATAAGGAGTTACCGTTATGGCATACGAAACCATTATTGCACAAACCCTTGACGGCCATGTGGGCAGTGTGACCCTGAACCGCGCCGGGGCAATGAACACTTTTTCCAGTCAGATGGCAGAAGAGCTGTATGATGCACTTAAAGAATTTGACGCAGCCTCTGATGTCAGGGTCATTCTGATCAAAGGCGCAGGCAGGGCATTTTGCGCAGGTATTGATGTCAATGAGCTCAAAGGCAAGACAACGAATCAATATCGTGAATGGATTGAAACAATGGAAGCCCCTCTATTGCTGATATCCAAATTAAAAACCCCGGTGATTGCCCAGGTCCACGGGGCAGCGGCAGCCAATGGTATGGGCCTTGTGGCGGCATCGGATCTGGCCATTGCCGCTGATAACGTAAAAATGGGGCTGACCGCCATCAACGTGGGATTAAACTGTGTGGGACCGGTGATTCCTGTGGCCCGGTGTGTGGGACAAAAAAAGGCACTTGAACTGCTGCTTTACGGGGATCTGATCAAGGCGGACCAGGCATTGGAGCTGGGGCTTATCAACCGGGTGGTTCCCAGGGAAGATCTGGATGAGGCTGCCCTTGCCTGGGCCCGGGACCTGGCAAAGAAGAGTCCTGTGGCTGTGAAAATCGCCAAATCAGCTTTTTATGCGTCCCGGGATATGCCTTATGAAGCCCAGTTCGCCTATATGAACGAAGCATTTGCCAGATTGTGTGATACCTGTGATGCCAAGGAAGGGGTGGCGGCTTTTTTTGAAAAGCGTCCGCCAATATGGCAGGAGAAATAGGCCTGTACACCATTTTTATAAACCACGGAAGACACGAAAGGCACTGAAAGTTAGCGCGTAAAGCGCTTAATTTGTACTTTTCTGTGTCCTTCCATGCTTTCCGTGGTTCAGCGGCGGCACAGGACAGGAAACACAAGAACGCCTGCCGCCATGACAAGGCTTCCGCAGGGGAACGCATAGGAGAGGCTGAAAAAGTCCATGGTCAGGCCAGCCATGACCGAACCTGTGAACATGCCAAGGGAGTGGGCAGCAGTCAAAATAGCCATTACGGATCCCAGGGCCTGCCTCTGTTCACCCTTAACCACGGCAAGGGCTGTCAGGGCCGGCATGGAAATACCCCCGCCCAGCCCGAAGATACAGACGCCTGTAAACAGATCCATAAATGAAGTGGCCCAGAACGGGTATAAAATACCTGCGGCAGACAACACGCCGCCGACAACCACCATGATCCTCCTGTTCCACCGGTCCGCAGCATAGCCCATAGGCACCTGCAAGGCACCGGAGACAAACACGCCGGCGCTCACAAGCAATCCGATTTTTCCGCCGGTCAGATGAAAGGTCTTGTCGGCATACAGGGGCATGAAACACCAGACAATGCCGATGCAGGCTGTGTAGGCATACCTGAAAACCACCAGACCGGCCAGTTCCCGGTCCCGGATCACCACGGCCAGGGAGGCTGGTGATCGTTTATTCATTCGAATCTGTTCCTGGGACAAAGGCGGCAGACAGATAAGACAAAGGGCCGCGCCCAGGGCAGACAAGATGGTCATGCAGTAGAATGCCGCATTCAAAGACCAGGTCTGCTGGACCACACCCCCCATCACCGGCCCCAAAGAGAGACTTAAAAACATGGACAGGTTGAACAGCCCCATGGCGTATCCTTCGGTGCCTTCATGACAGATTTCTCCCACATAGGCCTGGACCACGGGCATGATCATGGCAGAGCCTGCGCCCTGGATAAAACGGATGGCAATAAGCCCTTCCACATTGGATGCCCATACAAAGGCAATGGCCACCAGCATGTAAGTCGCAAGGCCAGCCAGAATAAAGGGTTTGCGCCCCTTTTTGTCTGACAGACTGCCAAACCAGGGCAGAAAAAACGCCCGGGAAATGGAAAAGGCCCCGAAAATCATGGCCACGTAAATACCTGTTGCACCAAGATCATGGGCATAGATCGGCAGCAAAGGCACCACAATGCCCACCCCGGTAACTGTAATAAAAATAATAAAAAAAAGGGTGAGAAATATCTTTTTGTGGTCCGAAGGGATGGCCCGGGAGCCACGGTGCATGATCCGGGCAGCGGCCTGGGATACGGGTTCTCGTATGCCGAAAAAAAAATCCATATTCAAAAATCAGCGCCTGGGCGCTAGTCCAGACATTCCCTGACCTGATCAATGAACCGGCTGGGGGTGGCAAAATCGCCTTTGCGGTAATTGGCGTAACTTAGATATAAAAACCGCTCGGCCCGGGTCATGGCAACATACATGAGCCTGCGTTCCTCGAACAGGGCCGCATCTCCCTCGTCAATGGAACGCCAGTGGGGAAACAGCCCCTCTTCGCACCCGGCGATGAATACCACGTCAAACTCCAGCCCCTTGGCCGAATGAATGGTGAGCAGACCCACCCCGTTTTCATCCTGGTCATCCTCGTCTTTATCCTCCCGGATCAGGGCCGCCTCTTCCAGATATTCCAGCATGGTATCCTTGGCCCGGGCCGTATGGATCAACTGTTCGATATTCTCTTTTTTGGAAATAAATTCCCCGTCGGTTTTTGTCTTATTTTTCAGGTGGTCATAATACCCGGCGCGGTCAATGACGGTTTCCATGGCCATGGCCGGGGCCATGTCATGGATGGTATCCAGAATATCCAGGGCCTCGGACATATTTTCATGGATTTTTTTGGTCAACAGCCGGTCCTGGACCATAATCCGGGCCGCACCCTGGAGCGAGCCGCCCCGGGAGCGCAGGCCAGCTATTTTTTTAATCATGGACGGCCCGATCCCACGCTTGGGCGTATTGACAATCCGCTCAAAGGAGAGATCATCATTGGGGAAAAACGAGGCGCTTAAATAGGAGTTGATATCCAGTACTTCCATACGTTCAAAAAAGCCCTGGGAGCCCATGAGACGATAAGGAATGCGGAAGGCCCTGAAGGTCTTTTCAAAGGGCAGGGAACAGAATTTGGTCCGGTAGACCACAGCCATTCTGTCAAAGGGAATACCCTGTCCCTGTTTGTTCAGACCCATGATACGCCTGGCAACCCACTCGGCCTCATGGGCATCGGACATAAAATCATAGATCTCCACCACCCCGCCTTTTTTCTGGGAAAAACAGCGTTTCTCCATTTTGTCGGGGTTGTAATCAATGAGATCATTGGCTGCCTGGACAATCTCGTCGGCTGACCTGTAATTTTCCTCCAGCCTGAAAATTTTTGCATCTTTATATTTTTGTGCAAACCGTAAAAAGTGGCTCACGTTTGAACCGCGGAATCCATATACAGCCTGCCAGTCATCTCCGACGCAGAACAGGTTGCGGTGCCCCCCTAACAGAAGTGAAGTCAGCTCCTCCTGCAGATTGTTGGTGTCCTGGTACTCATCCACCAGGATATGGGAAAACAGATCCTGGTAAAACTGGCGCACATCGGCATTGTCCCGGAGCAGGTCCCGGGTCTTGAGCAGGATATTGTCAAAATCAACGCAGTTCATTTCCGCCAGGCGTTCTTCAAACTGGACAAAAATATCGGCCATCCGAATGTTGAGAAATCCTGGTTTGCGGTC
This sequence comes from Desulfobacter vibrioformis DSM 8776, assembly GCF_000745975.1. Taxonomy (GTDB): domain Bacteria; phylum Desulfobacterota; class Desulfobacteria; order Desulfobacterales; family Desulfobacteraceae; genus Desulfobacter; species Desulfobacter vibrioformis. The sequence continues at coordinate 44,180 of NZ_JQKJ01000010.1, read as the reverse complement.
AAAATATTTGGCAGGATCACCGTCGTTCTTGGCCCGGGAAATGGATGAAAGAATCCGGTTTGCGTATTTTTTGTCAATATTGTTTTTTACACACAGCTCCTTGATCAGCTTGTCCTGCTGGTACACGGTGAACACCTGTAAAGGCGGGGTGTACCCCATGATCTGACAATGCCGTTTCAAGATCATCAGACAGGCGGAGTGATAGGTTCTCACCCATTCAAAGCGCATCTGGGAAAGACCGGTCATCTCCATAAGCCGGGTTTTCATTTCCTGGGCCGCTTTATTGGTGAAGGTGATGGCCAGAATGCGCTCCGGGGCATGGCCCGTGGCAATGAGGTGGGAAAATTTAGCGGTCAGGGTTCTTGTTTTACCGGAACCGGCTCCCGCAACCACTAGGGCCGGGGAGCCGGTATGATGAACAGCGTCCTGCTGGGGCTGGGATAATTGCATAAAAATTAATTACATATCCTCAATGATTCTTTTCAAATCTGTTTCAATTTCGGTTTTAATTTCTTCCAGGCGGGATTCGGTCAGGGCCTCAAAGCGAAGCACCAGGGCCGGCTGGGTATTGGAGGCCCGCACAAGGCCCCAGCCGTCTTCATAGATGGCCCGCAATCCGTCAATGTCAATGACCTTTTGCCGGGATTTATATAATGCCACTATCTTTTCCACAACCTGGAACTTGACCGCATCCGGGCAGTCAACCCGGATCTCCGGTGTGGTAAAGGTTTTGGGCAGGTCTTTGATCAATTCGTCCACACCAAGGCCGGTGCTGTCCATGATCTCCAGAAGCCGGCAGGATGCATACAGGGCGTCGTCAAATCCGTAGTAACGATCCTTGAAAAACATGTGCCCGCTCATTTCCCCTGCCAGGGCCGCATCCTCTTCCTTCATTTTCTTCTTGATCAGGGAGTGGCCTGTCCGCCACATGATGGGGTTGCCGCCCATCTTTGCGATCTGATCATACATGACCATGGAACACTTGACTTCGGAGATAAAGGTGGCACCGGGATGGCGGGACAGAATTTCCTGGGCATAAATCACCATGAGCTGGTCCCCGTAAATGATGTTTCCGAACCTGTCCACCACACCGATGCGGTCGGCATCCCCGTCATAGCCGATGCCAAGGTCCAGATTCTTTTTTTTCACCAGGGCAATGAGGTCTGTCATATTTTTTTTCTGGGTGGGATCTGCCTCATGGTTGGGAAAGGTGCCGTCCGGATCGCAGTAAATTTCATGGACCTCGCAGCCCAGTCCCCGCAACACCGGTAACGCAGTAATGCCGCCGGTGCCGTTGCCCGCATCAATGCCGACCCGGATTATATTTTTCAGCGTGATGTTTTCCTGAATCATGGCCATATATGGAGAAATCACATCTGCCTGGGTCAATGTGCCCTGGCCCCGGGTATAGGCCTGGGTTTCGATGATCTTGCGGATATCCTGCAATCCGTGGCTGTGGATGGAATCCAGCCCGCTCATCAGCTTGAACCCATTGTATTCCGGAGGATTATGGCTGGCCGTAATCATTGCCCCGCCGTCAAGGCAAAGATGGTGAATGGAAAAATAGAGAACCGGCGTGGGGCATACACCGATATCCACCACATCGCATCCTGCGGACAACGCCCCGTTGATAAATGCCTTTGAATAGGCTTCAGAAGTGATGCGGCAGTCCCGGCCAACAGATACTTTTTTGCGGCCCTGTCCCATGAGCATTGATCCATATGCCTTTCCTACGGCATTGGCGTCCTGTTCGGAAATCTCTTCTCCTGCAATGCCGCGGATGTCATATTCTCTGAATATTCCAGGATGCATAGTTTTATCTCCTTATATAAAATTTGAAAAAAGCGCTAGAATTCCGGCCAGCCAGCAATAGGGTGCAAACAGATGAAACTTTCCGGTATTCACCAGTTTTAATAGGAGTTTTAATGCTGCCAGCCCAACGATGAATGAAGCGATTGTACCACAAATGGTGGCAGGGTCAATGTGTCCCTGGGATTCTATCATATCTTTTAAGCTGATTACCTGGGCACCGAGAATGGCAGGGATGGATAAAAGAAATGAGAACCGGGCCGCTGTTTTTCTGTCCAGGCCAGTGAAAAGTCCGGTGGCAATGGTGGAACCGGACCGGGAAATGCCGGGAATAACGGCAAGGCCCTGGACAATGCCGATGATCACAGCCCTTGAAATGGTTAAATGTTCACCTTGTTCAACCCTGTAGTAACGCCTTGACACCCACAGCAGACACCCTGTTAGCAGAAGCATGGCACCCACCAGCAAAGAGGAGGTAAACAAAATGTCCTCAAACTGTTTCAATGCGAATCCAATAATTGCCGTGGGCACTGAACCGATGATAATGGCGGCAGCCAGGGCCAGATTCGTTTCGTGCCCGGAAGGGTCCCGGGTTCCTGCATAGTACACCAGGCTTTTTAAAATCCCCTGGATATCTTTAAAATATACAATAAAAACCGCACCCAGGGTGCCCATATGTACGGACGCGTCAAAAACAAGGCCGTATTCAGTAATGTTGAAATAGATCTGGCCCAGGACCAGATGGCCGGAACTGCTTACCGGCAGGAACTCTGTAAGCCCCTGAAGAATACCCAGAATTATACCTTGATAGATCTCCATATTATTACTCCGACTTGGGTGTTGTCGTAAAAGTTAGAAAATTATGGCCCAAACTTGGGACGTATATAATTATTTGCCTCAAATTGCAAGGCACTGCAATGCGGCCCCCATTCATCAAAAAAAGAACAGTTGATTTCATTTATTTTTTTTTGTAAAATATCTGAAATTATTTGTATCAGATAATGCAATAGTCCTAACAAGAATAGTACGAACAAGAATTTAATTCTAAATTCTTCAAAAAGGAGATCCGATGAACAAGAAACGTTTAGTGCAAACCCTTTTGACCATTGCTGCCTTCCTCTTCCTGTTTGGTTGCGCGGCTAAGGAACCTGCAGGGCTTCCCTCATTTTCCGCCAAACAGTTTGATGCGTCCATGTATCAGTCCAAAGTAGATAACTTTGTTATTATTCTGGATGCATCCAGCTCCATGGATGACGACTATATGGGCAACCCCAAATTCATGGTTGGCAAAGCTATTGCAGAACGCATGAACATGACCATTCCTGAGCTTGGACAGACTGCTGGTTTGAGAAGTTTTGGGCATGCAGAGTGCATTTCTAAAAACGAAACCGAACTGTTTTACGGCATGGAAGGGTACAACTCGGCTGCCCTGGCTGAAAAACTCGGTGAGATTTCAAAAGCTGGCGGCTACAGCGCCATTGGTTCCGCCATTGCGGCCATGGGTACTGACCTTGAAAGCCTTTCCGGAAAAACCGCCGTTATTATCATTTCCGACGGTCTGGACATGAAAGCCGGCGCTGTGCAGGCGACCGCCGTTAAAGAACAGTATGGCGATGCCATCTGCTTCTACCCTATCCAGGTAGGCGATGCCAAAGAAGGTACCGAATTCCTTTCTGAGATTGCAAGCATTGGCGGCTGTGCAAGCCTGATGAACGCCAAGGATCTGCTGGGCAACGATGCAATGGCCGCTTTTGTTGAAAATGTCTTCCTGGAAAGAGCTGTCGTTCCTGCTGCCCCTCCTGCTGCCCCCATGGACAGCGATGGTGACGGCGTACTTGATCCCGATGACCAGTGTCCCGGAACGCCCGCAGGCGCTAAAGTAAATGCCGTTGGCTGCTGGGTTCTTGACAACGTATTATTTGATTTTGATAAAGACGTGATCAAACCCGAAGCGTTTGCACAGCTTGATGCCATTTATGAAATTCTGGAGAAAAATCCTGCAATGAGCATTGAACTCCAGGGCCACACCGATAATATCGGTTCTAAGAAATACAATATGGACCTGTCCCAAAGGCGCGCTAACTCTGTAGCCAATTATCTGACAAACAAAGGTATTGCCCGCAACCGTCTGGCCACCACAGGCTTTGGTTTTGATAAACCGGTTGCCCTGAACAGTACAGACTTTGGCCGCTCCCTGAACAGAAGGGTTGAAATCCATCCCTACTAGATAAGGTTCAGCGTTAAACGCACAATATTTTAAGTAAATAAAAACCCCTGGCAAACATTTGTTTGCCAGGGGTTTTTTTATGGGGTTGTTAAGTTTTAAAGTGTTAGGGAAATGGAAATTCCGATACTTTAAATTTAAGAGTATAACGTTCGTCTCAATACGAACATACTTCCCTGAGCTGTTTCAAATTCTTCCAGGGCTTTGATGGACATGGTGGCAAAAGGAATTGCTTCCAGCCGCCGCAACCCGATTTCATCCCCGGTCAGTTCACAGTATCCGAAACTGCCGTCGTCAATACGCGCTAACGCATGATCCACCTGTACGATCATATCTGAATGGCGTTCAAAACTTTTTACCTCAAGCTCCAGATCAATATATGCGTTGCTCCGGTCAAGGATATCGGCCTGGGCTCCTTCAAGGGTTTTAATTTTTTTTATGGATTGGGCAATTCTGTTGCTCAGATCATCCTTTCGCTGCATCAGTTTGCTCTTAAAATAAGTGAGCTGTCCTTCACTCATATAGGGCTCGTTGTCCAAGGGACAATACCTGTCCGACGATAACTGCAAAGCCTGTGCCATTTTCTGTATTTGCCTCCATGAAAAAGAATTTTGGAAAGATACAAGAAAATGTTTAACAGGCAAGGGTTAAAAAGTAATTATAATGCTGTTAGATTCCTGTGAAAAAATCCTATTTTAAAACATCTTTCACTCGCGCCATGGCCTTGGCTACATTTTCAGGGCTGTTAAACGCAGAAATTCTTATATACTGCGCCCCACACCGGCCAAAGCCCTGGCCCGGGGTACAGACCACACCCGCTTTATCCAGCAGCAGATCAAAAAATTCCCAGGAATCCCGGCCATTGCCGTCAATCCAGATGTATGGGGCATTTTTACCCCCCACATGGTCAAATCCAAGGTCTGTCATGGTCTGGCAGACCACCTGGGCATTGGCCAGGTAATAGTCAATGTTTGCCTTGATCTGGGCCTGGCCCCCGGGGCTGTAAACCGCCTCGGCAGCCTTTTGCACCGGATAGGAAACGCCGTTGAATTTGGTGGACTGCCGACGATTCCACATGTTATGCAAAGAGACCTTTGATCCGCTGGCCGTATAGATCATGCAAGATTTCGGCACCACGGTAAATCCGCAGCGGGTGCCTGTAAAACCGGCTGTCTTGGAAAAGCTTCTGAATTCCACGGCCACCTCTTTGGCCCCGGGGATTTCATAAATGCTTCTGGGAAGATCCGTATCCCGGATAAAGGCTTCATAGGCCGCGTCAAACAGGATCAGGGCTTTGTTGTCCCGGGCATAATTCACCCAGGCAGCAAGCTGGTCCCGGGTGGCAGTGGATCCGGTGGGGTTGTTGGGGAAACAAAGATAGATCAGGTCCACGGGCGCGTCGGGCAGATCCGGCATAAACCCATTTTCTTTCAGGCAATCCATGTAAACAATGCCCTGGTACCGCCCGTCCTTGAACTCACCGGTTCTTCCGGCCATGACATTGGTATCCAGATACACCGGATAAACCGGATCCGGAATGGCAATGGTAATATTATTGGAGAATAATTCCTGGAAATTGCCGGTGTCGCATTTGGCCCCGTCGGACACAAAAATTTCATCCGCTTCAATATCCGCACCCCTGGACTGGAAATCTCCGGCTGCAATGGCTTGCCTCAAAAACAGATATCCCTGTTCAGGGCCATACCCTCTGAATGTGGCATCAGCGGACATTTCATCCACACCCTTTTGAAACCCCTGAACAACCGCAGGGGGCAGCGGCAGGGTAACATCGCCGATGCCCAGGCGAATCACCTCCTTGTCAGGATTGCTGTCCTGGTAAAGCTGAACCCGTTTGGCGATATCTGCAAATAAATATGAAGCATTCAGTTTGTTGTAGTTTTCATTGGCTGTAATCACGCGTAAATTCCTTATTTCGTTATTATACTTTAAACTTGGACATCATTTGAAAAAGCGTTTCCGCCAAGCCCGACAGGCCGGCTGATTTATCTTTTACCTGCCGGCTGGCATCCACAATCTGAGAGGCTGCAGTGGTGACTTTTGCCGCATCACCGGACACACCTTTTGCCATGACAGATCCTTGGGCAATGTTTTCATTTACCTCTGAAATGCCGAGATACGCCTGGGAAATATTCTGGGTAATCTCATTGGTGGTGGCGGACTGCTCTTCAACCGCCGCAGCAATGGTTGAAACAATCTCATTGATATCTCCCACCACTTTTGTGATGGAGACGATCTCTGCCGTAGTGCCTTCGGTGGAATTCTGGATTCCTGCCACGCGCTCTTTAATCCGGCTGGAGGCACTGGCTGTCTGGTTTGCCAGGTCCTTGATCTCATTGGCAACAACCGCAAAACCCTTACCGGCCTCACCGGCTCTGGCCGCCTCAATGGTGGCGTTCAGGGCCAGCAGGTTGACCTGGGAAGAGATATCTGTAATGGTCTCCACCACGGTAAAAATTTCTTTGGCTGCTGTGCCCAGCTCTTCCACCTGGGCGCTGGCATGCTCTGCCTGCCCAACGGCCTCGGTTGTAATATTACGGGCTTTTTCTGCATTATGGGCGATCTCTGAAATCGTTGAGCTCATCTCCTCGGATGCAGCCGAAACCATGTTGATATTGCTGGCGGCCTGTTCCATGGCAGCAGACATGGAATCCATATTCAGACTCATCTTTTCCGATGCCGATGTCACTGAATCTGCACGGCCCGAGGTCTCTTCGGCCGCTGAATTCAGCTGGTCGGAAATGCCGGCCAGCTCTGAGGACGCATCCGTAAGATCATTGGTATTACCCTTTATTTTCGCGATCATGGTCTGGATATTTTCAATGAACCGGTTAAATCCCTCGGCCAGCTCCTGGGTCTCGTCACCGGAGTTATCAATAATACGTTTGGTCAGATCGCCTTGCCCGGAAGCAATATCTTTAAGCATATTGATCATGTTGCGCAACGGTGCCACAATTCCTTTGGCCACAACAAAATAGGAGAGTACCACCGACAGCACCATAATTCCCAGGACAATGGACAATATTTTCATGGTTGCCGCCTTTACGGTGGATCCTATTTCTTCCTGCTCATTGGCAATAGCCGTTTCAATATCATCGGTATAGGAGCCTGTGGCGATGTACCAGTTCCATTCAGATAATTTTCTTACAAAGGAAATTTTCCTGAAATCCTCACTGGAACCCGGCTTGTTAAAATAATATTCCAAGAAATCCCCTTCGGGGCTGGCATCGGCCTTTTTAATCAGCTCCCGGGTAATATAAAGCCCTTTGCTGTCCTTTAAATCCCATTCATTCGTGCCCACAGCTTCGGGCCGGTTGGGCATGAGAACACAATCTCCCTTGGAATCGTAAATAAAAAAATAGCCAAGGCCGTCTTCTCCATACCGGATGGATCCGATGTTTCTGAGCGCATCCTGCTGGGCCGCTGTTTCAGTGCATTCAAGGTATACGCCGGCACCGATGACCCAGTTCCAGGGCGCAAACAGTTTGACATAAGAGATTTTATCCTGGGGTTTGTCAAAGCCGGGTTTTGGCCATTTATAATCCACAAATCCATCGCCGTCTTTTTTTACAAGACGCTCCATTTCAACAAAGAGCGGTACGCCATCGGGATCTTTTATATTTCCATAGGATTTACCGTTCAACTGCTTTTGCAGGGGATGATGAACAATGTGTCCGCTCATGTCCTGGATCCAGAAATAGTTTTTGCCGTCAATCCCCCAGCGCATTTTGTCCATCACTTTGATGGCATCTGCCTGGCGTTCTTCCAGGGGCCTTGGATCATCGGGCATATTGTTGGCTTCAAACACGGCCATCGCCTGATTGACCACCGACTTGACATTGTCGCCATGGGTCTTTCGAATGGCATTTTTATCCCTTGCCGCATCAAGGCGGGCTTTGGCAATGGTATACGCAGAGGAGACCAGATCCTTGACGTGCTCCTTTTTAATCTTCTCCATATCCGTGCTGTATTTCCCGATGGCAAACCGGCCTTCATCCTTTAAGGCGGATACGGAGAAAATTAAAGAAGCCCCGCCCACAAGCACCATGGCAGAAATGATAAGAAGATTTACTTTTGACCCGATTTTAAGCTTTATCATGTTCTCCTCCGCACAGAATTTTTATGGAAAAAGAATAACCCGTGTTCATGAATTATCTGCGCTACGCCCCCAGGGTAAACGCATTAAAGTTTCGGGTGTAATGAATTTAATTGGTTACAAAACGTTATTTTTACTTTAATTTTTTTTCAAAAAAAATAGCATGGGTTAATTTTAATGTAAATGAAAACATGGTATAGACAGGACTATGGAAGAAATTCAAAAAATAAATAAAGAGGGGTATGGTGGATATTAATCCGTTCCCTTTTTTGTTCAGTGCGCTTGGCAAATTTATTTATGCACGGATGGGCTGGACTTACGATCCGTTGCCGGTCTATTGGGAACCCAGATGCGTGGTCATTGGTTTTCCCCACACAACCAACATGGACACAGTCCGCGCCCTGACCTATATCAAGCTTGCCAGGATTAATGCAAAACTGCTGATCAAGTCCAAGTGGTTCTTTTTTCCCATGTCACTTTTTTTAAAAAGTCTCGGGGGACTTCCGGTACAGCGTGACAAGTCCTGTGGATTTGTGGACAGCGTAATTAAAAAATTTGAAGAAAATAAGAATCTGGTGGTGGCACTGGTGCCCGAAGGCACCCGCAAGTCCGTACCCACAATCAAAACCGGATTCTGGTACATTGCCAAAGGCGCGGATGTTCCCATTATCTGCTGGTATCTGGACAATCAGAGGCAAAGAACCAGATGGCTGGGCAAAATACATCCCGGGGAAAGCCTGGAACAGGACCTGGATGAAATACATGCAATTTATCAACGTGCCGGATTTTCAATCCCCACAAAATTCAGGAACATTTAATCCCCCCCTTTGTCTCTGTCTTTATATAATGTTTTGTCCCACGGCAAATTTTTTGCATATTTATATTTTGCAGAATATGAATATGGATTTATGGTTAAAGACCTATTTTTTCAAGTAGTTATTTGACATCTTCTGTGTTCCCGCATTACCCCCCTCTGCCGCAACCATCCTTAACGGAAAAATAAAGATTGACAGTCTTTATAAGTGCCTTTAGTCTTTAAGTTTCGAAATTTTGGCCCGCAGTCTTTTGACTGTTTAAAGAAAAGACCATAAGGAGTTAATAAAGTATGTGTCGTCTGTTTGCAATCACCAGCAAGGATCCTCAATCGCCCATGCTGGCCATCAAAGCCCTTGACGTAATGAAGGAAGGGCATGACGGCTCCGGCGTGGGGCTTTTGCTCCAGGACCTTGGTGGCACTTTTGAAGAGATGAAAGATGCCCCGATCCTGTCGGGAATCTTTACCGAAGAAGGCATTTGCCGTCTGGACCTTTTTATGATGAAGCTTGGTTTCATGACCAAGCATAAAATCTCTTTGAAACCACCTAAAACCAGGGTAGAAGGTATTCCCAGACGACATATCTATCTGATCAGAGCCTATGAACTGCCCGAAGGCTGGGATGCCCTGACCCAGGAAGAGCTGGCCGTAAAACTTCTGGAAGTACGGCTTAAAATACGGGAGATGGGTGAAGAGAAAAATGATATGATCGTGTTCTCCTTCTGGCCGGACACCATCATGCTCAAGGAGATCGGGGATCCCATGAAACTGGCCGAATACCTGGGCCTTGACAGAAAAGAACTTGAAGCACGGGTTATCATGGCCCAGGGACGGCAGAACACAAATTACGCCATCAGCCTGTATGCCTGCCATCCGTTCTTTATCAAGGGATACTGCACCATGACCAATGGTGAAAATACGGCGTTTATCCCCATCAAGGATTTTCTTTCCTCAAGGAATATCCCTGGCTATACCGGCTATCAGTCCGATTCCGAAGTGTTTGCCCACATCCTCCACTTTTCCATGGAAGAGCTGGGCTTGGGCATTGACGGGTATAAACATGTGATCACGCCGCTTCAGCGCGACGACCTTGCAAAGCATCCTAATTTCGAATTTCTGGATCATTTGAAAAAAACCTGCCGCCCTTTAATTATCGACGGCCCCAATATGGTCATCGGCACCCTGCCGGATCACTCCATGTTCATGGTTCAGGACCGCAAGAAACTGCGGCCCGGCGTGGTGGGAGGCAAGCCGGGTATGTTTGCCTTTTCATCCGAGATTTGCGGGCTTGACGCCGTCATCCCTGACCGAGACAAAACCATGGACATTCAACCCATGCATCTTGATACAGCTATTGTAAGCCCTGAGCGGCAGGAGGTAAATATATGTCGTCAAACAGAAGCCTTGAACCTTCCTCTTTAAGCCTGAATGATCTGCCCTGGCAGATCGAATATAATAATGACCGGTGTACCCTGTGCGGACAGTGTACGGCTGTGTGTCCGGTCAAGGCCATCGCCCTTCATCCGTTCCAGAAACGGATTGTAAAAACATCTGTGGGCAAAAATGCCGAGCACAGTAATGCCTATGACACCTTTTACGGTATCCGGCAGGACACCCGGGTTGAAAATGCCTGCATCGGCTGCGCCATGTGTACCCTGGTCTGTCCCAATGATGCCATCCGGCCCAAGCGAAATCCGGGCCTGGACAGGATGAAATTCCATATCAACCAGCATGGTATTCCCCGGCGCAGAGGCGGCCGGCGCAACGATTCTGGATCAGTACTCGACAGAATCAAGTTCACCAGAATCTCCATGCTCACGGACCCGGCCCTGGATGCCGGACGCCATGAATTTGAGATGAGTACCCTTCTGGGCCGGGTGCTTCCCCCCAGGGAAAACATGAAATGCCTGCGGGAAAAGGGATGGATCCCGCCGGTCAGGGAAATTTATCCTTTGATCATCGGCGGCATGTCCTTTGGAGCACTCTCCCCGACCATGTGGGAAGGCTTGCAGATGGGGGTTGCCTACCTGAACGAAGAGATGGGCATGCCCGTCCGCATCTGCACCGGCGAAGGAGGCTGTCCGCCACGGTTACTGCGCTCCCGGTTCCTTAAATATGTAATCCTGCAGATTGCTTCCGGCTATTTTGGCTGGGATGAGATCATCCACGCCATCCCGCACATGAAAGAAGATCCCTGTGCCATTGAGATCAAATACGGGCAGGGTGCAAAACCCGGTGACGGCGGTCTTTTGATGTGGCACAAAGTGAATAAACTTATTGCCGCCATCCGGGGGGTTCCCCAGGGTGTCAGCCTGCCCAGTCCCCCGACCCATCAGACCCAGTACTCCATTGAAGAGTCCGTGGCCAAGATGATCCTGTCCATGTCCATGGCATGGGGGTTCAGGGTGCCGGTATATCCGAAAATTTCCGCTTCATCCACCTCCCTTGCGGTGATGAACAACCTGACACGTAACGAATATGCGGCAGGGCTTGCCATTGACGGTGAAGATGGCGGTACCGGGGCGGCGTATGCCGTTTCCATGGACCACATGGGCCACCCCATAGCCAGCTGTGTCCGGGATAACTACCTGAACCTGACATCTCTGGGCAAACAGAATGAAGTCCCCATTTTTGCCGGGGGGGGAGTTGGTAAAAACGGAAACATTGCCGCCAATGCAGCCGCCCTGATCATGCTGGGGGCATCCGGGGTTCAGGTTGGAAAATATCTGATGCAAGCCGCTGCCGGCTGCGTGGGCACGGAAGAAGACCGGTGCAATGTCTGCAACCTGGGTATCTGCCCCAAGGGCATCACGTCCCAGGATCCAAGGCTTTACCGCCGCCTTAATCCGGAAGATGTGGCCCAGCGCCTGGTTGACATTTTTGTCTCCTTTGACACGCAACTCAAAAAAATCGTAGCGCCCCTGGGACGCTCCACCTCCCTTCCCATCGGCATGTCCGATGCGCTGGGAATTGATGATAAAAACATTGCTGACCGCCTCAGTATCAAGTACGTGGTGTAAAGGAGGACGGGATATGAAAAAAAGCGAATACATTTTTATAGCAGGTAAAAGGGATGAAAAACGGATCTCCTCGCGGGTGCTTGAAGAGATTATTCATCAGCACGTCAAGCGGGGCAACAGGAAGCTTGAGATCCAGGCTTTTGGCCAGCACGGCATTGGCGGACGACTCTGGGATTGCGCCCCTGAAAAGATGGACATCCGTATCATTGGTCATTCCGGCCAGCGCACAGGTTCCCTGGGCACTCCCAATACCAGAATAGAGATTATGGGGCCGGCCTCGGATGATATTGGCTGGCTCAATGCCGGTGCGCAAATCATTGTGCATGGATCTGCCTCCAACGGGGCCATGAACGGCGCAGCCCAGGGCAAGGTTTTTGTGGGCGGCTCCATTGGCGCCCGGGGCATGACCATGACCAAGCGGAATCCCAGATTTGAGCCCCCTGAGTTGTGGGTGCTGGGAACGGCAGGAGATTACTTCGGCGAGTTCATGGCGGGCGGCATTGCCGTTGTCTGCGGTGTAAATGCATCTAACCCGGAACAGATTTTGGGTTACAACCCCTTGGTGGGCATGGTGGGCGGCAAGGTTTTTATCCGGGGTGAGGCCAAAAGTTATTCCGACAAGGATGCCAAGGAAGTGGATCTTGATGATCAGGAATGGGAGTGGCTGACCCTGGGCCTCAAGAATTTTCTGAAAAAAATCAAACAGCCGAACCTGTTTAAAGAGCTGACTGTACGAAAAGAGTGGCGGCTGTTTGAAGCCAAGAGTCCCCAGGAAAAGGCCGACGGGCCGGACCGCAAATCCCTGTCCTGGTTCAGAGAACAGGTCTGGGATGCGGAACTTGGCCGCGGTGGTCTGATTGGAGATCTCCAGGAAATGGAAAAGGGCACCGTGCCGGTCATTACCAAGGGTGCGTACAGAAGATATATTCCGGTCTGGGAGCAGGGAAAATATATCTCGCCCTGCCAGGCATCCTGCCCCACCGGAATTCCGGTCCAGCAGCGCTGGGCCATGGTCCGTACCGATAACATTGACGAGGCCATATCCATGGGCCTTGAGTATTCCCCGTTTCCGGCCACGGTGTGCGGTCACCTGTGCCCCAGTCCGTGCATGGCGTCCTGCACCCGGAACATGTCTTATATGGCCCCCATTAATGTCCGTCTTCTGGGCCAGGCTGCCCAGACGGCCAAACCGCCAAAACCTGCCCAAAAATCCCAAAAGAAAGTGGCTGTGATCGGCGCAGGCCCGGGTGGTATTTCTGCGGCCTGGCAACTAACCCTGAAAGGCCACACCGCCACGGTATTTGAAGCCGGCCAGACCATTGGCGGAAAAATTTCCGCTGTGATCCCCGAATCCCGAATTCCTGCCGACACCCTGAATGCTGAAATTGACCGGGCAAAGTCTTATATAAAGGATATCAGGCTGGGAGAGGAAATTAATGCGGAAAAGTTTAACGAGATAAAGAACAGCCATGACTATGTTGTGGTGGCAGCCGGTGCCAAAAAACCCAGAGCCCTTCCGGTCAAAGGTGCTGAGCGGGCTGTTTTTGCCAATGATTTTCTTGAGCAGGCCAAAGCGAACAAGATAAAACCAGGCAAAAAGATTGTGATCATCGGGGCCGGTAATGTGGGCTGTGATGTGGCCACTGAAGCCCACCGGCTGGGTGCTGTTGATATCACCCTTATTGATGTCCAGAAACCGGCTGCATTCGGCAAGGAAAGAGAGGATGCTGAAAAATGCGGGGCCCAGTTCCGCTGGCCGTTATTCACCAAAGAAATTAATTCCGATGGGGTTGAACTTAGCAATGGCGAAACGCTGTTGGCCAATACAGTGGTGATCTCCATCGGCGATGTGCCTGATCTCTCCTTCCTTGGAGAGGGGATTGAGCTTGCCAGGGGATTTGTCAAGGTGGACGAATCCGGCCGATCCTCGGATGAAAAGGTCTTTGCCATCGGGGATGCCGTGGGACCGGGACTTATCACCGATGCCATCGGGGCGGGCAGGCGGACAGCTCTGGTCATTGATCAGCTTCTCAAAGGCCAGGTACCGGATATGGACGGTCTTGCCCCCACGATCGACACCTGTCGTGTCAGTCTGACCTATTATAATCCCAGACAGGATGCCGATAATCTGGAAGCGTGCAGTCAGGACTGTGCCTCCTGCGGAAATTGCAGGGATTGCGGCATCTGCGTGGCAGTCTGCCCTGAAGGGGCCATTAGCCGGCAGGAAAAGGAAACCGGCTTTGAATACGTGGTGGATGAATCCAAATGCATTGGATGCGGATTCTGTAAAGGAGCCTGTCCCTGCGGCATATGGGAACTGATACCCAATACGCCTCTGATGTAACAACGCCCAACAATTGGGATCAAATCAACGCTTTGATTTGATTCCAATTGTTTATAGCTAGAATATCCAGCCTGCGGCCTGCCCGCACAGATTCAAATTTTTCTCACGTTTTTGAAAAACAGAGCGTATCCATGAGTGCACGCCACCAATTTTCGTGGTCCAAGTACCAGTCAACGGTTTTTTGAATTCCTGCTTCAAAGGACTCTTTGGGGTGATACCCCAATGCTGTTTTAATTTTACGGGCATCAATGGCATATCGTTGGTCATGGCCGGCCCGATCCCTTACATGAGAGATCAACTCCCGGGAAGCTCTTCCTGCGGCAGGCAACGCTTTTGGAAATTTTTCGGATAGAGAAGCCCTCTCCCTGAACCGGAGATCCGTAAGATCACAGATCAGCCTGACTATCTCTATATTCATGCACTCATTACTGCCGCCGATATTATATGTTTCCCCTGCCTGGCCTTTTTCAAGGATCAGTTCAATTCCCCGATTGTGGTCATCCACATAAAGCCAGTCTCTGATCTGCCTTCCGTCACCGTAGACAGGAAGGGATTTGCCGTCCAGGATATTGGCAATGCACAGGGGAATCAGTTTTTCCGGGAACTGAAAAGGGCCGTAGTTATTAGAGCAATTGCTGGTGGTCGTCACAAGGCCGTAAGTTTTGTGGAATGCCCGGACCAGGTGGTCTGATCCGGCCTTGCTGGCCGCATAAGGCGAATTGGGGGCATAAGGCGTTTCTTCCGAAAAAGGAGGATCATCCGGGCCAAGCGTACCGTACACCTCATCCGTGGACACGTGATGGAACCTGTGGGGAATACCGCTGCCCCGGTCCAGCCAGGCCGCTTTGGCCGCGTTCAATAGAGATAGGGTGCCGGTCACGTTGGTTCGGACAAAGGCGTCCGGCCCATGGATGGACCGGTCCACATGGGACTCGGCTGCAAAGTGAACGAGCGTATCAATTCCTTGATCCGTAAATATCCTTTCGACTAATTTCGTATCCAGAATGTCGCCGTGGACGAACTCAAATCCAGGTACATTCTTCATGGCGTCAAGATTTGCTATATTTCCGGCATAGGTCAGGGCGTCCAGCACCACTACCAGATCCGCCGGGCATTTTTTCTTCCAAAAATAGACAAAGTTGCTGCCAATAAAACCAGCCCCGCCTGTCACAAGTAAACGTCTCATACAGCCAACTCCTGCAGCATCAGTCTGAGCTGCTTTCTCCAGTGAACCGGTAAAAGGCCGGTCTGCTCCACCAGGGAGCGTGTATCCAACACACTGTAGCCCGGCCGTCTGGCCGGTGTCGGATACTCTTTTGTTCCCACCGGCGTGACGGGAATTTCCTCTGCCAACAAACCCAATGCCAGTCCCTCTTCCTGGACAGCCATGGCAAAGTCGTACCAGGAGGCCACGCCGGCATCGGTCCAGTGGAAAATCCCGCGTAAATCTTTTTCAAGGGCCGCCCAAACCGCCTTGGCCAGCCCCCTTGCCCAGGTCGGGGTACCGACCTGGTCGTCCACCACTGATATATGCTCTTTTTCCGCCATCAGCCTGAGCATGGTCTTGACAAAATTATTCCTGTGGGATGAATAAAGCCAGGCCGTCCTGATGATCAGCCCGTCTTTTCCCAGAATTTCAAGGATTGCCTTCTCCCCGCCGCGTTTGGACTGGCCGTAAACCCCAAGCGGTTGGGGCGGATCCTCCGGTAAATAGGGCCTTGAATTCTCTCCGCTGAACACAAAATCCGTAGAAATTTGGGCCAGCCGGATATGGTGTTCCCGGCACAACCCGGCCAGAACCGCCACGGCCCGGCTGTTGATCTGCCAGGCCAGTTCAGGTTCTGCTTCAGCCTTGTCCACGGCCGTGTAAGCTGCCGCATTGACGATCCGGTCCGGTTGAACGGCATTGATGCAATCCCGGAGGCTCTCCTCATTGGCCAGATCCACGTCAGGATAGCCATAAGAATGCAGTGTTATCCCTTGGGGGCATGTCCGGCCAAGCTCCCATCCCAACTGCCCGCCTGGTCCCAGCAGCAACACCTTCATGGAAACACCTCCGCCTCTGTAAACCGCTTCCCCAGCCGGTCCTTCTCTGACAGTGAAAGCCCTGTGCGCTCATCCAATGGCCAGTCAATGCCGATATCCCGATCATTCCAGATGATGGTCCGCTCATGTTCAGGCGCGTAATACGCCGTGCACTTGTATGAAAATTCAGCCAACTCGCTCATCACGTAAAACCCGTGGGCAAATCCGGGGGGAATCCACAGCATTGCACGGTTTTCATCGGACAATACCGTTCCTGTCCACTGCCCGAAGCTGGAAGAGGACCGCCGCAGATCCACCCCGACGTCAAATACCTTGCCTTTTGTTACCCGTACCAGCTTGCCCTGGGACTGCTTTACCTGATAGTGCAGCCCCCGGAGCGTTCCCTTGACCGATCCGCTGTGATTGTCCTGGACAAACGAAACATCAGCCACATGTTTTCTAAACTCATCATCCCGGAAGGTCTCCATAAAAAATCCCCTGTGGTCACTAAACACCTCAGGGGAAATCAATACCATATCCGGAATCCTCAACTGACTATATTTCATTCCGTCTTCTCTCTTCTCAACAATTCCAAAAGATATTGCCCGTACCCGTTTTTTTTAAAAATCATGGCCCGGTCCTCCACCTGCTCCGCTGTAATCCAACCCATCTGGTAGGCGACCTCCTCAAGGCAGGCGATCTTCAGTCCCTGCCTGTCCTCCACCACCTTGATGAACGACCCTGCATCCAGGAGTGATTCATGGGTACCCGTATCCAGCCAGGCCGTTCCCCGGTTGAGCCGCTCCACCCGCAGCATCCCCCTTTTAAGATAAACACTGTTCACATCGGTTATTTCAAGCTCCCCCCTGGCGGAGGGGCGGATGCTTTTAGCAATGTCCACCACTTGATTATCATAAAAATAAAGCCCTGTCACCGCATAGCTGGATGGCGGATTTTCAGGTTTTTCAACGATACTGGTCACCTTCCCGGTTTTATCAAATCCAACCACGCCGTATCGCCCCGGATCCTTGACATAGTATCCGAACACCACAGCCCCGCTCTGTTCGGCACTTATCTTTTGAAGCTTAACTGACAGCCCTTCCCCGAAAAAAATGTTATCCCCCAGCACCAGGGTAACAGGATGATCTCCGATAAAGCGTTCTCCGATGAGAAAGGCCTGGGCCAGGCCTTCGGGTGCCGGCTGGATCTCATATGATAAGGAAATTCCCCACTGGGAACCGTCATGGAGCAGGTGCCGGAACAGGGGTTCATCCTGGGGCGTAGTAATGACCAGGATATCCCGAATCCCTGCCAACATGAGCGTAGACAAGGGATAATAGATCATGGGTTTGTCATATATCGGCATGAGCTGTTTGCTTACGGAATAGGTCAGAGGATAAAGCCTTGTCCCCGATCCTCCGGCTAAGATAATGCCTTTTCTTTTATGATGCATAATTCTCCTCTATATTTCATTTCCCAGCGTCGGCTGCAGTATCCCATGGGGCAGAACGGAATTCAAGTTGCTGAGCTGTTTCATAATTAAAGTATTAGCGGGTGAGCACTGGTTGGAAAAGAGATGGAAGGAGTCGAAAATAAAATAAATTTCTTACAGAATTTGAACATGTTCGGGGCGTCATCAATTTTTTCTTGCATTAAAATTCAGTTTTTAACGCGGGAAACCCGCACCCCAATTGCCCCTCCTCATTTTCTTGTTTTTTTGACAGAAACTGAGGAGTAAGGCACTGATTAGGGACGCGGCAAGATCTGTTCGCCACGGTCTTTTCCTGTTCCACAAGAATCTTCTTCCATCTCCGGACAGTCTTGAAACGGCCCGGCGCACAATGTCCGGCGATAGATGGATTCAAGCAGTTCCGGGGATATGGGCTTGTTTGCTGCGGCAGCCGCGGCCCTGACCCGGGGCAGCAATCTTTGGGCCGCATCTGCATCAATGTTGATGTTCCGGTGGGCCAGTGCATGTTTTATGGCTGCCGAGCCTGAATGCACCCCTAAAACCATTTGTCTTGGGTTGCGCCTGCCCACCTGTCCGGGATCATATAGTTCATAGGATTGTGTATTTTTCAACAGGCCTGCGC
Source organism: Desulfobacter vibrioformis DSM 8776 (assembly GCF_000745975.1). Lineage (GTDB taxonomy): Bacteria > Desulfobacterota > Desulfobacteria > Desulfobacterales > Desulfobacteraceae > Desulfobacter > Desulfobacter vibrioformis. The sequence goes on along the minus strand of NZ_JQKJ01000010.1, from coordinate 25,737 downwards.
AGTGGATCCCGGATTCATGGGAAAATATCCGTGACCCCACAATGGGTTTTGCCGCATGGATCTGCTGTCCTGAAAACCTTGCCACGGTATTGCATAACCGGGCAAGTCCTGACAGGCGCATATTACTTTTTTTTGCACCAATACCGAACAGGGCCATGGCCGTCTCTTCAAGGCGGGCATTACCTGCCCGCTCCCCAAGTCCGTTCACTGTGACACTGATGGCTTTGGCGCCTGCATCCACGGCAGACACGGCATTGGCCGTAGCCATGCCAAGGTCGTTGTGTCCGTGAAATTCCAGGGCCAGCCCGGGAAGGCGAATTAAAAGGGTCTCTATCATATCCATGAGTGCGGACGGGGTAATCATGCCCACTGTATCGGCAAGCCGTACCCGGTGGACGCCTAATTCTATGGCTTCCCGGCAGAACCGTAAAAGAAAATTCATGTCCGTGCGGGTGGCATCCTGGGCCCCCACGGATACCTGGTCAAAATACTGCCTGCTGAACCGGACGGTTTCATCCAGGGCTTCCAGCACCCACGCCTCATTTTTTTCAAAGGTCTTGAGCAGAATGGACGACGTGGGAAAACTGATGTGTACCCCGGGGGTGTTGCAGCCAATGGCCAGTTCAATATCTTTTTTGACTGCCCTGCACCAGCAGGTGAGCATGCTGGGCAAGTTCAACTGGGCAATGGCCTGGATTTCCCGGCATGCAAATTCACCCATGGCAGGGATGCCCACTTCAATCTCGTCAACACCGCATTCGGCAAGCTGACGGGCAATGGTCAGTTTTTCCAGGGGCCTGAAAAAGACCCCCGGAGCCTGTTCCCCGTCCCGAAGAGTGGTATCCACCATCCAGACCCGCAGATCATGGGTTTTCATTCCAGCACATAGTCCTCTGCCACTGTGCCGTCTTCCATGGCATCTAGAATCGCATCAATGGCTTCTTCGTTGTCCACATGTCCATACCAGATATTATCCGGATAAATCACCATGACCGGACCGTCGTCACACTGTTTCAGGCAGCAGGTGGAAGAGACCAGCACCTCTTCAAGACCCCTGTCAATCACTTCATTTTCAATATAGGCCAGAAAATCCCCGGACCCTTTTCTGTGGCATTTGCCTTTGGGTTCTCCACTGGGGCGGAAACTTGAGCATACGAGGATGTGTTTTTCAGGCTTGTTCATTTTTTTCTCCTTTAATATTCTATTAATTGGGTTTCTTAAACTTTTAATTTGGTCTCTTGATGGTGTGTTTGAATCAAAAGTTGCCCAGATGCAAGGCGCAAGTCAATTTGCAACCGGAGCAACCTGGAGGGTTGTGAGGATTGCAAATTGACTTGCAACGCCGCAGATGGGTGACTTTGGGTTCAAACACAAGTTACATGCAGCCGGTGCCGGTCCCCCGGCACTCCCCGCAGGCAGTCTGTGTCCGGACAATCAAATGATTTAACGGCTCCCCTTTTTTAAGCGCCATGAGTACAAGGTCTATCATTCCGTTAACTTCAAGGATGGTAAATCCCATGGTGCCTAGGATTTTTTTAGGGGTATCCCCTGCACCGGACACAAGAATAGTGTGACAATCTTTAATGGTCCGGGCAAGATTCTGCCATCTGGCATTCCCGTCGCCGGTTTTAGGTAAAGTCCTTTTTTCCACCAGGCTTGGGGTCTCCTGGTTTAAGTCATAGATGTGTAGTTCCGTGGCCTCCCCCAGGGGCTGATTGATCAAGGCACCTTCCCGGGTGGCCAGGGCTACATAGGGCCTTGGCGCGGAGGAATTGAACGCATAAACCTCTTCGTCAACGGACGCTTCATGGCAATACTTAGGCGCATTGGGAAACGGGATGGGTGCGGTGGCATGGTATGTCAGCCGGTCCATGAGTTTCTGGTTCAAAGGATCGTCCAGCAGGCCCACGGCATCTGCCCTGCAGCGTTTGCAATGGGTCATCTGGGGTACAAAGACCTGGGCAGCCTTTCTGATTTTCTTAACCAGATCTTTGCCCGGCTCTTCCATATTTTCAAAATTTGAACCCCTAGTGGGAAAATAGGGCATGCAATTGAAGATATCCACACCCATGTCACCCATTTTCTCTGCCACGTCTTCCATATGGTCGTCATTGATTCCGGGCAGGATAATGGAATTGACCTTAACCATAATATTGCGTTCCCTAAGGCCCTTGACCGCGGCAAGCTGACGTTCCAAAAGCAGTTCCGCCCCCTGGAGCGGACCCACGGACCGTTTGCCGTTCCTGACCCAGGCATAAATTTTTGCACCAATTGCAGGGTCAACCGCGTTGATGGTGATGCTGACATGGGTGGTATTGACGGTTGCCAGGTCATCCAGGTACGGATGAATGTTCAGGCCGTTGGTGGCCACGCAAAGCAGCATTTCCGGATACGCGGCACGCACCTTTGTCAGGGTTTCCATGGTTTTGTCGCCGTTGGCAAAGGGGTCGCCAGGACCTGCAATGCCCACCACAGCGGTGTTGGGCTTTGCCTCAACCACGTCTGCCAGGTAGGCCATGGCCTGGTCAGGGCTCAAAATGGAAGAAGTAACCCCGGGCCGGCTTTCATTGACACAGTCAAACTTTCTATTGCAAAAATTGCACTGGATATTGCAGGCCGGCGCAACCGGTAGGTGGACACGACCGAAATCCTTGCAGGATTTTTTATTAAAACAGGGATGGTGATCTAAATTCATCATAATTTTCCTTACAAATTTACATATATGAGTATCCGACTCTGGATTCGGTCTGTCTTGCCGTAAGAATCGTATTGACGATATTGTCAAACAATTGCTGGGCACCTTTGTATCCAATGTGCAGAATGCGCGATCCCCCCACCCGGTCGTGAATGGGAAACCCCACCCTGACCAGCGGGATCTTGAGCCGTCTTGCCATGGCATATCCCTTGGAGTTGCCGATAATGATTTGCGGCCGAAGGTTTTCGGGCATACCTGCGGCTGTCTCTTCCATGCAGGTGAAGTCCATGTCATTCTGGATGACAATCTGGTCAATCAAGGTTTCGGGCAGGATCGCTTCAAGGGCTTGATTAAATGTTTTGCTTTTGCCGCCGGATGCGCAGATCACGGGGATAATCCCGACTTCGGCGAGGAAGCCTGCCATGGAGACCACAAAATCCTCTTCACCGTAAATCAGTGCCCGTTTTTTCGATACATATTTATTGCCGTCCACATAGGCATCCACCAGCCGCCATTTTTCTTTCTTGTACCGCTCAGGAACGGGCCTGCCTGAAATCTGGGACAGGGCATCCAGAAAGCGGTCCGTGGCTTTTACCCCGATGGGAATGGGAAGGCGTGTGCAGGGTATGCCAAAGCGTTTGCTTAGGATTGTCCCTGCCGTCTGTGTTCCCTTTTCAGCCATCAGGCCCAGCACGGAACCCAATTCCATACTGTGGACAGCCACATTCATTTTTTCAATGGCGGAAACAGGGGTGCCTCCTTTCTGAATGGCCTGGTATTCCTGCCATGACGGTCCTTCCAGACGCTCCGAATAATCGGGCAGAATGGTCACAGGGACATGGAAATCCGCGAAAACATCTTTTAAATGCCGCAGATCTTCGTTGGAGAGCATGCCGGGAAACAGATTTATTTTTTTCTTTTTCTTGGGCCGGTAGACGATTTTTTTGCCCGCCGGGTTAAAGCGGTCCACAACGGCAGCCACGGCTCCGTGAAATCCGTCAACGTGGGTGCCGGTGTACGACGGTGTGGATACATGGACCAGGGCCGTACCGTCAATCGCATTGCCCATGCTGTTCAAAATTAACGGCACATCATCGCCGATGGTTTCGGACAGGCATGTGGTGGCGATACCGATCATCTCCGGGGAATACTGGCGTGCCACGTTTTCAATGGCCAGTTTCAGGTTGGCACCGCCGCCGAATACCGCCGTCTCCTCGGTGAAGTTGGATGAGGCAATATCCACGGGTTCCTTGAAATGGGAGATCAGGTAGCGCCGCATATAGGTGGAGCATCCCTGGGAGCCGTGAAGCAGAGGCACACAGCCTTCAATACCCTGGAACACCAGGGTCGCCCCCAAAGGTGTGCACATTTTGCATGCATTCTGGGTGGGGGTATACGATGGTGTTGTCTTATGGGATCTGCTCGGGGTCATATCACACCTTCCTTTCCGGTTGGAGTCTGTCGTCTTGGCACAAGATCCCATACCGGGCTTGTAACGGTTCCGTGTACTTCCTTTGCAAAATTGACCATGCCTTCAAATCCCACCAGGGGAATTTTTCGTTCATGGTTGTGGTCACAAAACCCAATCCCCATTTTATAGGCAATAGGGCGTTCCTTGACGCCGCCGATAAACAGGTCAGCGTCTTTTTCAACGGAATACTTGGCCAGTTCCAGCGGGTTTGAGTCATCCAGGATCACGGTGCCCTCGTTGCACATCTGTCTGAGCACTTCGTAGTCTTCCTGGGTGCCGGTCTGGGAACCTGCCAGAACCACTTCCATGCCAAGGGTTCTTAATGCCTTGATCATGGAGAATGCCTTGAACGCACCGCCCACGTATATGGCTGCTTTTTTGCCTTCAAGGTCTTTTTTCATGGTTTCAAGGCTGGGGATAATGGCCTGGACTTCTTTTTTAATCAATTCCTTGGTTTTTTTAAGCATTTCGGGGTTCTGATCAAAGAATACGGCCACCCGGTACAGGGCATCCGAGGTATCTTCAATGCCGAAATAGGAGACCCGGATATAGGGGATGCCGTACTCTTCCTGCATCTGCTTTGCCAGGTGGGTGACCGACCCTGAACACTGGACCACGTTCAGGGCGGCATTGCCCGCCTGCATCACTTCATCCACCCGGCCGTCTCCTGTGATCACAGAGACCACCTTTACCCCCATGGCTTCATAGTATTTTTTTATGATCCATGTCTCTCCGCCAATATTGAATTCGCCCAGGATATTGATGGAATCGGGGATGGTGACCCGGGGGGCTTTGTTTCTTTCAATCAGGCTGAACAAGGCGTCGCAGGCTGCCTTGTACCCGTCTTTTTTGGTTCCTTTAAATCCTTCGGAGTGGACAGGGATGACAGGAATATCGGTCTCTTTTTCCACCTGGCGGCAGACCGCGTCCACGTCATCTCCAATAATGCCCACGATACAGGTACAGTAGATAAAGGCCGCTTTGGGTGAATATTTGTCAATGAGCTCCAGCAATGCCTTTTTCAACTTTTTTTCTCCGCCGTAGATAATATCGGTCTCTGACAGATCCGTTGAGAAACTCATCCGGTGAAGCTCCGGGCCCGAAGACAGGGCGCCTCTGATATCCCAGGTATAGGAAGCGCACCCGATGGGACCGTGGATCAGGTGCAAGGCGTCGGCAATGGGGTAAAGCACCACCCTGGAGCCGCAGAACACACAGGCCCGCTGGCTGACTGCGCCGGCCAGACTTTTGGTTTCACATTCCATCTCAAAGGGCTGTTTACCCTTCTGGTAGATCTGTTTTTCCCGCTGCTTGAGTACCGATATGGAGGTCATTTTATTTATCCTTTACTGCTTTAATTTACTCTACCAGTTCAAATCGTTCTTCCGGTGCATCCCGGTCCGTGCGGTCCATAAGGACGCCCAGAATTTTTTCCAGAAGATGCAACCCGCCTTTGTATCCCACGGTGGGGATGTAGGAGTGGCCGATTCGGTCCAGGATGGGAAATCCGTGGCGTACAAACGGAATATCCTCGTCCCGGGCAATGTATTTGCCGTAAGTGTTGCAGATGAGCAGGTCCACGGGTTCGTTTTTAATCCACTGATGCAGGAGGAACAGATCGCCGGGGCACTTGACATTGATATCGTCTCCGAACCGGGCCGTGATTTCCTTTATCCGTTTGATAAAGGCCTTACCCGGGGTACCGGTAACGATATGGACCGGTTTCATGCCGATGGTGACCAGAAATTCGGTCAAGGCAATCACCTGGTCCGGATCACCGGCAATGGCCACCTTTTTGCCGTACAGGTGGGGCTGCATGTCTGAGATCACATCTAATAGCTGTCCCCGCTCCTGGGTAACCGCATCGGGTACGGACACGCCGGCTGCGATGCGCAGGGCATCAACGAACCGGTCTGTGGCCAAAAGACCGATGGGCAGATCCTGCACCTGGCAGGGAACCTTGAACTGGGCGTCAAGGGCTCTGACCGCATCTGCCGAAGCCCATTCTCCCAGCCCGATGGAGCCCCGGCTGTCACCAATACTTTTCAACGCTTTGATTGAAACGCCGCCCTTGGGGTACATATGGAATTTGCCGGTCAAAGGGCCGTTCAGAACGCCGGAGGTGTCCGGAAAGAGGATGGAGTCAATGCCCAGCATTCCGGCGATCCGTTTAATTTCAACCATGTCCGAAGGTTCCACAAATCCGGGCACAATGTTCAGTTTCCCGTTGGCCCTGCCTGTCTTTTCAGCAAGCTGGACTGCCATGGACTTAACCATGTTGGAAAAGCCTGTGACATGGGATCCCACATAGGACGGCGTTGACGTGTGGATTACATGCTTGCCTTTGGGGATTGTGCCGTCTTTATAGGCCTTCTTGACTATCTGGTTAACGTCGTCGCCAATGGTTTCCGACAGACAGGTGGTGTGAACCGCAACAATGTCCGGGTCATAGGTGGTGAACATAGTTAAAAGGGCCTGGAGCAGGTTGGCCTGGCCACCGAATACCGATGCCCCTTCAGTAAAGGATGAGGTGGCCGCCATGATGGGTTCACGGTAATGACGGGTCAGCGTGGACCTGTGATAGGCGCAGCAGCCCTGGGAACCATGGCTGTGAGGCAGGCAGCCATGGATTCCCAAGGCCGCGTACATGGCCCCGATGGGCTGGCAGGTCTTAGCCGGGTTAATGGCCAAAACTTTTCGTTCTTTAATCTCTTTGGGTGTATGTCGAAGCAGCATAAGTTTCTCCGTTTCTTGTTTCTTGTTTCTCGCTTCTTGTATCTTGATTATTCCCAGACGTACTTGGCGGATAACTCAGGTGCTTTTTGCCAAGGCGCTTCCAGGTACTGCCAGATGTTGGCGTTGAGCATGCGGTCAATTTCCTCAAAAAAGTTTACCGCCCCTTTGAATACCGCGTATGGCCCACCCGTGTCATAGGAGTGAAGCTGCTTCATGGGGATGCCGTGCTTCTGGATTGCGTATTTTTCCTTGATGCCGGCACAAAAGATGTCCGGTTTGTACATGGCGATAAGGGTTTCTGTTTCATGATGGCTGATGTCGTCGATAATCAGGGAACCCGCGTTCATCTCAGGGATCAGGCCGTCATACGATTTAAACGGATACCCCTTTTCCTCCAGGGCCTTCATCTCTTCCTCGGTCTTTCTGGGGTTGTACCGGGTTTCATCTTTTTCTATGGTCAGCTCTTCAATATTTCTGGAATCGGCATCAACCTTGATATCCGGAATGACATGGCGTCCTTCATAGTCATCCCTGTGGGCAAACTCGTATCCGGCGGAAAGCACCTTCATGCCGATATCCCTGAACAGTTCCTGGTAGTGGTGGGCCCGGGAACCGCCCACAAACATCATGGCTGTTTTTCCCTGGCACCGTTCCTTGACTTCTTTGATTTTGGCCTCAACAGGAATCATCTCCTCGGCAATGACCTCTTCCACCCGGTCAATGAGTTCCTGGTCTTCAAAATAGGCTGCTATTTTGCGCAGGCTGTTGATTGTTGACGTGGGTCCCGTAAAACTGACTTTTATCCAGGGAATGCCGTACTTTGTCTCCAGCATGTCTGCCACATAGTTAATGGATCTATGGCACATGACCGCATTAAGATCTGCGGTGTGGCAGTTGGCAAACTGGTCAACGGTGGAGTTGCCTGAAAATGTGGAAACAAGCTCAATGCCGCATTTATTCAGCAATTCGTCAATGATGAACCCGTCGCCGCCGATGTTGTATTCACCCAGCAAATTAATTTTGTATTTCGCGTCCATGACCGTGTCATCCAGGCCCACAACGTGTTTAAAAATCGTGTTGTTGGCAATATGATGGCCCGCGGACTGGCTCACGCCTTTATATCCTTCACAGGAGAATCCGAAAATATTGATGCCAAGCTTTTCTTTCATCTCTCTTGCCGCGGCATGGACATCATCGCCGATCAGGCCCACCGGACAGGTGGAGAAGATGGAAATGGCCTTGGGTTTGAAAATGTCATAGGCTTCCTGGATGGCGGCTTTAAGTTTCTTTTCCCCGCCGAAAACAATATCTTCATCCTGCATGTCCGTGGAAAAGCAGTAGGTCATATAATTTTCAGCGTCGTCTGACGGGGGACGGGTCTGGTTGCGCCGGGTCAGCCATGAATAGAATCCGCAGCCGATGGGGCCGTGGGTCAGGTTGATGATGTCCCGGGTCGGACCCATGATAACGCCTTTGCAGCCTGCATAGCAGCATCCCCTCTGGGTGATGATGCCCGGGACGGTCCTGACATTGGCTCCTACCTGGAGGCCGTCTTTTTCATCGCTTGTCACCGGCGTGATCTGTTTGGCGCGTTTCCGGGCCACTTTGGGCGGATATTTTGCCAGAATTTCTTTTTTTATATCTTCCGGGTTAACGGTGTGGGTTCGTTCGCCTGTCATATGATTACCCCTATCTTTTCTCTCATGTTGTTTTGCTTAAAATTCGTCAAGAACGGCATCTCCGTTTTCAGATGTTCTCACGGAGATGGAGTCTTCGGTGGGCTTGACCCAGATAACCCCATCTCCTGACTTTCCGGTCTGGTTGGCTTCAATAATGGTGTTTACGGTTTTTTGAACCAGTTTGTCGGGTACAACTACAAATATGGCCCGCTTGGGGTGGAGGCGGTCACTCTGGCCCAACAGGGCAATGGCCTCTTCATAGCCTTGTTCCGCACCCTTGAGCAGATCCATGTTTACCAGGCCTTTGCCGCGTCCCAGGCACTCCATGGCGGTCATGGAAGAGACGCCCGCGTCAATCAGGGCCTTTTTGGTCTTATTGATCTTGTTCATGCGGACGACAGCCATGATTTCTTTCATGATGCCACCTCTACGTCTGAATCAAGATCGATGTCCTTTTTGCCTGAGCTGATGGTATAAGACTCGATGATCGGAGAGATGAAAATCTTGCCGTCGCCAAAGGCGCCTTTCTCACCGGTCTTTGCCGTGGCTAAAATGGTTTTAAGAAGAAAATCACGATCTTTTTCATCAATCACCGATATCAGCATCTCCTTGGGAATTTCATCATAGGTAATTTCACCGATTTTTATGCCCCGCTGCTTTCCACGTCCTGCCACACTCATCCGGGTGACAGCCGGATACCCGGCTTCCATGAGGGCGGCCATGACTGCGTTAACTTTTTCAGGGCGGACAATGGATTTAATCATTACTTTCATTTAAATATTCCTTCTGGTTGGGGGTTATTGGTTACGCAGCGATCCCGTATTTAATGAGCAGGGCCTCCAGTTCTTCAATCTCAAGGGGCGTCGGGATGACAAACATTTCATTTTCATCAACTTTTCTGGCCAGGGCCCGGTATTCATCTGCCTGGGGGTGATCCGGTGCAAAATCAATTACCGTTTTTCTGTTGATCTCAGCCTGCTGAACCATGTTGTGCCTGGGGACAAAGTGAATCATCTGGGTGCCCAGTCTCTTGGCCAGCTGCAGAATCATCTCCTCTTCGTTGTCGACCTGACGGGAATTGCAGATCAGGCCGCCGAGACGTACGCCGCCGGACTGGGCAAATTTTACGATACCCTTGCAGATGTTGTTGGCCGCGTACATGGCCATCATCTCGCCGGATACGACAATGTAGATCTCCTGGGCTTTGCCTTCACGGATAGGCATGGCAAAACCGCCGCAGACAACGTCGCCCAGAACATCATAAAATACATAATCCAGATTCTGGGCCTCGTCATAGGCACCCAGCTGTTCCAGCAGGTTGATGGAGGTGATGATCCCGCGTCCGGCGCAGCCGACACCAGGTTCCGGCCCGCCTGATTCCGTACACAGAACCCCGCCGTATCCTTCTTTTCTGACATCTTCGAGTTCAACATCTTCACCTTCTTCTCTCAGGGTGTCCAGAACGGTTTTCTGGGCCAGTCCGTTGAGCATGAGCCTTGTAGAGTCAGACTTGGGATCACACCCCACGATCATAATTTTTTTGCCGGCCTCCACCAATCCTGCTACCGTATTCTGGGTTGTAGTGGATTTCCCGATGCCGCCTTTTCCGTAGATTGCTACCTTTCTCATTGTTTTCTTAAGCTCCTTAATTAAGGTTTTGTTGTTTTGAGCAGGCACATAACCTGTCGATCGTCGTAATGCCAACAAATGCAACGGGTGTTCCATCGGAATCTTGGATGAATGGCAAAAAATCTAACTTGTTTGAATTACAAATTGTTTTAAATAAAAAAAAATTTTTATTTATGTCAGCATAAATGGAGAAGTGTTTTAATATTACAAATATGGAATATATATAGATCCAAATATGTAATATTTTATTTACTAATAGATTATTATTCATTGAATGAATTCTTGCAGCTATTAAATGGAAGGGGTTTGAAAATTTAAAAGAATGTGCGGGATATCTGCAAATAATGCCTTCTCAATGGGGTTATAATTATAAACGCCAAAAATGTAATTTTTTATCCGGCATCCATTTTTTCTGACAGATATGCGAAGAAGATCTTCGGGTTTAAGGTATTACATGGGATCTTGACCCATGGATTTGACCAGGCAGACCAATGCGGTGCGTTTCCACGCTTTTTTATCATAAAAATCAAGCCCTTTATGGTTATCTTTGTCTGCGAGCAGGGAGATGGATTTTATCCCTTTGTTTACGGCCCAGCCTTCAATGGCAGACAGCAAAAGACTTGCTATGCCTTTGTTTCTGTATTCACGGTCCACAACCAGGTCTTCCACCACTGCACTGATATTGCCCTGGGCCGTTGAAATCCGGGTCTGGGCTGTGCACATTCCGACAATTGTGTCATTCATCCACGCCACCTTTACGGCTCTGTGCTTTCCGCACCCGTCCAGCATCAGCCGCAGCCCCCGGGTCTGGACTCTGGAATTGAATTCAAAATCCTGTTCTATTTCAAAAAGCTGGGCCAGCAGGGGCAGCATCTGATCAATATCGAGGGGGCGTGCGTCTTTGATGATAATCTCCATAATCTTTTTCTCCTTTTAATTATCCTGTTGATACCTTTTGGGTTTCATCCGCAAAAATTTTGCAAGACATGTTCCAGCCAAGGCAACCGCCTGGGAGAAAGACAGTCAAGAAAAAATACTTTTTCTGTAACAAGAATATAGATTGCGAAAATATAGAAATATAGTCCGGGAGATATCCCAAATAATGATCCACAATTTGCCGGCCTGGCTGGATGTTTTTTTTAAAGATCAGGCGGGACAGGCGGTTTGACAAGATGTACGAAAAATATAGGGCCAACCCGTGGCTGTTATAAAATTTGCGGTCCTTAGCTGCTCAGGCAGGAGCAGAAATTGACAAACATGCGCCTGCTGTATTTGCCTGCGATGACCTCGTTTTTTAAAAGCTGGAGGGAATGAAACGGTTTCTGGGGCGTCCCATGGCGACTGGTGCCCCGGTAGGTCAACGGTTCGTAGCTGATGATCAACCCGATGAGCTGGGCTTCCTCGGATATATTGGTGATACCCTTGGGATAGCCTGAACCATCCAGTTTTTCATGATGCTCCAGGGCCACCGTGGCAATTTCCGGTTCAAACGAGGCGCTGTTTTTAATGGTGCGGTATCCCTTTACCGTATGGCTCTGATGTCCCTTGAACTGGGTGTCTGATAATTGGGTCTTGGTGTTGTAAATTTCCGGGGGAAGTTTTGTGCAGCCGATGTCATGGAGAATGGCACTGACCCCGAGCTTTTTGACTTCTGCTTCGGAATAGTGGTGGAATATGCAGAACTGCATGGTTAAGAACAAAATATTTACAGTGTGGTCCGCCAGCTGGTCTGAATAACTGGAAAGTTTTGCAAGGGATTTCACCAGAATTTTATTTTCGCTGTAACCCTGGAACAGGATCTCCAAGGTCTCCGGCAGCATTTTGCCTGAAACATTCAGCGGACCTTCCAGGGCTTCCTGGACAATGGTGCTCAACGCCTGCTTTATGTAAACATATCCCTGGGAGAAAATGGTTTCCGACAAATAGGCGTTCATTGTTTTGTAAAGGGCTTTGGAGGCTTTTCCCCTGTCAGATGCGCGGATAAAAAGTTCCGGAAACTGACCGTTCCTGATCCGGGGATCTTTAAGCGGTTCGCCCTCTTTTTTATAAAGCAGCGGTTCATTTTCTTTTGAAAAATAGAACAGGGGAAAATCTTTGAACAACGGGATCTGGGATCTTTTAACAGGAATGAAGTCTTTGTTCATTTTCTTTAAATTGCGTTGCGATTAATGGTGTTATTGTTCAAATAAAATGGTAGCATTTTTTTTATTCAAATAGCATAGTATAATGATGTTTTGCAAATTCATAAATTTAATGTGCCTGTTGATTCTCTGGGTATTTTATTTGAGATAGATGTTGACGGGTATAAAAATGCCATTACTTTTAGGCTGTAATAAATAAAAAGTAATATGTATCTGGAGGTGCATTATGAATTTTGATAAATTGACGGTGAAATCCCAGGAATTGTTCCAGCAGGCCCACACGCTTGCGGTTGAAAAGGGTCAGCAGGCCATTGAGCCCGTCCACTTTCTGGGGGCCATGCTGGCCGATTCCCAGGGCATTGCTGTATCCATATTCAATAAAATAGGTGTCAATCCCGGTGATGTGGTACAGCTCGTGTCATCTGCCCTGGACAATATGGTCAAGGTGTCCGGGGGACAGCCCTATCTGTCCGAAGCCGGACGGAAAATGCTGGATCTGGCCTTTAAGGAGGCCGCAAAGATGAAGGATCAGTATGTCAGCCTTGAGCATATATTGATCAGCCTAACCCAGGGCCGGGACAAGGCGGGCGAAATCCTTACGGGGCTGGGCGTTAAAAGAGACGTGATCCTGTCCGTACTCAAGGATATCCGGGGTAACCAGCGGGTGACTGACCAGAATCCCGAAGATAAGTACCAATCTTTGGAAAAATTCGGAAAAGACCTGACTGATCTGGCACGCCAGGGTAAACTGGACCCGGTTATTGGGCGGGATGAGGAGATCCGGCGAATCGTTCAGGTATTGTCCCGGCGCCGGAAAAACAATCCTGTGCTCATTGGCGAGCCGGGGGTCGGCAAAACCGCCATTGTGGAAGGCCTGGCCCAGCGGATTGTGGAAGGCGATGTGTCCGAAACCCTGAAAAACCGGCGGGTCATTGCCCTGGATATGGGGGCAATGCTTGCCGGGGCAAAATTCCGGGGCGAATTTGAGGACCGTCTCAAAGCGGTATTAAAAGAGGTTGAGGCTGCCGAGGGGGAAATTGTTCTCTTCATTGACGAGTTGCATACGGTGGTGGGGGCAGGTGCTGCCGAGGGATCCGTGGATGCCTCCAATATGCTTAAACCGGCCCTGGCCCGGGGCAGTCTGCGCTGTGTGGGGGCCACCACCCTGGACGAGTACAGAAAATATATTGAAAAGGATGCAGCTCTGGAGCGGCGTTTCCAGCCGGTCATGGCCAAGGAACCCACGGTGGAAGACACCATCTCCATCCTCAGGGGGCTGAAGGAAAAATACGAGGTGCACCACGGCATCCGGATCAAGGACTCCGCCCTGGTGGCGGCCGCCACCCTGTCCCACCGGTACATTGCCGACCGGTTTCTGCCGGACAAGGCCATTGACCTGATTGATGAGTGCGCATCCAAGCTTCGTATCGAAATAGACTCCATGCCCCGGGCCATTGACGAGATCCAGCGGCGGCTGACCCAGGCGGCCATTGAGCGCCAGGCCCTGATCAAGGAAAAGGACAAAGCCTCCAGGGAGCGTCTCGAACACCTGGAGAAAAATATTGCAACCATGGAAGAGGAGATCCGGCCCTTGAAGCTGCACTGGGATAATGAGAAATCCATTATCCGGGAGATCTCAGGGCTCAGGGAGGATATTGACCGGTTCCAGACCGAGGCCCAGCTTGCCGAGCGTGCCGGGGACCTTGCAAAGGTGGCCCAGATCAGGTACGGCACCATTGCGGATCTGAACAGAAAAATTGAGGAGAAAAAGCTCAGTCTTGCAAGTCTGCAGCAGACCTGCAAGATGCTTAAAGAAGATGTGGAAGAGACGGATGTGGCTGAGGTGGTCTCCACCTGGACCGGCATCCCCGTATCCAAGATGCTCCAGGGTGAGCAGGAAAAACTGATCGCCATGGAATCGTATATTGCCAAACGGGTGATCGGCCAGGAAAAGGCCATTGATGCGGTTTCCAATGCTGTGCGGCGGGCCAGGTCCGGTTTGCAGCCCGAAGACCGGCCCATTGGTACCTTTATCTTCATGGGACCCACGGGTGTGGGTAAAACCGAACTGGCCAAATCCCTGGCCGAGTTCATGTTTGATTCTAAGGACGCCATGGTGCGGCTGGATATGTCCGAGTACATGGAAAAGCACAGTGTGGCCCGTCTCATCGGTGCCCCTCCCGGCTATGTGGGATATGACCAGGGTGGCTACCTCACCGAGGCGGTGCGGCGCAGGCCCTATAGTGTTATTCTGTTCGACGAGATTGAAAAGGCCCACCCGGACGTGTTCAACATCCTGCTCCAGGCCCTGGACGACGGCCGGATGACCGATGGCCATGGCCGGACCGTGGATTTCAGGAACACCATCATCATCATGACATCCAATATCGGGTCCAGAATACTGCTTGAAGCGGGGAATGGCGCGTCGGCCGAAGCGGTGGAACAGGCGGTGCAGCAGGCCCTTAAAGCCGCATTCAGGCCGGAATTTTTGAACCGGATTGATGAGATCATCACCTTCCATGCCCTGGAACGCGAGCATATCATGGACATTGCCGCCATCCAGATTGCGGCCCTGAACCGGCGGCTGGCCGCCAGGAACCTGGCTGTTCATCTGGATGATGACGCCATGGCCTTTTTGGCGCAAAAGGGTTATGATCCCGGGTTTGGGGCCCGTCCGCTCAAACGTGTGATCCAGCAGGAAATCGAAAATCCGCTGTCCTTGGCATTGCTTAAAGGGGAGTATCTGGAAGGAGAGACTGTGTCCTTCCGCCTTGACAAAGAAAAAGACCGGCTTGTTCCCGGTCATGGCCCAACACGTATCTAGGCCATGGGATAGCCCGGTCTGTTAGAAAAATATCCCCCTGGGACCTGCATATGAAATTTTTGTCGGCCCCGGGGGGATATTGTTATATTTAACTAATCGTTATCTAAGCTTGTATTAAAAAACAATGATACTGTGCCGGTTGTCCGCCAGTGGTGGCTTGTTATCCCGACGGGATACCAAGGGTAAAGACCAAAAGGCAAACCAGGGCCAGCAACCCAAAAAGCCAAAGGCGCCTTGACCTGTTGGCAAGTGTCTTGTTCTGCCAGGCAACAATCCATGCAACCCCGCATTGCAGCATATAATAAAGCGCAAATGCCCTTGAGGCATAGGCAATAATTTCATTGACATTGGTTGCCCAGGTGAGTGCCACGGTGACGATAATGACTAAAAGGTAAGTGGTTCGTATGGAAAGCTTGCCGTGGATGATATCCTGGATTAATCCGCCGGCACCTGAGGTATCTGCCACAGAAGCACTGAATTGGCTTCCAATGGCGGCAACGGAAAGCAGCAGTGGCAGTACAGATGCCACAGGCTTTGACATGCTGATGATTGCCGTTACATCCGATCCAAGATTTTTGTGAAACAGTATGGTTGCCAGAGCAATGAAGGTCAGATAAATGCCTGTGGAGATCAACTGGGCAGCCCGCATGGTGCTGATTCGTTGGTCTGCTGTATGTTCCTTTCCAAGATAGCGGGAGGTTTCAAATCCCTGCACAACAATTAGAAGCCCGAGCAGCACTCTTAAATCATGAAAATTGATCGCAGATGAAATCCCAGGCAGTTCCCAGAGTCCGCCTGCAGCCCGCTGAAAATTATAAATGCCCAGGCCGGCTAAAAGAGCGCCGATCATCCCAAGATTTAAGGCAATGGCATATTTTTCAACTTTTTCCAGTTCATCCAGCCCCCGCCACATCCCGATTCCCCCGATGGTCACCAGAAGTGCTGTGGTGATGCCGTTGGCCGCAAATTCGTTTTTAATACCCAAGCTGTTTAGAAGAAAGGCTGACAGCAATTGCAGGTAATAGGTGATTGAGATGAAATACGCACAGGTTAGTACAATCCTGGAGAAAAAAGCCACGCCTTGTGCGAAACCGCGCCCATGGGTTTCAATGGGTTCAAAATGACGGATATTGAACCGGATGGCCTCACCCACAAGAAATGCCAGGGCAAGAAGCAGTGCCATGCATATCACAGCCAGGTTGCCGACGGTCCCGGCCAGAAGCGGTGCGCTGATCAAAAAACCGCTTCCCATGATTGATGCCAGAGGCGTGACCGTGGCTTTCCAATTTGAAGATTGAGACAGATGTTTGGAAAAGGCAAAGTAACTGCCTAAAATCAAAGCAATAATAATAATAGTGCCATTTAACAAGGGGTTATATCCAATCCGTCTATTCGATGGTTTTATAAAAAAGCTTTAAAATAAAGGTATTATGGAATAAAATTAATCATAACACCATATTAAAGTTTATCGTTTTGACGGGTGCGTTGGCAGAAAAGCACTGACGGTGACATGGGCGGGTTGTATGGGCGTTTCCGTGAAACCGGTATCGGATGATACATAAGTGTTTTCTGTCTCAGGTTGAATACATATTTCTTTGTTTGCAGGTGGTTAAATGAAAATAACGAACCATTAAAGAACGATTTTTTTTATATTTTAACTACAAATATTACAATAAGCGTTTAATATCAGTAAAAAATGGATAAAAACTGATTATGATAAATTACTATGGTATAGTATCTGCTTAAAAACGATACAATAAAAAGTACGGGGAAATGCGGCAATTAAATTGGATTCGGAAATGCATGCCTGTTCTTTTTCAGTTCAGGTATAAATGTAACAAATTTAACATGGCAAAGATGATTTAGGCGGTATTATGAAGACATGGATTTTTAATTACAGAAAAAGTTGTAACGGGTTCGGGATCGCTGCTGTCCGTATGATTATGGCAATTTGTTTATGCTGCACGATGTCCCATGTGCCCCTGTCTTTTGCCCAGGACACTGTACCGGAGGTGTGGACAGGACCTGAAGCGGTCCGGTTTGCCCTGCAGAATAATCCCGACGCACAGATTGCGCTGAAGCGAATTGCCGCATCCGCAGCCGCCATAAAAGAAGCCAGCGCAGCCTTCTATCCTCAATTGGGAGCCCAGGCAGGATATTCGCGCACCAACAACCCCATGTATTCATTTGGAAATATTCTTAACCAGGGGGTGTTTTCCAACAGTATTGATTTTAACAACCCCGGCGAAACCGATGATCTTCAGTTTATGCTTGGGCTGACATACCGCATATATAACGGCGGGCGAAGCCAGGCCGGCGTGGATGCTGCCAATGCCCGGAAAAAAGCGGCCATGCTCCAGGAAAAAGCCGTTAAAAACAGCCTTGGCTTTGCCGTGGTAAAATCCTTTTTTAACATTGTCCAGGCCAAGGGGAATGTCAGCGCAAGGCAAGCGGCGGTTCAGGCCATTGACGCATCAATACAGGCGGCCAGGGCCCGGTTTGAGGAAGGGGATCTGCTCAAACAGGAGCTGTTGAACCTGGAGGTACAGCAGTCCCTTGCCAGTGAAGATTTGATTCAGGCACAGCATGGTCTTGCCCTTTCAAAACAAAGTCTTTTGAATGTGCTGGGGCTGACCGGAAACCAGGTGGACATCAACCTTGACCAGACCCCTTTACAGCCTGTGCCCACACAGCCTGATTTTAAAGACAGGTCGGAAATCTTGGCCATGCAGTTTCTGATTCAGGCAAGGCAGGCCGGACTTCGCCAGGCCAAAAGTGGATATTACCCCACGGCCGATGCCTTTGGTTCCTATCAGGTGGACAAGGGGTTTGAGATAGGCAGCGGCTCCGGCGACTCATGGATGGCCGGAATCCGCGTCAATATGACGCTGTTTGACGGAAAACAGACAGATGCCAGGGTTCAACAGGCCAGCATCGCACTGGCCCAGGAAAAGGATGAACTTCGGAAAATGGAGCTGGCCTATGCCCTGGAAATCCGGCAGGCTGTTTTGACTCTTGACCAGACAGACAAACGGTGCCGGGTAACCGAAAAGATGGTGGCATCTGCCCAGGCGTCTGCCTGCCTTTTCCGGGAACGATTCAAGGCAGGGCTTGTGCTTTCTTCGGAATTGATTGATGCGGAAAACCGGCTGACAGAAGCCCAGGTCCGCCACACACTGGCCAATGCGGAACACCGCATCGCAGTTGCCAATTTAAGACGGGCCTGCGGATTACTGCAATATTCCGAATAATAATAATAACATTTTTAAGGCAATGGGTATTACAATGAAAATTCGTACACACCTTCTGTTTGTTCTGATGATGATCCTGGTCCCGGGCGTTGGTGCCCGGGCACAGGAGACATCCCCTGCGCTGCCTGTTGCAGCGGTGCAGACTTCCACAGTAATTGAGCAGACCGTACCCACACTTGTGGAGGTTGTGGGAACCCTGCAGGCTGTTGAACGTGCGGCCATTGCCGCCAAAGTGACGGGTGTCGTGACTCAAGTGCCCGTGGTTCTGGGCTCTCGTGTAAACAAAGGCGACCTACTGGTTAAAATCAGTGCCCGGGAAATCGAGGCCCAGCTTAATCAGGCCCAGGCCCGGCTCAATCAGGCCGAGCGCAATCTTTCCCGGGAACAGAAACTTTTAAAAAAAAATGCCACCACGGCTGAAACCGTCAAATCCATGCAGGATCAGTATGCAGTGGCAAAGGCAGCGGTGCAGGGGGCCCGGACCATGCTTGGTTATGTCACCATCACCGCGCCGTTTTCCGGCGTGATCACGGCGAAAAATGTACATGCCGGGGATCTGGCCACACCCGGCACGGTGCTGCTGCGCATTGAAAATGATCAGAACATGCAGGCGGTGTGTGCCGTACCCGAAAGCCTGGTGCTGCAGGTTGCACCGGGCCAGACACTTACGGTCACCATCCCCACGGCCGGACTGACCATCAACGGTACCGTGGCCCAGGTGGCCCCTTCGGCTGATCCTGTCTCCCGGACAGCACCGGTCACCATTGATCTTTTGTTCAACGAGAAATTGCGCACCGGGCAGTTTGCCCGGGTCAAGCTGCCCGGACAGGCCAGGACATCCCTGTTTGTGCCAGACAGCACCGTGTTACCCAAGGGACAGATGGAACGTGTCTTTGTGGCTGCCGGCAACAAAGCCCATCTTCGCCTGGTACGAACCGGCATGCGCCAGGACGGACTCACGGAGATTGTGGCTGGTCTGAATCCCGGTGAAACGGTTATTTTCAAAAACAATGAACATCTCGTGGACGGACAGCCCATAAAAACGGAATAGAGAAATCCCATGAACGAACAACAGTCTCCCGAACATAAGGGGTTTGCCGGCTGGTTGGCCGCGACCTTTGTTGAATCCAAACTGACTTTGATTGGCATTATTGCCTCGCTTCTGCTCGGGGTCATGGCCATTACCCTGCTGCCCAGGGAAGAGGAACCCCAGATTAAAGTGCCGATGATTGATGTCATGGTTGCCATGCCCGGGGCGAGTGCCAAAGAGGTGGAACAGCGTTTAAGCATCCCCATGGAAAAGCTGCTCTATGAACTGCCCGGCGTGGAGTATATCTACTCCACTTCCATGCCGGGTAAAAGTATGCTGGTGGTCCGTTTCTATGTGGGCCAGGATCTGGAAACTTCCATTGTCCGGCTGAACCAGAAGCTGCAAACCAATTTTGACCGGATTCCCCACGGCGTGTCCATGCCCATGATCAAGCCGCATACCATTGACGATGTGCCGATTCTGGCGTTGACCTTTCATTCCAAAACCTATGACCATTTTATGCTGCGCAGGCTGGCCGCCCAGGTGGATGATGAGGTGAAATCCATTTTTGAGGTCTCTGAAACCAAATTGATTGGCGGAACCCGCCGCCAGGTGCGTGTGCTGTTTGATCCGTTGCAGCTGGCGGCCCGGAATCTGACGCCTTTTGATCTGATCAATCACCTTACCGAGGCCAACCGCCGGTCGTTTTCAGGGGTCACCCAGGCCAATAACCGGGAAATGCTGATCCAGACCGGCACCTTCCTGGAAAGCGCCGAAGATATCGGCAATATCGTCATCGGTGTTTACAGCGGCAATCCGGTTTACCTGCACCAGGTGGCAAAAATTATTGACGGCCCCCAGGAGCCTGACTCTTATGTATTGTTCGGCAGCAAGGACCGCCATGATCCCGAAGCAGCTGTCACCCTTTCCGTGGCCAAACGGCCCGGTGCCAATGCCGTTGATGTGGTGAAAAAAGTTTTAACCCGGGTGGACCAGCTTAAAGGCAGCCTGATTCCCGGCGATGTGGACGTTACCGTGACCCGGGACTATGGGGAGACCGCGGCTGAAAAATCCAATGAACTGCTTTTGCACATGGGTATTGCCGTGTTCGGGGTGGCCCTGCTCATCCTGATTTTTCTGGGATGGCGGGAGTCCATGATCGTCATGCTGGCCATCCCTTCCACCTTGTCCCTGACCCTGCTGCTTTTCTATTTACACGGCTATACCCTGAACCGGATCACCCTGTTCGCCCTGATTTTTTCCATCGGCATTCTGGTGGATGATGCCATTGTGGTGGTGGAAAATATTGTCAGACACATGCGGCTGCCGGAGAACCGGTCCCGTTCCTTCAAAGATATTGCCATCATTGCGGTGAGCGAGGTGGGCAATCCAACGGTTCTGGCCACATGGGCCGTGATTGCCGCGATTTTACCCATGGCTTTTGTGGGCGGTCTCATGGGACCGTACATGCGCCCCATCCCGGTGGGGGCGTCGGCTGCCATGGTCTTTTCCCTGATTATTGCGTTTACCATTACCCCCTGGGCTGCCACCCATATTTTAAAACGCAAACAAGCGGCAGCAGGAGACACCGGGGTAATAGAGGAAGGCCATGATCCGGACCATGCCCCGGATGATCCGTTTACCCGGTTTTATCACCATATCATGGATCCGCTGCTGGCCCACGGTGGCTGGCGTATCCTGTTTTTCTGTATCATCATTGCCATGCTGTTGGGGTCTTGTGCCATGGTTGTGTTGGGCCTGGTGAAAGTGAAGATGCTGCCCTTTGACAATAAGTCTGAATTTCAGGTGATTCTGGACATGCCCGAAGGCGGCACCCTGGAGCAGACTACGCAGGTGGCCATGGAGATGGCCCAGGTGATCAAACAGGAACCGGATGTCACTGATTATCAGATTTACGCAGGCACGGCCTCCCCGTATAATTTCAACGGTCTGGTCCGGCATTATTTCATGCGGTCGGGTCCTGATGTGGCAGACATTCAGGTCAACCTGGCATCCAAACAGGATCGTGACCGGCAAAGCCATGAAATTGCCAAAAAGGTGCGTCCGGCCTTGGCGGCCATTGCCCAAAAATACGGGGCCACCATTGCGGTTGCCGAAGTGCCCCCGGGTCCGCCGGTCCTCCAGACCCTGGTTGCCGAGGTCTACGGCCCCAACCAGGCCTCGCGCCTGGCTTTGGCCAAAAAGGTCAAACAGATTTTTGCCCGGACAGATGGTGTGGTGGATATTGACTGGTACAGGCAGACAGACCGCGAAAAGACCATTATCACGGTGGACAAGGAAAAAGCCGCGCTGCACGGCATCAGTGAAGGCGACATTACCCAGGCTGTGAATATGGGGCTTTCCGGATTGTCCGTGGACCTGTTCCACCAGCCCCGGGACAAGGAAGAGATCAATATTGTATTTGAACTTCCCAAAGCTGAACGCGCCCGGATTGATTCTATCCTGAACATCGGGCTGCGCAATCCGCGCAATCCGGCATCGGTCCTGACGCCCTTGCGTGAACTGGTGACCCTGGGCCGGGCACCCGTGGACCAGCCCATCTACCGGAAGAACCTGAAGCCGGTGATTTACGTGACAGGTGATGTGGCAGGCGCGGCAGAGAGTCCGGTGTACCCCATCCTTGAGATGAATAAAGCGCTTGGGAAGCTGTCTGGCAGGGATTTTGGCGGAAGCCTGGACCATGTGGCTGTATATAACCTGAAGCAGCCGTTTAACCCGTCCGAGCCCTCCATCAAATGGGACGGGGAGTGGCATATTACCCTGGAGGTGTTCCGGGATCTGGGCCTGGCGTTTTGCGTGGTCATGGTGCTTATATATATGCTCATGGTGGGCTGGTTTAAAAGCTATGTCACGCCGCTGGTGGTGATGGCGGCCATTCCGTTTTCTTTGATCGGCATCCTGCCCGCGCATTGGGCACTCGGGGCATTTTTTACCGCCACCTCAATGATCGGATTTATGGCAGGTGCAGGGATTGTGGTGAGGAATTCCATTATTCTGGTGGATTTTATCGAACTGCGCCGAAGCCATGGTCTGCCCCTGGCCGAGGCTGTTGTGGAAGCCGGTGCCATCCGGTTCCGGCCCATGCTGCTGACAGCCCTGGCGGTTGTTGTGGGCGCTTCGGTGATCCTGGCAGACCCGATTTTCCAGGGTCTGGCCATTTCACTGATGTTTGGTGAGATTGCCTCCCTGCTGATTTCCAGAATGGCGGTGCCGGTTCTGTATTACATGGCCCAGAAGAAAACCCCGGGTAACGCGGATATCTCTTGACGTCAGTATTAAAACCATGAAGCGCACGAAGTACATGAAGAATGGACTTCTTCATGCTCTTCATGTACTTCATGGTAAAAAATCAAGCCCAGCCGGTAGGGTGGGCACGTTTTTTGTGCCCACCGCTGGAGGATATGGTGGGCACCGCACAATTGTGTGCTGGTCAAATTTATAATTGCTGATTCCTGCATCGGAAATAAGAAAATCATCGGGCTCAAAGATATCTCCGGATCGTCTCTCAATACGGTGTGCGGCCGTTAGAATTTGGCTGAGTATTTCATCTACAAGTTCCGTATCAAACATAAACAGCCTCTGAATCAATACGCTTTTTTAAAAACGCATTCATTTTGTCACGATAATGGATAATATCAACTTTTGTCTGGTAATCGTTCTCAAGTTCTTCTTTAATATGAACCATGTAAAAAAGATCAGGTTTGACCATCTTCACCACAACATCCACATCACTTCCAGGTCCGCTCTTTCCATTTGCAAAAGAACCAAAAACACCTATGGCACTGATTCCGAATTTTTTTTCAAATATTGATTTTCGTTCCTTGAGCACGTTGAGTACTTCATCAAGACTCAGATTTTTTTCCCTCATATTTATCCCCTTTATACCCATCAATTCGATGGGGTTTTCCGGTTTGTACAATTGATCATTATCCAGGACAAAAAAATTAAAACCGCCGCACTAATAATTTGTATTGTACCATTTTTTTTAATATCCACAACTACTGTGGTCTGTCCCTCATTTTTTTTAAAACCAAAGCAATTATCTGGCACATAAATTGTATATTCTATTTTCAATTAAGCCTGTTTTGTTTGAAGCCGGCTTAACCAGCGCTTGACCATCACCCTATAACAAGGAGAGAATCATGACTGAAAAGAAAACAAAGAACCACAGAATCAAAGGCATCTGCCCGCAGTGCGGATGCAGCCATTTATCAACCATGACCGAAGAAGAGATCAAAGAGAAATATCCTGATCTTGAAAATGCCACAATGGAATGTTCAGAGTGCCTGGCCTCCATGGACTTAGGCTTCGAAGAAATTGATTAATAAGGGCGTTGACTCTATATGAACGCGGCCTGATACAAATCTGTCCCGGAATTGACGGGACGGTCCGAATTTGTCCGAACCGGGAATGAAGCCGTGATACAGCAGCCTTTTTCCGGTTCGGATGCCACGGAAAAATCGCCCTGTTCCGTGGCGCACCGGACCTGCATGGCGGTCAGGCCCCGGCCTTTTTGGATCTTGGACAACTCAAATCCCTTGCCGTCATCCTTGATGGTCAGGCAGACAATATTGCCATGGTCGTTGATCCGGATGGAAATTTGATCCGGCTGCCCGTGGCTCAGGGCATTATTGGCAGCTTCCTGGACAATTCTGAAAATCGGTATGTGGAGTCTTTTGGGAATCCCTTCATCATTGGCCGGTACATCAAGCCGGATGTCCGTATTTTTGCCGATCTCGTCACAAAACCATTCCAGGGTGGTGGCAAGGCCGAATTCCTCCAGCATGACCGGCTGCATTTTTTTCAGTATTTGTTTGATTTCAGCCTGTATCTGATCCAGGTAAAAGGAAATTTTTCCAATGATATGATTATCGGTATTTTCATTTTTAAGTACAGCCAGATGAAGTTTGATACCGGTTACAATCTGGCTGATTTCTTCATTGAGCTGGCGCCCCACCCATGCCTGTTCCCTGTCCGTGATATCAAATACGGTCTTCCGGGTTTTGGTCAGGCTTTCCAGGCGGTCCAGCATGGCATTGAACGATATTAAAAGCGCATCCATTTCATGGCCGTTGTCTTTTACCGCCACCCGGTGGGCCAGGTTGCCCTGCCTGACAACGGCAGTGGAATGCAGGAGCTTGTGCACCGGTGTCATGATGCCCGACCAGAGCGTCAGGGTCCAGAAAACCAGCAAAATGCACCAGGTGCCAACACTGACAATTAAAAAAGTTCTCTGTTGCCCCCGGACCTTCTGGACATGGGCGTAGCTTTCAACCAGAAGCCCCTGGGTGAGGGAAGACATTGAATGAAGATACGTGGTCAGGTTCTGGATCCGGAACTGTATTGCCCGGTTAAAGCTGTCCCGGCTGCCCAGGGCGAATACATCTTCACAGGTCTGCATATACCCCTTCAGAATCAGGTTCAACTGAATCATTTCAACGCGCATTTTATCCACCGCGGCGTCGCCCTGGGGAAAACTTGAGACAAGGGTTTCCAGCCCATCCATTTTCCACTGCCACTGCAGGCGGGTGCGCGGGATGCCGGCCCGGTTGACATCGGCTGCCAGCCGGTTCAGTTGAAACACCTCATTCACAATTAAGGTAATGGTTTTACTTGCAGACAGGGCGTTGTCTATTTCGTGTTCCGTATAAACAAGACCGCTTCCCGTGATAATGAGAACAAGAATGACACTTGCCGCCAAAGCGATCAGATTTGTTTTTAATTTCATGATTTCCCCTCACCAAGACACTTGACTTATTGAAAATTTTTGAATTTATTGGGCTTTACGGATTATTAACGGACTTTACAGCCAGGGCACGGAACCCGGCATTACCTGTGGTTTTGTCCTGATCAGCAGTGTTTGCAAAGCCATTTGATACATTGAATAAAAACCAGAATTGAAAAGGTAAGATAAATCGGAGTAGCTTGTCCCATGACCTCAATGTCATAAAGTTAACGGCAAGGTTTTAAATTCATATGATGCTCCCTTTTGGCAACTTTATGTTTTCGTTCAAATTTACGCCCAGGTCTAATCGGTTCTGTTGCTCCCATAAAAAGTGTATGAATTTGCTGGATTAGCTGTTCAATTATTTCACGAGGTCTTTCAAAAAGTAAAAAGAGTGTATCTTTGGATTTTGAAATTGCCTGTGTCATATTCAATTGATGTTCGTGCTTTTTTTTATCATCCTTTTTCTCTATTACATCTTGAGCAGGTGATGCTAATATCCATGTAAGATTTTTTGCCAGGACTTTCGCATGAA
>NZ_JQKJ01000009.1 GCF_000745975.1 Desulfobacter vibrioformis DSM 8776 | reverse complement strand
CAACGGTGAGCTGGCCGATCTGTTTGTATAAATCCTCTATCAGGTTTTGTGTGTTGTGACTTTCTTTTCTGTCCTTCTGGGCTGTCGAGAAGAGATTGGGAAGCCCCTCCAGTGCCTCCTTCTTCCACCTGGTCAACATGGACCGGTGGACTTCGTATTTAGATGCCAGCTCAGAAATCGTGTTCTGTTCTTTAATCACCTCAACCGCAACTTTTGCTTTGAACTTTCCGCTGTAATTCTTTCTCATGGACCTCCTTTGTCTGGTGAAAATCGAACCGGGCTTTTAGCACGTCAAGTGTCTCTTCGCAACCGGTTCAGATTTCGGGGTCCATTATAGTCGCGGTCGGGGAACGCTGGGGAAAGAAAAACCACCCATTTTGGGGATGATTCAACGATCTATGACATTCTCAACGAATGGGAACCTTCTTCAATCTGGATACTGGATACATTCAGGCGTAGCTGTGAAGCCCGGATAAAAGGAAATTCACGCCGAAATAAGTGAACATAACCCCTAAAAATCCGATGATGGAGACAATGGCAAGATTTTTTCCGTGCCACCCACGCATCAGTCGCAGATGAAGGAAAATGGCATAAATAAACCAGGTGATCAAAGACCAGGTTTCTTTAGGATCCCAGGACCAGTATTTGCCCCAGGCGGAATTGGCCCAGACAGCGCCTGTGATAATACCGATGGTCAGGAAAAGGAACCCGAAAACGATCATCTGATAGGTTAATTCATCAATAGTATCCCAATCCGGAAGTTTTGCAAACAGACGTCTTGCTTCTGGATCTTTGGGTTTGATGAAATACATGAAGCTGAACCCAAAGGCAAGGGCAAAGCCTGCATACCCCAGAAAGCAGGTGATTACATGGGCAATGAGCCAGTTGGACTTCAGTGCGGGGATCAAAGGCGTAATTTTTGACGTGATGGACGGATCAAAGCTGGCATAGGCAATACCCAGAAAGATCAAGGGAGAGACAAAGACGCCGATGATGCTTTCTGTGTATTTAATTTCCACAAACACATAAAGAGCCGCGACAGTCCATGAAAAAAAGACCAGGGACTCATACATATTGGAAAAGGGTGCATGGCCGTATCCCATGTGGTAGGACTCCACCCACCGCAGCAAAATCCCGCCGGTATTAGCCATAAGCCCGATGACAATCACCCAGAACCCAAGCCGGGCAAACGCCTGTTTTTTGAATGAAAAAGATCCAATATAGAATACCGATGCCAAAGCATAGATAAATGTTGCAGCCGATAGAAGCAGGGATGAATTCATTTGCCTGATACGTCCTTTAATTCCTTTACAAGTTTTTTTACGGTCAGATTGGTGCTCTGGGCGTTGCGGTTGGCCCGACCGGCCACCCACACCCGGGTACTGCCGGACCCGGTTTGTTCAAGACCGATACACACGGACTGATGGGAAACAAAGAAAGTAACCCAGCAGCCGATGATCATAAGCAGAAAGCCTGTGTACACAAAGGGAACGCCCGGGTCCTTTGTCACCTGAAGGCCGGTGTAATAGGCATGGTCCCAGGATTTGACTTCAACCGTGAATCTGCCCTTTCGCATTTTATCAAAGGTGGGAAACTTGGTGGGTAAAGCAATCTGGATATTCCGGCCAGGGGTCGTATCAAGGCGCCCGATAAACGCCTCACCAAGGTCATGACCATTGAAATCATAATGGGGCAAAAATCCTTCAAATGTAAACGTACCAGCACCAGCCGGCAGCTGCACGACACCGCCGTTTTTGATGGTCTGAGTTTCAATGGTTCCGGTTTCACTGTCCGTGATTTCAAACAGGGCCTCATCAGGCGTGCTCGCACCATAGGAAGCCTGGAAGATATTGATACCCTTGTATCTTAGCGGATGATTGACCAGAATATCTTCTGAAAAACTTTCCTGGTTGTTTTCAAGGATAGTCAGACTGGATTTAAATTCGTCCGGCGCCCCTGTATCGTAAAATTTGACCTGAAAATCATTGCACCGGACGGTGAACGGTAGTTTTATGGGCAGCCGTGTGTGGGTATCAAACACGGTATCTGCAGCCTGTCCCTCGTCCAGACGCAAGTTGGCCTTGAATCCCAATGCAGACCCGATCAGGGCACCGGCAAGCAGCATGAGAACACTTGAATGAACCACGTAAACCCCCAGGCGGGACCACCTGCCTTTTTCCGCATACAAAAGCAGACCTTTTTCATCTGTTTTTTCAACAACTTTTCCGGCCCGCCTGGCAATTACCTGCTTTGCCTTGGACGCAATGTGGTCCATGGGAAGCTGACACTCAAACTGCTGTCTGTTTTTAGTTTTTTCAAACCGCTGGGGATTAATCGAGAGTTTTTTGGGAAAAATAATTTTCCAGGTAACAGAAAGCCGGTCAATGGAGCAGACAACAATATTAACGCATAAAACCACCATGAGCAGCAGATACCACCAGGCCTGATACATCCTGTCCAGATCAAGCACCTGGATCATATTATACAACCCCGGGCCGTAAAGCCTGATATAGGCTTCGGGACTTGCGTTCTGCAAAACCACGGTGCCAATGATGGAGGTTAAGACTAAAAGCACCAGGGTATAAATAGTAAGTTTCACCGAGGCAAAAAACATCCAGATCTGATCGGTAAAGCTGTCTTTTTGTTTCAAAACAATTCTTTCACTAAAATTTGTATGAAAGCGCCAAGGTTAGTCAGACGGCTTTCACGTCATATTGCAGGCCATGCCCGGAAAGGTTACAAGGCTAGCCCGTGTCAGAGGTACTCAACATCCCCGCCCACCGGTGTTCGAGCCCTACTCCCTATCCAGAACCGCCTGCAGATTGGACCTGCGTTCAACCGAGGTCATTACGGCCTGCTGGATCATGGGCATACTCCCGAAGATAATCACTTTTTTCCGGGACCTTGTGATACCCGTATAAAGCAACTGCCGGGTAACCACCGGTGATATTTGCTCAGGGATGAGGATCAGCACAGTGTCAAATTCCGATCCCTGGCTTTTATGGACGGTCACAGCAAAGCCACGCTCACACTCAGGCAGATCAGACATCCTGAAATGCCTGATTTCTGATTGCCCCGAATCTGACTGTTCTGGGGAAAACCAGGCCGTTGCACCTTTATTTTCTTCAAGGACCACACAGGTATCACCGTTAAACAGCGACCTTTGGTAATCATTTCGCCGAACCATTAAAAGCGTTTTAAAAACAGGCCACTTTATACCATCTTTCCCCTTAGAGCGTAATATTTTTTCACATAGATGATTAATTTGTAATGTTCCGCTGTTCCCTGAATTGTGGGCACACAGCACACGAAACCCATCAACCGCCGCCATGGCCTGCTTAGGGGATCTAGCATCCCAAAGGGGCTTATACCCTTCCCGGATACAGGTTTCGAGGCGGGCCTGATATCCCCCATCCTTAACAGTATCCACAAATTCAAGATCAGGATAATCCGCTTTGAGGATGTCTGCCACGGTATCCGCATCACTTGCGTTAACGGCCTTTGCAAGGGTTTCAATGCCGGTTTTATCCCCGGACCTGAAATTAAAATCCAAAAACACCCGAAAACCGGCCAACACATCAGCATGGCACAGGTCGGAAAACACAGCCCCAGCCTGAACAGGAGAAAGTTGATTCATATCACCGAGCATGACAACGCGTGCATCAGGGCAGATGGCCTCGAAAAGCCTTGTCATAAGGGCCATGTCAATCATGGACGCCTCATCAATAATCACCAGGTCTGCGGCCAGGGGATTGGCTGCATTGTGACGGAACCCTGTTCCGTTTTTTACAGGTTTAAGCGCACTGTGGATAGTGGTCCCGTTTTTCAACCTGGAGGCAGCCTTGCCAGTGGGTGCCAGACACATCACCCGGGGAGGCGGAAGTTCATTTTCCCGGGTCCAGGTTGTCAAAAGTGTCTGTATCATATCGGTAATATAAGTTTTTCCGGTACCCGGCCCACCGGATATCATGGTAAAACCGGAACAAAGGGCTTTCTTAACAGCCTGCTGCTGTCCAAAGGTTCTGTGAGTATCTTTGCTGCCAAAAAACAAAGTCAGCCTGGAATTGACAAACGTATCATCAGGTCCGGGAACCTGCCTTTTAATCCGTGCCTTGATATTATCTGAAAGACGGCATTGAAAATCATAATACCTGGAAAGATAAAGATTGTTGTCACGGTCAAGGATCAAGGGGGATTTACCAATCCAGAAGCCCTTGTCATTTTCCGTTTTCACGCAATTTGAGGCTTCCATACCCACCATGGCAGAATTTTCAAGGGTATTGCACCAGGATGTAAGTTCGGGAAGCCGGATGAGTTCCCTTCCCTCGGAGGTTTTCAGAACAGTCCCGGCTGCGGCTGCAAGATCCAGACAGATGCAGCCTTTGGAAAGCGCCCGGCAGGTCAGGCCTGCGGAAAAAATTTCCAAGGGTCCGGCATATTTAAAGATATTGGCCATGGTTGTGCAAAAATAGTAGTCCAGATGGGAAAGTATTCCCGATTCATGGAGAATGCCAAGATCATCAAAGGAAAAGTCACTCATGCCCTTGTTTTACCAGCAGGGGATAAAAAAGAAAAGTATGTGAAAAAAATATAAAATCCGTCCCCTAGGAGACGGATTCATAAAACTTCAGACGCCATTATGCAATGATATCATAAACAGATTTTCCGGAATCGTTTGTGAGTATGGGCCTGCCTGATTTCTGAAAACGGCGGTCAGGGCTTTTCCTGCGATCTTTATTAAAGGATAATGTGACGATCACACCGTCTCTAATGCCTTTTCTTCGGTCATACGGTGCCTTGCGCCTGTCTTTTTTACGATTCGGAACATTAGACCGGTATCCTCCGCCCAAAAAGGATCTCCTGTCTGTAATCCCCATAATCTTTTTGGCCGCTGGTATTATTTTATTTTCTGCAACCATAGCAATCACCTATCTTTAATATTTTCAAAATTGTTTCCAACTCTTTAATTAAAGATATCGTCCATGATTACAGGATTCTTTAATATTTACAGAACAATGCGGTCTTAAACAATGCTGTCCTGCATCAAGACTAAAGCAAAGATAGAGCGATGAACTTTAAGGCCTGGTATCAACTGCAACGGCCTGCAATCAGTGTCCTTATTTCTTATTGTCACATTCCTCCACATACCTGTGAATTCTTAAAAACGGAATAAACAACGTGTCCACAGATTGAAAATGTGCAATTAAACAGTCCCGCAATTCCACAACATCCTCAATAGATAAATTATCAACGTCCTCAGCAATTTCACGGCGCAGGCCAATGGCCTTTTTTATAAACCGGCGATGGGCCTTTGAGTGGATTTCAAGATCCGGATATCCTTTCCGGCCCAGAATTTTTTCTTCTTTGGAAAAAAAGATTTTGCTGAAATCATTGATTTCGGTGACTAAATTGGCCACATCCTTAGCGTCGCCCTTATTCGTCTTCATTTCAATGAGGGTATTAAACATATCCATAAGCTGTTTCTGGCATTCATCAAGTTCAGGCACATCAACGCTGTATTTTTTGTCCCACGCAATAATATTGGTCATGGGTTAATCTCCTTTATTCTTTTTTTTGTTTTTCCCCACCCACAAGGTGGCCATTATACCGATGGATATCAGTATGGCAAGAATTACGGCAAAGGTAATCCCATGCTTTCCAAACCGCGGGTAAATGACAAAAGGAACCAGATAACCGTACAAAAATGAATGCAGCAATCCGATGCCAACGATTCTGATTGCGATTCTTGTCACCCCAGCCGCTCCAAAAGCCGCTGGTGTATATTTCCGAACCCGCCATTGGACATGATTAGAACGAGATCTTTGGGTCTAAGTTCCAAGGCAAGAAAATCAATCACCTGGCCAGGGTCATGGAAATGATAGGCAGCCTTGCCCCTTTTGCAAATATCTTCGGTGAGACGTTCGGGTGAAAACCGCTGGTCTTCAGGAATATTTTTTTTAACCCCGGGTGAACAGATGCACACCAGGTCTGCCAGGTCAAAGCACGCCGGATAGATCGTTTGAAAAATATTTCTCATGCTGGTATTGGTTCTTGGCTCAAACACTGCAACGATACGGCCCTGGGGATAAAACGGTTTAACTGCGGCAATGGTTTCCCTGACAGCGGTCGGATGATGGGCAAAATCATCCATCACCGTAATACCGCCAACCTGCCCCCTTATTTCCTGGCGTCTTTTAACACCGCTGAAGGTTGACAGCCCGCGGGCAATGTCAGCCTCCTTTATCCCTAAACTGCGGGCTGCGGCAATACAGGCGGTTGCATTGAGAAGGTTATGCTGCCCGGGAAGATCCGTTTGTATATTGAGGTCCGTACCAGGGCCTGTGATACGGGCAAGGGTGTGCAAGCGGCCCGTACCCGGATCGGGCTCACTGCCCAGGCGATGGTCATGCACCTGCCACATGGCGTTGGGGCCGTAAGTCTGAAGGTCAACAACACCAGCCTGTTCCAGAACCTGCATCAGATTGACGTTCTCCTTGCAGGCAATAATGCGGCTTTTATCTTTGATCTTTAAAACCAGGCCATCAAAGGCCCGGCAAATATGATTCAGGTCCGTAAAAATATCGGCATGATCAAATTCAATACCGGTCATAATGGTTATAAAGGGATCATAATGCATGAACTTGGGCCCTTTATCAAAAAAGGCCGTGTCATATTCATCCCCTTCTATCACCATGTATTCCCCGTCACCGATTTTAAATGAAGAGTTATAATCCTTTAAAATTCCCCCGATCATAAAAGAGGGGGAAAGACCGGCCGTTTCAAGCAAATGGGCCATGATGGAAGAGGTGGTTGTTTTGCCGTGGGTACCGGTGACAAGAATGATCTTCTTGTCATGGGCAATAAACCGGTTCACAGCCTGGGGCATGGACATATAGGCAAGCCCCCTTTCCATTACGGCAACCGCTTCCGGATTATCACGCGTCACGGCATTGCCGATAATAACAAGGTCCGGAACCTGGTTGGGATCGTCGCTGATATTGGCCGGGGTAAATCCGGAAAAAAGTGTAATCCCGTTATCTTCAAGAAAATCGCTCATGGGCGGATAAACATTCCGGTCTGATCCTGTGACAATATAACCCATTTTTTTAAGGATACAGGCCAAAGTGCCCATACCGGTACCACAGGCGGCAACCAGATGAATCCGCTTAATTGAATCAGCCATTAAATTTCTGCCATGACCTGCCGTGCGGCGTCCAGGGTGATTTCAATATCTTCATCCGTGTGGGCCGACGAAATAAAACAGGCCTCAAACTGAGATGGCGCAAGATAAATGCCTTTGGCCAGCATGCCCCGGTAGAATTTTGCAAACCGGTCCAGATCACAGGTTTTGGCATCATTGAAATTACACACCTTTTGTCCTGTGAAAAAGAACCCGGCCATGGAACCGAAATGCCCGGCACTGAAAGGAATACCTGCATCATCGGCTGCGGCCTGAAGGCCTTTGACCAGCATATCTGCCCGCCGGTCCATGTCAGCGTAAATCTGATCATCTTCAAGAACCTTTAACGTGGCGACCCCTGCGGCCATGGCCAGGGGATTGCCGGACAGGGTCCCGGCTTGGTAAACAGATCCCACAGGCGCAATCTGCGCCATTATTTCCCGTTTTCCGCCATATGCACCCACGGGCAGTCCGCCACCAATCACTTTACCAAAACAGGTCAAATCCGGATCAATATCAAAATAGCCCTGGGCGCACGCCCTGCCCCCGACCCGGAATCCGGTCATGACTTCATCAAAAATCAGCAGGGCGCCATAGGCGGCAGTCTCCCGGCGCAATGTTTTTAAAAACATCGGATCAGGAGCGACCATCCCCATATTCCCTGCCACAGGTTCAAGAATCACACAGGCAATTTCCTTGCCTTTTTCAGCCATGAGACGTTCAAAACTTTCAATGTCATTGTATGGCAGGGACAAGGTATTTCGGATCACATCAGCAGGGACCCCCGGGCTTCCGGGAATGCCTAGGGTGGCGACACCGGATCCGGCGGCTACAAGAAGGGTGTCTGCATGGCCATGGTAACATCCGTCAAACTTGACAATAAGGTCCCGGCCAGTAGTCCCCCTTGCCAGACGGATGGCACTCATGGTGGCCTCGGTGCCGGAGTTGACCATTCTGACCATATCCACGGAAGCCACGGAATCCACAACAAGCCGGGCCAGTTCATTTTCAAGCGCCGTGGGCGCACCAAAACTTGTGCCTGAATCCAGCACCTTTTTCAACGCGTCAACCACAGGCCCCGGGCAATGGCCAAGGATAAGCGGTCCCCAGGACAGGACATAATCAATGTAAGCGTTCCCGTCGGCATCGAAAAGCCTGGCACCTTTTCCTTTTTCAATGAAAACCGGTTCTCCGCCCACTGAACCGCAGGCCCTTACCGGAGAATTAACCCCGCCCGGTATCAAATTTCTGGCCGATGAAAATAAAGCGGCTGATTTAGTACGTTCCATATTTAATCCTTATTTATTTGCAGGTAGTCTCACAGTTAACATTAATGATTCGTGGAAAATGGAATATACCAAACTGAGTTGAAATGGGTCAACCGCTTTGATTTTTACCCGGCATTCAAAATAATGATTTTATTTTCAGCTCAATGCCCCATAACATTTGACCTGATGGGAAAAGGCTTATATAAGTCAGGGTTGGATTATGGATGATGAATATTACATGTTGCTTGCCTTGGATGAGGCAAAAAAAGCCGAGAAACAGGACGAGGTACCGGTTGGGGCCATCGTGGTGGACCAGGCCGGAAAGCTAATCGGACAGGGATATAACTGCCCGATATCCGACAGCGACCCGACAAGCCATGCTGAAATCAAGGCCATTCGTTCGGCCTGCAGGCTCATGAATAACTATCGCCTGCCCCAGACAACACTTTATGTAACCATAGAACCATGCATCATGTGCATGGGGGCAATTATCCATGCCAGAATCCAGCGCCTGGTATTCGGGGCACTGGATTCCAAATGGGGGGCTGCGGCCTCCCTTTACCAAATGGGGTCGGATTCACGATTGAACCATCAACCTGAAATTATTCAGGGAATATGTGAAGAACAAACAAGACAGATTATTAAAAGTTTTTTTGAGGAAAAAAGGAGAAACCGTGACAAACACAGTTGTTGTGGGAACCCAGTGGGGTGATGAAGGAAAAGGAAAAATTGTCGATCTGCTCAGCGAACATGCTGATTATGTAGTCAGGTTCCAGGGCGGGAACAATGCAGGGCATACCATGGTGGTCAACGGAAAAGAAATTATCAGCCACCTGATCCCCTCCGGGATACTTCAGCAGAAAAAATGTTTTATCGGCAATGGTGTGGTGGTTGATCCTTTTGTATTGCTGGATGAACTTGATTATCTGGCAGGCAATAACATTGATGTGTCTCCCAAAATGCTGGAAATCAGTAACCGTGCCCACATCATCATGCCTTATCACCAGGAGATCGACAAAGCCCGGGAGAAAAAAAAAGGAAAGGATAAAATCGGCACCACAGGGCGCGGGATCGGCCCCTGTTATGAAGATAAGGCAACCCGCGTGGGTATCCGATTTTGTGATCTTCTTGATTTTGATCTGTTCAAGGAAAAAGTTCTGACGGTCATGGCGGAAAAAAATTTTTACCTGAAAGAATATTTCAAAACAGATCCCATGGATCCGGCACTTGTTATTGATCAGTTTGAAACGATCCGTGCCCGGCTTCTTCCCTATATTTCAGATGTTTCTGTCTCCCTTGACCATGGCATCCGGGAAGGTATGCAGATTTTATTTGAAGGGGCCCAGGGCACACACCTTGACATTGAACATGGTACCTACCCCTTTGTCACCTCCTCTACAACCGTTTCAGCTAACGCGGCAAGCGGCAGCGGCGTGGGTCCAGGACTGCTGAATGAAATCATCGGCATTGTCAAGGCATACACCACCCGGGTGGGCGCAGGCCCCTTCCCAACGGAACTATTTGATGAAACCGGTGACAAGATCCAGAAAACCGGCGCTGAATTTGGTGCCACCACCGGACGCAAACGGCGCTGTGGATGGCTGGACATGGTGGTCTTAAAAAATGCCGCCCGCCTGAACAGCCTGACCGGACTTGCCATCACCAAACTTGATGTTCTGGATGACCTGGATGAGATTAAAATCTGCACAGGATATGAATATTCGGGCAAAATCATGGCAGATTTCCCGGCACAAATTGATGTTCTGGCACAGTGTTCGCCTGTTTATGAAACACATCCCGGCTGGAAAACATCTACATCAGATATGACCAACTTTGATGATCTGCCGGAAAAAGCCAAAGCCTATCTTGCACGGATAGAAGAATTGTCAGAAGTTAAAATTAAAATTGTATCCGTAGGACCGGGGCGCGAGGCCACAATTATCAAAGAAAACATTTTCTAAATTGACTTTTGATTAATTCTGGTATATTAAATAACGTCTTTGCGTCGGGATGTGGCTCAGCCTGGTAGAGCACCTCGTTCGGGACGAGGGGGTCGGAGGTTCAAATCCTCTCATCCCGACCAACTAATGACAAGGGGTTTCAGCTTTATTTAGAAGTTGACGCCCTTTTTTTATTCCCACATTCAATGTGGGAATTTCTATTTGATTCTTTTCTAAAATTTCGATCAAAAAATATTATTTCCGAAAATGTCTATTCTGTGGGAGCATTTTCTCTTTGAATGGTTTCTTCAAGCAGATCAATGACAAACTGATTTAAACTCTTTCCTTCTGATGCGGCCCTTAAAGCAATCTCAGCGTGAAGGTCTGGTGGCACCCTTAGATTAAATCTTCCGGAGTATTCTTTATATGGGTGTATTCCCTCTTCCCGGCATATATCAAGATAGGTTTTCAGGGAAATCCGCCCCTCTTTTTTTAACTCTTCAATGTTGCCGGCGTAAAAGTCGGCACCGCCGTTTAAATCAAGAAACTCCCCCCTGAAGCTGTCAATCTCAGGGTCATATTTGATAATGGCTTTGTGCCCGTCTATTTTTAGAATGTTCATCATGGCGTTACCCCGTTTCTTTCAAACCACTTTCGTATGTTTGTCACAGCTCCTTTATCTGTATGAGGTGAGGGGTGTGGCCTGTGCAATACCTGGACCTCCCCAAAAAGGACTACGCCTATTCTGGAGCCTTCACACTCACTGATGTTTGCTCCAAGCGCAATGAAAAGGGCTTCGATTGCGGACCATTTAATGCTCCCGCTAACCGGTCTGGCAAAGATCTGTTCAAGTGTTTTTTGATGTTTACGTTTCACGATTTAATGGTACTACTTTTTAATGCCAAGTCAATAAGAATATACCCGGTCTGAATTTCCCTTTAAAGTCAAACAGCCTGGTATAAGAATATTGGAATCATCCTTGATTGGTATCATTTGGAAAAGAAATGCAAAGAACAATTGAGCTTGGCATTGAAAGGAAGTATCATCCGCAACGAGACGCTTGATGAGCTTAAGCCGTTATTGTGGTATGGCCTGACCGATGGAGCTGTGGTCCATCTGGAATCAATTGGTAAAGATTCTATAAAGAAAATAGAGTCGTTGAATAAGCTGCTTGAATATTTGAAAAGGAAGAAATCGTACATTCCTTGCTATGCAGTAAGGAAAGAACAGAATTTATGTAATTCCAGTGCTATCGGTGAAAAAATGAATGATCTTGTAGTCTCAAGCCGTCAGAAGCATAATGGAATGAGTTGGTCAAAAAAGGGCTCTTTGGGCCTGGCAACAATCACAGCAATAAAACGTAACAAAGAAAATGATAAATGGTTTGAAACGAAGTGCTTGGATTTTAAATTAGTTGCTTGAGGCCACCCGCACAGGTCGCAATTTTTTCACAGATGACAGGGGCGCATATGAATGTCATATCTTTTTGAAAAGCAGAATAGTAGAAAAGGACCGTACCCGGGACAGGCTGAAATTCAGACACCTGCTGGAAGCAGATCAAGCCCTTCAAGCCCTTGAACGAACTTTTTACATAAATCAATACGGTGGGGATGATGGTAAACCCAGCCGTCATGATCCATTCCCCTGGGAATGGCGTCGGTTAAAAACATTCGGATTAAAAGGGTGCTGGCCTTGTATCTGTCCATCTTCCCATGGCAGCTGTTTTCAATTTCCAAGACATCGTTTGTACGCAGCGCCTTGGGCAAAACACCATTTTGATCCACACAGGATTTAAGAAAATTCAAGATTCTTGCCAGACGTAACAGTGTTACCGCTTCAAGCCTGGATGTGGTATCTGCCACGGGAAAAGCTGTGGAACGCATTAACATAAAATCATGGGGCAGCAACTGCTGTTGTTCACACAGGGCATAATCGGCACTGCCCGGGGCTGGATAGTAAATGGACAGGCCGGCAATGGTTCTTTGGGACGCAAGTATCAAAAGATCATTTAAGGTGGTGGCGGCTGTCTGACCGGGAGCGGCCCCAAGAAGATAAGAGACACAATCCATATCCAGATCTTTGGCCATGTCCAGGACCCTGTCATGGGCATCTCTGACATCAGGGCGTTTAAATCGCTTTAACTGGGTGGCACTGAAAGAGCCCACGGACAGGTTCAGGGTTTTGAAACCGGCGGCTTTCATGGCTGTCAGGACCTCTGCGTCAAGGGACGGGGGAAAAAGCCCGTTCATGGCCCGCAGTTCAATGTCCTGTCCCTTGAATATCTGCCGGATGCCGTCCAGCAGTTCCAGTACCCATGATTTTTTAAGGGTTAAATTTTCATCCTCAAAATCAATGAACCCAATCTGTTTAGCCCTTGCCTGCAATTTGATTTCATCAAGAACATCTTTAACCGGGCGCATCCGAAAATCCGCATAATTGCCGGATGCAGACACCGCGCAATAGGAACACCGAAAAGGACACCCCCTGGAAGCCACAACGGTGATGGCTACTTTTTGATTGCGCTGGTAAAAGTGCCAGTCGATTTTATCCACCGCCTCTTGGCTCAGCCCATGCGGCGAATCTGCCCAGAAAGGCGGATTAAGAACAATATCATTGCCCTGCCTGAACCCGATGCCGCTGATTTGTCTTAAATCCTCTGGTTCGGGCAATGCCGGTCGCCGACCGGGCGTTTGGCCCTTTAGCAGCCGTGCAAGCTGTACCATGGGTGCCTCGCCCTCGCCCTGGATTACAAAATCAATTTCTTTGTTTTCAAGGCAGGTTTCGGGAAACTGGGTGGCATGGTGCCCGCCCAGGACAATAAAAGCGTGGGGCCAGAACCGTTTCACTGCCTTTGCCGTGTCCAGGGCCTGGCCCCAATAGGGGGTGAACAAGGCGGATATGCCCACTAAAAAAGGTTTTTCCTGCCTGACCAGATTGGCAATATGCTCAAAACTATAGCCAAAGTGTCTGTAATGGTGGAACAAAGAGAAAAACGTAAGATCGGTTTTCCCGTAATGGGGAACCAGGTGACCAAATTCTTCCGGGTATTCAATGATCTTTGATTTATCCCTGGCAAGCGCATCAATGATGGTGCACGAAAATCCGGCCTGTTCAAGCTGTGTGGCAATGCAGGCAAGCCCGTAGGGAATGGTGCGCTTTTTTGTCAGGTAAAATTCCCGGATGGGCGGGGCAATTAAAACAACATCCGGCACGGCGCGTATGCCTACTCTATTTTGGGAAACAGGGCTATGGGGATAAGGCAGACCAGCGGAATAAATGCGGTGCATTTAAGGACAATAGTCAGTCCGAAAATATCTGCCAGCCAGCCGATTCCCGGGGCAACCACCCCGCCAAGCCCGTAGGCCAGTCCCATCATCAGGCTGGCTGCCATGGCCCTGGAGCCGGGCGCAAGTTTCTGGGCCATGACCACGCCCAGAGGCATGGGGGCAAGCACAAAAAAACCGGAAAGAAACGATCCTGCGTAGGCCCCCAATCCCGGCATGTATAAAAACATCAACAGGGTTGGCGGCATGAGCAGGTATGACAGAAAAAAAACCGGCTTGAACCCGAACCGGTCTGCGCAATAGCCTGCAGTCAGCCCGGACAGGGTCCCGGCAATGGTGAACAGCGCAATGGTCACACCCACAGAGGGCAGAGCATGGCCGTG
Organism: Desulfobacter vibrioformis DSM 8776; assembly: GCF_000745975.1. GTDB lineage: Bacteria > Desulfobacterota > Desulfobacteria > Desulfobacterales > Desulfobacteraceae > Desulfobacter > Desulfobacter vibrioformis. The sequence goes on along the minus strand of NZ_JQKJ01000009.1, from coordinate 151,342 downwards.
AAGGGTCAGATAAATGGGCATGAAGGTCAGAAAGGTCTGGCCCACAACAGCCCGCAGCACCATGACCAGCCAGATTAAAAAAATGGTTTTATACACCTTTCCAAAGGTGTGTTTTAAACTGTTGATAAATCCTAATCCCGCCATATTCTCGGATACGGGTTTGGGCATATATTTCAGGCAGAAAATAAAGGAAACAAGGCCCAAAAGCATGGTCCAGGGCATGGCAGACAGGCCAAACCGGCTCACATACCAGGTGATGAACACAGGCCCCAAAGCAAAGGCCAGGGTTCCGCCGGTATTGAAAATAGACTGGGCAAAGCCTGCCCGGTTTCCGGCATACACGTTCACCATGCCCGAGGTGGACGGATGAAACATGGAGGACCCAAAGGACCCCAGACACAGAAGAGTAAGCAACATCCAGTAATTGGGGGCAATCCCGGAAAAGGGAATGACAAAAAAGACCAGAAACAGTCCGGTGAGCACAAACCAGCGGGTTTCGTACCGGTCAGCCATATACCCCACCACCGGCTGCACCACAAAGGATAAGAAGCGCACGGCGCCGGTAATCAGGCCCACCTGGGTCAGGGTAAGACACAGCTTGGCCTGGAATGCGGGCAGCAAAGGGGTGAAAAAGGCAGAATAGAAATCTCCGGTAAAATGAACCAGGCTTAGGACCAGGACGATTTTATAATCAATCCTATTTCCTTGGGGTGACCGGCCTGGTGCGTGGGTGGTGCTCATAAGCGATGTCCTAATCTGTGCAAGAACGACGGTGTTTGAATGAGGTTTGGTCCAAACACTAATTTTTCAGGCTGTGAATGGGTGCCGGAATATGCCCGCCGTACTCCACAAAAATATCTTCAAGGTAAAGGTGGGGCACATCCATGATGGTGGCCTTGCCAAGAAGCCCGCCAAACATGACGCTGTCCCCGGCTTTTTTACCGGGCACCGGGATAATGCGCGTGGCCGTGGTTTTGGCATTGATCATGCCGATGGCCATTTCATCGGCAATCATGCCGGCTAAAACCTGTTCTGTAATGTCGCCCGGCACCGGCACCATATCCAGCCCCACGGAACATACACAGGTCATGGCTTCCAGCTTTTCCACAGAGAGAAATCCCTTCCGGGCAGCTTCGGCAATGTGAAGGTCTTCGCTGACAGGAATAAAGGCACCGGACAGGCCGCCCACATGGGACGAGGCAAAGGCCCCGCCTTTTTTCACGGCATCATTGAGCATGGCCAAAGCCGCGGTGGAGCCGGGCACACCAATATGGGAAAGGCCCAGGGCCTGGAAGATTTCGCCCACACTGTCACCCACCGTGGGGGTGGGTGCAAGGGAAAGATCCACCACGCCGAACCGGATATCAAGGATGTCTGCCACCTCCCTGCCAATGAGTTCTCCCACCCGGGTAACCTTGCAGGCAGTGCGTTTGATGATTTCGGCAATGCGGCCAAGGCTCAATCGCTGCTGGGACAGATTTCTTTCAATGGCGCGTTTGACCACGCCAGGCCCGGACACCCCGACATTGATCACGGCATCTGCCTGGCCCACCCCGAGATAGGCGCCTGCCATAAACGGCATGTCCTGGGGAATATTTGAAAACACACACAGTTTGGCACAGGCCAGGCCGTCTTCATCCGCCGTAAGGGCTGCGGCTTTTTTAATGGCCCTGGACATGGAAAGCACGGCATCCATATTAATGCCGGCCTTGGTCGTGGCCACATTCACGGACGCGCAGATCCGCTGGGTGGTGGCCAAAGCTTGGGGGATGGCGTCAATCAAGGCCTGGTCTCCTCTGGCAATGCCTTTTTCCACCAGGGCTGAAAATCCGCCGATGAAATCCACGCCCACGGTTTTGGCAATGTCATTGAGTTCATGGGCAATTTCCACCATCTGCTCAGATGAAAAACATGCGCCCACCAGGGCAATGGGGGAGATGGAGATCCGCTTGTTGACCACCTTGATGCCGTACTTGTCACCCACCTGGTCACAGGTGTCCACAAGCTGTGCTGCATGGCCGATGATCTTTTTGCGTATATTTTTTTTGAATACATTCAGGTCGTGGGAAATACAGTCAAACAGGCTGATCCCCAGGGTAACCGCCCGCACGTCCAGTTTTTCATTTTTTACCATCTCTATGGTGGAAATTATTTCCTGATCTTCAAACACCGTAAAATATCCTTATATTTTAATCTCTTTAGATTTTGTTGGTCACGTCAAAAATATTTTTGTGCTGGATACGGATGTCCAGGTCCAGGTCCTTTGCTTTTTTCTTAAGGGCGGCAAACAGGGCCGGGGCATCAATCTCGTTTGTTATCGGAACCTGGTAGGACATGACATTGTCATTGGGATTGGAACCGCCCATGAACACGGCTTTCAGGTTGATAATATTGGCACCAAAACTTGAAATAATACCGGACAATTGCGCCACAAGCCCTTTCTGGTCAGGGCCGGAGGTGGTGATCAGAAAAATTTCCTTTTCCACCACAGGCGGTTCCAAGTCTTCCTCAAGGGATCTGACATGGATGGTCAGGCCATGTTCTTCCTCTTTCAAGGTCAGATCCTGTCTGATGGTGTCTGCGGCTACGCCTTCGGGGGCCTGGATAACAAAGAAACCGGCAAACTGGTTTTGCAGGATCATCTGGTTGACGTTTTCAAGATTGCACCCCAGATCACACAGATCTGACGTTACACTTGCGATAATGCCCGGCCGGTCTTTGGCCAGGACAGATATTATCATTTTGTTCATACGTTGCCTTTTTCAGAAAGCTTGCGAAGTTCGTCTATGGTTTTTTTATAGTCAGGCGTGTTAAAAATGGCAGAACCCGCCACAAAACAACAGGCACCTGCCCGGGTAACGGCTTCCATGGTATCTGTGTTTACGCCGCCGTCCACCTGGATGATCGCAGTGGAGCCTGCATCAGACAACATTTTGGACAAGGCAGTGATTTTATTTAAGCTGGAATTGATGAAGGTCTGGCCGCCGAAACCGGGATTGACACTCATGATCAGGACAAAATCCAGCAGATCAATGACATATTCAATGGATGACAGCGGCGTGGCCGGATTCAGGGCAACCCCGGCCTTAACGTCAAAACTTTTTATCAGCTGCAAACTCCGGTGCAGATGGGGGCATGCTTCGGCATGGACGCTGATGTAATCGGCCCCTGCTTTGGCAAAATCCGGAATCCTGGCATCCGGGGTCTCAATCATCAGGTGTACGTCCAGCACCATATCTGTGGCGCGTTTGCAGGCCTCAACAACAATGGGACCGTAGGAAATGTTGGGCACAAACTGTCCGTCCATGACATCAATGTGAATCCAGTCTGCGCCTGCGTGTTCAACCGCTTTGACCTCTTCTCCCAAACGGGTGAAATCAGCAGACAGGATGGAAGGGGCGATCAGTGTCATAATTAACTCCTATGTGTTGCGTCTCATCCTGGCCATGAAAAAGCCGTCCATTTCAAGAAGGTCAGGAAAGGTTGTTTTCTTAAATGTCTCACCCCCGGATTCGCAGAAAAACGGCAGGCATGCTTCAAACCCTGAAGGATCCGGGGTAAAATCTTTTCTTTTGTCCAGGAACCGCTCGATCACCTGGGTTGTCTCTTCGGGTTCGCAGGAACAGACCGCGTATACCAGCACACCACCGGGTTCCACCACATTGGCTGCGCCATTAAGGATTTTCTTCTGAAGCGCTGCCATGCGGGATATATCTTTTAAATTTCTCTTCCAACGGGTGTCCGGGTTTCTGGCAAGGACACCTAAACCGGAACATGGAGCATCCACAAGCACCCGGTCAAAATAGGATGAAAAATCATTGACCCCGGCCTTTGTCATGTCCACACAGGTGGTGCGAATAATATCAATGTTCAGGCGGAGGGCTTCACTGACAAGGCGGTCGGCTTTTCTTTCGCCGGTATCATTGGCAGTGATGTTACCTTTGTTTTCCATTTCAAGGGCCATGTGGCAGGTTTTGGTGCCCAGTCCGGCACAGGCGTCCAGAATTTTATCGCAGGGTTCAGGGCCTAAAAGTTGTACGGCAAGCTGGGCAGCTTCTCCCTGAATCTGGAACAGGCCGTCATTAAATCCGGGCAGGTCAGGTATGGCAATGCCGGATGTCCGGATCTGAAGACCCAGGGGACTGAACCGTGTTGGTTTTGCGTTGATTCCTTCGCGTTCAAAAGTTGCAATCAGGTCTTCCCGGCTGGCTTTGCGCGGATTAACCCTGAGTGTAAACGGAGGCAGCTCCATCAAAGCGCCGGCAAGTGCCAGTGTCTTTTCTTTACCATATCGGGCTGCCCAGCGTTTACCAAGCCAGGGGGGGATGGAAAAGGCAGCAGCAAGATGCCCTGGTAAATCATTATCGGAACAAGGCAGGGCAATATCTTTGTGCGACCTGGATATATTGCGCAAAACCGCATTGATGAACCCTGATGCCTTTTTGCCGCAGATCGGTTTTGCAAGTTCAATGCTGGTATTAATGGCTGCAAAATCCGGAACCCTGTCCAGGAAAACAATCTGGAATACCCCAAGCCGCAATATGGTTTTAACCTTGGGATCAATCCGGTCAAAGGCAAGTTTGGCGCATCGGCCAATCAATTGATCAATGCGTCCCCTGTGTCTGAACACCCCGAATACAATGGCATGGCAAAGCCCTTTATCCTTTTGGCTCAAGTGTTCAAGCGGCAACGCCGCATCTTCAATGGCACGGTCAAGGGGAAGGGTTGGCTTTTGCCCGGCTTGAATCAGGGTAAAGGCGATATGGCGTGGATCAGCTGTTCTGCTCATTTGAATTGGGCCGGCAGATCAATTTTATTCCCACAAAGAAATGAGGCTGCATCAAGACGTTTTCCTGAACTTCCCATCAGTTCCAGCACCTGGACAACCCCGTTTCCCGCAGCCACAAACAGACCCGTATCATCGCAGCAGACAATGGTGCCGGGCAAAGCGGATGGCGGAATGGATAAGGATGACGGAACCGCCTTAAAAATTTTAAGGCGTTTTCCGCAAAATTCTGTAAAGGCTCCGGGCCAGGGTGTCATGGCATTGATGTGGGCGCAGACAGCCTTGTTTGAACCTTGCCAGTCAATGCGGCCGTCCGACTTTTTAAGCATGGACACATAGGTGGCTTTGGAATGATCCTGGGGAACCGGGGTGATTTTTCCCTGTTCAATGCCCTGGATGGTTTTAATAATAAGCTGGGCCCCCATCTGCGATAACCTGTCATGGAGCATTGACGCAGTATCCTCGGGATCCACAGGCGTTGTTTCCATCAACAGCACATCCCCTGCATCCATTTTTTCAGCCATGACCATGGTGGTCACCCCGGTCTGTTCATCCATGTTTAGAACCGCCGCCTGGATGGGGGCCGCCCCCCTGTATTTGGGCAAAAGGGAGGCATGGATATTTATGGGATAGGTTTTGGGGATATCCAGCATCTGCCGTGAAAGGATCTGTCCAAAGGCAACCACGACAAAATAGTCCGGTTCAAGACCGGAAATCAGCGCGATCCCTTCCGGGGTGTTTATTTTTTCCGGCTGAAACACCTCAATGCCAAGGTCCAGTGCAGCCTGCTTGACTGCGGACGGGCTGAGTTTTTTTCCGCGGCCCTTGGGCCGGTCCGGCTGGGTCACTGCCAGTAACACGTCAAACCCCGGCTCTTTTGCCAGGGCCTCCAGGGCCGGGACAGAGAATTCCGGGGTTCCCATGAAAACGATGCGGGTATTTTTCATTTTTCGTTTTTCAATTGTTTTAACCGTTTTTTCGTATACATGGCCCGTTTCAATGCAGAAATCCTGTCAATAAACAGGATCCCGTCAAGATGATCAATTTCATGCTGCATGATAACGGACATAAGCCCGTGGGCGTCAAATTCAATGGTTTCGCCATCTATATTCATGGCCCGTACAGTGACACTTGTATGCCGCCTGACATCGGCCCTGTAGTCAATGACACTTAAGCATCCCTCGCTTTCAGAGATAAAGGTCTCTTTGGATTTGGACAGGATTTCAGGATTAATCAATGCGGTAAATATTTTGTCTTCAGGATCTTTTTGTTCCTCTCCTGCATGGGGATCATAAACGATAACCCGGCGGTTCATCCCGACCTGGGGGGCGGCAAGGCCTACGCCCGCATCATGGAACATGGTCTGGCCCATATCCTCAATAAAGGCTTTCAGCTCGTCATCAATGGTTTCAACCGGTGCTGATGCCTTTTTTAAGGAGGGTTCGGGAAACGTGACAATATCAAGAATAGCCATTTATTTTAAAATTTCCTTTACCTTTTCAATGTCCGTTCTGATCTGGTCGGACAATTGCGCAATACTTGAAAATTTAATCTCATCCCGAAGTCGTTCCACCATATTAACGCGTATCCGGGAGTCATAAATATTTTCCTTAAAATCAAGAATATGAACTTCAATGGTGAATATATGATCCCCGAAAGTCGGGGAAAAGCCAATATTGGCAACGCCCTTGAATTTGCCATGGATGGTTTCAACCGTTACCGCATAAACCCCGAACTTGGGGCATAGTTCATCATGAAGTTTTATATTGGCCGTGGGAAAACCAAGCTGACTGCCGCCGCGCTTGCGGCCCGTTATAACCTTTCCCCGGATCTGGTAAAACCGCCCAAGATAGTGCTTTGCACGGTCCACATGGCCGTCCATGACAAGTTGTCTGATTACTGTGCTGGAAATGCGCGCCTTGCCGGTTTCAACATCCCGTATCCAGTCGGGTACAATGGTCTCATATCCAAGTTCTTCACCCTTTGCCTTGAGCAGCTCAATATTGCCGACCCTGTTCTTTCCAAAGGTATAATCAGGACCAATAACAATGGTTTTCATACCGATCTTTTTGACAAGAATATCTTCAATGAATTCCTGGGCTGTGATCTGCGCAAAGGCTTTATCAAAGGGCAGACAGAGCAGCACGTCTATGCCCGAGGATTCTATCAGTTCGATTTTCTGGTCCCGCCTGGTGATTAAGGGGGGGCTGGAAAGCCCCAGGGCTCTTAACGGATGCGGTTCAAATGTCATGGCGATGCCGGTTCCGCCAATTTGTTTCCCCTTTTTAATCACCTGGTGCAACAGGGCCTGGTGACCTTTATGAACACCGTCAAAATTACCAATAGTAACAACGGCGTTGTTAAAGGGGGCTTTAATCTGATTTAAATCTTCAATTAATTCCATGTTGTCCTTTAAAATTCAAACAAAATACTATTGACAAATAAAAAAAACAAATATATATATCTCACCCATCGCGTTTAAGCAATCTTTAAATGGGTTGCCAACAAACCGATTCACAGTGTGCCGAAGTGGCGGAATTGGTAGACGCACTAGTTTCAGGGACTAGCGAGCGTACGCTTGTGGGAGTTCGAATCTCCCCTTCGGCACCAAAAAAATAAGAGCCCTTGTTAATCAAGGGCTTTTGTATTTTTAACCCCCTTTTTATCGGTACACGCCAATTTTGGCAGACCGCTCAAATGCCGTGCCGGAAGCGGTATCCCGCCGATGTATTTACGTATACTTTCCAAACGCAAGCGCAAGATAACCAAGTGGTAATATACAACTATATAGTTTTCAGGCAAAGTATGATAATACTTAGGTTCAATTTAATTCAGTATTAAAGGTTCCTAAATGGAAAATATTGTGGACCCAAAGAATCCTAGCGTTCCCGGAAAACCAGTTGCCAGAAAACTGACCAAGAAGGACTTTTTGGTACCTGCCGGAAAAAACAGGGTCAGCACCTCAAAAGCCCTGGTCAAATCCGATCCCATTCAAAGCTATCTTAATGAAATCAATCGATATAAACTTTTGACCCGGGAGCAGGAAGTAGAGTTGGGCCGGCGGATTCAGGAGGATAACGACCAGGAAGCCGCTTACATAATGACCACTTCCAACCTGCGGCTGGTGGTAAAAATTGCTTTGGAATTTCAACGCATCTGGATGCAGAACCTTCTTGATCTCATCCAGGAGGGAAATATCGGTCTTGTCCGGGCCGTGAAAAAATTTGACCCGTATAAAAATGTCAAATTTTCCTATTATGCATCATTTTGGATTAAGGCATATATTCTCAAATTCATCATGGACAACTGGAGAATGGTCAAAATCGGGACCACCCAGGGGCAGCGCAAGCTTTTTTTCAGATTAAAAAAAGAGAAACAGCTGCTTATTGAGCAGGGCTTTGATCCCAAACCCAAGCTGTTATCCGAACGCCTGGGCGTGTCTGAACAGGAGGTGGTGGATATGGACCAGCGCCTGGCCAACTGGGATCTTTCCCTGGACGAACCGCTTAAAGATGATTCCAATACCGAGCGCATTGAATTTATTAACGTTGATTCGGATTCCTCCGAAGACCGCCTTGCCAAAAAAGAGATTGAAGATATCCTGTACACCAAGGTGGATACGTTTAAAGGGATCCTTAACGAACGGGAACTGGATATTTTTGAACGCAGAATCTTTTCCGATTCTCCCGAAACCCTGCAGGAAATCGGTGAAGCCTACAACATCTCAAGGGAACGGGTCCGGCAGATTGAAAATAACATCATAAAAAAAATGAAGGCATATTTTAAAAAGGATATGCCGGATTTTGACATGTATGACCATTCCCAGTAATGGGTCGTATTCAAAGCGTTTAAAAAGGCATGCCGTAAATGAAATCCCTTATTATATGTACCCTGACCCTGGTGTCGGTCCTAGGTCTTTTTTCCGTTTCAGGCTGTATCAGGGAAACGGGAAAGCCCGGCCCAGGACAATCCAGCCGCCCAATTCCGGATCAGGACCTTAGTTTGAACCAGGGCAGTGATGCCCAGGCTTCGTACTACTATCTTATGGCCCGGCGCTACGATAGTAAAAATGAAGCCGATCAGGAACAAAAAGCCCTGGAAAAAGCCATTGCAAAGGATCCGGAATCTTGTTTTCTGCAGCGCGAATACATCATCTGCCTGCAGAAACAAAAAAAATCAGGTCAGGCCATGGCACTTGCCCAACATCTGGCTGAAAAATATCCGGATAATGTGGAAAATCTGCTCCTGCTTGCCCGGCTGAAAAAAGGGGATGAAAAGGACATGACCGTCCTTCTGGAACGGATACTGAAACTGGCCCTCGAGGATAAAGAGACCTTTTTACGGTTGGGTAAGGTGTATATGGATGAGGGCATGACCCTGAAAGCCCTGAACCTGTTTTCCCGGATGGCAAGCATATTTCCCGACTATTATGTTGCGCACTTCTACCTGGGAGAAACCCGGCGGATGACTGACCAGCCTGCAGCAGCCAGGGACGCTTACCTTAAAACCTTAGAACTTGAACCCGGTCTTCTGGAACCCCGATTCCGGCTGGTAGACGTGTATAAAACCATGGGGGAAGAAGAAAACAAGGCAGAAATCATAAAGAATCTTGAAGAGATTCTGGATTTTGACCCCAAAGAGGAACGGGCATTGATAGAGCTTGCTCTGTTATATTTTGACACCAGGGATTTTCAAAACGCGGATGACATGTTTTCCAAACTTAGCCGGGAAATCTGGAAAAATCCGGACCTGGTGGTAGATATTGCCCAGATTCTGATACCGGAGCGTAGATACCAGGATGCTGTTACGGTATTGTCCCAGATCCGGAGAGCTGTCCCCGGAAATGCCAACATCAATTTTTTTCTGGGCATGGCTTATGAAGGCTTAAAAAAACCGGACAAAGCCATTGAGTGTTATCTTAAAGTGACGCCCGATCACCCCCAGTATAAAAGAACAATTCTAAGTATTGCGTTTCTCTACAAGGACATGAACCGCACAGAAGAGGCAATCCGATTTCTGGAACAGCACCACAGGCAAAGTCCGGCAGACATTGATATTACCTCATACCTGGCCTCATTTTACCAGGAGGAAAACCGCCACGACATCGCCATCACCATGCTGCAGCAGGCATTGAAAGAGACCCCGAAAAATACGGCCCTGCTGTTCAAGCTTGGTGCTGTCCTGGATACGTCAGGACAGCGTCAGGAGAGCATTGAAACCATGAAAACCATTATCAGACTGGATCCCAAACATGCATCGGCCCTTAATTACCTGGGATATACCTATGCGGAAATGGGCATTCATCTGGATCAAGCTCTGGAACTGGTACAACGAGCCTTTAATATCCGGCCTGAAGACGGTTATATCACAGACAGTCTGGGATGGGTTTATTTTAAAAAACAGGACTATGACAAGGCTATTTTCTATCTTGAGAAAGCGGTTGAACTGTCTGAATATGAAACCGTTATTACCATCCATCTGGCAGATGCCTACCTTAAAACAGGACAGCAGATAAAAGCGGTTGACATGTATAAAAAAGCCCTTGAGAACGCCCGGCAGGATCAGGGAAAAGAGATCCGGGAAATTGAGGAAAAACTTAAAAGCTTAAAAACGCCCGGGCAATGACGGCAACATATCTGAATTCTCGACAACCCGCCCTCCCCTGCCTCTGGCATCCAGGCCGTTGCATGATTGCCGTACTCCTTTGCGCTGTCATGCTGACAGGACCGGGATGCGCCATGCTTGGGCTTCAATTCGGGAAACAGACAGACCGCCATGCCGAAGATATCATAAATCGCATTCAGACGTTCAATGCACAAATTTCCACATCCAGGGGAACAGGCGAGCTGACCCTGACCCGGGGATTTCGAAGGGAAACGTATAAAATCGCCTGGGCTGCCCAGTGGCCCAACCGGCTGCGCATGACCCTGCTCATGTCAGGTCATCCGGTTGAAACCATTGCCTCTACCGGCCAGTGGGTTACCTTTGTCTCCCATACCGGTGCCCACAAGCCCCATTCAGCCGTATCTGCAGACCCGGACCTTGATCCTTATATCAATATCCCGCTGCGCCTGTCTGAACTGGTCAGCCTTCTTCTTGGAAAGGTGCCGGAACGTCCTTTTACGCGGGCCTGGATTGTTCCTGAAAAACCGGATATCGTTTTTGCCTCACAGTCATTTTCTCCAAGAATCCAGGAATTTTTGACGGACAAAACCGGAATACCGATCAGGTATCGGGTACTCGATAAAAAAATGAATGTCATTTTCGGAATATGGTATTCCCAATTTTTCATCCGCGATAATTTCATTCTGCCCGGGATGATCACCATAAAAGACGCAGATCAAAGGACCATGGAGATCTCTTTAAAAAAACTTATGCCCAATATTCCTGTAAAAGAATCCATATTCCAGTTGACAGGCTCATGAAGATGAACATAATTTAGAAGGTTTTATTATTACCATACCTCATAAGGAGATAACTATAGATCATGATTCACAAAAGCGTTGACCAGGCCAAAAAATCAAGTAGCTGTTCCCAGCAGAGCTGCCCATCCCAGAAACCCCAGAATGACGCGGCAAAACAGCAGGTGGAAATGGAAGCAATGATCAAGTCCAATCTGGCCCAAATTAAAAACAAAATATTTGTTCTGTCCGGCAAAGGCGGCGTTGGCAAAAGCTCCGTATCAGCAAACCTTGCGACAAGCCTTGCAAAAAAAGGGTATAAAACAGGTCTTATGGATGTGGATGTCCATGGTCCTTCCATTGCCCAGATGTTCGGCATGAAAGATCTTTTAGATATTGATCCCGACACCAAACTGCTCTTACCCAAACAGATCAACGAAAATCTCAAAGTGGTCACTGTCCAGGCCTTGATGCAGGACAAGGACCAGGCCATCATATGGAGAGGGCCTGCCAAAACCGGCATCATCAAGCAGTTTGTGGGTTCGGTTTGCTGGGGAGAATTGGATTATCTGGTTATTGACGCCCCTCCGGGCACAGGCGATGAACCGCTCACTGTTATACAAACCATTCCGGACGCCAAGGGTATCATCGTGACCACCCCCCAGGAAGTCGCCCTTGCAGACATCCGCAAATCCATTTCCTTTTGTAAAACCGTTAAAATGGAAACCCTTGGTGTACTGGAAAACATGGCCGGATATACCTGCCCGCACTGCAATCAGTTTATTGATCTTTTCAAAAGCGGCGGCGGAGAAAAAACCGCCAAGGCACAGGGCTTAAATTTCCTGGGCTCCATCCCCTTTGACACCCGTGTCGTGGCATCAGGCGATGATGGTGTGCCCCTGATGACGTATGAGGCAGACGGCCCCTTTAAACAGGCATTTACAAAGGTGGTTGATAATATCCTCAAGCAGATTGAAGGATAATTCATTCATTGAATCCGGATAAAACACCCCGGGCACTGAAAGCCCGCCTTGAACAAAGGGAAGCCCAAATCCTTGGCGCCCGGGCCTGTTTTTCCAGAAATGCTGTCCGGCGGTATTCGGAAAAAAGATCTGACACCGAATACCGCCTTGCTTTTTCTGCAGACGCTGACCGCATCCTCAACTCCCTGGCCTACACGCGTTACAGTGATAAAACCCAGGTTTTTTCCCTGATCAACAATGACCATCTCACCCACCGGGTCCTGCATGTGCAGATGCTTTCCCGGGTGGCAAGAACCATTGGCCGGTACCTTGGACTGAACACCGATCTGATTGAAGCGGCAGCCATGGGCCATGATATCGGGCATACGCCCTTTGGCCATGACGGCGAGCGTTTTTTGTCCCGCCTTACCCAGTCAGCCGGGGCAGGACGTTTCCTTCACAACCTTCAAAGCATACAGTTTTTAGATGTCATTGAAAGAAAGGGCAAAGGCTGGAACCTGACCCTTCAGACCCTGGACGCCATTGTCTGCCACAACGGAGAAGCCCATGCAAGGGCGCTTACCCCGGCACCGCCACGGGATTTTGCGGATCTGGATGCAATCGTCCGGCAGATCCGGGCCGGCGCCATGGATGATGTGCTGCCCATGACCATGGAAGGGTGTGTGGTCCGCATGGCGGACACCGTATCATATATCGGAAGGGATTTGGAGGACGCTGTACGCCTGAATATTGTGTTCCGGAACCAGATCCCCGGCACCTGCCGCAGGCTTTTGGGGACCACCCAGGGCACCATTGTTTTTAACCTGGTCACGAACCTGATCAACACAAGCATAGACCAGGATTTTCTTGGATTTTCCCCTGAAATGGCTGATGCCCTAAAAGAATTAAAGCAGTTCAATTACCAATTTATTTACAAAAACCCCTCAATAAAACGACACCTGGCAGGCATTGAAGATATTTTCAAATGTTTGTTTGACAGATACATGAACGACCTGGCCAAAGTAAATGGATCTTCCGTCATTTATTCCCGGTTTCTCAACGGCATGGATGACACCTACCGTTTAAACCACAGCCATGCCGAGATCACCCGGGATTTCATTGCCGGGATGACTGACTCCTATTTTATCCGCCAGGCCCCGGACCATTTGCGTCCTGTTCCCATTGACTGGGTATAAAGGCAGGACACCGGAAATGCCCATGTTTGAAAACCGCAAAGTTTACCGTGTTTGCCACCAAAAACAGGGGCTGGTCTCCTTTAATGTGACTGTAAAGGAGACCAACCTCAATATCCAGGCCGATTCGGATCTCAGTGAACAGGCTGTGCGGTCCATCCTGACCCACCGCCAGTACATTGAAAATCACATTTCCCGGGTTCCCGGGTTTGCCGACAGCCTCACACCGTTACCAGATCCCGGATTAGCCCCTAAAATCATTTGTGAAATGACCATGGCGGCAAAAATCGCAGGTGTCGGCCCCATGGCAGCGGTGGCCGGCGCTGTGGCCCAGAGTGTGGGAAGAGATCTGCGTCAATGGTCCTCCAATGTCCTGGTGGAAAATGGTGGGGATATTTTCGTAAAATCAGATACCTCGACCACATTCACCATATATGCCGGGTCATCACCCTTGAGCATGAAAACCGGTATTAAAGTGGCCCGGCGCCTTGATTCGTTTGCCATGTGTACCTCCTCGGGCACCGTGGGGCATTCCAGAAGTTTTGGCAAGGCAGATGCCGTATCTGTGCTGGCGCAGAGCTGTGCCCTGGCCGATGCTGCGGCCACAGCCCTTTGCAATCAGGTCCAGACCCCCAAAGACATTGAAAATGCCATTGCCGCAGGCAGGCGCATGACCGGTGTCCAGGGTATTGTTATCATTTCAGGTAAACAGATTGGGTTGTGGGGTGCCCTGGAACTGGTCAGATTGTAAAACAGGAGCAAATCATGAAAAGGAAGAGTGTGGTCAGGTTCACCCATGAACCCTGCAGCAAATAATCTACCCAGTGCTAGTCAGGAAATTTATATCATATCAATCTAGCCCCGCCATCAATCACGACAGATATTCCAGTTGTATACGGGTTTGCCATCAAATAAACATATGCGTCCGCGACTTCTTCAGGTAAAGCAATTTTGCCGGAAGGAAATTGTTGGGCATATTTCTCGACCGCCTGGGATTTAGGCGCAACAAAACCGGGACTTACTATATTAACGCGTATTGGTGCCAATTCCATGGCCAATTGCCGGCACAATACCTCGGTGGCACTGTTGATAATAGCCATGGTTGAAAAATTCTTGAAAATCTTTTCACCGGCAATGCCTGTGGTCATAACAATGCTGCCATGTTGACTTATGTGCCCTTGGGCCTTCTGGATAAGCTGGTACTGGCCCCAGAATTTTGTTTCAAACGCCTGTTTTGCCTGTTTGAAGTCGGTTTCGACAAAAAGTGCCGGGGTTATCTCCGGCCTTGCGGTAATCACAAGGTGATCGATATTTCCGATTTTTTTTAATGCGGTTGCTGTTTCATTCTCGGATGTCATATCAAAAGAATATGTTTCAATATCATGACCAACCGCGGCGACTAAATCATTATGTTTTTCTGCCGCATTCCTGGAGGCTATAATCAGCTTTCCCCCTGCTGTGCATGCTTGTTTTGCAACAGCAAGCCCAATGCCGGAACTGCCTCCAACTATGAGTATTCTTTTATTTTGTAATATGTTGTTCATGGCTTTTTCAAGCATCACATGGATGACATGACCCATTTGATCCCGGAATCAACAAGGGTGATGCACAGGGCCGCGATAAACGTTGTAAAAAAATCTTTGATTTGAAAGTCATCAAGCATTTTATCGGTGAGCCAGAGCAGCACGGCATTGATCACCAGTTTGAACAGCCCGAATGTGATGAGCATAAAAGGAAGGGATAAAACAATCAGGAGCCAGCCAAAGAAAAAATTGACCAGGCTGTAAACAATGGCCACCATAATAGCCGTCCCGAAATGTTTAACCCGGATCCCGGGTAAAAAATTGGCCACCAGAAATACCGCAACACTTAAAATCAGAATATTGATCAACATTGACATTTTTTCCTTTTTTATAAATTATCGCCCTTTGGGCGGGTTGTTACGTTTTACGTTTTAGCCCCCAACCTCAACATGCCAGGGCTCATACCTGACGCCCAGATGATTTCCAGGACCGTACCTGAACTGGATATAACCCAGGCTGGACAGCTGGCTGTACACCCGGGTCCGGGTAAACTTTTCTGTAAAGTTATCCGGGCCGAACCCCTTTTCCCCCATATCAAAATCCCCGGTGGCGTGAAAGGAATAGCCCGGCGGGGCAAGGGATCTGGAGGCCATGGACAAATTCCCCCGGCTTTGCGCAGCCTTGTTTAAGAAGAGCAGAAACTGCTTGGACACGCCCCGGATGCCTGAGGTCAGCACCGCCTCGGTTCCGACTTTTCTCCGGATATCCTGGTACAATGCTTTGGACCCGCCCTTGTACAGATAGTTGCCCGTGCCCCGGATTTTTACTGTTTTTCCCGCCGGCACCTGCCAGGTCAGCCGGGGAATTGTTTTTTTTCCCATAAATCCGTAATCGCTGGCCGGCCGTTGAAATAATTTTTCAAGGAAATCAAGTTCCCGGCGGGGAAACGGTCCTATGGCGTCATAGGACCGGGAACAGGATAACGCATCATCAAAGCCTGCCAGGCAGAAGTTGCCGTGGCCGATCAGGTTCCGAATACGCTTAAAACGCATAAGGCTTGATAAAAGAAGGGGAATTTCATTGTCAGGCAGAAAAACATCATCTTTGAAATCACGATTAAAAAAACGAATTTTTAAAAGCTTTGGAGCCCTGGCGGATACCCCGGCTTCTGCAAGGGCGTCCTTGACACCATGATCACCAGCATATGCTTGGCCATGTGAATCATCCAGTGCCCATGCTGTTTTAAGCCCGCTGAACAACGGCAGGCAAGTTCCTGCAAAGGCTGCTGATCCTGCAAGTTTTAAAAATGTTCTCCGATCCACTGATGTGTATCCGTTTATAATTATGGGTCTGCTTTTGGCACGCAGCCCGTGGCAACAATAATATAAAGGCGGCAAAAAAACCTGTCCGGATTTTTTAAATCTCAAAAACCCGGGCATTGTACCCCATACATTCAGGCCATGGAAAGAATTTTTTATGGGTTTTCTTCGCTGCCGGCTTAAGCATAACAAAAATACAGAACCAAAGAATTCACCTGGGCCACCAATTTTTGATCATTCAATTGAATTCAGTATTAATATTTGCTATAGTTTTTCGCCTGCAGGAGAGGTTTTTTCTTTAGTAATGATTATATTAAATATAATCAAGATGTTATACAGACACCTCTCTTAAAGGAATTGGGAACCCACGACGACCATTAACATGCTGAGTGTTCACCTTTAACTGTATTTAAGAAAGGAAACGACATGGCAGAAACTGTCATCAAACTGGGCCGGAAGGAAAAGCCCTCAACTTTTATCGACAAGGTTAAGCAGATTCTGCCCGAGGGCGGAAATCTTAATGCCTGCCTGACATGTGGGGCCTGCTCATCAGGCTGCCCGGCCACCGGGCTGGCAGACATGGACCCCAGAAAATTTCTGCGCATGGCTGCCCTGGGCATGGATGAGGAAATTGCCGCATCAGACTGGCCCTGGATGTGTACCATGTGCATGCGCTGCATCTATGTATGCCCCATGAAAATTGATATTCCCCAGCTTGTTTTCAACGCCCGGACATTACGTCCCAGAGAAGAGCGCCCCAGGGGCATCCTAGGCTCCTGTGACATGGCATTGAAAAATGAAACCACCTCTGCCATGGGCACCAACGCAGAAGATTTTGAATTCGTTGTGGGAGACGTTCTGGAAGAATACCAGGAAAACCAGCCCGAATTCGCTGACATGGAAGCCCCCATTGACAAGGAAGGTGCGGAATTTTTCCTGAATCAGAACTCCAGGGAACCCAACACAGAACCCGACGAAATGGTGCCTTTGTGGAAAATCCTTCATCTTGTAGGTGCCAACTGGACTTATGGTTCCAAAGGCTGGGCCGGAGAAAACTACTGCATGTTCCTGGCTGATGACGAATCCTGGAAAAAAGTGACTAAAACCTCAGCCGACCAGGCCAACACACTGGGGGTTAAAACGTTTCTAAACACCGAGTGAGGGCACGTAACATTCTCAGTCCGGGCCGGACTGAAAAAATTCAACCTGGAACACAAGTTTGATGTAAAAAATATTTACGAATACTATGCCAAATGGATACGTGAAGGCAAACTCAAGGTGAACTCCGACTGGAACAAAGACCTGAAAATCAAATTTACGGTTCAGGATCCCTGCCAGATTGTAAGGAAAAGCTATGGCGATCCCATTGCCGACGACCTGAGGTTTGTGGTGAAATCCATTGTCGGTGAAGAAAACTTCATCGACATGCAACCCAACCGTTCCAACAACTATTGCTGCGGCGGCGGCGGCGGATTCCTTCAGTCCGGATTCAAGGATGAACGCCTGACTTACGGGAAGATCAAAGACGATCAGATCCAGGCCACCGGCGCAGATTACTGCATTGCCGGCTGTCACAACTGCCACGCCCAGATCCATGAGCTCAGCGAGCATTATGGCGGCAACTACGGCGTGGTTCACCTGTGGACCCTGATTTGCCTGTCTTTGGGCATTCTGGGGCCCAATGAAAGGGAGTATTTAGGTGAAGACCTTCAAGAAGTAAACGTCTTCCATCCTGAAACCGCCATGTAGTACGATCCTGTTTAAGCAGATATGGGGCCGGCAGCCACTGCCGGCCCTTTTTAAAAAGTTGACAAATTGGCTAATCAGCTATAATAATTGCCATTTTTTATGCTTATAAAAGGAAGCCGATATCGTGGAAACCCATTCCCTGGAGCAAACTGCCCCGGAACCGGAAGATGAAAAACAGATACTTGCAGACATTGACCGCTGCATCCGGGTGCTGGAAACCCTGGCAGACCAGTCTGAGCTTTTGGCAAAGATTTCCGAAGCAGACCGTATTGCCCTGATAACGGCGGCCGGCAAAATATCCCGGCCGGACAGGGCTGAAATAAAAAAGCGCAACAAGGATAAAAAGCGGCAGATGCGCCTTGCCATTGTGGCAAAAGAACGGCAAATGAGAGCGCAAACAGGGATCAGAAAGGCCAGGGAGGCATCTGTGTTCACGGTGCCGGCCAGGCTTGAAGGGCCCGCAGTTGAAAGCCCTCGGGCCGCGGAGTCCCTTGATTCCCCCCGCAACTGCTATGTGTGCAAGGCAGCGTTTACATTGCTTCACCATTTTTATGACAGCATGTGTCCTGAATGTGCGCAACTCAACTACCAAAAGCGGTTCCAGACCGCATCCCTTGAGGGGCAGCTTGCCGTGATCACAGGCTCCAGGCTTAAAATCGGGTACCAGGCCACGTTGATGATGCTCAAAGCCGGTGCCCGGGTAATTGCCACCACACGCTTTCCCAAGGATTCCGCTTCAAGATTTTCCAAAGAACCCGATTTTGACCAATGGGGACACAGGCTCCACATTTACGGACTGGATCTGCGTCACATCCCCAGCGTGGAGCTGTTCTGTGATCATGTCAAACAGACATACCAGCGTCTTGATATTTTAATCAATAATGCGGCCCAGACCGTTCGGCGTCCGCCCGGATTTTATGCGCATTTGATGGGTACCGAACAAAAAGATATCTCATCGTTGTCCCCAAAGGCGGCAATGCTTTTGGGCCATTACCGGGACTGCGTGGCCCAGCTTTCAACAGACCGGCCCCGTGATGTGGAGGGTGACGGTGTCTTGCCGGTCTCCTGGAACGGCACAACTCCCGGCATCGGGTTGCGGCAATCTGCCCGGCTCTCCCAGATTCCCTATTCCTACGACCATAGCATAGATGCGCCCCAGGTATTTCCGGAAAAGGCCCTGGACGCCGATCTCCAGCAGGTGGATCTTCGGAAAACCAACTCCTGGCGGCTGAAACTGGGAGAAATTGAAACCGCAGAGATGCTGGAAATTCAGCTGGTCAACAATGTGGCCCCCTTTGTTCTGTGCAACCGGCTGGCCCAGATGATGAAAGCAGATTTCACCGGTCAAAAACACATTGTCAATGTCTCGGCCATGGAGGGCAAATTTCTGCGCTTTAAAAAGGGCAGCCGCCATCCCCATACCAATATGGCCAAGGCCGCGTTGAACATGCTCACGCACACGGCTGCCGAGGATCTTGCAGGGTACGGCATTTACATGAATGCCGTGGATACCGGCTGGGTTACAGATGAAGATCCGGCACGTCTTGCCCAATTAAAACAGGATCGCCACGATTTTCAGCCCCCGTTGGATATTGTGGACGGGGCCGCCCGGATCTGCGATCCTTTTTTCCACGGTATTTTAACCGGAAAACATTGGTGTGGAAAATTTTTAAAGGATTATTTTCCCATAGACTGGTAGCATTTAAACGGGTCATTCAATGTCATGAACTTAGCGCGCTAATGCGCGGGCTTTTTAATATTGATGATCCCAGTAATTTTAAATCACTTGCATGTCAACGTTTTCTGCAAATCGATCTGATACTTCTTCATTCGGTTCCATACCGTGACACGGTTGATATTGAGAAGTTTTGCTGCACAGGTCTGGTTTCCGTTTGCCTTTCTCAAGGCATCAATTAGTTGCTGTTTTTCATCGGTTGTGTCATCTGGCCGCTCTGTATTTGATGGCCTGGTCGATATCGCGGCATCTGCACCAATGCGCTTGGGAATATGATTGAGCTGGATTATCGGGCCGTCAGCCGTCACAAATGCGTAATCCATGGCATTTTTGAGTTCACGGATATTGCCGGGCCATTGGTATGACATGAACAAGTCCATCACGTCCCGGCTGACGCCGGAGATGGTTTTGCCGGTGCTTTGATTGCACTGCCGAATAAAGGTGTTTACAAGCAACGGGATGTCTTCGGTGCGCTGCCTGAGCGGCGGCAGGTAAATGGGAATAACGTTGATTCGAAAAAACAGGTCCTGACGGAATTCATTTTTTTCAATCAGTGCTTCAAGATTTTTGTTAGTGGCTGTGATAATTCTGACATCCACCCGGACGGGGGTGATCTCGCCCACGCGTTCAAACTGCCCGGACTCAAGCACCCGCAACAGTTTGGTTTGCAGTGGCAGGGGCATGTCGCCGATTTCGTCCAAAAAGAAACTGCCCTGGTGTGCCGCCTCAAATCGGCCAACGCGGTTGCTGTGGGCCCCGGTGAATGCCCCTTTAACATGACCGAACATCTCGCTTTCCAGGACCGCCGGGTTTAAGGCCGCGCAATTGAGCCGGATAAACGGTCCTTGTTTTCTGGCACCATTCAGATGAATGGCATCGGCAACCAACTCCTTGCCGGCCCCGCTTTCTCCCAGAATTATGACAGGGGCATTGGAATCCGAAGCCTTTCGGATCATGTCAAACACGGTTTCCATTTGCTGTGATTTGCCTGTCATGCCAAAAAAATCATTGTCATGGCTGCGCTGTCTGGCAAGCATATTCACCTGTTTATCCAGGCGCTCAAGTTCCGAGATGTCGGTCAAGGTTTCAACCACCCCTACCACATTCTGGTGTTCATTTCTAAATGCCGCGGCATTTTTTAAAACCGGCAGATAGCTGCCGTCTCTGCGCTTGATCAGGCATCGGCACTTCTGCATTTCCGCCTCCCGGGGGGCAAACAGACGACACCAGACTGACTTATCTAAGGGAGTCAGGGTCTGCTCACAGGCGTCACATTCTAACATACGGCAGGACATACCCACAGCCTGGGCCGATGTATAGCCGGTCAGATTTTCAAAAGCCTTATTAACCATCTGAATGGTCCCGTCCGGCCCAATAAACATCAACCCATCGTTGATCGTGTTGACTATCTTTTCCCAGAATACATCCATTTCGTGTTCATGTATCTGCATATATCCCCTGCTATTCTATTTAAGCGTTAAACATGTGTTTAAGCTTTCCACTAAATCTTTTAACACATGTTTAAACAAATTTAACACCTTGGGCGCTTGTCTGCCAGTATAAATTTCAAAAAATATCGTAAAAATAGCAGGTTGTGATTTTCATAGGAATTCGGCATGACCGTTGCAATATTCCATCAAATTCGAAATAGGCAAAGAAAAGAAAAAACCAAGCGTTTGCATGACCCATTTATGCAGTATGACGCTTAAATTTTTGTGGAGGATCAATGCAGCTGAGCAGAAGGCATTTTTTTAAAATCATGGGCGTGGCTACGGCTACGGCAACCGTTGCGCCGGCAGCCGCCGACACCTGGCAGTCTAAATCCCCGCCGGATCCGTTCGGGTGTCTGGTGGACCTGACCCGGTGTGTGGGGTGCCGCAAATGCGAAGAGGCCTGCGCCGAAGTCAACCATTTGCCAACACCGGAACGGGCTGCCTGTCAATGTACTATTTTTGAAAAGAAGCGGCGTCCGGACGATAAGGCCTACACGGTGGTCAACCGATATTTTACCGGAACAGTGGATGAAAATGATACCCCGGTTCCCACCTTTGCCAAGGTCCAGTGCATGCACTGCCAGGATCCGGCCTGTGTGTCAGCCTGCATTGTGGGTGCGCTAACCAAGGACGAGACCGGTGCGGTGCGGTACAATGTGGACAAATGCATCGGCTGCCGCTACTGCATGGTGGCCTGTCCCTTTGAGATTCCGGCATACGAGTATTTTGATCCTGTCACCCCCCGGGTGATGAAATGCACGTTCTGCTACGACAGGATATCAAAGGATGGCGGACTGCCCGGATGCGCCACCATCTGTCCCACCGAGGCCCTGACATTCGGCAAACGCAACACCCTGTTAAACATGGCCCAAAAACGGCTGACCCAGAACCCGGGTAAGTATATTGACCACATCTACGGGGAGAAAGAGGCGGGGGGCACCTCCTGGCTTTATATCTCTGCGGTTCCCTTTGAAACGGTCAACCTGCCGGTTTTGCCGGATAAGCCCATGCCAAAGCTGTCGGAAAACATCCAGCACTCACTGTTCAGTTATCTGTGGTCGCCCATTGCACTTTTCAGCCTTTTAGGCGCGATTATGTTCGGCACACACAAAGCCCAAAAACCCAAAGAGACGCCTTCTCAGAAAGGAGGTCGTAATGCATAAACCCATGGCATTAAGAAAACCGTTCTGGACCCCCGGGGTTCTGGTGATGGTGGCCTTTATGGTTGCCGGTGCTGTCGCCATTCTTGCCCGGTTTACCGGGGGGATCGGATATGTGGCAAATTTAAGCACGGCCCGGCCCTGGGGGCTTTGGGTGGGTGTGGATGTAGCCACAGGCGTGGCCCTGGCTGCCGGCGGATTTACGACGGCGGCTGTGGCCCATATTTTTGGTCGACATGCCTATGAACCTGTCACCCGGCCAGCACTGCTCACCGCTGTTTTAGGGTACACCTTTGTGGTTCTTGGGCTGATTGTGGATATCGGCCGTTCCTGGGCGATCTGGAAACCCATGTTCAACTGGAATACCAACTCCGTATTGTTTGAAGTGGCCATGTGCGTCATGTGCTATCTCAATGTACTTTATCTGGAATTCTTTCCCATTGTGGCAGAGCAGTTTAAAGGAAATGTAAACCTGCCGGGTCCATTGGCCCTGCTTAACGGCCTGGTGGATGACATTTTACACATCGGGGACGCCATTATCGATAAGATCATGTGGGCTTTGATTATTCTGGGGGTGGTACTCTCGTGTATGCACCAGTCCAGTCTGGGATCGTTGATGCTCATTGCTCCCACCAAACTGCATCCGTTGTGGTATACGCCCATTCTGCCGCCGCTGTTGTTTTTAACATCAGCGTTTGCCGTGGGCTATCCCATGGTGGTATTTGAAACCACCATTGCCACCTCTTCGTTCAAGCTGGATTCGGAAATGAATATTCTGACGCCCTTAACCCGGATCACCATCTTTCTTCTGGGGTTCTATATGGTACTCAAAATCGGGGATATGGCGGTCCGGGGCACCTGGATCTATCTTCTGGACGGCACGGCCCAGAGCAATGCCTTTGTGGCGGAGCTGGTTTTGGGTGTGATCCTTCCCTGGCTTATGCTGCTTTCTTCCCAAATAAGGGCATCACGCAAAGGCCTTTTTATTGCGGCAACGCTTATTGTGGCTGGGGTGGTCCTGAACCGGATCAACGTATTTATTGTCGGATTTAAACCGCCGCTGAGTGATCCGGGGTATTTCCCTTCCATCGGGGAGATGATGGTGACCTTTGGATTGATTGCCACGCTTATGTTCATCTACAAGATCGCGGTTACCTATCTGCCGGTGCTCCAAGCCTCACAGGAGGTGTCCCGATGATAAAATTGATAAAAAGGATAAGAGTCTTTGTTGTTATGGCAGGTGTATTGTTCATTGCGACATCGCCCGGTCGGGCGGCCAACACGTGGACCGCACCGGACCAGGAGGCGGCAAAAGAGCGGGCAAAGGAGACGGTCCCGTTTGTCAGTGCGTACAAAAACGAAGGGCATACGGAACGTAAAATGCGGCTTTTGGATCAGGGATTGTCCCTGTCGGATATCCATGATGTCTATTTTCTTTTGGACAGCCCCATTATTAAAAACCGCGAAGACCATTACGGTCCGGTCAGGTTTGCCCATAAACGGCATGCCGCTTTGATCCAGGACTGCACCCGGTGCCACCACTATCGTCCCAAAGATGAGGCTGCGCTTGAAACCACCCGGTGTTCAGCCTGCCACCAGGATGCATTTAACAGTGAACACCCTGAACGGATCGGTCTGAAAGCCGCCTATCACCAACAATGCATGGAATGCCATAAGGCTGAAGCCAAGGGGCCGACGACCTGCACAGGGTGCCACCTGAAAAATGTGCCGGACCACACCCAACTGGTTAACCTGCCGGACAATGCCGATCCGTTCCAGGTAACCGCCGAGTGTCTAAGATGCCATGAAACCCAGGGTAAAGATATGATTAAAACCGCCCACTGGCTCTGGAAGGGGCCGTCCCCGTATACCACCGGCCACAGCAAAGAGATTCTGCACGGCAAGGCGGCTACGGCGTTGAATAACTATTGCATCAATGTCATCAGTAACGAGCCGCGCTGTACCAGTTGCCATGCAGGTTACGGCTGGAAAGATGCAAGTTTTGATTTTACGGACATGTCAAAAATTGACTGCCTGGTGTGCCATGATACCACGGGTACCTATAAAAAAGAGCCCACGGCGGCGGGTATGCCCGCTAAAGACGTTGATCTGAAGATGGTGGCCACAAAGGTCGGACATGCCAGCCGCGCCACCTGCGGTGCATGCCATTTCAACGGCGGGGGCGGCGATGCCATCAAACATGCCGATATGTCCAGGCAGTTGTTGACCCCGGAACGCAGTTGTGATGTCCACATGGGTGGATATGATTTTTCCTGTACCGAATGCCACAAAACCCGGAACCACCGGATTGCGGGTCGGAGCACCTCGGTTCCCGTGGCCGAGGGCAAGGTCTCCTGCCAGGACTGCCATGGAGAAAATCCCCATTACAGCGGCGGGCTTTTGGACCATCATCTGGATAATCACTGTAAAACCCTGGAGTGCAATGTGTGCCACTCTCCGGTATTTGCCAAGTGCAAACCCACTAAAACATACTGGGACTGGTCCCAGGCCGGGGATAAAGACCGAAAGCCCCAAATGGATAAGTACGGCAAGCCGGATTATAACTGGAAAAAAGGCTTTTTTAAGTGGGAAGAGTCGGCGATGCCCGATTACCGGTGGTATTCGGGATATATGCATCGGGTACTATTGGGAGACAAGGTGGATATCAATGCCGAAGTGATCAATTTGACCACGCCGGTGGGCTCCATCAAAGACCCTTCGTCAAAAATAACACCGTTTAAGATCATGAAGGGAATCCAGGCTGTGGATGCGGACCATGACATCGTTTTAGTGCCCCATCTGTTTCCCAGAGACAAGAAGGATAAGACCGCATTCTGGAAGAATCGGGACTGGAACAAGGCCTTTAAGGACGGCATGTCCGTGGCGGGCCTGCCCTATTCAGGATCATACAAATGGAAAAAGACCTGGATGTACTGGCGGCTTGAACATGAGGTGATGCCTGCGGATATGGCCCTTTCCTGTGCCCAGTGCCATGAAAGCCTGAAAGGGGAGACAACCTGCAACCGGTGTCACCAGGACAACCGCAATGTGGATTTCAAAAAAATCGCCCACAAGGGTACCGATTTTTCCTATATGAAATCCAGAGGCCGGGATGTTGAGCATTTAATCAACAAAACCGATTACATTAACTTTAAAGCCTTGGGGTATGAAGGAGATCCCATTATATATGGCGGCCGGTTCAAGCAGCTGCCCATGGGATACGGTAGCACGCCGTAAATCCGGAACGTTTCAACACAGGTCTTGGTCTCTTTCTTAATGTTCCGTCATAAAGCGGATCAAGGCCTGTAACGTTCGTACTCAATTGAGAGTGACCTGAGCACTGAAAAAAGAAGTGACGGACTTTACTAGCAAGCCTATCGGCGACACATGATAGACAAAGTCCGGATGTTCCGATTACTGTTTAACTGGGAAGTGATTATCATATCAAGTTTTTTGAAAAATCCAGCATCAGATGATACAGGCTAAATTTGTTATTTTTTAAATCCTTGTGAACTGAACAGTACTGGTATTTAAAATCTTGAATAAATAGTTGAGAACTTAATTTTTCTAAAGTGTTTGTTTGGAAGTATTTAGAATCAAGTAACCAATTGATATGCTGGATATTTTTATTTATATCCATAGTCTCAACAATAAATCCAATCATACCATTCAGCTTGCAGTATGTTGAATATTTTCCTTCAACAAATCGCATGATCCCATTTTTAATATATTTCGCATTAAGGCCTGTTCTACCACTTGGATTTCCATTATCCAATCTTTTGCATTCAATTATGTAATATGCAAATGTGTCCAAAAATGTATCAGGTGTCTGTATTTTTATATCCGTCCTTCCTTGAGTATTTGCCTCTGGAACTTCAGGGTCAAAGAGATAATCCGTTAATCCTAAACTATTTCTAATGCTGTTGTTATTTAAATAATCTCTATGCAAAACATCTCTGATTTCGTTTTCGTCATTATTCACCAGTATCCCATCAGACATCATTAATTTATAGCACTCAACTATCTTAGAAAGAATGTCTTGAAATTCAGCTAATTTAAAATTAGCCGATTCTATAAAAACTGAAGCATCAAGCGGTTGGTTCATTTTTTTACTATATTAGTCCTTTTTCAACATTGCATCAGCGAATTCAGTAACATCAAGGTGAGCTATAGCTTTATGCCATAATTTTTTTTCATTCGGCTTTACAATATAAAATCCGTTTTTTTCAAAGCCTCTTATATCTTTCTGAAGAAAAAGATTTTTTGTAAGTTTTTGGCAACCAAGAGAGTGAAGTTTTGAAATTATGCTATTTTCTGACGCTTGCTTCCAAATAACTTGCCTTATGAAATCTTTGGCATCAATAACTTTAAAAAACATTCCTACTAAATATTCATTGTAAAGTATTTGGAGCACAAATTTTTTATTGTGTTTTTCAAATGATTTTTTAAAACGATTAAAATAAACCTGAGAGTAATCTTTTAGAAATGGATCTTCTACCAACAAAGGACTTAAAGTGTTTTTTTCAAACTTCTTATGTTTCATAATTAGAGGAATGGTTATTTTGATAGCGTAATCAATTAATGCTAATTCCTGTTCATTTAAATCGAAACTTCTAAAAATTTCCTCGTCTAATTTTTCCAACAGTTTGTTTTTTTTTCTTTCTATTGATAGCACCTCAGTATCTAATAACTTATTCTTATTATTTACAAGTTGATCACATAATTCTTCAATTTTGCTTACATATTCTGACACTAATGGATTGTTCGTGTATGGAAAATCGAATTTTTCTTCATTGAATCCTTGTTCTCTTTCAACTCCTGTTGATGAGCCGGTCATAAGAATAAAATAGGAAAACATTGCTGATTGGAGAAGACCACAAAATGTTTTTAAGTCCTTAATATTGGAGTGCTCAAAGATTTTTATCGCTGTCAGTGAATCTTTGAAAATAGCTTTCTCTCTTATTATGGCAGAGGTTGATTTAAAATATGGGTTAAGTCCTTTTTTAATAATGAGCCTTTCACCTTCGAAAAGCTCTTTATTACGCGGCCTGTGTATATAAGATTTAGAGAAAATTTCTTTAGAATGTGGTTCAATAAAAAAAGGTTTCACTCGATTTACACTAATAATTGGCAATCCAATCAAGTGCTTTGAGTTTCTTTTGTCTTGGCCGTACTGAATCCCCGTGAGACATAAATATTTTTTTCTTTGTATTGATTTATGTATGCTTTCGTACTGAGTTTTAAGTCTTTTGATTAAATGGAAATCAAGATAACTACCATAAAGCAATATCTTCCATAACCAATCATTTTCAATTAAACGAGATTGCAAAACCTGTTTTATGTCATTCTTTTGCAGAACAAAAATTTTAAAAAGCGAAAAGAAACGATTGGGTTTCAAAGCTATATGATTAATTATATTTTTATCAGTTGATTGTCCATGTGCATAATTAAAGAAAAGAATAACTGCAGGTGCAACCGCAGGGTCATTTGATTTGTCAAACACTTCCTTTCGAACCGGAGACAAATCAAAAACTTTCGAAAGAAAATAATTTTTCAAAAAATATTCTCTAAACCCGTCTGCTTTGAGATTATATAATGTCTTGCTGGTTACAATTAAGGCACATTTCGTATTTTTAGAGCTGAAATCGCTTGTTCTGAGCAAAAAGGCTTGAGCTATTTCTTTGTTGCTGATTGACGGAATTACCGTGTTTGATATTTTGGATTCA
The DNA here is from genome assembly GCF_000745975.1 of Desulfobacter vibrioformis DSM 8776. GTDB lineage: Bacteria > Desulfobacterota > Desulfobacteria > Desulfobacterales > Desulfobacteraceae > Desulfobacter > Desulfobacter vibrioformis. The sequence continues at coordinate 123,295 of NZ_JQKJ01000009.1, read as the reverse complement.
AGTGTTCGTCTTCTATTAATATACTTTAAGAAAAGAGCGTTTTTATCACTGCCTCTCTTCCAGGGTGGATTACCAAGAATGAAGTCAAAATCAATTTTTTGAAACGCATTGTTAAATATATCATTTTCATTAAAAAAATCTTTAATGAAAAAATTCTTTTCTATTAATTTCGGAAATCTGAAATTTTCTATTTCTTTTGGTTCTTGATAATCAAGCAACGTAAGATAAACCGAAAAAATAGCAACATTAATTGCATTTTTATCTTGGTCTATACCAAAAATTGTTTCTTCGGTGATCTTTTTTAATACTTCTTTAAAGTTACGACTACTATGTGAAGTCTTATTGTTTGTTTCTTGATAGTGCTCTATCATTTTTCTCAATGATTCAACAAGAAAAATACCAGACCCGCAGGCTGGATCTAATATCTTACATTTATAGCTATCAGGATTGTCTTTAAGATACTTTGTAACGGTTTTAGAAATAATATAGTCAACTAAAAAAAGAGGAGTGTAATAGGCACCCTTTTTAGCTTGTTGCTTTCTTCCAATAAAGTATTCGTATACGTTGCTTATAAATTCAACAGGAATAATTGAGAAATCATAGATATCAAACAATGACATTTGGTTGCTTGTTATCTCTGTTCCCAACAATAATTTTTTTAAAATTTCAAAAGCGCTATCGGGGATGTCATATAGTAGCGCATCCTCTATTAGAAAGGCTTCCCCATTAAAATGTGCTTTTAAATAATTTAGAAATTTAATTGTTTTGGTTTTGTCTTCTAAAAGCTGACAAAACTCATCATTGCTCCAGGCTCTCAGAATTTTATCATCAAATTTTATTCTAACTTTTCGATCAATTAAGTATCTGATAAACAAGCATTTTCCAAGTAGAGCGTTTGCCAAATAATCATTGATATTTTCTTGGCTAATAAGAAGATCTCTCGCAGCTTTAATATTCTCAAGCAGCTTGTAATCAACTCTATTATTATACTTGAATCTATCTCCGAATTTCTGCCATACCCTTCCAGTCACAATCTCAAAATATGAAAACGCGTCAAGGTTAGATTCCTCGGCTAATTTCTCAAGTGTATTTTCCTTGTCAAGGAAAGAAAGCCCATTGAGGATTTCAATCCTATCTGGTTCGTTTATAATAACGACAGGAGATTCATTGAAGTTCCATATGGCTTTGAATAAATCACTCCTATTTGGGGGAGAATTATAAAAAAGCACAGTTGGTTTATTATCAATGCAAAAAAAAGCGGCTGGCTTTAATCTACTCTCAAAAAGTTTTTCAACCCTATGTGACAATACTCTTTCTTGCCTGAGTTCTGATGATATGAATAAACCGTTTTCTTGATTCATCCCTAAACGAGAGAATATTTTTTTTAATTCTTTCATAGGGCTATCTATGTATTATTCCGAATATGACTTTTAAAATTTTCATATTATTGTTTTTTCAAAAAACAGCGTTAGATTTAAATTGTTTTTGATAATCATTATTTAATTGATTTCTCGACAAATCCATATGACTTTCCCTAAAACTCTTACACGGTTGATATCATCTCCTGTTATGTATATTGGGGAATACTTTTCATTATCACTTATTAAAACAAGCTTGTCCGGAAGCTTTTCAACCCTTTTTATTAAAACAGTATCCTCAACACCAACTGCATATATTGCTCCCGCCAATATTTCATTTTTAGATCTGTCAACAAGAACTGTATCTCCATCTTTCAACTCAGGTTCCATACTATTGCCAGAGATATCCATTAAAACCATATCTTTGGGATTCCCTTTTTTTCTTAACCAAATTTTTTGAAATGAATAGTATTCGGAAATTTTTTGATCGACATCGAAAGATCCGTCTCCCGCAGATAAGCGAGCCTTCACTTTTGGGACGATCTCAAAAGTATGATTGTCATCGCAAATCTTATCAAAATATTTATCCCCGTTGCCTGTTTTAATCCATTTGGGGCTTAAATTCATTTTTTCGGAAATTTTTGATACCCATGCTTGTGGGATTACTTTTCGTCTCTTTGCCTGGGATATTGCAGAACCTTTGACATCCAACAATGAAGCTAATTCTTTTTGAGACGTAATAATACCTTCATTGATTAATCTTTGATAAAAAGAATGGAAACTAATGTTATTCATATTAAGGCAATAGATAAAAAGTTAACTTTTGTTCATACTATCTAATATATAGATTAACATATGTCAATTTTAATTAATAAAAAATTAACATGTGCCTGAACGGGTCCGGCTATCTCACCACATATCATGAAAACTGAAACTCTTTCATACCCGCTATCAGTATTTTAAAATGCGTAAAAGGATTCCAATACAGTTGTATAAAACCAATGAAATATAGTAAATACAAACCCCGCAATAATGGTATTATCTGTCAGGAGTCAAATTCGGTAAAATACCGAGTAATTACCCTTAGGTAACCCAATACTCAATACTTAAGTTTATAACATTGAACGGTCTGTATCATGCAAATCTGACTATTGACTATTCATTGGAGACAACGTTCCAAGGCCCTAATTCCTATCTTTATTGGCTGTTGGAGTGCCAAATCCCCCTCCGCCGGGGGTCATGATACGGAAACGCTCGCCGGGTTGAGCCAGGATTTCGTTCTTGGCGCCCATACAGATTGAGGCACCGTCTTTTCTGATGAAAAGGTTGACCCCTTTTTTTCCGGGTTCACCGCCTTCAAGCCCGTAGGGGGCAAAAACCCGGCGTTCGGAAAGGATGGCTACATTGAGGGGCTCTAAAAATTCCACCTCACGCACTAAACCGTCCCCACCGTTGAACCGGCCCCTGCCGCCGGACCCCCGGCGAATGGAAAACTCCCTGAGAATCAGAGGATATCGCCGCTCCAGGATCTCCGGATCAGTGATGCGGGTGTTGGTCATGTGGGTATGGACCCCGGTCTGGCCGTGCCAGCTAGGACCGGCCCCGGCCCCGCCGGCAATGGTTTCATAGTAACCAAACCGGTCATTGCCAAAGGTAAAGTTGTTCATGCAGCCCTGGGAGGCGGCGGCCACGCCGAACGCCTTGAGGACCACGTCGGTGATTCGCTGGGAGGTCAGCACGTTGCCGCCCACCACCGCGGCCCCGGCAGAGGGATCAAGCAGGGAGCCCTTGGGGATATTCACGGTGATGGGAATAAGGCAGCCGTGGTTCAGGGGCAGATCTTTTTCAATCAGGCACCGCAGGCAGTAGAGGATGGCCGACTTGGTGACAGCCTTGGGGGCATTGCAGTTTCCCCAAATTTGGGATCCGGTGCCTTGAAAATCAAACAGAGCGCTGCCGTCCTTCCGGTCGATGGTCAGGGACAGGGCAATGGGGCTGCCGTCATCCAGATAATCCCTGGCGCGGATCGTATCCCGTTCAGCCATCCCCTTGGATGCGGAAAGCGCCCGGAGCCGTCGGCGCACCGCCTCTTCAGCCGCATCCTGGACATGCTTCATATAGGCCTGGACCACATCAAGGCCGTAGTGATCCACCATCTCCAGCACCAGTTCGATCCCCTTCCGGTTGGCGGCAATCTGGGCCTTTAGATCGGAGATGTTGTCTGCCAGAAGCCGGGTGCCGGAGATGGCCGGGCGCCCCGGTGCCGGGGTCAACTTGCCCGGCGCAAGCAGCAGTTCTGAAATGCCCTTTTCCTGAAAAATACCGTCCTCCACCAGCTTGAACGAAGTAATGCAGGCCCCTTCCTCTTCAAGGGTGCGGGAGTTCGGGGGCATGGACCCCGGAGAGATGCCGCCGATGTCAGCGTGGTGGCCTCTGGATCCCACCCAGAAAATCACCTGGCCGTCCTTGAACACGGGGGTGATGACCGTAATGTCGGGCAGATGGCTGCCCCCTGCAGCCGGATGGTTGGAGACCAGCACATCCCCGGGCATAAGACCGCTTCCCTGGATTCGGATCTGCGCCTTTACCGCGTCGCTCATGCTCCCCAGATGAACCGGCAGATGGGGCGCGTTGGCCACCAATTCGCCATTGGGTCCAAACAGAGCGCAGGAAAAATCAAGGCGTTCCTTGATATTGGTGGAGATGGCGGTCTTTTGGAGCATCCGGCCCATCTGTTCGGCAATGGACATGAAAAGATTGCTGAAAATGGAGAGCTGGACCGGGTCCATTTTAGTGCCGATTTGCGCCCGCGTACCCGATCCCACCCTGATCTCCACATCGCCGTTCCGGGTAATGGCCGCAGTGCAGTTCGGTTCGATAAGGATGGTGGAGGTCTGGTGGATCAGAATGGCCGGGCCGGCAATGCAGTGGCCGGCGAAAAGTTTTTCCAGATCATAGATCGGGGTTTTCTGCCATCCGTCTTCAAAACAGCACTGGGCCGTGTCCACCACCGGCGGCGCCCCCTGGGCCTTTGGGATGCTGGCCTGGTGCAAACCCGCAATCCTGCCCCGGGCCCGGATCCGGATATCGTCGATGAGGATTTCCCTCCCCGGCAGATCGAACCCGAACTCCCTGCTGTAGACGGCCCTGAAAGCCTTGGCATAGTCATTGTCTTCAGGCCCGGGGATCATGATGGCCGTATCTGTCCCGTGGTACCGCAGGTTAAGAAACCGGGTGGCGTCAACGGCCTTTGGGGAGAATCCCTGATCCTGCAGTTCTTGGCGGGCCTCGTTTTCCAGCCGCTGGAAAACCGTTTCAGCCTCTTTCAAGGCCCGGAGGCATAAAACGGCGGCAAAGGGCTGCTGCCGCTCGGTGACCACATCGGCCAGTCCCATGCCGTAGGCGGACAAAATGCCGGAAAACCGGTGGATAAAAATGTTGGATATCCCCAGGGCCCGGGCAACAGCGCAGGCATGCTGGGGGCCGGCCCCCCCGAATGTGGCCAGCACGTGTTCCTTGATATCAAATCCCCGCATCACCGAAATCTCACGGATGGGCCTGACCATCACCTCGTTGGCCACCCGGATGAAGCCCAGGGCAGCCTCCTCCACTGTCATGGGCGGCTGCCCGCCAGCGGCGCCGTAAGCGTTGATTTCCTCGGTCAGGGCGGCCAGGGCCTGCCGGGCTGCTTCCACGTCCAGGGGCTGGTCCCCGGTGGACCCGAAAATATGGGGAAAGTGCCTGGGTTGAATGCGGCCAAGCACCAGATTGGCGTCCGTGACCGTCAGGTATCCGTCTTTCCGGTAGCAGACCGGCCCCGGGTGGGCCCCGGCAGATTCCGGCCCCACCAGGAACATGCCGTTGTCAAAGAAAAGGCGGCTACCCCCGCCGGCGGCCACGGTCCTGATGTGAAGCTGGGGGGCCTGGATGCGCACCCCCGCGGTCTGGGTTTCAAAGACCAGTTCGTATTCCCCGCCGAACCGGGAGACATCCGTGGATGTGCCCCCCATGTCGAATCCGATGACAGGCTGTTTTTTTTCAGAATCAAAGGTGGTCATGGCATATCCCACCACCCCGCCGGCAGGCCCGGACAGGATGGCCCGGCTGCCGGTGAAACCGTCGGCACCGGCCAGGCCGCCATCGGACTGCATGAAAAGAAGGCCTGTATGGACAAGTTTGTCCTTGAACCCGCATTTAAAGCTGTCAAGGTAGGTGCGAATATGCGGGTTGAGGTAGGCGTCCACCATGGTGGTATCGCCCCTGGCCACCAGCTTCACCCGGGGCATGACCCGGGAGGAGAGGGAGACCTGGGTGAACCCCATCTCCCGGGCCAGGCGGCCGATGGCCAGTTCATGATCCGGCCAGGCATAGGCGTGCATGAGCACGACGGCAAGGCTGCGGATGCCCCGGTCATAGACGGCCTTAAGATCGGATCTTATGGCCTCTGTATCCAGGGGGCGGATCACTGCCAGGCGGTCACCGTTAATCCCCTTCACGATCCTTGCTCTCCCTGCCGGGGCGTCCTCATCCGCCCGAAGGATTCTCAGGCGCTCGTCCGCTTCAATGACCTCCCGGTACAAAATCTCGGGCTTTTTGATCTCCAGGTCAAAAATATGGGGACGGTCCTGGTTCCCGATTTGAAGAATATCACGGAATCCCCGGGTCACCACCAGGGCGCTGGGCGCGCCTTTCCGTTCCAGCAGGGCGTTGGTGGCCAGGGTGGTCCCCATGCGAATCCACTCAATCTGGCCTTCGTCGAACAGCGCTTTGGAAACAGGTTTTCCAGTCACCTCTTCCAGGATGCGCCGGATTCCCTCCCGGGGCGCGTCAGGATAGTTCCGGGGGTCCTCGGACAAAAGCTTGATAACCCTGAACCCGGGTCTCCCTGGCACCTCGGCATAGACATCCGTGAAGGTGCCGCCGCGGTCAACGGAAAAACGAAATTTGGCGGGATCTGACATGGACACTCCTTCATATCTGGCTGGCATTCCCTTCCCTGCCAGCGCACGGGACAGGTGCATCATTGGACTGAATCAAAAATCCGCTGATGTTCAATGGCCTTCTAATCACCGAGTCTTGGGCGACTGCTGAGTATAAGGCCCTGGGGAAGGCTTTCCCCATAAATGGAAGCTTCATCGGCTGATTCAATGGGAATGACGGTCTGAATCATATTCAATGACTTTTGAGACGCCTGCATCTGCTCAAACCACGGAACCATTATTTGGATCACATCCTGGGAAACGTCCCGGGTTCGATCCCCTGTTTTCCTGAGAATCTGGGCCAATGCAGTGGAAATCGGATCCTTTGGATTCCAATTGATCTTCATCAATCTTTTTGTCCATCTTTCCACCTCTTTTGCCGGAACAACCCTGTCCACAGAACCATAAAGAAGTTCTCTGGCGCCAATTCTGGACAGGGCCCAAAACATCTGATGCGGCGTTTTGCCCGGTTTCAACTGGGGGATCAGCTTTTTTGACAAAGCAATTTTGTCTTTTATCAACAGGCGCTCCATATTTGCTGCGGCCATCCACATTTCGGTCATCTCCTGCACAGGCAGTTTTTTCCCGGTCCCGCTGTTTGCCAATAAATAGCCGGATATATCCTGAAAAAACTGCCGCTGTTGACCGGCAGTCAATCCCCCGGCAATTCGACGGCAAAAGATCCACCATTCAAGGGCATTTTGCTTGGCTTTAGGGAATACGCTTTTTTGTAAATAAACTTTCCATAATTTGGGCATACGCGCCTCATCAAATGCATCACCAAAGCCCGGCCTGATACAAAATCCAGTCAAGTTCAACCATCGAATTTCGTGCTCCGGGCTAGTGTGCCGCCATCCGGCATTTTCAAGCAGATGATCTGCCACGGCCCGAAGGAAGGACAAAGGCCATTTATTCCTCTTTGTCTCCACCAGCTTTTCCATGTTTTTTACAACGGAAGACAACCGGGCATTGTCGGCAGAGCCGCAAAAGGCGTCCGTCAACAGATTACGGACATTATTTACAGTATCATCATCATAGACTTCACTCTCGTTGGCTTCTCCGGCCTGGGGTTCGCGCAATTGAAACTGAAGTTTCCAACGATGGGATGACACGCTTGAGCGGCACCACATCCCAAGGGTTCCCATTTCGGTATATTCCACCTCCACCTTAACCGGAATCCGTTTTGATTCTCCTTTTTTCCCAAATTTAATAACGGTTTTAAGGGGGGGCAGCGATGTCAGGGAATCATCAACCTGAAGAATATCACCACTCTTATCACCGGATCTGAAACTGGAGCTGAACATTGAAAAAAGAACCGGCTGGTTGGTCACAACCTCAAATTCCATCTCCGGGAGCTGGATCAATGACCCCTCATCCAAACCACGCTCCACCACGCACAGTACGTTTTCACACGTTGGGCCACAGGTTTCATTTTGAGAGCGATGGGTATTCTGGACATTATCCGAAGCAATTCCGATATAATAACTTCTGGGGCTGCCGCTGCCCACACGCACCCCCATGCCTTGTTTGACAAGACCATAGTAAGAGGCCCCCAGGGCAACGGAAAGATCCGGATCACTATTGTCCAGCAATGACGGCAGGGCCTGGTCCTCACAGGAAAACCATTTTCGAATAGCTGACCTGATTTTGTTTTGAAACACGGAGGGTTTCAGTGAACCGCCATTAAACAAAATATGATCAGGTATGGGCTCTTTGCCCAGAATCGCTTTGACACTTTCACGATGGCGTTCTAAAAACCATCCGATATGACGGGTTATTGCCGGTTCCTGCTCATATGGGAGACCAAATTCGGCCATTGCCTTGCCTGATTTTTTAGGATGTGCAAGGCTGGGCTCAACCTCTGGAAAAAAGCCGTTGCACAGGATATCTTCCAGCTCATTTTTTTCCAGATCCGCTGACAAGGTATTGGCGATAAGAGAGCGGCCTTCACCTCTTAATACGATTCTAACCCGATTGTCATCACCGTTTTCAGCGCTGTCCAGAAGAAGCTTTTCTTTTGCGGCACGGCATTTATAACTCAGTGTTTTCCATTGATCCGGGGTCAGGTTTGCTTTTTGGGTAAATTTTGATGCGACATAACGCGCCAGCATAAGGTCTATATTGTCTCCGCCTAAAATGAGGTGGTCTCCAACAGCTACACGCTCAAACTGAGGACTGCCATGGGCCTCTTTCAAAGATATCAAGGTGAAGTCGGTTGTTCCCCCGCCCACATCGCAAACAAGGATCAGATCATCGGTCTTGACATGGGATTGCCAGTCATGCTCATGGCGTGTCACCCAGGCATAAAACGCGGCAAGGGGCTCTTCCAGCAGCGTTATATTTTTACCAAACCCAGCTTCTCTTGCGGCTTTCAGGGTATATTCACGAGCCGCTTCATCAAAAGATGCAGGAACGGTTATGACTGTAAATTGATTTTCAAGAAACAAATCCTCATCTTTAACAAAGTGATTCCACGCTTTTCGAATATGTCTCAGATATTCACTGGTCGCTTTGACCGGGGAAATCTTATCCACATTCTCTGATCCCCACGGCAGAATCGGCGCTTCACGGTCAGCACGGGAATGGCATAGCCAGCTTTTTGCAGATGAAACCAGCCGGGATGGAATTTGTGAACCATGGTCCCTTGCAAACACACCGGCAAACAGGTCATTTTCCTTTTTCCAAGGATGCTTCAGAGCATCCTTGGAAAGATCATACTCACCCGGAATATATAAAAAAGAGGGCAGCACGGAGACAGGCGAAAACTCGCCTGGCCCGGTTAATTGAGGCACCTTGAAGACTTTTATTCCATTGTCAATGCCGGCACCGTCTCCCTTGGTGTTCAGGCAAGTCAGATCAGCATATGATACCGCTGAATTGGTAGTCCCCAGATCAATCCCGACAACGTATCGTTTATCTTGAAAATCCACAATAATCTCCTGCCCGCCACTAGATCCTGGGCCTTACATTCAGCTCCAAACGCCATTTGCGATCATCATCCCGTGAGCAGGCCCAAAATTCGAGCGTGCCGATCTCGGTCACCTTGACTTCAAAAGTGACGGGTATAAATCCTTGATCCGTTCCCGTTCTTTCCAGCTCAGTTTCAATAGAGGTTAACCCCGTGATTCCTATATCCTCCCAATTATCTATCACATCTCCCAACTGGTCATCAGGGCGGTTTGGAGAACTCATGATATCAAAAGTGACTTTCTCGCCCACAACCAGATTAAACAGACGATCCTTACTTTCCGCCTGGCTGCCGTCTTCCATGCCAAAGGGAGCAATACAAAGGGCTCTGGTGGGCATGGCAAGCCCTGGAATGGCGGGCATGGCAGCTTCAATCGCCATATAGTAGGACATCCCCAGCCCACCGCGTATCTTGATTCCATCTCCCCGGGCCGCCTGGCCATAATAAGAGGCCCCCCAGGCCACTGAAAGATCATAATCAACCGTATTGATCTGCCGGATTTCTCCGCTCGCAGATGCACTGTGCCACTGCTTTAGTACATCCAGAAGCCTTTCTCTGATCAACGGGGACTTCATGACGCCACCGTTAAATACAACGGCAGTGGGCAGTCGTGGATTTCCTTGGGCATCTGTATGAGAAGATATAAACTGGGCCAAATGCCGTGTGATGGCAGGATCGGATTCATAGGAAAGACCAAACTCTTTCATGCCTGTTGCACTGCTTGCCGCAGGTTTGTCATCCAGGCTGCATGCCGGGAAAAAACCATCCAGCACGACCTGCTGTACATCCGCCAGTTTCAAACTCAGTTTGATCGTTCCTTTAATCAGGCCGGACCCTCGTCCCAAAACCGTTACAGGATATTCATCCGGGCCTTCGGATGAAAACAATTCCTCTTTTGCTTTTCTGCAGGAGTGAACAAGCCCCCTCATCTGCCAGGCATCCAGTTTCTGTTTTTTTTCTCCAAGCTTTGCCGCAAGAAAGTATGAGAGTGTTAAATCCAGATTATCTCCCCCAACAAGAAGATGATTGCCCACAGCCACGCGTTCAAGATTTAAAAGGCCATCCGCGCCCTCGTTCACCTCAATAAGACTGAAATCGCTGGTACCGCCGCCGATATCACAGACCAGGACAAGATCGCCTTTTTCCACTTGATCTCTCCAGTCATCACCTGCTTTGTCAATCCAGGCATAGAAGGCGGATTGCGGCTCTTCGATAAGGACAATGTCTTTTAAACCGGCCATTTGCGCAGACTTCACCGTCAGTTCTCTGGCCACCGCATCAAACGATGCCGGTACTGTCAGGTAGATCGCTTGATTTTCAAGACAAAGAGACGGATCATCAGCCGCCATTTCATGGTTCCAGGCATTTTTTATATGCCTGAGCAGCGCACATGAGGCCTGGACCGGAGACAACTTTTCAATGTCTTTTGCGGTATCCCAAGGCAAAATGGGCGTTTCCCGATCCACCGCCGAATTGCACAACCATGACTTGGCCGAAGAGATGAGTTTATGGGGAACTTCTGCACCGCGCTCCCGGGCAAATTCACCTGCAACAGTAACTGTCCCTTCTTCCTGCCATGGCAATAGCAAGGTGTTCGAAGCGTCTTCATGCCCTTCCTTGACATAAAGAAAAGAGGGAAGAGCGTCTCTTAATTCAACCACTCCGGGACCTGTGAGTTGCGGCACTCTGAAAAGGTTTATTTTTGCCATTTGCCTGGGGGCTCTTTCAACGTGCATATCTGAGTAGGCCACCACGCAATTTGTTGTCCCAAGATCTATTCCAACGATATATCGGCCCTCTTTCACGGCACACTCCTACAAATAAATAAAAAAATTTCTATTCAACTTCGACTTCTGCCGGCGCAATAATGGAGGAATCTTGTACATCTGATAATTTGGGTACCTCATTTTTTGCAGCCTTCCATCCCCGATGCCTCAACACCCCTCTAAAAGGCGGCTCACCGGAAACATTCCCCGTTAATTTTATGGCATTGGGGTCAAACCCCAAGTCAACGTCAACAACATCCCCTTCTTCTTTATCAATGACCGGCACCGGGGCCAGGTACTTGTTTACACTTTTCCTGCAGTCTTCCTGTATGCTTCTGACGGCAGCGCCAATCTGCTCATCATCATATACAGACAATTCTTCTGCAAAAAAATCCAGCAATCGTCCTTCTCGCTGTAACACCGATATAAAATGCAGAAAAAGTCTTTTTTGCCGCTCTTGTTCCAGTCGTTTCTCTACATAATCCTTTTTCTTTGCGCTTTCACCACGTTCACGGGCTTTTGGGTCAGCCGGCATGGAAACAGCAGTTCCAAACAATGACGCTGCGCTTAATTTTAAAATGCCCCAGAGAATAAGGCCTGAAACCAAAAAAACAAGGACTATACATACAACAATGCAGGCAATATATTGCGTCGTCACCATATCCAGAAAATGAGCCACATCAGCCAGACTTTGAATGGTAATTGTGGCATTAATTCCTGGAATAGTGACTATGCCGTCAGCTCCTGGTGCAAAGAGCAATGCCGTTTTCTTTAGTCCGAAATAGATTCCGGCACCCACGGCACCGCCAATGGCCACCATAAACAGCATAATAACTATAAATGATTTTGTCGCATATGCCTTTGTCATGTTCACGATGTGCGTTCTCCTTATTTTTTGTATCTAAAATATGCAAGTCTATCACAATCAACTTTATCTATAGATGATATGGCAAGACATTACTTGGTGGCCTAACATACTAAAAAAAGCAGGCGCATGAAACCTTTTTTCAGCTTCTGCCCAGGCCATGTTGACAGAAAACCGGGTTGCTGCTAAAAAAACACGCTGCCCGTTCCATCTATTTTTCAGCAGAGTGGTAAAAAATCTTTTTCGGGGTTTCAGATGAAAGATATGCTGGTTTTGACCAATGCGGAAGATGAGTACCGTTTGATTTCAAACGCCTTGTCTGATGCCCACAACATCCGCCAGGCCTCGGATATCAATACGGCACTGACATTGCACACCCAGACTCCGTTTGATCTGATCATGGCCGACATCGAACTGCTGTCGGCCGATCCGGGCATGTCGGCGTTCAGTTCGGTCAATCCATTTGTTCAGTTCATTGTACTGTGTACACGGTTCAACACCTGTAAAGCCATTGAAGCGGTAAAAGCCGGTGCTGTGGGATACCTGTTATCTCCGTTCAGAGAACGGGATATCCATCTGCTGCTTCCCGCCTTGAACCGGTCCCGTTCCAAGGATTTTGAACTGGACTACCTGCGGGACCGGTTCTGGAAAACCGAATGGCTGGATATCATCCGGTCCAAAAATGTGGGCATGAAAAAAATTTTTGCCAATATCCGGTCTGTTGCCCCCACCATTGCCACTGTCCTGCTGTTGGGAGAAACCGGTACGGGCAAAGGCACCCTGGCCCGACTGATCCACTGGCACAGCCAGCGTTCTGAAAAGCCTTTTATCTCCATCCACTGCGGGGCCATCCCGGACACCCTTATTGAAAGCGAGCTGTTCGGCCATGAAAAAGGCGCATTTACCGGTGCTGAACGGAAAAAGCCCGGCCGGTTTGAAATGGCAGATGGCGGCACCATTTTTCTGGATGAAATCGGCACCATCTCCCCATCCGCCCAGATTAAACTGCTCCAGGTGCTCCAGGATGGCACCTTCAGCCGGATCGGTGGCGAGTCCATTCTCAAGGCCAATGTACGGATCATCGCAGCGACCAACTCAAACCTGGAAGAGGCTGTCAGTAAAGGGACGTTTCGAAAAGACCTGTTTTACCGGCTCAACGTGTTTCCCATTGAAATTCCGACCCTCAGGGAACGGCTGGAAGACCTGGAATACCTGGTGGATCTCTTTTTAAAAAAACTGAACGTCAAGTACGGGAAAAATATTCATAGGGTTCATCCGTCTATTCTGGAAGGATTCCGCCACTATGAATGGCCCGGCAATATCCGGGAACTTGAAAATATCCTTGAACGGGCTCATATCCTCGAAATTTCCCCTGTGATGACCTCCGGCAATTTACCCATCGAAACCCAGATGGCTGTTGCCCAGGATATACCGGCACCCGGCACCGGCCTGACCCTGGCCCAGGCCCGCCAGCATGCGGTCAATGCCTGTGAAATCTCCTACCTGACCAGCCTGTTGAAACAAACAAACGGCCGGATAAAAGAGACGGCACAGAAAGCCGGCATTACCAGCCGGCAGTTAAACCGCCTGTTGACCCGGCACGGGCTGGATAAGAAGCAATTCAAACCCCCAAAGCCTCCTGATGTCTGAATGGATTATCGCCCTTCGGGCGGGGTGTTAGGTTTTAGGTTTTATGTGTTAGGTTTTAGGTTTTAGGAAATCAAAACCGTACGTTTTCCCAGGGGAGCAAAGCATACGGCGGCCAGCCGGAAATGGGCGAATCCGAAGGGGATGCCGATAATGGTCATGCAAAGGCCGATTCCGGCTGAGATGTGCGAGATGGCCAGCCATATCCCCGCAAGGATGACCCACAAAATATTGGCTATCATTGTACCGGTTATCACCTCTTCGCCCACGGTCCGGGCATCCACCAGGGTTTTGCCATAGGGAAAGGCGGCAAATCCTGCAATTCTGAATGCGGCCCAGCCAAAAGGAATGCCCACAATTGTCAGCATCAGAATACAGCCTGTCATAATCCATAAAAGGCCTGCGGCCCATCCCCCGCCAAGTACAAACCAGAGCAGATTCAACAAAAAGGTCATTGTTCCTCCTGATGTTTACGATAAAAGTATTCTCAACTGTTTCATCAATTCATTGCCGGGCCTGTGAAAATAGATCCCGGTATTTTTACCCCCGGCCATACCCCGGATAAACAGGTAAAAAACCCCGCCAAAATGTTCCGCATAATTATAATCTTTCAGGCGTAAACGCAAATACCTGTCCAGGGCCCCAAGGTACAGATAATATTGCAGGATATAATCGTGGCTGATCATGGCCGCCTCAATCGCCCCGGGATGATAATCACTGAAACAAGGCCCCAGGTAATTGGACTTGTAATCCATGATATACCATTGGTTTTCATGGCAGACCACAAGATCGATGAATCCTTTTAAAAACCCCTGGAACCCGGCTGTCTGCATGGATGAGATCCTGGCACCGTAACCAGCCGTTTTTTTATCGTTTTCGTCCTTTTCATTCTTTTCGATTTTTTCAAACAGTTTGCCAAGGGCTGCCGGGTTAAACCGGTCCAGGGTAATATAAAACTCCATCTCCACCAGCCGGTGGGTCAGCGCAATCTGATCCAGGGAAAAACAACCGCCCTGCCCTGTGTCAAGGGGGGCGGCTAAAATACCTTTAACCGCATCGCAGATACCGGGAACCGCCTTTGGCATGGCAAATCCAAACCGGTCAAGGTTGCTGACAACAGCCGGTTCAATGGTGGCAGGATCGCAAAAATCTATTTCTTCAAACACCTTGTGGAAAAAATCGCCTGCCCCCGGCCCTTTGGGAAAAGTGGACAGGGGCACGATATCCATGGCAGGTGCGGCATCTCTCAAAAAAAAATCCGGGGTTGGCTCCTGCCGCTCCTTTTGCCCGTCCTGTACGGGATCATGCTTGTGCCCTGCAGCCAGGGCTGAATAGCTTGACATTCGCCATGCAGGAGATACCTTCCGGGTCATGATTTTTGGGGAAAAATCGGTGTCCTGAACTGTTTGGGGATCAAATAGGCTTTCGGGCAGGGCATCGGGTTTAAGCATGACAGCGTCAATGCTTTTGCCTGAGGTTTCACACAATCGTCCAAGATCTGCAAGCAGGGTTTGGTCGTTTCCCAGGCCCCCGGGATGCAAAAGCCGTCCGAATGCCGAGTCTTCAATACCTGCAAAACCGCCCCAGTAGATCCTTACGCCCGAGGAAGCCCGGGTCAGGGCTACGTAGAGCAGACGCATATCTTCGGCAGCCGCTTCATCTTGGTTCAGCCGCATGGCCCGGTCCCTGTTTTCAGAGCCCAGGTCCAGCACCAGGGCATGATTGTCTTCCGGATCATGGAATAAAACAGGTGCATGGGTATCCTTAGCAGTGCCTGTCTGCCACAAAAAAGGCAGAAACACAAGGGGATATTCAAGCCCCTTGCTTTTGTGGATGGTGACAATGGCCACGGCCCGGGCATCGCTTTCCAGGCGCAGTTCATCGGCGGTTGCCTGCCGGGTCTGTTCAAACAGCTGTTTTCGAAACCATTCAATCAGCAGGGCAATTTTAGACGGTGTCTCTTTACCCAGATTCATGGCTGCCTGGGCCAAAAGCTCCTTTAAATGAAACACATTGGTCAGTCCCCGTTCATCCATATGAGCACAGGGACAAGGCAGGGCATCCTCCTGGTACAAAAGGGCTGTGATCATGGCGACAAAGCCCTTTTCCTCCCAGATCCGCCTGTAGTCCGCAAATCGGTCCTGCCAGGTACCTGCAAGGGTGTCATCGGTGTTCATGCGTTTTAAAAAGGCCTCATCCGCCTGGTACACCGAAGAGACCAAAGCGGCCCTGATCAGGCACATGTCTCCGGGGCTGGCAACTGCGCAAAGGATGTCATAAAGCTCCCGGGCCTGGACAGCGTCGAACACAGACCCGGTTCTGGATAAAAAGCAGGGGATACCCCGTTGAACAAGGGCCTGCTGCACCGCCTCGGCCTGGACATTGGTGCGCACCAGCACAGCCATATCCCCCGGCGTCACAGGGGTTGCCGCGTCTCTATCGTCCGGTGCGTCTTTGTCCAGCAGACAGATATCGGGATCCTTTAAAAGGGAAAGCATATCTCTTGCAAGGATATCGGGTATGATCCTCTGGGCATCGGACTTATTGACCAGGCCGTTTTTGTTACATGGCAACCCATCTTTATCCACAACCAGAAATGTTGCCGGCGGAACAGGAACACCGTTGCACACCAGCCGGTCAACGGCTGTGTCAGGTGTTTCCACAGGCTGAAAAGGAATAAGTTCGAATCCAAAGGGATTGTCTTTTAATGAGAAGATGGTATTCACGGCCTGCACCATGGCCGGTGCGGAACGGTAATTTTTTGTCAGGGTAAAGCTTTGGTTGCAGGCCTTTGACGCCGTCATATAAGTAAAAATATCACCGCCCCTGAAACCGTAGATGGCCTGCTTGGGATCGCCGATCATAAAAAAGGGCGTATCCGGATCCGTGAACAGGATGGAAAAAATTTTGTACTGGCCCGGGTCCGTGTCCTGGAACTCATCAATGAGGCAGGCATGGAAGCGTTTTCTCACAGCTGTTTTCAACGCATGGCCGCCCGGACCGTCCAGGGCTGTTGCCAGATCATTGATCAGGTCGTCAAAAAAACAGGCCCCCTGCCCCTGCTTCATGGCGGCCAGGGCCTTGGCATAATCATCAAGAAACAGATATCTTAAGGCAATGAGATTTGCCGCCATGGATCGGGACAGGTCAAGCAGGTGTTCGCAAAGGTCGAAAAAAACATGGGCCGGCGGGGTGTGGCCGGCCTTTGTCTTTTCTGCCAGCCGGGTCCGGGTAAATTTATACAGGGCATCGCCCTTTTCACTCATGTCAAACAGCAGATCCGTGCCAGGGCTGTTTTCAAATTTCTTCTGACAGGCATCCAGCCAGTTGGACAGATTTTTTTTATTGTAACTTCGTTTCTCTATCCCGGCATGGTCCTGGATCAGGTTCAGGATGCCTTCCAGTTCCCGGTTCAAAATTTCTGCTGCCGAATTGACGGTCTCTTTGTAATCATCCCAAATTTCCTGAAACGCAGGGGGGGCAGGAACCACCCGGATTTCCTGCCTTGATGCGGCCTGAACAAGCCCTTTGGCAAAGGTGTCCGGGGTGATATTATTTTGATCCAGAAAAGATAAAAACAATGAGTCCAGATGATTGATGCGGCCTGAAAAAAAGTCCCGGACCACCTGGTCAACAAAACCCCGGTTGTCTGCCATAAGTTCTATGTCAAAATGGGCATTGCTTTCAAAGGCATTTTCCCTGAGCACGGAAAAGCAGAAAGCGTGGATGGTCATAATGGCAGCCTGGTCAAAACAGGTCACAGCAAGACGGAGCAGGCGGCGGATTTGATCTGCATCGCTTTGTTTTTGCAGGAAACAGGTGAGATCGTCGGCGTTGTATTCGTCATTTTCCTGGCCGGACAAAACCATCAGACAGTGAACCAGACGTTTCCGGATTCTTAATTTCAACTCTGCGGCAGCAGCCTCGGTAAATGTCACCACCAGGATGGATTCCACCTTATAGCCCATGGCCACCAGCCGGACAAACAGGGTGGAAATGGTGTATGTCTTTCCGGTTCCTGCGCTGGCTTCGATCAGGCTGATCTTTTCAAGGTCCAGGGAAAAGGGATCAAGGGGCAGGGGCAAGGCAGTTCTGCTCATGATATAAAATACTCCAGCATGGGCCTGTACACGGCAAGACCTGCATCCAGCACCCCGGAACGCCCAAGGGACGTCGGATCTGCAAAGGGGGTGTCCTGCCCGAAAACAAGGGCCGTGTACCGGTTAAAACCCTCCCCGGTTGAATTAAAATTATTGCACCATAAACCAGCACATTTACCTAAGGCCTTTGCCAGGGATGGTGCTGACAGGTCATACTCCCGTGAGGACAGATCAACAACCAGATGAAAACAAAGATCGGCAAAAAAGGGAAAGACCCTTGCCTTTCCGTTCAGGTAATATCCGGCCAGATCCAGGATCAATGCCCGGGCCCGGGATTTTTCTTCAATAGCGGAAAATTCAAATCTCACCGCAGGCTTGCGTCCCTTGGGGTCCTGCCCTATCATCACAGTGGTTCCGGGGTGGTCTTCAATACACGAATACGCCAGGTGCATAATCCACTGGGTCAACAACCGGGACGGATTCAGCCGGCCAAAACCTGCCACAACCCGGCACGGGTCATACACATGGGTTACCTGGCCTGTGATGCAGCAGGCATCTGTTTGTAGAGACAACGCCAGGCTGCGTGGGGCTCGCCCAAGGCGTTCATTTTGGGCCAGATGCTTCACAGGTTCTGCCAGATCATTGATTCTGGCCCATTCCTGTTCGCCTTTTTTTCCAAAGGGCAGACAGCCTTGTGCCTTTACCATGGGGTAGAGATCAAAATCTTCATGGGTTTCAACGGCCAGGGAACCCAACTGGTAAAGGGGCAGCCCGGACAGTCTGAAGGGCTCGCGTTCATCGGGCACCTGCCCCGGTTCCTGGTAGATCAGTCCCAGGGTCTTGGTGACATAATATTGGACAGGGTGTCTGAAAAACGCAATGAGATCTGCAAGTGCAATCACGGGTATGTCTTTTGATACCTGGTGTTGCAGGGTATTGTCAACCTCCGGGTCCCGGAAGCAAAAACAAGGGGCTCCAGCGGTATCTCCATCTCCATTGTTCCGGGTACTCTGGCTGCTGCAGATCCGGCACTGGGCATTTGAATAGGAAAAAAATCCAGGCCCCAATCCAGGCCCATGGATGTCTGAAAAATAGACCGGACTGAACGGGTGCAACGGATGGACAAACTGCCATTGAAACCCCTGGGGAAAAACAAAGCTGTTTTCAACGGTATCGATCAGTTCCGCCACAGGTGAGGCAACGGGAACAGGCGTGTTGTCGCTGATGCGCATGCCGGTATAGGTAATGATAAGCCCACGGCGTGCGCACAGCAATGCCTCCAGAAAAATCTCACAATCCTCCTGGCGGTCCTGCTTGTCCCCGAGCCTGGGATTTTGGCGGATCAGGTCAAAGCCGGGGGAACTGCCTGTTCTGGGGAAACTTTGGGCATCCATCCCCATCAGGCAGACAAGTTTGAACGGGATGCTGCGCATGGGCATAATATTACAGAACGTGATGTCCCCGGAAAGGAACCTGCCCTGGGACACATGCACATCAAGCTTGGCAGTCAGGGCCAGGCGGACAGCAGGAAAAGAGATCGGTCTGTCAAACCCGGCCTGACCAGCCTGCTTTTCCATATCATCCAGTGCATTGAGCAGCACAGCCATATCCCCGTCATTGCCAAGATCCTTTGCCAGCATGTCTGAAATAATGGTCCTGAACCGGATGGCCCATTCCCGGACCGTGCCGGGGGACGCCATCAGGTCCAGGGCCTTGAACAAAGAGTGAATAAAATGGGCGCATTTTCCTAAAATCTCTCCTTCAAGCCCTTCAAACCCGTCGCAGGGAAGCACACCATTAACAAATACGGTACTTGCTTCGGGCAGGGCAAACCCTGCCATGAGCCGGTTCAGGCCAAAGGTCCAGGAATTGTGTTCATAAGGCCGGCCCAAAATTCTTTCGCGGTGGGCACCGTCCCTGCCCCACAAAATCCCGGCAGAATCAAACAGGGCAGAAACAAGGTCCTGGTCTCCCTGGGTCAGGCCGAATTTATCGGCAATGACAGGGCAGGACAAAAGCCCCAGAATCTTGGATTTCTCAAGGCGGGACTCTTTCATGTCAAGGATACTTAAAAAGGCGGAAAGGGTTAAGGATTCAGAGCGGCGGCGGCGGTCGGACACGGTAAACGGTAGCCCGGGCGACTGGGAAAACACAGCCTCCAGAAAAGGGGCATAGGCCTCAATATCAGGCATCATCACCACTACATCATGGGGGCAAAGACCGGGGTCCCGGTTGAACGCATCCAGGAGAAGATCTTTTAGCACCTGGGCCTCGCGCATGGGCGAATGGCAGGCATGAACGGCCAGGGAGTTATCCCCGGGGGAAACAGCAATGGGAGAATCCGCCCTGCCCTTGCCCCGCCAGATAAGGTTCAGGATATCGGACTGGATCACCCAGAGCATATCGGCAGGACCCGGGCCATCCGGATCTTTTTCATCTGTATCCTCTGGCATGACCGCCGGATCAACAAACAGGTCCCCCATGGGCTCGTCATAGTCAAAATTTTCCAGAATCCCCTGGGTTTCCCTGCTGCTCTGGCCCAAAGCACCAAGCAGGGGATTGCCCTCTTCGGGCAGCGCTGAAACGGCCTCGTCTTTTAATGCGGCCCTTTCCTGCTGACGTGCAGAAGGCAGATCAAAAAAAAACTGATAGGTTGGCGTGAGCAGAAACAGAAAAATATCCATATGCCGGCTCAACAGATTAAAAAGATTCAAAAAAACCGGAGGCATGGCAGAAATCCCGAAAAGGGATATGCGCCGGGGCAACGCGTGTGCATTGACAGTACCGGATTCAAATGAGGAAAGACAGGCCTGCATCTGGTCGGGCAGGGACATGCCTTTGTGTATCAGGGTTTGCCATAAAAAAGCCTGCCACAGGGCCTGGGGGTCCTCTGATTCCAGGTCTTCTCCCCTGCCCCAGGCTGCCAGCATGTCCGGACGATACACCTGATAATCATCCAGTACAGCGGCAATCCTGCGGCTTAACGCCATGGCCTTGGTTCCGGTGGTGTCATGTTCAAGGTATGTTCCGGGACCCAGGAAACGGCTGTCTGCCCGGGCCGGTTCCGCTGCCCTGGCCATCAGTGCATCCAGAACACCCCAGGCCATCATGTCCCGGTCCAGCAGACCTGGTCCTGAAAGGCCTGGCCCCTGGGTTTCGCAGCCCTGCTCCCGGATATATTCAAGCATCTGCCGGGGAAACATGAACCGCACATTGGCACACACCCCGAAGTGACGTGTAATCCCCTGGGAAAGCCATTGTTTCATACCCCGGGACTGGATACCGATGAATTCGGATGCAATTGGGTTGCCAGGGCCCTTGCCGATGACGGCGAAAAGGGCCTGGGCCAGATTCTCCATGCGGTTGCTTTTGATCAGATTGAGCATGGCAGATATTCCCAAGCCTTAATAATCAAAAAAAATAGAGCCTGGATTCAGGCCTGTAAGGGTTGAACACTTGAATCCTGTGATTGGCATCATCCACAATGACACCCGTGGAATAATAAAAAGAGAACCACACGCCTATGGTGTTGCCTGCCGGACCAGTAATGGCCCTGGCGTACATTCTGTCCTGGCCGGGTTCCAGATTACTTAAATGGTCGATCTTGCTGTAAAGGTCTGGCCCGAATTCAATGGGAAACCAGAATTTTGTTTCAAAGGTATAGGCCGGGTCAATGCCCACCACAGCATCGGGCAGATTTTCCCTGCCGCAGTAAAAATATGATAACTGTTCAGGGAGCAGCTTTTCCCGGTACTGTTCCATGAGTACGGGACTGTGCGTCATATGTCCGGCCTTGTTGAACCCGCATCCTGCCGGAATGAAAGAAACAAAAAGGGCCAGGGAGACTGTCACCTGTAACCCCAAACGAATACAGTTAATTCTCATGAATCTGCCCCCTTCCTTCTCTTTTTAGTAACAGGACATTACTCTCCTTCAAACTCAGTAACACTGAACACTGGACAGCCGGGGATCTGATCCCGGCCCTTGAGATCAGGCAGTTCTACAATAAAGGCGCATTCCAGCAGATCCGCCCCAAGCTGCTTTACCAGTTTGACCGTGGCCCCCACAGTGCCGCCGGTTGCAATGAGATCGTCCACGATGACCACTTTTTCGCCGGGGGTAACGGCATCTTCGTGCATCTCAAGGGTGCCTTCGCCATATTCAAGGCTGTAGCTTTGCTCAATGGTTTTGTGGGGCAGTTTTCCTTTTTTGCGCACCGGGATAAAACCGATACCAAGACGATAGGCCAGCACCGCACCAAAGACAAAGCCTCTGGCATCAATGCCCACGACCTTGTCAAGGCCCTTGTCCTTGTAGCGGTCGTAAAGGATATCGCAGGATTCTTTAAATGCTTCTGGATTCTGCATCAATGTGGTCAGGTCCCTGAAAATCACCCCTTTGATGGGCCAGTCCGGAATGCTTCTGATCGTCTGTTTTAAATCCATGGTCTCTTGTTTCTCCTATACGCATATATTAAAGGTTATTTGTGAAACCGCCTTGATGAGCAATTGTTTGACATTATCAGCGTTTTTATTGAACACCGAAAGAATCTGTTCCCAGGTGACCGGGGCTTCATCCTGTTTCCAGCAGTCATAGTCGGTGGACATGGCCACGGCTGCATAGGGGATGCCCGCCTCATTGGCCAGCATAGCCTCGGGTGCCGTGGACATATTGATGACATCCGCGCCCCACACCCTGAACATATTGGATTCCGCCACGGTTGAAAACCTGGGACCTTCAATGGTCACTACACATCCTTTGTCATGGGCGTTCAGCCCCAGATCCGCGGCAGATTTATACAGCACATTGCGCAGGCACGGATCAAAGGGATCGGCCATGGCCGTATGAACCGCGCCGTGTTCAAAAGAGTCGGCAAAGGTATTTTTACGAAACCGGGTAAAATCAATGAATTGATCCAGGATCACAAAGTGGCCCCGGCCGATTTCCGGTCTCAGGCTGCCGCAGGCGGTTGTGGCAAGGATATGGGTGGCACCGGCCTGTTTCAGGGCATATATATTTGCCCGGTTGTTCACCTGGGCCGGGCTGTACTGGTGCTTGCGGCCGTGTCTTGCCAGAATCAGCACCCGGGTGCCGTTGATCTGCCCGGCCATGATATCTGATGACGGCGGACCATAGGGGGTGTCTGCTTCAATGTTTTCACAATTTTCTAAAATATCAGGGTTATCCAGCCCTGACCCGCCAATAATGCCGACCCGTATCATATTCAATTCTCCTGAAATAAAAACCAATCAATACTTTTTTTGCGCTGTCCTTATCTTTGCGCTATCCGTTCTTTGCGCTACCATGGATCGCATCAGATATTCAAGCAGGAATTCTTCAGAAAATTGGATCAGGATTTTTTTTGTTGGACATATTCCTGGAAATTCATGGTGTTGTAACTTTGGGTGTGGATATATTGCAGAATCGTGAGCAGCTGATCCGCATCGACAAATCCGGGCAGATTATTGATTTTTGTTCCGTCCGCTTCCAGGAACCACAGGGTTGGAAGTCCCCGGACGCCCCATTGCCGGGCCAGCTTTTCACGTTTGTCCGTGTCCACGCCAATGCTGACAAAATGGTCGTTCAGGTAAGCTTTGACCCGGTCATCCGTGAAGGTTTCCTTTTTTAATTTAACACAGTATCCGCACCAGGACGCATGGAAATAAAGAAAAATGGGTTTACCCTCTTTCCCGGCCAGGGCCATGCCCGGGGTGTAATCATTCCATGAAATATCTTCAGGGGCTGCCATGGATAAATTTTGCGGGATTTTATTTTCTGTCGCAAGCGCTTCAATGTTTACGTTGGTTACCTGGGAACCCAAATCCGGCGCCGGCCGGTTGTATTGATATATTCCACCCAACGCCAGCACCACCAGTACCCCCACCAGAATATTTTCTTTTCTCATTTTCAGTCCTTTTCAACCAATCCGTTAAACGATCTGACCCAATGCAGTTATCTTTTGCAGTTATCTTTATTGTTTATAAGCCGGGGTTTAACCTGAAAAAAATAAAAAAGATGCCAGAATTTGCATTGCAAAACCAATGCATTCAGATCCACCCCAGTTAACTAAATTTAAGAAGATCAAAATAACACAAAATTAATGGATAATAAAGATAACAGGTTTTTACATCAGCAATTCCCAATATGAAAAGATCTTCAAATCAGGTTAAAGTTTGGGCCTTGATCATCGACCAAGGCCTATAAGAGTTGAAAAACCGTTTTCTGATTCAGGTAAAATTTGTTGGACTTTGGCGGGGTTGATTGATATGATTTCATATGCTGTGTTCTTTATCCTTAAGTATATGATTAGCCGTTATTATTGTTCCTGCTGATGGTTTTGCCCCACTTCCAAATGAATAGAATTTTTTGCCGACAGTTATTTTATGCTGTTTTGTATGGCCTATCGGCAGGGGCGTCGTAGAATATTCGAAATAGAATATCATTTCGTGTGGATGACCGAAGATTGGTAAAGGGTATCCCCCCATCAGGGTTCGAAAATCTGTCCGCCAAACATGTAAGAGATTTGAAATCCGCATTTTATGTGGCGTTGTGGGTACCAGTGAAATGGGGGGAGGAGAAAAAATGGAAATGGATTCAAGTGATCGTATGACTTTTTTAAAACAAGAGAACATCAAGTTTTTTCAAATCTTTGATTTTTTCCCGGATGCTGTTTTGTTGATGCGCAAAAGCGATAAAGTGGTGATGGATATCAATGGGGCCTGCGAAAAACTCATTGGATACAAGAGGGAAGAAATTATCGGCCAGACCGCTCTGAAAATGGTCTTTTTTCTCAATCCGGATTTATGGACCCAGGTGTTTGAACAGCTCGAAACGGAAAAATCAATTCGTAACATTGACACCCGAATTATGAGCAAAGAAAATACAGTAGTCAATGTAAATATTTCAATCAATCACATCGATCTTGGCGATAATCCACACTATTTAACCATTCTACGCCATATCAAAAAGCAGGAATCAATGAAAACAGACGAGGCAGAACCACCGCCACAGATCAATACCTCCATTGAATACCTGCTCGCCCAGGAAAGGGGGATCAGCAGAAAGGATATCAGGCAACTTATCGATTTTCCGGCTATCCAGGAGATGATGAATGCCTTTTATAGAACCACCCATATCGGTATTGCGATCACCGATCTCGAAGGCAATGTCCAAGTTGCCACAGGCTGGCAGGATATCTGCACAAAATTTCATCGCATTCATCCTGAAACCCTGGGGCATTGCAAAAAGAGTGATATTTATCTATCCCAAAATGTAAAAGAAGGTCAGTACAGCCTTTACAAATGCAAAAACAACATGTGGGATATTGCAACGCCTATTGTTGTCGGCGGCAGGCATATTGCCAACCTGTTTTTGGGCCAGTTCTTTTTTGACGATGAAGTTCTGGACTACGAACTGTTTACCAAACAGGCCAAAAAGTATGGTTTTGATGAAAAAGAGTATCTGGCCGCATTGGCCGATGTTCCCCGGTGGAGCCGCGAAACGGTTTATAATGTGATGGATTTTTATACAAAGCTGGCCGTCATGGTCTCCCGGCTCAGCATTGCCAATGTTCAGCTGGGAAAAAGTTTAAAAAAACAAAAACAGATTGAGGCTAAACTGAAAAAACACCGGGATCATCTTGCAGACTTGGTTAAAGAGACCCAAAAACGACTCATCCAGTCAGAAAAAATGGCCGGAATCGGCCAACTTGCCGCCGGTGTTGCCCATGAAATCAATAACCCCACGGGCTTTGTCATGTCTAATCTTCAAATATTGTCAGTCAATATTAATCAGCTTTTTTCCATAATAGATAATTTTGAAGAACTGCTACGGAATAATTCGCCACAAGATCCGGAAAAATCAGAAGCGTTGCAGGATTGTTTGCAAAAGCTAAAGGAAAATTATGATATCGATTATTTGAAGGAAGATCTACCGGAACTCATCAACGAATGTCTGGAGGGAACGAATCGGATAAAAAATATTGTTGCCAATCTGAAAAGTTTTACTCACCCGGGAATGGAATGCCATGTGCCCGTTAATTTGAATAATGAGATTGAGAAGGCGCTTAATCTGGTGCTTAATGAGGTCAAATATAACTGTGAGATTGTCAAAGAATATGGAGAGTTGCCAAAGATAAGCGGCAACCCTCAACAGATCGAACAGGTTATGATGAATATCCTTATCAATGCATCCCACGCGATTGAGGATAAAGGAACGATTCGTATTAAAACATATCATCAGGGAGAGCATGTTACAATTGAAGTTACTGACAGTGGAAAAGGCATGCACGAAGACATAATGGACAAAATTTTCGATCCGTTTTTCACCACAAAAGATGTTGGGAAAGGAACGGGGCTCGGGCTTTATATTGTCTATGGCATCATAGAGGAGCATAAAGGAAAAATTGATGTAGAAAGTAAAATCGGTGAGGGCACAAAAATAATCATTAAATTCCCTGTTGAAATTGCACGGCATCGTTGACGTATTATTAATTTTATCAAAAGGAAACATCGAAAAATGGAAAAAGAAACTTATGCCATCCTATGTATTGATGACGAAGAAAGTATTTTAAAAACACTTAATCGCTTATTACGCAGGGAGGGGTATAAAATATATACGGCCACAAGTGGCGAGGAAGGCCTTGAAATACTTGGCAAAGAAAAAATCGATTTGATCTTATGTGATCAAAGAATGCCGACAATGAATGGATTTGAGGTCTTGAGGATTGCCAGAAAAGAATATCCGGAAACCATGCGCATTATGCTGTCCGGATATAGTGATTTTGATAATTTAGTAAAAACCATAAACGAAGGAGAAATTTTCCGGTTCCTTTCAAAACCATGGGATATGGAAGAATTGAAAAATGTCATCAGATCCGCGTTGGAACAAAAAGAAATTATATGCGAAGTTAAAAATTTGTTTGGTAATATAAAGAGCATAGGACAATTAATTGAAAATATTTCTGTCGAACCTAACCAAGGCCAGACCGCTGTCACTGTAAAAATTGCCTCCAAAAAAAATCCTTATAATCCCGGCAATATCAATCAATTTTTGGAATATATATTTAAAGTTCTTGAATTAGACGGCACACAGCAATTTAAAATTATATCCAATAGTGTGATTAAGGAAAAAGATTTTTTAAAGTTTGAATTGATTCTTGGAAAAGGAATCAAACTTATTATCGAGATTGAAATGAAGGAATTAAACAAGGAATAGGAAGACGCGGTTGATTTTCACATCAGGGACATGATTGTATCAATCTGTCGATACAACTTCGTATCAATAAAAATACAGACACATTCGACATAAACACAGACATCAAAAAAATGATTGTGAAAAGCCCCTGCCGCCACTTGAAAACAGATTAACATTCCGGTATGCTATCAACAAAATTCAAAAGATCTTCGGTGCCATCCAATCCAGCTTAGAAACTGGCATGTTACTTGCTGAAAGCCTTTAAAGTAAAATTAATCCCGGCAACTTAAACGTTTAGGAGCAAGCCATGAAAAATAAAATTTTAAATGCAATAATCGGCATACCAACCTTTTTAATCAACTTCTAACCTGGAGGAATTTATGGACCCGGTTTTTCTGTCCAGACTGCAGTTTGCAGCTGCAACCATGTTCCATTTTCTTTTTGTCCCCCTTACCCTAGGTCTGTCAATTTTGATCGCATACATGGAGACCAGATATGCCTGGTCCGGCGACAAAAATTATTTGAGGATGACCAAATTCTGGGGAAAACTATTTCTGATTAACTTTGCCCTGGGCGTTGTCACCGGCATCACCCTGGAATTTCAGTTCGGCACCAACTGGTCCCGGTACAGCGAGTATGTCGGCGATGTATTTGGCTCCCTTCTGGCCATAGAGGCATCTGCCGCCTTTTTTCTTGAATCCACATTTATCGGGATCTGGATTTTTGGCTGGAAAAAAATTTCAGCCAAGGCCCATGCCGTTGTGATGTGGCTGGTGGCCTTGGCAGGAAATTTCAGTGCGGTGTGGATTCTCATTGCCAACGGATTTATGCAGCATCCCGTGGGCTATGATATCAGAAACGGCCGTGCGGAACTCACTGATTTTCTGGCTGTGGTCACCAACAAGCACGGGCTGTTGGAAATTGTCCATGTGGTGCCAGCGGCCCTGCTTTTGGGCGCATTTTTCATCATGGGAATCTCTGCCTACCATCTTTTAAGAAAGCAGCATACTGAAATCTTTTTGAAATCGTTCAGGATCGGCCTGGTTGTCGGCCTTGTCACCTCATTATTCACAGCGTTTACCGGTGATATGCACGGCATTAACGTATCCAAAACCCAGCCAGCCAAACTGGCAGCCATGGAATCCCACTGGGAAACCGGTGCCCAGGCCCCCATTGTCATGTTTGCCATACCCGATGAAACCCAGGAAAAAAACCGGATTGAAATCGGCTCTATTCCGGGGTTATTAAGTTTTTTAGGATTTCATGATTTCAATGCCGAGGTCATTGGTCTAAAAGACATTCCCAAACAGGACCGCCCGCCGGTATTTCCAACATTTATCGGATTCAGGACCATGGTGGGGCTTGGCACCCTGTTTATTCTTCTCATGATTTACGGCTGGGTCCGGCGCGACAAGTTGTTGGAAAGCCCCAATTTCTTAAAAATCATGTTGTGGTCCATTCCGTTACCCTATATCGCCATGGAAATGGGATGGGTGGTTTCTGAAGTGGGACGCCAGCCCTGGATTGTTTACAATCTGATGCGCACCTCAGATGCGGCTTCCCCCATTGCCGGCACCCAGGTTCTGATATCACTTGTGGCATTCATCCTGGTCTACGGCCTGCTTGGGGCTGTTGGGTTCTACCTGATGGCCAAATCCGTTAAAGAAGGCCCTGGGGCCGCTACCGCATAAGGAGGATAGAATAAATGGAACTTCAATCAATCTGGTTTTTTCTGTGGGGACTTCTCTGGGCGATTTTTTTCCTGACAGACGGGTTTGATTTCGGCATCGGCATCCTCTATCCGTTTGCCGGAAAAACAGACCGGGACAAACGGGTCATGCTCAATGCCAAAGGGCCGTTATGGGACGGCAATGAAGTGTGGCTGATCACGGCCGGCGGCGTTACCTTTGCAGCATTCCCCAAAGTCTACGCCACCATGTTTTCATCCCTTTACACCCCGCTGATGCTCATTTTATTTGCATTGATCTTCAGGGGTGTGGCCATGCACTTCAGGGGAAAAATCGAAAGCCCTGGATGGAAAAAAACATGGGATACCTTGATTTTTATAGGATCTTTTCTGCCCGCCCTTTTGTTCGGGGTGGCCTTTGCCAATATTTTTGCAGGTATTCCCTTTGACAACCAGGGACTGTACCACGGCAACACCTTAAAACTGCTTAACCCTTACGGGCTTTTAGGCGGGGTATTATTTGTCCTGCTGTTTATGTTACACGGGGCCAACTGGATGACCATCAAGGCCACAGGGGAACTGCAGGAACGCTTTGCCAAAATTGCTGCCCAGACATGGATGGTGCTTGTACCTGTGGCAGTGGCGTTTCTGATTGCCTCATTCTTTGCCACCCGCCTCTATGACAATTACATCAAGTCTCAGGGTCTGTTCCTGGTTATTGTCCTGGCCGTGGCCGCACTGTTTTTGACGCGGTATTTCAACGCAAAAGAGGCATGGTTCAAAGCCTGGTTTGCATCAGCCCTGACCATTGCGGGATGCACTTTTTTCGGGATTTTCGGCCTTTTTCCCGCCCTTTTTCCCTCAAGCATGAACCCGGCATGGAACCTGACGGCATTTAATGCATCCTCAAGCCCACTGACCCTTAAAATCATGCTGGTCGTGGTTGCAATTTTCATCCCCATTGTCATTGCATACCAGTCCTGGGCCTATCATTTATTCAAGGACCCTGTTTCTGACGAAGATCTGGATATGGACGAAGCGTATTAATCATAATCAACTTGCAGGTTTAATATTTGGATTAAGCTTGTACCTATAAACCAACAAAAAGAATAAGGAGAAAAATATGGACAAATATGTATGCGGCCCCTGTGGCTACGAGTATGACCCGGAAAAAGGCGATCCGGAAAACGGCATTGAGCCCGGCACTCCCTTTGAAGACCTTCCCGAAGACTGGACCTGTCCTGTGTGCGGGGCAGACAAAGACGAATTTGAAAAAGAAGAGTAATATCCCCTTGCCCCGGCCTGTTCAGGTCCAAGTCTGGGTCCGGGTCCGGGAATAGTGTAACCCACCCAACGCCGGTTGTTTTTTTTTGCCAACCGGCGTTGTTGTTCCTAGGGCTGGTACCGGTTATTCAATCTTTTTTCCGGCGGTTTGGGTGATCCGTTCAACCACCCACTGGGTCAATGCCTTCTGGTTTACCCGCCTGATCTCTTTGCGGATCAGGAAGATATCCAGTTCAGCCCTGGCCATGGTTTTATGTCCGCCGGCTGACCCGAATTTGCCAAATGCCTCCTGGGCAGTTTTTCCGGCACCTTTGCGCAGACCATCGTTGCGCAGGATCACGATCAGCTTTTTATCCACCACCCCTGACACCACGCTCCAGTTTACCCCGGCAATGGAGAGGAAAAAATCGGCAGCCACCACCAGTGCATCGGGTTTGGATATGGTTCCGGCATGATAAAAGGCCCGGTTGTCCTGGATTATCCGGTGTCTCATGGCATTGCCCATAAAATCCAGGTCAGATTCCGTCAGATAGGCCCGTTCCACCTTGGTGACAATATTCATGTTTGCATATTTGTACAGGAACTGAAAGGCCCGGATATCCCGGGAAGATGCCTGGCGGGTAAAATTGGCCGTATCTGTTTTGATCCCCAGCATCAGGGCGGACGCAAGTTTTGCCGACGGCTTTACCTTCAGGCTGCGCAGATATTCGGTGAACATGGTTGAACAGGCCCCGTAGTCCGGCCGGATATCCACAAACGCACCATCATTGCAGGATAAGGGATGGTGATCAATGATGGCGTCATATGTAATACCGGAAAAATTTTCATTATGGTCGGGCTGGGAATCCACCACTACAAATTTGTCAAACAGGGACTTGTCCACATCAGCCAGGGGAACCATTCCGGCTTCGGTATACTCGATCATGGCCAGGTTGTCCGGCCGGGTGATCCGGTTAAAATAGGTAATCACGACCTCACTGACCCGCCGCCATAAAATGCGCTTCACAGCCATGGCAGATGCAATGGCATCAGGGTCTGCATTAATGATTACAAGTACCTTGGAGGTCCCTGAAAAATGGGACAGAAGCTGCTTAATTTTTTCCCGGTTACTGGTCATAATTAATGTTTCCGTTTCCTGAAAAAAACAGGGTCAAAGTAATAAATGCATAGCCGGCAATGGCCAGTACCGCAAACCATCCCTGAAAAATACCCAGGGGCGCCAGCACCAGCGCCGTAAGCCAGTGTACCAGAATTACAGTTGCCGAGTGAAGCCTGATGGGAAAATCGTCAAACCGGCAGATCACGGCCAGGCCGCACAGATTCCAGCCGTAAAGGGATGCAAACACATGGACGTGAAGCAGCCATTTCGTCTTTAGGGGATCATATCCCTCCTGCATCTGAAAACAGATATAAGCAATGCCCGTCACTGCCGTGACAATGAGAAATCCAATGCCCGAGGTTAAAAACTTTTTCTGCTGCATGTTCTCCGCAAAGGTGTAATAGAGCATGAAAACCATGACAACGGCTGTGAACAATGCTGCGGTCACAAAAATCTGGGGCCAAAATCTTTCAAACAAAATAAAAATAAAAAATACAATCACCCCCACAGTGATGGTCCAGAAGCAGATTTCCATAATGGATTTGCTCCGGGGACCTTCAATCTTTTTAAGCATGCCGAAAACAAGGGACAAGGTAATTAAAGACAATGGAAATGAATACCCCAGAAAAAAAGTATCCAGGGTCAGTTTTTCCATGTGTACCCAATGGGTATATTCGTTATTGATGATCACCACAGACGCCATGGCAATGCCGATGGACAGGCACAATAAGGATGCCTGGTGAAATTTTTCAGACACTGGCACCCGTGGCAGAAAAAATTGATAGGGCACAATGCCAAATTTGCTGATGCGTATTTTTTCCACCAGGCCCCAGAGGACCACGGAGACGGCCAGGGTAACCGGATACCACTTGAGAAATGCACAAAAAGCATAGACCAGGGAGAGCAGGAAAAACAGCTTCACACGGCCGGATACGGCAGACTGCCGTTCAGTGTAATACAACAGAATCGTGCCGCCGGTACACAAATTGAATAAAAATATGTGCAGACGCTCAAAACTTAAACCATCCACAGGAAAATAGATATCAGCATATCCCAGCCCCAGGGCCGTAATCATTAAAAAGGAGAACAAAAGCTTTAATCGGGTTGTCATTTATATTGTTCCATCAACATGTTCTGCAGCACATCTGCCCAGCACATGGCCCAGGGCCATTTCCAGCCGGGGATGCACAAAGCGATAGCCGCTTTTAATTAATTTTTCAGGTATCACCCGGGCCGAGGCCAGCAGGGTTTCCTTTCCCATATCCCCCCAAAGGGCCAGCACCAGCGCCTTTGGCAGAACAAAGGGGGCCGGCCGGTCCAACACCCGTGCCAGGGTACGGGTAAATTCATCATTGGTCACAGGTTCAGGCGCCGTGAGATTTACCGGTCCACTGATTCCTTTGTTTTCAAGGATATGAAGAATGCTGCCCAGAACATCTTCCATACCGATCCAGCTCATGTACTGCCCACCATGGGACAACCGGGTGCCAAGCCCCATTAAAAAGGGCAGATACATGCGTTCAAGGGCCCCGCCGGCCGGGGTCAGTACCACCCCGATTCGCAGTTGCACCGGTCGGATACCTGCTGTCTGAGCGCCAAAGGAAATGTCTTCCCACTGGCGGCAGACCCGGGAGATAAAGCAATCCTCGGGCACACTTTCCTCTGTCAGTCTGCCGGGTCCGCCATCCCCATAAAACCCGATGGCAGAGGCAGAAATAAAGGTGGCCGGCGGATGGGTCATGCGTTTCATTTTTTCCACAAGCACCCGGGTGGAAACCACCCGCGAATCAACAATCAGGGCACGCTGACGCCTGTTCCATCTTCCCTTTGAAATATCCATCCCGTTTAAACTGATTATCGCATCAACAGGCCCGGCCGCATCCAGATCCAAAATATTTTTGTAAGGATCCCAGAAGAGCGCATCTTCTGACTGGTCGTCGGGATCGCGCACCAGACGAATCACCTCATGACCACAGGTTTTTAAAAAAGGGATCAGGGCCTTTCCAATGGTACCTGATCCGCCTGAAATCAGAATCCGCTGCTTGCGAATTTGTCCCACCCGGTTCTCCATATCATATTTAAGCACCTGATGCCGATAGAAAAAAATACGTTCAAGCTGCCTTTGGGCATATCCGTAGAAGGGAAGGATGAAAATACCAAAGGGAAGCCGGCACCTGACCTGATCCTCCATCACGGTTACGTTGGGTGATTTTTCGTGGAACAGATGACTGTGTTCCCAGTAGGCAAAGGGGCCTTTAACCTGGCAGTCCCGGAACATTGCGTTTTCTTTGTAATCAATATGCCGGGCCTTCCATATCATGGGAATCCCAAACAGTTTTATTTTGAATGTGACTTCAACGCCTTTGTCAATGCCCCTGCCCTTTCTTGCCACCAATGACAGAGGTGCCCATGGCGGCGTGAGCCGGTTGATGGCACCATCCCTGGCATGCCAGGCAAAGACAGCGGAAACCGGGGCATGGATTGTGGTTTTTCGAACAAATACTTTTTCAGTCATAAAATTCAAATCCTTATCTTTTTGTCACCGCCACAATGTCACCACAGCATCAAAAAGATCGGTAGGTTACCCGGGAGGCTGAAAATGATTTATTGATTTTACAGGTCTTATATTATAGGAATATCAGGCAAGTTAAAATCATTTTCTCAAAAGTCCCTGACAGTTTATATGAAAAAATTTAACCACGGAAATCACAGAAGACTCTGAAGATAAAATTCTGTGATTTCCGTGTGTTCTGTGGTTAAAATGTTTTTCATAGTTTGTTGTGTCCGCATACAGCAAACAAGAGGGCGAAGCGCCTGGACGCCTATTTTAGCCCCGTATTGTTGGTGTTTTTAGTTTCATTATTCGTTGTGGGCTTGCGGACCAGGTAGGTTATAAACGAAAAAATGGAAGATACCCATGAACAGATTTTTACCAACATGCAAAAAAATCTGACAGCTAACAAGGAAATGGGCCATCAAACTTTTAGCCGGGAAATTTGTTGAAGTTGACGTAAACGAAGCAAATAAAAAAACAGCCCGCGGTCTTCAGCACAAAGACAGCGGGCCTTTTATATTTTGAAAACCCGGCATATTCTATCCTTATAATTGTCGGGTTCTACAAAAAATAATGTTTGATTCTACATGAAGTTCAAGCTTTCCACAGACCGTGAAGATTGCAGTAGGCCATGGCCTCAACCTTATCCGCATCACATTTGAAAACCGCTTCGGGTGCCGAAGTCGGGGTCAGCATCAGACGCTGTACATACGCACCGTCACAGGATACAAGTTCAATCCATTCGATCCAGTGTTCTTTTGTCATGGGATGGGCAACGCTGCCCACAGACACCTTGTATCCGCCTTCTATTTTTTCTATCACGGGAACATGCTTTTCTTTGGCGGCATCAACCGTATTTGCCACCAGGCGGTCCATGGGTTTTCCGCAACAGGTTGCCGGCGGTTGTTCACCATGAAGAACCTGAACAATATTGCCGCATTTTAAACATTTATAAATTCCCATTTTTTCAGCCATTGATAACACTCCTTTTGTTTTAAAAGTTTATTAAACGCTGTTTTCGAAAGCCAGTTTTTTTGCCCTGGCATCAATATGGGGTGTAGACAGACTTTTCCACAGAGCGGTCTGCTGCTTTTTCCTTGAGCATCTGCTCAAGCATTTGCCCTGATAATTGTCTGCGGCCTTTGGTCGCCTCCCGGAATAAGGAGGCTATTTGAAAATAAAATTCATTTTCAGACTTAATCGCACCATAAAAAGGAGCCCGTTTTTCTTCTGACCGGCTTTCAGTTTTCTGATATGCAATTACTTTAGTCATCCTTTTGCCCTCCTTAATTTAACCGGGATTGACCCAAAACATCCAAACCCGATGATTTAATCTAATGCATAAATTTTGCAAAAACAATACCATCATTTATTTATTATTTATCTGCGACTTAGAATCAGTATATTACCCGTAATTATGTTTATCCGGGATAAGTCAGTTAGCACACTCTCATTAATATGAAAGCATTCAATACATATATGTTTCAACAAAACGTATCATTGACGATACATAAGACAACTGATGATAAAATAATTTTTCGCAGTTTGTTGTTATTTGGCAGTTTTTTATTATTTGATAATTAACGAATGAATTTTTATGAATATAACAAAGCACCAAGACAAAAAGCAAGAAAAAAAGATTGCTTTTTTTTATCTTGCAGATACCCTGTAAATCCGACATATTGCAAACAAGGATATGGATAGGCACAGTAATAATCCCAACATGGATCATTGACATTAAATTTTGTGCGGGCATAGAATATGCTGAAGTAAGATCATGCTCAGTTAAATAAATGGGTAAAAAATAGACATATTTAAGGAGAGAAATTTAAATGGGCAATTGTATCCCCACACTATACGGATTAAGCACCTGCAGCCATTGCAGAGCCACCAGAAAACTGTTTGATAAATACAATATCGACTATGATTACGTACAGGTTGACGATCTTGAAGGCGATGAGCGCATGGCGGTTCTCAAAAAGATCAAAGCATTGAACCCAAGGTGCTCTTTTCCCACGATTGAAATCAATAAAGAGACCGTGATTGTCGGAAATAAGGAAAATGATATTAAAAAAGCATTGGGAATAACCAAATGAACACAGAACAGCTTTATAATACACTGAAAATATCACAGGAAAAAAAAGGGGCTTATTTTAACAAGGATAAGGACCTGGTATTTGAATTGCTGGAAAGCCTGCTGCTCAACAAGCAAAGATACGGCTACATGGCCTGCCCCTGCCGTCTGGCCTGCGGAGACAGGGAACACGACAGGGACATTATCTGTCCCTGCGTGTACCGTAAGCCGGATATGGAGGAGTTTGGAGCCTGTTATTGCGGACTCTATGTATCGGAGCAGGTGAACAGCCTTGGGAGGGTACCTGAGTATGTCCCTGAAAGAAGACCTATAGAAAAAATAGTTTAAAAAAAGGCCCTGTCCGGCACACAATCAACTTGTGTCGGACAGGGCCTTTTAAAGTCAAGGGAACGGTTAAAGAGCCTACACTTCAACCACTAATCCCACCGGGCAGTGATCAGAACCAAGGACATCATTGTCAATAAATGCGTCTTTTATAATACCCTTTTCAATGAGATCACGGGTGACAAAAAAGTAGTCAATGCGCCACCCTGCATTGTTTTTTCTTGCATTAAAACGGTAGGACCACCACGAATATTTCACTGCTTCAGGGTAAAAATGCCGGAAGGTGTCCACATATCCCATATCCACCATTTTATCCAGCACATCCCGCTCGATTCGCAAAAATCCTGACCGTTTGGCGTTGGGTTCCGGATTTTTCAAATCAATTTCATTGTGAGCCGTGTTAAAGTCACCGGTGACGATGATTGATTTTCCCTTGTCCCTTAATTTTTGGGCATAATCAAGGAACCACTCATAAAACGCTAACTTATAGGAAAGTCGTTCATCGCTCATCTGGCCGTTGGGAAAATAGATGTTAAACAGAACAAAGGGTTCAAAATCCATTCTTATTATCCGGCCTTCACCATCATACTCTGGCTTTCCAAACTGTGTCGTCACAGCATTCGGAGCAATCCGCGTGTAGGAGACTACACCTGAGTATCCTTTTTTAACGGTTGAATAGTTCCAGAAACTTTCATAGTCGCCAAACCGGATCATCCGGTCACTGCGCTGATCCTCCTGGAGCTTTGTCTCCTGAAGCATGAGAATGTCCGGATCCATGCCGGTTACGGAATCAAAAAAATCCTTTTTCAAAACCGCACGGAGCCCGTTCACATTCCATGAAATCAATTTCATTTGTTTTTTTTCACCCATGGCGTCCTGTTCTTTGGTATGGATCAGGATCTGACGTTATCCGTCCATGTCGGCCAGATAATCATCATACATGGATTCCAGGCCAAGTTTATGCTTGGACTCTTCCTGCACAAGGATCTGAAACAGTTTTTTTGCATCGGCATTATCGGTCTGATTCGCCAGAAACTGATACAACTTGACTGATTTTTCCTCTCTTTTCATGGCCAGTTTCAACACATCTGGCATGGGCATTCCTTTTTCATAGGCGGTATCCACCATGTAGTCGCTTATTTTAAGGTCAGGAATTTTCTTGAACTGATAGCTGTCAATCTTAGCCTTGTTTCCGGAAATATCGGAGAGCAGAGCCACATGTTTTTCTTCCTCTTTGGAAAAATCAATAAAGGTCTGTCTCAATGCTTCGGAAGGAGCCTCCTGGGCAAAAGATGCATAAAATTTCACAGCTTCCTTTTCTCTGTCAATGGCAAATTCCAATATCTCATCCACGGAATTAAAATTCATTTGCTATTACCTCCTTTGGTAGTGTTATCCTTTAATTGAATATCCAGTAAACCATTTTCATGCCGAACGCCTACCCCAAATCAGCAAATTGCATACCACTCAATTTGGGAAGATCAAATACATTCGGCACCCTATCACATTTGATAATAATATCATAGAGTGCCGGATAAGCTGTATACAGAATTAGAGAAAAAATATGTTTCACACGATTCTGTCTCAGCCAAAGTTGTATCATGGGTTTGGGGCGGCGTATCCGGGGTAATTCCGGATAACCCACATGGGCCGCAAGCCCACAGCGAACAATGAAACTAAAAACGCCAACAATGCGGGCTGAAATGAGCGCCCCCAGGCGCTTCACCCTCTTGTTTCCTGTATCTTGTCTCTAGTTTCATTTAAAAAATGGGGTATGAACCGCCGCTATCCGAACCGCCCGGTGATATAATCCTCGGTGAGCTGGTGCAGCGGATTTAAAAATATCTGGTCCGTGGGCCCGATTTCAATGAGATCTCCCTGGTGAAAATAAGCTGTACGCTGGGAAATCCGGGATGCCTGCTGCATGGAGTGGGTCACAATGGCAATGGTGTAATCCTGTTTGAGTTCATCAATGAGTTCCTCGATAATGGCCGTGGCAATGGGATCCAGGGAGGAACAGGGTTCATCCATGAGAATCACCTCCGGGTTCACCGCGATGGCCCTTGCAATGCACAGACGCTGCTGCTGCCCGCCGGACAAGCTGGTCCCCGGCATCTCCAGCCGGTCCTTAACTTCGTTCCACAAACCTGCCCTTTTCAAAGAGCCCACAACCAGTTCATCGGTCTCGTCCCGGTTCTGGACAAGGCCGTGGATTCTTGCACCATAGGCAATGTTATCATAAATGGATTTAGGAAAAGGATTGGGTTTCTGGAAAACCATGCCCACCTGGGCCCTTAACGGCACCACATCCACGTCGCTGTCATATATATTTTTTCCGTCCATGAGGATCTGTCCGGTCACAAGACATCCTTCAATGGTATCATTCATCCGGTTCAGGCAGCGCAGAAAGGTGGATTTACCGCACCCCGAAGGCCCGATCATTGCGATGACTTCATTGCGGCCGATATCCAGACAAATATTGCTGATGGCTTTTTTGGAGTCGTAAAAAACACCCACATTCTGACAGCTCATCCTGGGGTTTTCAACCGCCGTCTGCCCCACGGTTTCCCGCTCTGTCCGCTCGACCAGCGGACGCCGCCCAGGCCTTCTTGGGAGATGACCGGTTGTTTGTTCCTGGTTCATTTTTGTTTTTATTTATCCTTAATTGAGATCTTCCAACGTTAAGGGGGTAAGTTCTTTCACAACGTTTCTATAATGCTGCCGTTCTTCTCCGGGCATGGGGATCAATCCTTTAGTCGTAAGGTACCCCTCATCACCCCAGGCAGCTTCACTGGTAAACTCGGCCAGATATTCCCTCATACCGGGGATCGTGTTGACATGGGCCTTTTTAATATAAAAATACAGGGGACGGGACACGGGATAGGAGCCGTCGGAAATAGCCTCAAATGTCGGTTGCACACCGTCAATAAAAGAACCCTGGATCTTATCGGTGTTCTGGTCCAGAAAAGAAAAGCCAAAAATACCTAAGGCTTCAGGAGATTTACTCAACTTGTCCACAATCAGGTTGTCATTTTCTCCAGCCTCAATAAAGGCCCCGTCTTCCCGGAGGGTATGACAGATCACCTTGTATCGTTTTTTATCCGTTTTTTTCAATTTTGCTATCCATGCAAACGCATTTGCCCCGCCTTCCATGGCCAGCTCCACAAAGGCATCCCGGGTGCCGGAGGTCGGTGGCGGCCCAAACACTTCAATTTTGGCATCAGGAAGTAATGGGTTTATTTGCTTCCAGGTTTTATATGGGTTTGGCTGTAAAGCGCCCTTATTTCCTGGCACAGGCACATGCTTTGCCAGGCCGAGAAACAGATCTTTTCTGGCCAGCCTGAACAGCATGGCCTGCCTGGAATTTGCCACAACAATACCGTCATAGCCGATTTTCACCTCAACAACCTCTTTTACACCATTTCTAAAATCTTTTTCCAGCTGGCTTTTTGTAATCCGGGCAGAAGAGTTGGTAATATCCGGGTGCTCTACACCAATGCCGGCACCAAAAAGCTTATGGCCGCCGCCGGATCCAGTGGATTCAATCTTCGGGGTTTTAAAGCGGGTTTTTTTTCCAAAATTTTCAGCAACAACTGTGGCAAAAGGATAAACCGTTGAGGATCCGACAATGGAGATATAATCCCTTGCTGTACCGGCACTGGTCTGGGAAATCCCAGAAATCAATAAATAAACCAGGGCAATCGAAGTGACAATCAGTTTTTTCATGGGTAAACTCCTGAAACATGAATTTTATAAAAAAAATGAATAAAATCTGAAGCTTAATGTCTTTTTTCAAATCTTTTTCTTAAAAAAATAGCCACACCATTCATGACCATCAAAAAAACCAGAAGCACCATGATCGCAGCTGATGTTTTTTCAAGAAACGCCCTTTCCGGACTGTCTGCCCACAGGTAAATCTGTACAGGCAGCACCGTGGAAGGATCTGTGAACCCGGAAGGAATATCCACAATAAAGGCCACCATGCCGATCATCAAAAGCGGCGCGGTTTCCCCAAGAGCCTGGGACATACCGATGATCGTGCCGGTGAGCATGCCCGGCAGGGCCTGGGGCAGGACATGATGCGCCACCATCTGGACTTTGGAAGCCCCGATACCAAGACCTGCCTCACGAATGGAAGACGGCACCGCTTTAAGCGCGGACCGGCTGGCAATAATAATGGTGGGCAGCGTCATCAGGGTCAAAACCAGCCCGCCCACAAGCGGAACAGACCTGGGCAGACCGAAAAAATTTAAAAATACGGCCAGGCCCAGCAGCCCGAACACAATGGATGGCACGGCAGCCAGGTTGTTGATGTTCACCTCAATGATATCTGTCCACCGGTTTTTAGGGGCAAACTCTTCCAGATACACGGCAGCCGCCCCGCCAATGGGAAAAGAGAGGACCAGGGTGACAATAAGGGTGTAAAAGGACCCGAAAAGTGCGCCACAGATCCCGGCAAGTTCAGGCTCCCTTGAATCCCCTGCAGTGAAAAAGGTCATATTAAACACTTTCTTGATCTGTCCCTGCCTGACCAGTTGATCCACCCAGGCAAGCTGCCGGTCATCAATCCGTCTTTGGGATTCGGGCGTGTCCCGGTCAATGTATCCTTTCATCAACATATCCACATCATCATCGGCCGGTACCCATATTTGAATGCGTGTTCCGATATCATGCCGGTTTTTGGCCACAAAAGTTCGGAGCCTGTAAGCGGCACTCGTGCTGACAAGCCCATACAATTTGCGTCGATCATTGTGTTTTGTCACATCAGGATAAACAGACAACAACGCCTCATGGATCAGTTTGGAATAATTGGCATCTGCCAGATTATCTTTGTCTATGACGCGGGTATCCAGAAATACATCCAGCCGGACCATGGTCTGCAGAAACGCAGTATATCCGTTGGAAATAATGGAAATAAAGAGCAGAGACAGAAAGCTCAGGCTGATAATAACAGCCGCACACCCGAAAATACGAAACCTGCGTTCTTTGCGGTAGCGTCTGTTCAGCCCCTTTTTGACAATATCTATGGTCCGGACTCTGCCCTGTGCATTGTTTAACTCTTTTAAATTATACATAATGCTCCCTGTACTTTCTGACCACCATCAGGGCCACCACGTTTAAAATCAACGTAATGACAAAGAGCAGAAGACCCAGGGCAAAAGCAGCCAGGGTCTTGGCACTGTCAAATTCCTGGTCCCCCACCAGCAGGGTGACAATCTGTACCGTAACCGTTGTAACAGCCTGGAAGGGATTGGCGGTCAGGTTTGCTGACAAGCCGGCCGCCATCACGACAATCATGGTCTCCCCAATGGCCCGGGATACGGCCAGCAGCACCCCGCCCACAATACCGGGCAGGGCTGCGGGCAGCACAACATGTATAATGGTTTCACTCCGGGTGGAACCCAGGCTCAGGGCACCGTCCCGCAGGGACTGGGGCACCGCATTGATGACATCATCAGATAAAGAGGACACAAAGGGAATGATCATAATTCCCATGACAAGTCCAGCGGCCAACGCACTTTCCGAGGATACGGAAAACCCCAGCATATCGCCGGTATTCCTGATGGCCGGGGCCACGACAAGGGCTGCAAAAAAACCGTAAACAACCGTGGGAATTCCAGCCAGGATCTCCAAAAGCGGCTTGGCAACATTTCGAAAATGTCTATTGGCATATTCAGACAGATAAATGGCCGCCATGAGCCCTAACGGTACTGCCACACACATGGCAATGCCGGCAATGAGCATGGTGCCAAGGATAACCGGAACCGCTCCGAATGCACCGGAAGATCCGATCTGCTCTGCATGAATAGCCATCTGGGGGCTCCATTCAAGTCCGAACAAAAATTTATGTACCGGCACAATTTTGAAAAACCGGATCGCCTCATAAAGTACGGAAAGTACAATACCGATGGTGGTAAAAACAGCCAGGGTGGAGCAGCCAAGGAGCAGAATCTCAATCACCTTTTCCACATGATTTCTGGCCCGGAGCGCTGGTGTGATTTTTAACCATACGCCTGCAACAGCAACCATGGCCATCACCGTTACGATAACGCTTAACGCGGCCTGTCCGGTCATCTCAAGGCTTTTGTAATGGTCGGCTGCAGCCTGGATGGCAGGACTGATATTACCGCCCACAATATTACCGGCCACAATATTTCTAAGATCATTGATAACAAGATTTAGGCGGGCTTCGGGCAGGGATCGGATCTGGTCAGGAAGATCGGCAACCACCAGATCCGTGATGATGGTAGACTGGAAAATCAGCCAGAACAAAAAAACGATCAAGGCCGGCACCGCACACCAAAGAGCGGTCAGTATCCCGTAATATATCGGTCTGGAATGAAGTGTGCTTGGACCACCCTGGGCGGAGCAAACAGCAATGGCCTTGCTGCGGCCTATAAAAAAGCCTGCCAGGGTCAGCGTCAAAAGGGTTAAAAGCAAATGAATCGTTGTCATCTGTGTTCCTTAAAAAGAGTGGAATGCGTTTATTTTCAGCATGTAATAAACACCTTGTTCAAATTTATTAGATTCACTTTAATATTATATTAGCCCAAAGTTAGGATTGTGTTTCGATACACAGTTTTTCTCTTTGGCCCCTTTCCATCGCGCATGCCCCCCCCCAAAAAAAATGGTTAGCCGCATACCCAATGGCAAAACACTAGGATTTTTAATGGTAATATATGAAAATTTAAATTGTATTAGAATTTGGTGGGAATTCGGCACAGGCCCAAAACGATTGACCGTCAGCAGAAAGAAAAAGGGATTTGAATATAAAATGCCGGCCCGTTGAACTGCGGACCGGCTTGGATTTGAAAGGTGAAAAGATCTTATGTTTTGTTGTGGATTACACCTTTATATGAAACAGCTTAACCACGGAAATCACAGAATACACTGAAAATGAAATTCTGTGATTTCCGTGCGTTCCGTGGTTAAAATATGTTTCATGATTTGTTGTGTCCGCCAGGTCATGGCCGTTATTCAGAACTGTTTTTTGCATCAATATCTTTGAGAAGCTCTGAAAACGATTTCTGGGCAAGGAATTCACCGAACTGAGAGCGGTAATTATTAACCAAACTCACCCCTTCAATGTTGATATCAAACACCATCCAGGGATTTGTACCCTGTCTGTACATCATATAGGCAATGGGGATTTCCGTACCATCCATCGTAATAACCTGGGTCTGAACCTTTGCATATTCCCGGTCTTTTTTCGTTTCGCGCTGCTCATCAAGGTAGACCACCTTTTCATTGGTATAGGTTTCAAGCTTGGATATATAGGTATTTTCAATCAGACGCCGGAACCGGACCGTAAAATCCTGCTTTTCTTCCGGGGTGCGTCCTCTCCAGTGTTTTCCAAGACTAGACTGGGCCATACGCCCGGAATCAAAGCTCTGCAGGACAATGTCACGGATTTTCTGCCTGCGAACCTCTTTTTTTTCATCCCCTTTAAATTCCGGTGTTTTAAG
The DNA here is from genome assembly GCF_000745975.1 of Desulfobacter vibrioformis DSM 8776. GTDB lineage: Bacteria > Desulfobacterota > Desulfobacteria > Desulfobacterales > Desulfobacteraceae > Desulfobacter > Desulfobacter vibrioformis. Next base: position 79,908 of record NZ_JQKJ01000009.1, on the reverse strand, counting down.
CACATCAAGGATCGCATCAATACTGGCCTTAAGGGCCTGTGTGGCTGATGAGGTGTCTGCGGCCAGGGCCTGTTGGGTAAAAACGGACATTGCGAAAAACATGAATGCAAATAAAACCCGTATTCTGATTGTTTTCATCCGTTTTAATCCTTTAAATATCGCCCGGGTTATTTAAAATGGCGTCAATGTCCTGAAAGGGAAAAGGCGCGGATAAATTTTTTGCGCCCTGATCTTTTGTACCTGCTTTAGGTTTATGTCCGGAACCGGTAAACGAAGCCATTTTACCGTCTTTAAACTCAATCTGGTAATTGGGCCGGATACCTTTGCCCGTAGTTCCGAAAAGAACTTTTGACCCGGGATCGCCCGCCATATTTTCCAGCACTTTTTCAAGAAAGACTTTTGATAATTGTGCCACCCGGTCAATGTCCCACTCAATATTGTTTTTCATCCGGGATCCCGAGCCTGATGATGCAGTTCCCTTGGTTTTTAACTTGGAAATCCTGTCTTCCATGCCCTTGAGTTTCATTGCCAGATTCTTGACCGAACGTTCCTGAATATCCCCTGATGCCTTAGGCCTCAACTCGTCCAGTTCACCGAATGCCTGGTCAAAGCAGACCCTTGACTCATCCACCTCTTTATCTTCTATGAGCTGATCCATTTGTTCACACAAACGGTTGATGGACAGTCTTGATTTACGGAATTTATTCGGTTCCATTTTACCTCCTTCATGGTTAATGCAAACTATTTAACCGCCTGTTTTGTCCGATACCCTGTTCTTTTTCAGGTTATGGGACATGAAACCGGGGGCAACAGGCTGCAATTGATCCGTTATTGTTTCAACAGTCTACACCGGTTGCATATTTATTTCAAGAAACAGCCCAATTTTGATACACTGATGTTTCTTTACTTGGTGCTGGCACGAATTGTGGCGTCCGGAAATATACGGTTTACATCCCGGTTCTTTGCATTTATAGTCTGCCCATGAAATTCTACGCAGTGGCCAGGGGCCGTAAAACAGGTATATTCACATCATGGCCCGAGGCCGAGCGCCAGGTCAAAGGATTTGCAGGGGCCCGGTTCAAAAGCTTTAAAACAGAACAGGACGCCTTGGCCTTTCTGGCGGATCCTTGCGACACAACGTATAGGTCTTCAACTAAAGATATTGATTGTACCCCAAAGAAAAAAAAGTCCGGTGGACACCAGCCAGCCAATTATGAATACCCGGAAAATGCCGTGATGGTGTATACGGACGGCGGGGCCATCGGCAACCCCGGTCCCGGGGGATATGGCGTGGTATTTGAAACAGGGGAAACTTTTTCCGGCGGGTTTAATCTGACCACCAACAACCGCATGGAACTTTTGGCTGTTATCGTGGCCCTTGAGGCCCTTGAAGGAGAGACCCGTCCCATCTGCCTGCATTCGGATTCCAGGTACGTTGTCAACGGGATCACCAAAAACTGGGCAAAGGCATGGAAATCCAGGGGCTGGAAAAAATCCGACGGCAAACCAGCCATGAATCCTGATCTGTGGCAGCGCCTTCTGGATCTGCTGCCAGGTCTTGATATCCGGTTCATCTGGGTAAAAGGCCATGCCGGCAACCCCTTGAACGAAGCCTGCGACCACCTTGCCAATTCAACCGCCCGTATGCCCGGCCTGCCGGACGACACCGGCTATCTTAAAAATTATCCACCTGCATCTGGTAAATAATTTCAGAATTTTCCCCTTCATCGGATTTAACGGGCCGTTCCGTGATCCGGACATGACAAAGTTCAATAACAGGTACAAATCTGCTGTGCAAACCCATGATGACCGTGCCGGGCATGATTTTCCCGTCCACGGCCACCCGGGCTTTTCCCGGGGTATGTTCCGACCAGCTGATCAGATTTTTTTTCTCATCAGCCAGGGCTTTTTTTGACGCCGCCGATTTCAGGCTCTGCCGGTCCATTTTTGCAGCCTGTCTTACAAGGTCCCTGGTTTTTGTTGCACACATTTGTCTTTTGGTTTCCGTAGCCTTGAGACTTTTCCTGAGTTCATCTAAACGCCTGTCCAGGGCGTCCCGGTCACCCAAAGGAAGTTCCGGCTGGGACTCAATTTCCCGGCACTGAACCTGGAGTTGTTCCCTGACCCGGGCCAGATCAGTCATCTGTTTTTTAAGATCGATCGCCTGTCTGCGAATCGTATTTTTTTTCCTACCAAGGTCCTGAATTTCCTTTTCCAACCGTGCCATCCCGGCGCTGTTCCGTTCCAGTTCCCGGGCAGCAAACACATCATGCCCGACCCTGATCCTGGAAGGGCCGGCTGTGCCTGAAGCGATACTGCGGGCCATCAGCCCCATTTTGGCGGTCACCTGGCTTGAAACCAGTTTACCGGTAATAATGGAACAACTCCCGGAGCATTCAATGCTTGAATCCATAATCTTTTTTTGAACAAACACATCCCCCATACAGACAATTTCGCTATGGGTAATGGATTGGGCATACACGTTTCCCCGGGCGTACACCCGGGCGTCATGGATGCCGCGGACAATGGTCAGGTCTCCGTTGGCTTCTACAATGCCGTTGTCCACTGCCTGTGCGGTAATATCAACACCACAGACACCGGATTTTATGCTCCCGGTTACACGGATATTACCGTCAAATTCAACAGGCCCTGTGTTATTATCAATATTCCCGTCAATGTCGGATTCTTCATGGACAACAATGAACCCGGCCAGGGTAATCCTGGGGCACCCCCGGACCGTGGCCAGCACTTTGCGACCATCCTCGGACAATACGGCACCTGTACCGACACGAAAGGGGTTATCTGTTCCGCCCAGGGCCTGAATGGTATTGCCGTAGACATCCTTGCCCGGCCGGGGCCTGGTCCCGGCAATTTTTTCAGCCAGCACCGTGCCTGGTTCGACCAAAGGCCCGGGGCCCCTGTATTTAAAATCAATATTGCCGGAATCATCCATGCCACCGGTTTTCAGGTAATCCGTATTAAAAAAAAACTCTATTTTGGTATTTCTGCCCGGGGACGGTTCCACACCCTGGGCCACATTGAAAAATGTGGAATCCGCGATGGGGGATCTGATGAATTCCTCTATCTGGTAATCAGGTGCCAGGCCGAAAACTACCCCTTTTTCCGCCAGGGCCGTACGAATAACCACGGCCGGGATATCCGGATCCATATCACAGGTTTTTGATAAAAATGCCGACAGATGATCGCAGGTAACCTGGAGTAAAAGGCTGCCGCATATCTGCGTTGCCTGTTCCATCCGGTCAAGAAGCAGACAATCATTGGATTCCGGGGTTGGCTCCGGGGTGTTGTCTGCAGAAGGGTTAAGCGCATCATGACCCGGGTCCGCCTGATTTTCACCATGGACGGCAACTGACGCATACTTCGCAGGGTCTGTTTTTGACAGCGGTTTGTTGGCCTGGCCAGGCGGCTTGCAAGACCGATTCTGAAGTTTAAGGATCTCATCGCGCTGTTTGAGTGTGATCAGACCTGCTTCCACCATCACGTCCCCGATGCGCCGAGGCTTTTTTCCCTGTTTAAGCTGCTCCTTTTGTTCCTCCAGGGCCAGATCCAGGACACTTTTATTGACAAGCCCCCTGGCCAGCGCGATGGCACCGAATCGGTGTTCCTTCTGGTGGATGGTAACGACCTTGGCGGCCATATCCAGCCGGTGGACATTCTGGGGTGAAATCAGGTTGTCTGAAAGAAAATATTTTTTGAGTGCCGCTCCTAAATTGCTGTCATCACTGCATTGGGCAAGGGCCTTTTGCAACTGTTCTTCACTGATGAAATGATGTTTAACAGCCAGGATTCCGATTAACGGAACAGCTTTATCTTGTTTTGACCTGGATGCCATATTTTTCCTAGCGTTGCCGTAAAATAAGGATAATTATCAGCCGACAGCAGCGATCACACCTGCAATCAGCAAGGGGAACTCAAACCAAAACTCATAAAGATTAGCGGAAATCTCCCTGTCGTTTTTATACTGTATGATCAATATAAGCATAAACGCCGGTATCAGGGCAAGGCCACATACCACAGGCGATACCCAGACAGGTAAAATCAAAGGAATGAGAATGGCGGCCACAAGGGTGTAACGAATAAGTTTGAGGGTTTTCTTTTTGCCCAAAAGAATGGGAAGCGTCTCCCTGCCTGCAATCCGGTCTCCCTGGACAGCCAGAATATCCATAAAGGCTGTGCGGGCAAACGCTATCCCCGTGGCAAAAATAAAGGCGATCAGGGTCAATCCGAAGTGTGCGTTAAGTCGAAGCCCGGGCAGCAGGCTTGTCACAATACCCCATGCCGCTGCAATAAGAATGGTTTTTGATCCGGGCATGTCTTTAATCCGGTAAATTTTACGCCCGGAGAACACGAAAGGGACAATGGTGCGGTTATATGACATGCCCAACAGCATCATGATGAGCAGCACCCCAAAATACCCCCATCCCCTTGTCCATGCCAGGTAAAGCCCGGCCGCACCGGACAGGAACGCCACAACCAGAAGCCATCCCTTGTTTTTCTTATAAAGGGCTGCCCGGGCCGGTTTGTTGTAGGTGTCAGACCCGGTGGTCATCATGTTGTTCATGATCTGCATGGACAGAATATAAAACATGGCAATGACCGCTGGTATACCCGGATTTTGTGCGCCGGAAATCATGGCTGTTCCCAGGGTCAGGCAGCCTGCGCCTGCGGCCAGAATAACGTTGGTTTTCATCAGCACATCGATCACGGCCATCATTTTTCTTCGTCCGGGCTGTTTTTCCCTGAACGCCTGTTCCACCCTGCTGCAGGTATCATTGATAATCCAGTTGGGCGTGGAGGCCCCTGCGGTAATGGCAATGGATTGTACATGGCTGATGGATGCATAGTCGATTTCCGATGCCTGTTCAATGTGCATGGACGGATTTCCGGTCTCCGCAGCCACCTGGGCAAGGCGCTTTGTATTTCCGGAAAATTTACCCCCCACAACAATGACGGCGTCATGGGTGCCGGCCATTTTCCTGACCTCATTCTGCCGTTTTTCCGTGGAATCGCAGATGGTGTTAAAAATTTCGTAATGGGGGGCATTGTTACGGCACCAGGCCTTGATATCCGCAAAAATCTTGGTATTCTGCGTGGTCTGTGCCACCACCACTGCCTTTTCAAATCTGGGAAGTTCCTTAAGCTGATCCAGGCTGGTGATGGTATGGCCCTTACCCCGGGCATATCCCAGAAGACCGATCACCTCGGGATGTTTTTCATCACCCAGAATAATGGTGTCATAGCCTTTTTTTGAATATTTGTCGATGATCACCTGGACCCTTACCACCCGGGGACAAGTGGCGTTCAGCACAGTGAATCCGGCATCAGCCAGGGCCTTTTCATCCTGGGGCGGCACCCCGTGGGCCCGGATGAGCACAATGCCTTTCCCGGATTCAGGAATCGTGTCCATCCGAAAAATCTGTTTGCTTTCCAGCATCTCCAGAACCTGGGGATTATGGATTAAAGGACCATACGTATAAATGGGTTCCTTGGCTTTATTGGAGGCATCCAGCACCATGTCCACAGCCCGGCGGACGCCCATACAAAACCCGGCTGTTTTAGCAATTGAAATTTTCATGAAATTTTACTCAGCAACTCCACAAGACGGTTGAATTCGGCCCCGGAGGAGAATTTGATCTCGATTTTTCCACGGCCCCCGCGTTTCTTTATGGAGACCGGAAAGTTCATCCGGGAGGATATCTGGGAGGAGGTCTCTTCCAGAAACTGTTTTTCGTCAGCACTGATTTTTGTTGCAATTTTCTGGGGTTGTTTTTTAGCCTGATTGACCAGACGTTCGGTTTCCCGCACCGACAGATGTTGTTCCATCACCTGGGCGAACAAATAGAGCTGATTTTCAACACAGCCTGCCCCCAGCAGTGCCCGGGCATGTCCCATGCTGATCTGCTCGGAAATCAGACTCTCCTTGATCTCTTCGGGAAGACTGCGCAGACGCAGCAGGTTGGCAATGGTGGACCGGTTCTTGCCGATTTTTTCGGCCACCTTTTCCTGGGTATATCCAAACTCGTCAATAAGCCGGAAATAGGCTTCGGCTTCTTCTAATACGTTAAGATTTTTCCTTTGGATATTTTCAATAATCGAAACTTCAAGCACCTGCTCGTTCGTGAGATCCAGAATAATCACAGGCACCTGGGAAAGTCCGGCCGCTTTTGCGGCCCGCAAGCGCCGCTCTCCGGCAATCAGCTCATAGGCACCAGCCATTTTCCTGGCCAAAAGGGGCTGGAGCACACCCTGCTGGGCAATGGACTGGGTAAGCCGTTCCTGGTCCTCTTCACTGAACCGGGTTCTTGGCTGGTAGCGGTTAGGGCTTAACTGATCAATCTGACAAAAGAAAAAATCCGAATTTGTTTCAGGTTCTTCCATATCGGGGATCAGCGCTGATATGCCCCGGCCCAGACCGGTGTTTTTCCGTTTCTTGTTCATCATCGTTTTAAAAGTTCCCTGGCAAAGGACATATAACTTTTAGCACCTGGCGATGTTTTGTCATACAGAAGAACCGGAAGACCATAGCTTGGGGCCTCTGCAAGCTTCACATTACGGGGAATTTTTGTCTTGAACACCAGGTCTTTGAAATACTGGCTGGCGTCATCCACCACATTCTGGGACAGATTGGTCCTGCGGTCGAACATTGTCACCAAAATACCTTTGATTATCAAACTCTTGTTAAATGCATTCTTGACTCGCTTAATTGTATCCAAAAGCTGTCCTAGTCCTTCCAGGGCAAAAAACTCACTTTGCAGGGGAATGACAACGGCATGGCTTGCGGAAAAAGCGTTCAGCGTTAAAAGACTTAACGCCGGCGGACAGTCGATAATAATGAAATCAAATTTGTCAGCCACGGGCAACAAAAATTCCTTGAGTCGGGCCTCCCGTTTTGGGTCAGCCATCATCTCCACCTCAAATCCGATGAGATCAACATTAGCCGGCACCAGGTTCAGACCCGGCAGCATGGTGGGTAAAAGCATAGCCTCAATGCCGGCGTCTCCGATCAAACCGTCATACAAAGACGCTTCCAAGGCGGGTTTGTCCACCCCCATTGCGGTTGTGGCATTGGCCTGGGAATCACAATCCACAAGCAGCACTTTTTTTTTAAGTGTAGCAAGGCAAGCAGCCAGATTGACTGCCGTGGTCGTTTTACCCACCCCACCTTTCTGATTGGCAATACTGATAATTTGAGTCATAATTTAAATTTTCTATCACAATTATGGTGTATAGGCAAACATATAGCCGGCCGTGTCAAAGGGTTTATTTGACATTTTCAAAACCTTGGCTACTATTTGCGGTATTATGTCAATTCCAGATCAAATCAACGCACTCATCCCCAAGGCCATGTGCCGGGATCGATATAGTTTGCTGCGCGCCTTGCGCAGCAGCCAAAAACCCGGTCAGAGACCAGGCAAAAATCTTTTAAACGATCTTCTGGCAAAAGCGCAGACATCGGCAGATATCAGGCAGCAGCGCATGGACAACCTGCCCCGAAACATCCGCTTTGACCCGAATCTGCCCATCAATGCCGGAAAAGAGAAGATCATTAAGGCCATACAGAATCATTCTGTGGTGATCATTTCAGGTGAAACCGGGTCCGGTAAAACCACCCAGATTCCTAAATTATGCCTGGAAGCGGGCCGGGGTATTTCCGGCATGATCGGCTGCACCCAGCCCCGGCGTATTGCCGCCATGACCGTGGCCAAACGCATTGCCTTTGAGCTCAACGAATCTTTGGGCAGATCCGTGGGATATAAAATCCGGTTTGATGACCACACCCCTGACAACGCCTATATCAAGCTGATGACCGACGGCATTCTGCTGGCTGAAACCCAGCAGGATCGCTTTTTAAACCAGTACGACACCCTGATTGTGGATGAGGCCCATGAGCGCAGCCTTAATATTGATTTTGTCCTAGGCATCCTGCGCGGCCTTGTCAAAAAGCGCCGTGATCTCAAACTGATCATCACCAGTGCCACCATTGACACCGAGAAATTTTCCAAAGCCTTTGACAATGCCCCGGTGATTGAGGTCTCGGGCCGGATGTACCCGGTGGAACTGATCTATGCGCCCATTGAAGACGACAATAATAATGGTGACAGCACAGGCTCCCCGGATGACCAGGGTTATGTGGAGGCAGCAGCCAGGCAGACCGCGGATCTGTTAATGCGCACCCGCACCGGCGATATACTGATATTCATGCCCACGGAACAGGATATCGGGGAGACCATGGAAATACTTAAAGGAAAAAACCTGGTCGGGGTCACCATCCTGCCGTTGTTTGCACGGCTGTCAGCCGGAGAGCAATCAAAGGTCTTTCTTCCCGGACCCGGCAGAAAAGTGGTGGTCTCCACCAATGTGGCGGAAACATCTTTAACCATTCCCGGTATCAAGTATGTGGTGGACACAGGCCTTGCCCGGATTCCCTCCTATTCGCCAAGAACCCGGACCACGGCCTTGCCGGTCAGCCCCGTTTCCCAGTCCAGCGCCAACCAGCGCATGGGCCGCTGCGGCCGTGTGGAAAACGGGGTGTGCATCCGGCTATATGATGAAAATGATTTCAATGGCCGCCCGTTTTTTACAACGCCTGAAATTTTGCGCTCCAACCTGGCTGAAGTTATTTTACGCATGATTGCCTTGGGGCTTGGAGATGTATCCGTCTTTCCCTTTATTGATCCGCCTGCCGCAAAAAGCATCAAGGACGGGTTCGACACGCTTTTGGAACTGAACGCCATTGAGGCCGACAGGCCCGGGGAAAAAACAGGGGCCAATAAAAACAGGGCAGGCAAAAAATACCGGCTCACCCCGTCAGGACGCTTAATGGCCAGACTGCCCATGGATCCGAAACTGTCCCGGATTCTGCTCAATGCAGGTGATACAGGGGTACTGCAGGAAGCAGCCGTCATCACCACGGCCCTGACCGTGTCCGACATCCGGCAGCGGCCGGCAGACAAAATCCAGGCCGCAGCCCAGAAACATGCCCAGTTCAAGGACCCGGCATCAGACTTTATCACCCTGCTCAACATCTGGAATGCCTGTAAAGACGCCCAAAACCGGCTGAAATCACGTTCGGCCCTTAGAAAATGGTGCATTGAAAATTTTCTGTCCTTCAAACGGCTGCGGGAGTGGCAGGATATCCATGGCCAGATCATCCGGATGATCAAAGAACACGGCATTGAGCAGACTGCGCCGTCAGCAGCGGTCCAAAACACAGTTGATTCCAAGGCCAGTCAGTTTGAGCAGGGCGGTCCCTTGTATGCCGCCATTCACAAGGCCATTCTCCAAGGGTATCTGGCTGGTATTGCCCAGAAAAAGGAAAAAAATCTTTTCACGGCTGCCAAGGGAAGACAGGCCGTGATCTTCCCCGGTTCCGGCCTGTTCAACAAAGCCGGAAACTGGATTGTGGCGGCCGAATACGTCAAGACCAGCCAGCTTTTTGCCCGGTGTGTGGGTAATATTGATCCGGCCTGGATTGAAGAGATCGGCCAAAACCTTTGCACACGCACCTACAGCGATCCCCACTGGGAAAAGAAACGCGGGGAGGTGGTGGCATCCGAACAGGTATCTTTGTTCGGCCTTATCCTTGCAAGCGGCAGATCCGTTGCCTATGGAAAAATCAATCCCCAAGAGTCCGGTGAGTTGTTCATCCGCCATGCCCTGGTCCAGGGGGAAATCTTCCAGGAATTCGGGTTCATGGCCCACAACAAAAATCTCATTGAAGAGATCGCAACCCTGGAGGACAAAACCCGGCAGCGGGATATCCTGGCTTCGGAGGATGAGATTTATATGTTCTACCAGTCCCGGCTGCCCAAACCCTTTTACAACATCCGCACCTTTGCCAAATTCATAAAAACCCTTGAAAGTGACACATTTCTGCGCATGGCCCGTGAGGATCTGCAGAAAACCGATGTGGACGAAGCGTTTCTATCCCGGTTCCCCGACACCCTTGCCACGGACCAGGGGGAATTTGTTCTGGATTACGAATTTAACCCCGGGGCAAAGACAGACGGAGTGACCCTTAAAGTGTCAAGCCAGGATGCGGCGCTTATCTCCCCCCACCAGGTGGACACCCTGGTACCGGGGTTGCTCAGGGAAAAGATCGCCGCATTGATCAAGGCACTGCCCAAAACCCACCGGGTAAAGCTGATGCCCATCCAGCAGCGGGCTGATTTTATTGCAGACCACCTGCCCGACTCGGATACGCCTTTATATTCAAAGCTGTCCCATGTCATCCAAAAACATTTCAACCTTGTGATTCCGGCCTCGGCCTGGTCAGATGCGGATCTTGCGGATCACTTGAAAATGCGGATATCCATCCGGGACCACAACGACAGGGAGATCAAATCCCTGAGGGACTTATCAAAACTGGGGACGTTTGCCCCCCAGGGCCCTGCCCTGCAACCCAATGCCTTTGAACAGGCAAAAAAGGCCTTTGAAAAAACAGGGATCCGGGAATGGAATTTTTCCGATCTTGAACAGGAAATCCAGTTGGACCAGGGCAATGGAGCCCAGCGTAAAGCCTTTCCCGGTCTTTGCTGCGGGCAAGACAGCGATGGGGTTACCTTAACCTTGTTCAAAACAAGACAAGAGGCCCTGGAGAGCCACGTCCAAGGGGTGTGCCGCCTGTTTGAAATCATGTTTCCAGATGATATCAAGGCAGTGAAAAAAGATATAAACAGGACCGAAGGCCTAGGCCGGTTCGCGCCCTACTTCAACGACCGGCCCACCTTTGCCCGGATGGCCTACAATGCCATGGCAAAGGCCTTTTTTCAAAAAGAGATCTTTACACAAAAAGCGTTTGATACCCATGTACAGACCCTCCGTCCCAAGCTGTACACCCTTGGCCAACAGGCCATGGAAGACATTCTGACCGTGGCCCGGGAATACGCTGCCTGTTTTGATCTGCTGCAGCGCTTAAGCCTTGCATCCAAAGATCGACCGGTTATTTTCGAGGCCCTGACAGCCATATTCAATGAGCTGAAAAACCTGTGCCCGGCCAATTTTCTGGAACTTTATGATTTAAAGCGGATTGCGCTGCTGCCCAAAAACCTGGAATGCCTGTCCATCCGTGCCAGGCGCTGGGTGGATAACCCGGTCAAAGAGGCCCATAAAAAACAGCTTGTTGCACCCTATGAGCGAAAACTTGCCCACCTGGTTTCAAGTCTTGATCCGGGTTCTTCAAAGGAGAAATCCAGGGCGGTGGAAGCATTTTTCTGGATGCTGGAGGAGTATAAAATCTCTGTATATGCCCAGGAGCTGAAAACCCGGTTCAAAATTTCGGCAAAACGCCTGGATAAAGCCATTATTGAAGCCTCCACAATGATCTGATATGAATCCTGAGTCGCAGTGAAGAATAGAAAAATTAAAAAGATATTGCCATGAATGGAAAAAAAATTTCAAAACCAACGATAACACATGCCCTGATAACAAAAGTAATGTTGATTGCCATTGGATCAATCAGCCTTATCGGCATTATTTGGATATGGAGTGAATTTGCAGGGCTTCAGGTTGAATTGAAATCCATGCGTGAGACACTTCTCCTTGCACAAAAAGAGTTCATAAAAAATGAAGTGGATAAGGTTATCTCTTATATTCAATTTGAAAAGAGCCAAGCGGATAAACAGCTTAAGTATTTTATTAAAGAACATGTTTATGAGGCACATGCTATTGCTTCAAATATATTTGAACAATTTAAGGGAATCAGGCCATCATCGGAGATTGAGGAAATTATCAAACAGGCCCTACGCCCCATACGATTCAATCATGGCCGGGGCTATTATTTTGCATTCAACCTTGAAGGGATTGAAGAATTGTTTGCCGGCAGGCCTGACATGGAAGGGCGGAACCTGTTGGATTTTCAGAATATTGATGGCCAGTATGTCATCAGAGACATGATAGATATTGTTCGAAAAAAGGGGGAAGATTTTTATTCATATACATGGACAAAGCCTGACGCCCACGGAAATTTTTCTAAACTATCCTTTGTTAAACTTTTCAAGCCCCTGAATTGGGTCATTGGTGCCGGCGAATATACAGACGATGTGGAACGGGATCTTCAAAACGCAGTTATTGAATATATAGAACAAATTTCATATAAAAACGATGGCTATGTGTTCGCTTCAAGGTGGGATGGGGTCTCCTTAACCCCCCCCGGCAAAGATCAAAACAACATAAATATGATCGATATCAATGGGGTAAAAATTGTACAGGAATTAATTCGTATCGCAAAAACAGGGTCTGGCTATGTAGAATATGTCATGCCGAAAATAGCCGGAAAAAAATCTGCCCCGAAATTGACTTATGTTGTCGGCATTCCGGAATGGAACTGGTACATAGGAACAGGGATATACATAGATGAGATTGAACGTGCCATTGGACAGAAAAGGACTGTGGTTGAAAAACAAATTTTTCAGCATATCATAAAAATTATTTTTATATTGGTTGTGCTTGTTCTTTTTTTAAGTTTTTTTGCGTTTGAGGTGGCTAAAAAATCCAAAGCCAATATTGATTTAATAACAAAATTTTTTAAAAAAGCCGCGACTGAATCCGTATCTATTAATCCTGATCTGATTGATTTCGCAGAGTTGGAAACGCTTGCACATTCAGCCAATGAGATGACAGGCGCAAGGCACAAAGCAGAGGAGGAGCTGAGGAAAAGTGAGGAAAGATTAAACCTGGCATTGGGTGCTGTGAATGATGCTGTCTGGGACTGGAATGCCATCACCGGAGATGTTTATTTCAGCTCACGCTGGTATACGATGCTGGGCTATGAGCCCAACGAATTTCCCCAGGCGTTTGAGACCTGGAGAAAATTGGTTCATCCCGATGATTTGCCGAAGGCAGAGCAAACCATATTGAAACATCTCGAATCCGGTGAACTGTTTCAGACTGAATTCCGCATGCAGACAAAAGAGGGCAAGTGGCGATGGATATTGGGCCGAGGTAAAACCGTTGAGAGAGATGACCAGGGGAATGCATCCCGAACGGTTGGCACACATATCGACATTACCGAACGCATCAATTACCAGAAGGAACAGGAGATTACGATCAATCTCCTGAACGCGTTACACAAAAAAACCACTTTACATGGCCTCATTCGTGAAGTCACCGGCTTACTTCAAAACTGGTCAGACTTTGAATCTGTGGGTATCTGCCTTCAAGAAGGAGATGACTACACTTACTCTGAAACAAGGGGGGAGGCTTCTCAATTTGTGGAATCCGAACACCATCTGTGTGGTGTGAATAAACAAGGAGGGCTGATTCGAGACAGTTTTGGAAATCCGATACTTGAGTACATGTGCGGGAATGTTGTAAAAGGCCGGTTTAATCCGGATTTGCCCTTCTTTACAAAGGAGGGAAGTTTTTGGACGAACAGCGCCACAGACCTCTTGGCATCCACAGCAGGCACAGGCCGCCATGCAAGTACGCGGAATCACTGCCATGGTGACGGGTATGAATCAGTGGCATTGATCCCCTTGACCCTTGGCAATCAAAGGATCGGTTTGCTTCAATTCAATGATCGGAAACGGGATCAATTGGATAATAACAAAATCGCCTTGTTTGAACGTCTGGCGTCAAGCCTGGCCATCGGTATTGCACAACGAAAAATCGCGTTAGCACTGAAAGAAAGCGAAGGAAAATACCGCTCAATGATGGAATCCATGACGGATTCGGCCTATATATGCTCCCACGATTTCATCATAGAATATATGAATCCGTCCATGATCAAACGGGTAGGCCGTGACGCCACAGGTGAATTTTGCTATAAGAGAATTCATGGGTTTGATGAAAAATGCCCCTGGTGTGTCCATGAAAAGGTCAGCATGGGCGGTTCTATCACCGAAGAAGTCCTGAGTCCTTTAGACAACAAAACTTACCTTGTTTCGAACTCACCCATCTTTCATACAGATGGATCAATTTCAAAATTGACTGTTTTCCGCGATATTACCAAAATCAAAAAAATGGAAGCACATGTTCAGCAATCCCAGAAGATGGAATCCATCGGAACGCTTGCTGGTGGTATCGCTCACGACTTCAATAATATTCTTTTCTCAATTATTGGTCATACAGAAATGCTCCTGGACGATACTCCGGAGGAAAACAGTTCAATCAGAAACAGCCTGAATGAAATTTATACGGGGTCCTTGCGCGCCAGAGATCTTGTTCACCAAATTCTTACCTTTTCACGCCAGGGAACCAATGATCTGAAATTGATGAAGCTGCAGCCGATTATCAAAGAAGCCTTAAAGCTTATCCGAGCGACAATTCCCACAACCATTTCTATCCATCAGAATCTGCAACCGAACTGCGGTACTGTGAATGCAGACCCTACACAGATCCATCAAATTGTCATGAACCTTGCGACCAATGCCTATCATGCCATGGAAGAACATGGCGGAGAACTCAAAGTAAGTCTCAAAGAAATTCAATTGGGCGAGCATGAGTTAATCACTCCTGGTATGATGCCAGGTTCGTACGCATGTTTGACTGTTGTCGATACTGGTACGGGTATGGATAAGGAAACAATTGATAAAATTTTTGAACCGTTTTTTACCACCAAGGAAAAGGGAAAAGGAACCGGAATGGGACTGTCGGTTGTCCACGGTATCGTTAAAAGCATGAACGGGGTGATCCAGATTCATAGTGAGCCTGGCAAGGGGAGTGCGTTCCATATTTTTCTGCCGATCGTAAAAAGTGATTTTGAAGAACAAAAAACCCAGACAAATGAACCCATACTCGGTGGTACTGAAAGCGTCCTTTTGGTGGATGATGAAAAGAGTATCATTGCTTTGGAAAGACAGACTCTGAATCGTTTAGGGTATCAGGTTACTTCGTGTACAAGCAGTACTGACGCTCTCGAAGCATTCAGGGCCAATCCGGATAAATTTGATTTGATTATCACAGATATGACCATGCCAAAGATGCTTGGAGATAAACTTGCCGCTGAATTGATCAAAATACGTGCTGATATCCCTGTGCTGCTTTGTACTGGTTTTAGCGAGCCAATGACAGATGACAAGATAAAATCTCTCGGAATTAAGGGTTTTTTAATGAAGCCGATTGGAATAAACGATCTTGCAAAAAAGATTCGGGACGTTTTGGATGAGACCAAAGATAAATGAAATTAAGCTGTTCTCATAAATTAACAATCTTGTCTATCACGGAAAATCTCGGAGAGCCATAAAAAAGCAATCAAACCTGGGAATTTATTTTTTGGGGCGTTCCCTATTCCCTAAACTCACCCTGAGCACCAGAAATCCCAGCAGACCTGAAAGCAGTGAACCCAATATGATACCGAGTCTTTCATCAAACAAAAGATTAACACCCGTTTCTTCAAAGGCGAGTGAACCAATAAATAAACTCATCGTAAAACCTATCCCACAAAGCGCAGAGATTCCATATAAACTGAGCCAATTCATGTTATCAGGCAACCTGGCGAGGTTGCATTTGATAAATAACCAACAAAATCCAAAAATGCCAATTTGTTTACCCAAAAACAAGCCCAACACAATCCCGACGGGTACGCCATGAAATATTTGGTTTGCCGTTACACCACTAAAATTGATTCCCGCATTTGCAAAGGCGAACACAGGCAAAACAAAGAACGCGACAATTGAATGCAAATCATTTTCCAGGCTGTTAAGGGGCGAATGGTCTGGGTCCTTTTTTGAACGCATAGGAATGAACATTGCCAGCAGCACACCAGCTAAGGTCGCGTGTATACCAGATTTTAACGTAGCTGCCCACATAATTGTACCAATGAGAATATAAGGACTGTTCGATATGATATTGCGTTTATTCATAAAAAAAAGAATTAACAAGCAGAGAAAGACAACGCCCAAGGCGAGAAGGGAAATTTTTGACGTATAGAAAAAGGCAATGATAAGTATCGCGCCAATATCATCAAAAATGGCCAAAGAGGTCAGGAAAATTTTCATGGAAGAAGGGACGCGAGAATTAAGTAATGTTAACACACCCAACGCGAATGCAATATCCGTTGCTGAAGGGATTGCCCAACCCTTAACCGCAACAGGATCATCAGCATTAAAAAACAGATATATTAATGCTGGAATTACCATACCTCCGACAGCACCGATTCCGGGTAATATTATTTTTCTTTTTTCTGAAAGCTCACCCTCGAGTAAC
The DNA here is from genome assembly GCF_000745975.1 of Desulfobacter vibrioformis DSM 8776. GTDB lineage: Bacteria > Desulfobacterota > Desulfobacteria > Desulfobacterales > Desulfobacteraceae > Desulfobacter > Desulfobacter vibrioformis. Next base: position 63,741 of record NZ_JQKJ01000009.1, on the reverse strand, counting down.
TCACGTTTTAGTTCAAGACCAACCAAAAAAAAGAATATTGCCATCAATCCGTCATTGATCCAAAGCAGTAAGGGCTTTGCAATTTCCAGTGGGCCGATTCTTATTTCTACAGGTGTCGAAATAAAAAGTTTGTAATATGGCTCAAGAAATGAATTTGAGATCACTATGGCAAGCACTGCTGAGCAAAAAAGCAGTATCCCTCCAGTGGATTCTAACTTTAAAAAAGAAATAATTATTGATTCTCGATTATTCTGCATATGCATGCCTTATAAAAATATCCAACTCGCTATAATATTAATAGAATATCAATGGAAAAACATTTACCACTATTCAAAATGATTCGCAAATGTTTCCATTTAAACTTTGGGTTGGATCATTCTTAAAATTCAAATCAACATATTGTGTTTTCATCGTCTGAAGTCAGCTTGCAAAATCCGGTCAAACCCAATTTGTACATCAATTTAAGCTTGCTATACCGGCATGGAATATGCGAAATTGCAACACAGGTATGCTGAAATGTAATGATGCCCAGAAAGAATAATACAAAGGATCGAATCTATGAAACAATGGCAATGCACTGTATGTAAATACATTCATACAGGAGACGAACCCCCTGAAAAATGTCCGGTGTGCGGTGTTTCCGGAAGCAAGTTTGTACTTCTTGAAGATGAGACAGTTAGTGAAGCACCCGCTGCTGAAGCCCCAGAGGTAGACGAGAAAAAAACAACAGCCCCGGAAAAAGAGGCTGCCGCTGAAAACAAGGCCGCAAACGATACTGAGACGCCCGGGGCGCCACCCTTGAAAAAAGAGGGCCGCGTGGCGGTCTACATGGAAAAAGCGGCTGAGTTGTCGGTCAAACATCATGCTCATCCGATGACGGTACACATGCCCAACGGGGTCATTCCTGTGGCCGCAATCCTGTTTATACTCTCGTGGATTTCCGGATCGCCTATACTGGCAAAGGCCGGGTTTATCAACCAGGTGTTCGTTCTCATTTCTCTGCCCGTGGTTGCAATGACAGGTGTCCTGGAATGGAAAAAAAAATATAACCAGGCCCTGACAACCATTTTTAAAGTAAAAATCGGTGCGGCCGCCGTAACCACAACCTGCTGCATCGCCTCAATGATCTGGTACCTGGTTGATCCCGGTGTACTGGAATCATCCGGGGCCTGGGTATTTGTTGTGATCAATATTCTGATGCTTGCTGCAGCCGGTGTGGCTGGCCACATTGGCGGGAAGCTGGTTTTTAAGGATTGAACGGCCTGTTAAAAACAGAAGAATTGTGTAAAAGAGGGCTAGCCCGTGGGTTGCCCTCTTTTAGGCTTCCCGGGTTGGGGGGCCGGCCTTTTCCCTGGTTGCGGCCCATGACCTTCCCGGGCAATATCACTTATATTGCGGTCACTCATACGAGGGATCTCCCTTAGGCTGCGTCCTTTGACCTCCGTGGTAAATTCAATGGGTATGTTGTTCGGGTCAAAGGAGTAGATGGAATGAATAAACCCGTGGTCTACCACAGGAGAGACCCAGAACCCAGCAGATTCCAGCAGGTTTTTCATTTCTTTAAGCGCCTCATCATTCTCCACACCGATGGCTACATGATCAAAAGCCAGAGGCTTTTTTGTCGGCTCGCCATGAAGCTTTTCATCGGGATTCATGGCTTCGGGCCATTCAAAAAAGGACACGATAGCATTTTCGCAAATTTCAAAATAATATTGCCTGTTCCGGCCGTCACCTGTGGCTGCCAGCATCCTCATTTCCAGAAGATCTCTCCAGAAACGAATGGTTTTGTCCATGTCATCGGTGATCAGAGCAATATGATGGATTCCTTTGTAAATCACGTTGCAGCCTCCTGTTATCGAACAAGATCACCGATAGCCGAATCAATATCCGCATAGGTAAACTTAAATCCCAACCGTTCGAGTTCACCGGACGCCATGCGCTGACTGCCCAGCAGGACATCACCCAGCTCCCCCATGATCAGACGGAGTATGAATCCCGGCGCATGAAAAAATGCCGGACGCCCCAAGGCCCGTGAAACAGCTTTGGTAAAATTTTTGTTTTGAACGGCATGGGGCGCAGAGAAGTTAATGATTCCCGATGCCTGATCATGATTGATCAAAAAAAGGACCGCCTCAACAAGATCGTGAATATGCATCCAGGCCATCCAGTGCTGACCGCTGCCCAGGTTTCCGCCCAATCCGAGTTTGAACGGCGTTTTCATCATTTTAAAAGCCCCCCCGTCTTTTCCCAGAATCATACCGAAACGCATAAGCACGGTGCGCACATCAAACTGCCGGGCCTTTAACGCTTCAGTTTCCCAGGCGTCACAGACATCGGATAAAAACCCCTCACCCTTAGACGTTGATTCCGTGAGAATCTCGTTGCCCCGGTCACCGTAATATCCCGAGGCCGAAGTGCTTAAAAATACTTTAACGGCGCCGTCTTTCATACCTTCAACAAGGTTCTGGGTTGTAAGAACCCGGCTTTCTAAAATATCCTTTTTCTTCTCTTTATTCCAAAGCGTGAAGATATTTTTCCCGGCAAGGTTGATAATCACATCCATATGGGAAACTTCAGACTGCCAGTCTCCTTTAACCGTGGTATCACAGACAAGCTGAGTAAACCCTTTTTTACCTGAATAGATGCTGTTTTGAGACCTCCCGGTGATGGTCACATCCCAACCTGAATCAAGCAAAGTCTTGGTCAAATGTGTTCCTACAAATCCGGTTCCACCTGTTATCATTGCTTTCATAAACTTGCCTCCTGATGGATAAATAATAATTTTTAACCCGAATAATTCAGTTCGTTACCCTCAATATAACATGAATGACATTGCAGTGTTATATTTTTGGAAATTTCATGCTCAGCCCGTAACGGTCCATTTTATTATACAAAGACCGCCGGGAAATGCCCAGGATCTCGCTGGTCCGGGACCGGTTTCCTCCGGTGTGGTCCAGGGTCCGGATAATCAATTCTTTTTCTACCTGGGCCAGCGTCATCCCCACACGGATGGTCATCCGGGTCTCCCGGTCCTGGTTCTGGCTGACCCGGCCGGGCAGGTTGCCGGTCCTGAGAACATCTTCTGTGGCAGAGATAACCGCACTCTGGATGGCGTTTTTCAGTTCCCTGACGTTGCCCGGCCAGGGATAGGCCTCAACGCAGTTGATAAAATCCGAAGACATGCCCCGGATATTTTTCTTGAAACCGTCGCAGGCCTGTTTGATAAAGTGGCTCACCAGCAGGGGGATGTCGCCGTTGCGTTCCCGCAGAGGCGGCATTTCAATGCTCAGGACATCCAGTCTGTAATACAGATCCTGTCTGAAGTTGCCCAGCCGGACCTCATCTTCAAGGTTTGAATTGGTGGCGGCAATCACCCGGGCATTGGCTTTCCGGCTCTCCTGACTGCCGATCCTGGAAAATTCACTGGTCTCTAAAAGCCTGAGCAGGCTGACCTGCATCCTCTGATCAATGGTACCGATCTCGTCCAGAAATACGGTTCCTCCCTCTGCTTGTTCAAAACACCCTTTCCTCAGCCTGGAGGCCCCGGTAAAGGCGCCGGCTACATGTCCGAACAGCTCGCTGGCCACCAGATCCTGGGGAAGGGAAGCAATATGGACCGGAATGCAAGGGGCCTGGGCCCTGGTGCTCAGTTCATGAATTGCCTGGGCCACCAATTCTTTGCCCGTACCGGTTTCGCCTGAAATCAGGACGGGAATATCTGTGGCTGCGGCCTGACGGATCTGCCGGTAGGTCTTCTGCATCACCGAGGATCTGCCGACCATGCTTTCAAAGGTTGTTTTCTCTGCCTCGGACTTTAAAAGCATATTGGGCCCCAATTGGGGTTGGGCCTGAATGGCGGACCCCATGAGCAACTTGAGTTCCTCGTTGCTGATGGGCAGGGTGGAATAGTGATAGGCCCCGGCCCGCAGCCCAAGATTGGCAAACTTCAGGGCGCCTGGTGGCATGAACAGCAAAATCTGGGTCTGGGGACATTTGGCTGAGATCAGTTCCAGGATATCCAAGGCGTCTGACTGCTGATTCCTGGCCATGGATCCGGAAAAGAGCATCAGATCAAACCGCTCTTTTTCAAACCGGTCCACAACAGTTTCAAGACTTCTTTCAAAGTCGATGGTGACCTGGTCTTCATTAAATACTTCCTTGACCTGGTCTGCGAGCAGTTTACCCTTATCCACACACAGAACGCGGATGGGGTCGTCTGGGTTATCCATTGGATTCCAGCACTTTTGTCAAGGTTGCCCAGCGGGTAAAAAACCAACAGATTGTAAAAGATATGCACAAAATTGAACTCGTTTCCTAAGAATGTTCCGACAAATTTCTTATGAACTACCATTAATTAATCGAGATTTCAAGGGGATAAAAAACAAGGCATGTGCATAAACTGCACACACCTTTGAAAAGCATAAAAGCAGATGAATAACCGCATATATCCATCTGTTTTTATCTTTTAAAATGGGGGGTTTTACATTTTCACCATAATATGCCGGACAACCGTGTAATCTTCCAGTCCGTACATTGAAAGATCCTTGCCGTATCCGGACATTTTAAATCCACCATGGGGCATCTCGGATGCATACATAAAATATGTATTAATCCATGTCACACCAAACTGAAGCATGGATGATACCCTGTGCGCTTTTTCGATATCCCTGGTCCAGATTGAGGATGCCAGGCCATATTTGCAATCATTGGCCCATTCAATGGCCTGATCAGCATCGTTGAACCGGGTGACGGAAACCACCGGCCCGAAAATCTCCTCCTGAACCACTTCGTCATCCTGACGGGCATCAATGATCAGGGTGGGTTCATAGAAATATCCGCGGTCAATTTTATTGCCGCCGGCAACAATTTTCAAATGCGGAACCTTTTTGGCACGCTCAACAAAGCTGCTGACAATCTCCCGTTGTTCTGCAGAAATTAACGGCCCGATATCATTGACGTCAATGCTTTTAACGGCTGCAGTCAGCTTTTCAACCACTTCCGGGTAGATCTTGTCCTGAACATACAAGCGACAGGCTGCAGTACAATCCTGCCCTGCATTGTAATATCCCCACAATGTCATATTTTCCACCAGATCATCGATATCACAATCATCAAATGCAATGACCGGGGCCTTACCCCCTAGCTCCAAATGGGTGCGCTTTACATTGGATGTGGCAGAGGCCAGCACCTGTTTACCGGTATTGACGGAACCGGTCACTGAAACCATCTGGATTTTTTCATGCCCGGCAATGTGTTTTCCGATAACACTGCCTTTACCCGTTACAATATTAAGTACACCGGCAGGAAACAGCTCCTTGATATCTTCCACCAACCCAAGCATGGTCAGGGGTGTGCATTCGGACGGCTTGAATACCACCGTATTTCCGGCGGCCAGGGCCGGGGCAATTTTCCAGGCCGCCATCATCAAAGGATAGTTCCAGGGGGCGATCTGGCCCACCACGCCCACCGGATCCCTGCGGATCATGCTGGTGAAGCCTTCAAGATATTCACCTGCGGCACTGCCGGACATGCAGCGGCAGGCGCCTGCAAAAAACCTGAAATGATCGGAAATGGCCGGCATTTCATCTTCCAGCATTCGCTGAAAGGGTTTACCGCAGTTCAGAGATTCAAGTTTTGCCAAAAGTTGTGCTTTTTCATCAATGCGATCGGCAAATTTATATAAAACCGTGGCCCTGTCAGCAAATGATTTTCTTTTCCAAGCCGGAAACGCTGCATTGGCGGCATCCACCGCCAGATCGACCTGGGCTGTGGTCGCACATGGCACATCAACTATAAATTCGTTATTTTCCGGACTGAAAAGAGATGTTTTTTCCGCTTCCCCATCCACGATATTTCCATTTATTAAAAGATGGGTCTCTATTTTTTCCATCACCTGGCCTCCTTGTTTATTTCATCCATTGTCGCGATAATACTGTCCCTTAAAATATCCACAATCTGATCAATGCCGGATTTATCGATAATTAACGGCGGAGATAATATGCATAAATTTTCATAGGGCCGGACAATGAGCCCTTTTTCCTGGCAAAATTCATCCACGCGTTGCGCAACAGCGATGTTTTCGTCCTCATCGTCTGACACCACACATTCCACACACGCCATTAAACAAAGGCCTCTGACATCGCCGACAATGGGAAACGACTTGAGTTCCGCCAGGCGTTGCATGAAATAGGGGCCAACTTCCCGGACATGTTCATTGATGTTGTCCCGGTCCATGATTTCAAGATATTTCAGGGCCGCAGCGCAGGCCACCGGATGCCCGGAATAGGTAAATCCGTTTGTGTAATATGAATTCTGCCTTGCCGATGCTCCGCTGATACGATTCATCAGCTTTTCGGATATGATGGCAGCCCCCAAAGGCTGATACCCCGAAGAGATCCCCTTGGCCACGGTAATGATATCCGGAACAATATCGAAAACATCTTCAGAGGCGAAATGGTGCCCCAGACGCCCGAATGCTGTGACCACTTCGTCTGAGATATACAGCACGTCATATTTTCTGCAGATATCCAAGGTTCTTTTATGATACCCTGGCGGCGGAACAATCACGCCGCCTGACCCCATGACGGGTTCGGCAATAAAACATGCGGCTTTGTCCGGCCCGAGCGCTAAAATCTTTTCTTCAAGTTCACGGACCCGAAGATCGCAGAAATCTTCAACACTCATGCCTGGCTCTCTTTTATACGGATTGGGATCAGGGATGGCGTGGACAATATCGGTGATGTAATGAAAGTAGCTTCGGTCGCATTTTTTGCCGTTCAGCGAGGCACTTAAATAGGTACTGCCGTGATAGGCATTTTCACGATAAATAATATGTTTTTTTTCGGGCTGGTCCAGGCAGTTAAAATAGTAATGAACAAACCGGATTGCGGATTCAACCGCCGTTGACCCGCTGGTTGTAAATTGAAAATGATTAAGATCCCCAGGGGTTAACTGGCTCAGTTGATGTGCAAGTTCGATGGACGGCGGGCTTGCCATGGCCCCGAAGGGGGTATAATAAACCAGGCGAATACACTGGTCGGCAATAGCTTCTGCCATCTCTTCATTTGCGTACCCCAGATTCACACACCACATGCCTGAGATCGAATCAATATATTGGTTGCCTTCATTGTCAAACACATGAATCCCTTTACCGGATTCAATGATCATGGACCGGGCATCACTGCCTAAATCCGACCACGGATGGATAATGTGTTTTTTATCTATTTCAGCAAGCGTCGCCTCTTTAGCCGCACAATGTATACGTTTTGCTTTCAAATTCATAATCGCCTTTTATACCAGTAAATTTTCCGATACCTGTCCCCGCATACAATGATCGGACATCATGGATGAGGCATATCCACCGGCATTGATAAAAACAAGCGGATCTTTCTCTTTAATCTGATCCGGCATGGAAAAATTGTTTTTCCATACATCCAGGGCCTCGTTGATATTGCCTACAATCGTCACAGGTTTCATTTTGTCCGTTTTTTGCGTCAGTACAACAGGCTCGCAGGGCAGCCCATAAAACGCCGGTTCAATGGCCAGGTTAAATCCACCGTTCACACTGACAAAATCAGTGTTGCGCTTTTTCTCGACAGTGTTCACCTCTAAAACCAGAATGCCACTGTCTTTGGCAATATAATCCCCGGGTTCAACACAGACAGTGATGCCTTTGCCGCCGAAATGGGAATTGATAACCGATGCCCAGGCATCCAGATCCAATTGCGCGTCATCCATATCATGGGGAACACCCAGGCCCCCGCCAAGATTAACGAAAGCCAGATCTTTCACCTGATCTAAAAACCAGTGTGTTGCATGTAAGATCTCATTGAACAAGGATAACTGATTGTTCAAATATCCGCATCCGGTATGGAAATGAATGGTATCCACGATAAAATTGTTTTTTTCAGCAAGCTGTAATGCATCGTCAAACTGTTCCTTGTAAATGCCGAACTTGGTGGTTTTATCGCCGCTGTATTTCAGGGTTTCATTATCTTTATAGCCAATCCCCATGGCCGGGTTGACACGGATGCCGATTTTCCGGTGGGAACAGAACCTGGCCAATCGCCGGATCGTGCTCAAGGAGTCGCAGTTTAAAGCCACATCCGGATTGTCGGCCAACAGCTTGAGTTCATCATCTGTCATGGCGTGGGCTGTATATGAAATGTCATTGCAATTGAAACCGCAGGAAAAAGCATGTAACAATTCGCAGGGAGAACAGACATCCACGCCGCATTTTGCCCCGTTTTTAATGTATGTCAGCACAGGGGCAAACCGGTTGGCTTTTATGGCATAAAAAATTTTATGGGCGCCCGGTTGGTCTAACGCATGATCTAATGCCTTATGCAGCCGACCGATATTTTGCAACATCCGCCTTCCATTGTAAAAGAAAGCCGGCGTGCCGGTTGTGCGGATTAAATCAGTCACTGGTTTTCCGGCAAAGAACAACACCCCGTCCTGGTAACACAAATCCTGTCTTTCCCACCACAAACGCTTGTTTTGTGGCTTCATCCACACTTCCTTTCCAGCTCGAGAAGGTATTGCCGGCCTGCTTCATTGATCGATTCTTTTCGGCCGGTCACCCACTTGCGGCAGTTGATCGCACCACATGAACAGGGAAACTGTTTAAATAATTTGTCCTCTGTCTGGGCATAATCCATTGTCAGGGCCTCACCTTTCTGAATATCCTGCAATGCCCATATTTCAAGCGTATTCATATCCAGGGAGACAAGCGGATCACACGAGTGCAGCAAAAGCCCTGTAAAGTGTGGGTCATAAAGATGGAGAAAGGGGCTGATCTGAAGGGTGTGCTGAAGAATATACGGCACGGTGATCCCGGCCATCCTTGCCACCATCTCCCCTTTTTTAAAATTTCGTTTTACATAAATGCCGCAGCCTTTTGTTTCACAATGGTTAACCGTAAAATCTTTGTTGCGCGGATAATTTCTGCCCGCTTCAAGCTCATATTCATTGGGGTAAATCATAAACGCCTCTCTTTTAAATTATTAATATAGGAACAACCGCCAACGACACGGCATAAACACACATGTTGTGTTGTACGTTCTTTATACTCCCTTTTTAATTTCTTCCTTGAACTGGTATATCAACTCAACACCGGTGCAGTTGGATTATGAACCACACGATTTGAAATACGAAATCAATAACTATGCGAACTATGCGATATTCATGCCAGAAAGTCATTTTAATATTTAATCAACTGATTTTATAATTCAATAAATTTTTTTTATGAAACTGTTATGATTCTGTCTAAAAAAGATAATGTGTGCATTGCCATATGACATCTCACAAATGTATGTTTTTTACACAGTTTGCCATGAATGGTGCCGTTAATTGTAAAATATCAACACATACGCTTTTTGTTTTTATAGATATTACAAAAGAATGTTTTGTAAAAAAACAATATAATATTAAGTAGTTAAGGAAAAATAAACATCAAACGAACGACACAAATGCAAATTTTACATTGTATATTTTTTATACATTTTCATTTTAGAATAAACGGCTGTAACTGGCGGTTGAAATTACATGATGTGAAAAATTTAAGGCCCTGCCTGAAATCAGGCCGGGCCCTAAGGGTCTTGCTATAAGTGTGATCAGCTTACCTCATATTCAGTTCTTCAAAAATTTCCTTGATAATATCGTCTGCCCTATCAATGGGCACCTGGCAGGTTCCCACACGCCTGTGGCCGCCGCCGCCATGTTTAAGCATCAAAGATCCCACATCGGCTGTGGCGGTGTTGTTGAGAATGCTGTAACCACAGGTGATGACAATATTCTGGCGCTGGAAGCCCCACATAATCTGCATGGAGATATTTGCCTCGGGAAACAGGCTGTATAAAAGGAACCGGTTGCCTGTGTAGATTTCATCCTGTTCCCGTAAGTCAAGGACCACGACATTGCCTTTCATGCGGCTTTTGTCAAGGAGCATCTTACGGAATAGTTTGTCCTGTTCAAAATACCGCACGGTACGTTCCTTGATATCCGGAAGCCCAAGGATCTCCTGAGCCGTCTTGGTGCGGCAGTAATCAATCATATCCATCATCAAAGCGTAGTTGCTGATGCGATAATCCTTGTAACGCCCGAGGCCGGTGCGGGGATCCATGATAAAAGACAAAAGGACCCAGCCCTCGGGATTGAGAATTTCCTCTTTTGTAAACTGGGCAGAATCTGCTTTATCAACGGCATGAATCAGGTCATCAAGGTGCTTGTTCTTAAAATTTTCCAGCCCGCCATAGTACTCGTAAACAACCCGGGCGGCACTTGGTGCCAAAGGATCGCACTCCCCTTCAAAGTTGCCGAATGCCTTGCGTTCCTGTTCGCTTGTGTGGTGATCAAACCAGATACCGCAACCGGGCACGAAAGGAATGTTTGACAGAATATCGTCGCAAGTTACTTCAATTTTACCGTCCTGAATATCTTTGGGATGGACAAATTTAATGTCATCAATAATTCCTTTTTCTTTGAGAATGGCTGCACAGCCAAGGCCGTCAAAGTCGGATCGGGTCACCAGTCGCATGAATATCTCCTTTTGCTGTGAATTTTTATTAAGATAAGGCTATTTGATGGCACTATCCCAGTTCCCGTCCTATACCGTGATACTCAAACCCGGCTTCTTTTATTTCGCCAGGATCATACTGGTTTCTGCCGTCAAAGATTATCGGTTCTTTCATCAGAGATGCCATTTTTTTAAAATCCGGCTGCCTGAAAGCCTTCCACTCTGTAACCAGAATACAGGCATCTGCACTGTCCAGGGCCGAATACTGGTCTTGGGCAAAACTGATCTTTTCCTGCTCCTGGGCCGGAATCTCCTTTCTGGCCTGGTTCATGGCCACAGGGTCATATACATTAATCCGGGCGCCTGCGTCCACAAGGGTTTTAATCAATACCCGGGAAGACGCTTCGCGCATATCATCGGTGCCGGGCTTAAAGGCCAGGCCCCAGATGCCGAATGTCCTGCCGGTCAAATCCTGTCCGAACCTGCGGATCACCTTGTCTCCAAGCACCTGTTTCTGCAGGTTGTTCCTTGCCTCCACCGATTCCAGAAGAGAAGGCGCGAAACCTGCATCCTTACCGGTTTTCACAAGGGCCTTGACATCCTTGGGAAAACACGACCCGCCGTATCCGCAACCGGGATAGATAAATGAATACCCGATGCGGGAGTCTGAACCAATCCCCTTGCGCACGTTCTCCACATCCACGCCCAACCGCTCGCACATATTGGATATCTCATTCATGAATGAAATCTTTGTGGCCAGCATGGCGTTGGCCGCATATTTTGTCATTTCAGCATCTTTGACATTCATGAATAACATTTTGTCCCGGTTTCTTGAAAAAGGCGCATACAGCCTGCGCATCAACTTTGCAGCCCGGTCGGAATCCGCGCCCACAATAATCCGGTCCGGCTTGAGAAAATCAATAACAGCCGCCCCTTCTTTAAGAAATTCGGGATTTGATACCACATCGAATTCAATGGCTGCGCCCCGGGCTTCAAGTGCTTTGCTGATCTGCGCCTTGACCTTGTCAGCTGTTCCCACGGGCACCGTAGATTTATCCACAATCACGGCGTAATCTTCAATAACGGAACCGATCTGCCGGGCCACTTCCATCACATAGCGCAGATCAGCAGAGCCGTCCGGCCCCGGCGGGGTGCCCACGGCAATGAAAAACACATTGCAATCCTTTGCGGCCTGGGCCAGGCTGGTGGTGAATTCAAGGGTACCTTCTTTAAAATTGTTAAGGACTATGGATTCAAGGCCTGGTTCGTAAATGGGAAGAATCCCTTTTTTCAAATTATCTATTTTTTCCCGGTCAATGTCCACACACGTCACATGACTTCCCATTTCAGAAAAACATGCACCCGTGACAAGGCCCACATATCCGGTTCCGATAATCGTTAATTTCATTTAGTTCGTGCTACCTTTCATTTATTGCCAAGCCGAAGCTAATCGTTTGCGGCCCTGGACAAGCTGATTAACTCAATAATCCGTATGTTATCCCATTAGAAAAGTTCATAACCTCTTCATAAATTGCTTGTCAACTCAATTTCTTTCTGATAGGGAAAATCAGAAGTGATATTTTCGGCGTTATGTAGAAAATAACTACATAATACTTGTTCGCATTTGTTTCCGGATGACATCGTAATTTTTAACAGAATTAATCAAAAAGACTACAATTTAAATTGGGGGGATATGTTATGAGCAAAAAAGTAGGCGTATTATTAGCAGGGTGTGGCGTATACGATGGTTCTGAAGTTCATGAAGCTGTATTAACAATGCTGTTTTTGGATCAAGCCAATGCAGAAATTATTTGTATGGCACCGAACATGGAACAATATCATGTAATTGACCATTTATCCGGGACAGAAACTTCCGAGAAAAGAAATGTACTGGTAGAATCTGCACGGATTGCCCGGGGGGAGATTAAGGACTTAAAAGATGTTCAGGCAAGCGATATGGATGCCATCATCATACCCGGTGGTTTTGGTGCAGCCAAAAATTTAAGTGATTTTGCGATTAATAATATCCAGGCCCAGGTTCACCCGGAGGTTCAGCGGATAATAACTGACATGATTAACAGCCAAAAGCCTGTTGGTGCCATTTGTATTGCGCCGGCGACATTGACCAAGGCAATTGCGGATAAACATCCTGAAGTCACCATTGGAAATGACCAGGAAACCGCAGATTTGATCGAAAAAATGGGCGGCAAACATGTGACATGCGCTGTTGATCAGATACATATAGACCGGGATAAAAAAATTGTGTCAACGCCGGCATATATGCTTGGACCCAATATTAAAGATGTCGCAATCGGAATTGAAAAATTAGTAACTGAGGTATTGGCCCTGATATAACCAGTATATTAACAGGCCTTAATTGACAAGGCTGCGGGCCGGTTGTATTTTAATTGTCATTATGAATGAACACAAAAAAATATATTTAAAAGACTACCGGCCCTTTGAATTCATTGTCGACCATGTTGACCTGATCTTTGACATCCGGGATGACCACACCCGGGTGATATCCAAACTTAAAATGAGAAAAGATCCGGCCAGGGCAGATGAAACAACGCCTCTGGTATTGAACAAGGGAATTTTTGACATTGTTTCCGTGGTTGCCGGTGACATGGTGCTTTTGCCCGGTGAATACCAAAGCGATGATGAAACATTTACCCTTGCAGCCACCCCGGATGTTTTTGAGCTTGAAATCACAAACATTCTTAAACCGGATGAAAATACCGCGTTAGAAGGATTATACCGTTCGGGCAGCATTTTATGCACCCAGTGTGAGGCCCAGGGATTCCGCAATATCACGCCCTACCCTGACCGGCCCGACGTGATGGCGCCTTTTTCCTGCACCATTGTGGCGGACAAAACCCGGTATCCTGTGCTGTTATCCAACGGCAACCCTGTAAAATCCGGTGACCTTGACAACAACCGCCACTTTGTTGTCTGGGAAGATCCTTTTAAAAAGCCCTGCTATCTCTTTGCCCTGGTGGCAGGAGATCTTGCCGTATTAGAGGACCAGTTCACAACCGCATCAGGCAGGCATGTGACCTTAAACATCTATTCTGAAAAAGAGAATATCGCCCTTTGCAGCCATGCCATGACCTCCCTGAAACAGGCCATGGCATGGGATGAAAACCGGTTTGGCCGGGAATATGATCTGGACCTGTACCAGATCGTGGCCATCAATGATTTTAATGCCGGGGCCATGGAAAATAAAGGGCTGAACATATTTAACGCCAAATATGTGCTGGCAGACCCGCAAACAGCTACGGACGATGATTTCATGGGCATCCAGGGCGTTATTGCCCACGAATACTTCCACAACTGGACCGGCAACCGGATCACCCTGAAAAACTGGTTCCAGCTCAGCCTCAAGGAAGGACTCACCGTTTTCCGGGACCAGGAATTTTCATCGGACATGAATTCACGCCCGGTAAAGCGCATCAGTGATGTAAAAAACCTTATGGCGGCACAGTTTCCCGAAGACAGCGGCCCCATGACCCACCCGGTACGGCCGGACTCATATATCAAAATGGATAACTTTTACACCATGACCGTGTATGAAAAAGGTGCAGAAGTGATCCGCATGATCTATCAGCTTCTAGGACAGGACCTGTTCAGAAAGGGTATGGATCTGTATTTTGAAAAATTTGACGGCATGGCCGTCACCCTTGAGGATTTTGTTGATGTCATGGAAAAGGTATCCGGCCGCAGCCTGGACCAGTTTTTCCTGTGGTACACCCAGTCCGGTACACCGGAAGTATCCATGACCCGTCAATATGATGAAACTACCGGCACCCTGTCCTTGACCTTTACCCAGGCCACATCCCCGGACAGGAATCAATCCGAGAAAAAACCCTTTCACATCCCCGTTCGGATCTCTTTGATCAACAGGACCGGGGAAACGGTCAAACAAGACCTTCTGTATGAGCTGACAAAGGAAATCCACACCTTTAGATTTGAAAATATATCCGCTGACATCTACCCTTCCGTATTCAGGGAATTTACTGCACCCGTCCGTCTGACCACGGATTTTTCAGATCAGGACCTTGCCTTTCTCATGGCCCGGGATACCGATCCCTTTAACCAGTGGCGTGCGGCCCAGACCCTGTTCATCAATGAGATAAAAAATCTGGTGACTGCCGTCCGGACCGGCGGCCCCATGACGGTATCAGCCGGGCTTGTACAGGCCTTTTCTCTGGCCCTGGAAGACAAGGAAAAAGACAGGGCGTTTCTTTCCAAGACCCTTGCCCTGCCCCTGGAAACGGAAATAAAGGATCATTTTGAAATCATTGATGTTGAGGCCATTCACCAGGCAAGGACCTTTTTGAAACAAACCCTGGCGGAAAAACTGGCATCACAATTTAAAACCGTATATGACATCTGCCGGTCCGCCCCCCCCGCTGATATTTCAGGTGCGGCCATGGCGGACAGGAGCCTTAAAAACCTTTGCCTTTCCTATCTTGGCTGCCTGTCTGATAAAGATATCCAGGATCTTGTGCAAAAACAGTTTGAAAGCGCCGGCAACATGACAGATGAATTTGCCGCCTTCAAAATCCTGAGCCACAAAAATCCTGAAATGCGTGAGAAGGCATGTCACGCTTTTTATGACAAATGGAAGGCCCGGACCCTGGTTATCGATAAATGGTTTTCTGTCCAGGCCCAGTCCAGTCTTAATGACACCTTGGACCAGGTAAAAAAACTGACAGTACATAAAGATTTTACCATGGCCAACCCCAACAAGGTCCGGGCGCTCATATTCGCCTTTGCCATGAATAATCCCATGAATTTTCACAGGGCTGACGGCCAGGGCTATGCATTTGTGGCTGAACGGATTCTGGCGTTGGATAAAATCAACCACCAGACAGCCGCACGGCTTTGCGCATGCTTCAATTTATGGAAACGTTATGATCAGAGCAGGCAAGTTATGATGAAAAAGCAACTTGAAACCATGGCGGGACAAAAAGAGTTATCCAGGAATCTATATGAAATCGTATCCCGGGCGTTAGAGTAATCCGGCGGTCTTAAAAAAGTAGCCCCGCAGTCAAAACTACGGGGCTACCCTTTCAGGATCGAGAGAGACAACAAAAGCAGCTCAGGCAAAAGCAAAATATCAAGAAAGTTTTTACAGCAGTAAGTCAGAGATCCCCGGCTCAGGTAAACCAAGCATTCAGAATATTTCGGGCGTTGTGGAATTATGCAGTGACTGAATAAGGGATTTGTATATGCATAAATATATGTATATAATTAAATCATGAAAATCATTTGGGACGAAAATAAACGGCAAAGCAACATAGCTAAACACGCTGGCCTTGATTTCGCCCAAGCCCACATAGTTTTTGCCGGGGCCACCTTCACCTTTGAAGACACCCGAATGGATTATGGTGAACAACGGTTTGTAACCATCGGTTTATTGGACAGCGTTGTGGTGATCGTCCATACTGAAAACACCGATGAAATAAGAATTATATCCATGAGAAAGGCGACCCAAAATGAACAAAAACTCTATTTTTCAAACCTCTATGGATGAATACCCGGAAGTTACCCAGGCTGATTTTGACAGGGCTGTTTTTCGTCAGGGTTTTAAGCCTGTTGAGAAAAAGCAGCGGATTACCATTATGCTGGATGCTGGGGTAATTGGTTATTTCAAATCAAAAGCCGGGAAAAAGGGATACCAGACCCTTATCAATGAGAGTTTGAAAAAGATTATTGCTGAAGATCAAACGGATCAACCGAGCCTTGAGAGTATGTTACGGAAGGTTATCCGGGAAGAGTTAGGTAAAACACCTGTATGATTAGCCCCCCCCCCAGACTGGCAGACCCATGACTGTATCAGCAGGGCTTGTACAGGCCTTTTCCCTGAATCTATATGAAATCGTAATCCGGCGGTCTTAAGAAAAGTAGCCCCGCAGTCAAAACTACGGGGCACCCTTTCAGGCATAGTATTCCTTATACCAGTCCACAAAATTCTGTATCCCCTGTTTTACAGACGTTTCAGGCTTAAACCCGGTGGCGGCAACAAGATCATCAACATCAGCCCAGGTGGCGGGCACATCGCCTGCCTGCATAGGCTGATAGTCAATTTTTGCTTTTTTGCCCAAGGCCTCTTCAATGGCATGGACAAAATCCATCAACGGCACAGGTTCGTTATTACCTATATTGTAAATCCTGTACGGCACACAGGAGCTTGAAGGAAGCGGACTTTTGCCGCTCCATGCAGGATCAGGCCCAGGGATATTGTTTATCACCCGCACAACCCCTTCCACAATATCATCAATATAGGTAAAATCCCGTTGCATCTCTCCATTGTTAAACACCTTTATGGGCTCGTCAGCTAAAATGGCTTTGGTGAAAAGAAACAATGCCATGTCAGGTCTGCCCCAAGGCCCGTATACCGTAAAAAACCGCAACCCTGTTACCGGCAGATGATACAGGTAGCTGTAAGAATGGGCCATGAGCTCATTGGCTTTTTTGGAAGCCGCATACAGGCTGACCGGGTGATCCACATTATGGCGGACCGAAAAAGGCATGTGGGTATTCAAGCCATACACCGAGCTTGAGGACGCAAACACAAGATGCTTGACCCCGCCATGGCGGCAGCCTTCAAGAATATTGCCAAACCCCACTAGATTGGATTCCACATAGGAGGCCGGATTTTCAAGGCTGTACCGCACCCCTGCCTGGGCCGCCAGGTTCACCACGCAGTCAAAGGCATTTTCCTCGAATAGTTTGACCATGTTGGGCCGGTCCGCTATGTCCAAAAAAATAAATTTGAAATCCGGATACCCGGACAAACGTGCCAGCCGGTCTTTTTTCAGGTTCACATCATAATAATCATTAAGATTATCAATTCCCCATACACGGTGACCGTCATTCAACAACCGTAAAGAAAGCGATGCCCCTATAAACCCGGCAGCACCGGTGATTAATATGTTCATGTTCAATCCTTTAAAATAAAGATATGGGATCAGGAAAACTGAACTTTGCGTTTTTCCATATTCTGCGCCCGGTTACCCCGGATCAAAGTTCCAAGCCAATTCACTTGCACAGGCTATGTGTTGTATCATGATAAAACATAGATGACAAATCCAGGCCGTATGACTTTTAAACCTTCGATAGTTTTCTTGACACAAAGCGTATTACTATCTTAATTAAAGGACTTTACTGAGAAGTATATAGGGAGTCCATAAAAATAACTGGGGGTTGGGAACAAGGACTTAAGACTTACAGATGCTAGGAAAAAGAAACTTTTTCAAAGGAATCCGTGTCATGATTAGGTTGGGGCTGCGGGGGTGGCTGGGCCAACGAATTTCGTGCTTGCTGCTCTCGGGGATTCTGGTCCTTTTTTTTTGCCCGGCCCAGGGTATGGCAGGCGGGAAACCAAATAAAACCGAAGCAGATGCCATGGAGATGAATATCGCCGAGGCCATTGCCGTGGCCCTCCGGTCCAACCGGGACGTGAAGCGTGCCTATATCACCCGGGTTCTGGATAAATTCAGCCTCAGGGTGGCTGAAGCCGAGTTTGATCCTGATTTCAATCTGACCTCAGGTCCTTCCGCCTCGGGGAGCAGAACCAGAACCGAGGGAGAACAGGGAAGTGCCGACAGCATTTCTTACAGCCATAGTTCAGGTATTCATATGGACAAAAACTTTGAATACGGCGGAAACATGCGCTTTTCCTGGAACCGGACAGACAACCTGGGCAACACCAGCGGCGGCAAGGAGACCTACAGCGGGTCCAATACCTGGACGGCAAGCTTTACCCAGCCCCTGCTCAAGGGATTCGGCAAAGAAGTGGCAACTTATTCGCTGGTTTCAGCAAGGCTGGCAGAGCAGGAAAATTTTCTGGCCCTGAGAGATAATATCGCCGCTGTGGTGAATTCCACGATTTCAGCGTTTAGATCCTATGCCCAGGCTATCAGGCAGGTGGAGATCTCTAAGGCATCTGTGGCGCGTTCCAGGGCCAACCTTGAGACCAATAAACTGTTGATTGCCATGGGGCGTCTGGCAGCCAATGAACTGATCCAGAACGAATCTGACCTGGCCAACCAGGAACTCTCCTATGAAAATACCTTGAACAGCCTGGACAGTTACCGGATCGCCCTGCTCAAGGTCCTGAACCTGGACCGGGACACCCGGATAAAAGTGATTGAAGAGACGGATTTTTCCCCTGTCCATCCGGATATGGAAACCTGCCTTGAAATTGCGTTCCGGAACCGCCTGGATTACCTCAGTGCCAGGCATGACGTCCGGCTGGCAGAGATCGGCCTGGCCGTGGCCGAGAACAATATGCAATGGCAGCTGGATTTTACCGGGGATTACACCTTCACCGATACCAACAACCGGGATGCGGCCAATACCGACGACGGCACCTGGTCAGCCGGGCTTGCCTTGAACGTCCCCATCCACGGCACGTCAAGGCTCAGTCTTGAACAGGCCCTGCTCTCGGCCAGAGCCACCCTGACCAGGGCCAGGCTATCCCTGGCAGATACGGAGCGGGATATCCGGCTGGATCTCAAGGATGCGGTCCGGGAGGTGGAGACGCGCCTGAAACAGGTGGGCATGGCAGTCCGGGCCAGGGAGTTGTCCGAACAGCAGCTGGCCAAAGTGGACTATCTTAATGCCTTAACCAGCCTGGACAACTTTCTGGCCACCACCACAGACACCTGGAAAGTGGATTACAATAAGGAAAATGATCAATGGCCGGGAAAATAATCTTTTACCAGCGCATTATCGAAAGTATGAACGAGGGGGTCATGGCCCTCAGCCCCAAGGGCACAGTCACCATGTTCAACGACCTGGCCGGGGATATCCTGGGACTGAGTCCTGAAGAGGTCAGGGACAAGCCCTTTGGCCAGGTCTTCATGATGGAGATGGAGGAAAACGACCAGTTCTGCCAGGTCATCCTGGATGCGGTTTACGACACGGCGGTGGGCCGGACCGAAACCACAGCCTTTAAGCGGCCCGACGGACAGGAGCGGATTCTTTCGCTGTCCACCTCCTATCTCCGGCCGGAAAAAGAGGGGGAAAGCGAAAGCGCCGGCGTGGTGGTGGTGATCAATGATATCACGGAAATCACCCAAAGCCGGGAAAAGGAGAAAGAACTTAACCTCAAGCTCAGGGACGCTTTTATTGACGCGGAAGAGACCAATAAGAAACTCAAGTCGGCCCTGAAAAAGGTTCAGGTGATCCGGCTTTTTGTTACCCTGGCCGTGGTTTTGGGATTTGGCGGCATGGGATATTACCTCTGGCAGCAGAACCTTATGCCCACGGCCTATTTTTCAGGGGAAAAAACAGGGCCCGGAACTGTGGATCAGGTCATGAACAGGGTTCCGGTAAGGGTGCAGCCCCTGAACGCCTCCATATCCCTGTCAGGCCATGTGGCCCCGCTGGAGGAGATAAATGTGGTGGCCCCCTATGACGGGAAGATAAAGCAACGGTTTTTTGTTTATGACCAGAAGGTGGAAAAAGGGGCCAGACTCTTTTCCATGGATACCGCCCAGCTGGAGAAATCCTTCAGGGATGCAAAATCCGCCTATATCAAGGCCATGCAGAACTTTCGGCAGCTCCAGCAATGGGACAGGAGCTCAGAGGTCTCTTCATCCAGGCGCTCTTTTACCAAGGCCAAGAACAGCCTGGATGCGGCCCAACGTAAATTGGAGGAGAGCCGGCTGCTCTTTGAAAAGGGAATCATTTCAAGATCGGAATTTGAATCGGCCGAGTCTGATTACGAAAATCAGCAAATGGATCTCACTGCTGCCAGGGAGTCTCTGGACGCGGTCATGGAAAAGGCCAGTCCCGAGAACAAGAACATTTCCAGAATGGAGCTGGCCAATGCCAGGACCAGTCTGGATGAAGTCGAACAAAAATTAAAAAACACCGTGGTTTACGCACCAGTGTCCGGTATCATCATCATGCCCACAGGCGGGAATGACGGCGGTATGGAGGGCGGCAGCGGAAAAAAACGGGTGGAGGCCGGTGTTTCAGTTAACCAGGGAGATATTCTGGTCAGCATCGGGAACCTGGACGGCCTGTCGGTCAAAGCCCGGGTGGACGAGATCGATATCGGGAAAATTGATTTCGGCATGAAGGTCAATGTGACCGGAGATGCCTTTTCAGATATCCCCATGACCGGCCGGGTGCGGCAGATTTCATCCAATGCCGTGTCCCAGGGAATGGAAGGCCCCATGTTTGATGTGGGCATCGCCATTGACCGCCTGACCGGGGACCAGAAAAAAAGAATCCGCCTGGGCATGTCCGCCAATCTTTCCATCATTGTCTATGAAAATCCCAAAGCCCTGATGGTGCCCCTGGACGGGGTAATGATCCGGAAAAATGAAAAGTTCGTTCAGGTGATCCGGCAGGGAAGTCAAATCCCTGAAAAGGTGCAGGTTACCACCGGCATGACCACCCTGGATTCAGTGGAGATCCTGAGCGGACTGGAACCGGGAGATCAGATCGTGCTTGGAGGGCCCAGCCTTCCTGAATCTGTGATGCCTGCTGATGAAGGCCGTAAGAACTCTTCATCGGGCCATAGTCCCGGCCCCGCCGGCGGCGGCAGTGGTCCGCCGCCTGTCATGTGAGGCAAGTCATGATTCAGCTTGAAAATATCCATAAGTCTTTTCAGATGGGGCCGGTCACGGTGGAGGTACTCAAAGGGGCCAGCCTGACCATCGGCCAGGGCCAGCTCATGGCCATCGTCGGCCAGTCCGGCTGCGGCAAATCCACCCTCATGAACATCATCGGGCTTTTGGACCAGCCCACCTCAGGGACCTATACCCTGAACGGCAAAGCTGTGGCCGCCATGAATGACAAGGATCTGTCCGAGATCCGGAACCGTCAGATCGGATTTGTGTTTCAGCAGTTCAACCTGTTGACCAAGCTGACCGCCCTCCAGAATGTCGCCCTGCCCCTGGTTTACCGGGGGGTGGGGGAAAAAGAGCGGCACCAGGCTGCCAGGGCGGTCCTTGAAAAGGTGGGGATGCTGGAGCGGGAACACCACCGGCCCACGGAACTTTCCGGGGGCCAGCAGCAGCGGGTGGCCATTGCCCGGGCCCTGGTGGGAAACCCTGCCATCATCCTGGCTGACGAGCCCACAGGCGCCCTGGACACCAGGGTCGGGCAGGAAATCATGGATCTATTTATCCGCCTGAACAGGGAAGAAGGAATTACTATTTTTGTCATTACCCATGACATGGCCATTGCCAGGCAGTGCAGCAGCTTTGTCAGAATGCACGACGGAGTGATCCATGATCATTAAACCCAATATCATTGAAGCGGTCAACAGCCTGGTCTCGGCCAAGCAGCGGTCCATCCTGGCATTGATCGGCATTGTGGTGGGGATCGGATCTGTCATTGCCATGGTTTCCGTGGGCTCCATCGTCCAGAAGGAGGCCCTGCGGCAGTTCATGGAGATGGGCACAGATGTGATCACCATTTCAGAGGAGTTTTCCGCCGACAATTCAAAAAAAAACAAAAAACTGAATATTCAAACGGCCATGGCCATCCCTGGCCATTGCCCATCCATCAGGGTTGCTTCACCCTATGCGTCTACCTATGCCCAGTTTAAATTCAAGGGGAAAAAGGATAATATCCCAGCCCTGGGCGTGACGCCCTCCTTTTTAACCATCAACAAGCTGAATATTGATTCGGGCCGATTTATCCATGAACTGGACCGGCACATGTTTTACTGCGTCATCGGACAGAAGGTCGCGGATAAACTGGCTGCCCAGGGGGTGTATGATCCTGTGGGGACCCGGATTTTTTTTAAAGAAAAGCAGATGACCATCATCGGAAAAATCAGGGAAGCGCCCATGGGCGGAATGCGTCCCTATGAAATTAACGAGGGGATCATGCTTCCCCTTTCCACCCTGCAGCGCCTGGACAGGGAAGCTGCCATCCGAAATATCATTGCCCGGTCCAGGGACAATGCGGCCCGGGATCAGATCGAATCCGAGGTGAACGCCTATCTGTCCCAGCAGAACTTGAATGGCATGAAAGTGAGAACCGCCGAGGAACTGATCGCCCAGATGCAGAAGCAGATGAAGCTGTTCACCCTGCTTCTGGGGACCATCGGGTCCATCTCCCTTGTGGTCGGCGGCATCGGGGTCATGAACGTCATGCTGGTCTCGGTGGCAGAGCGGACCAAGGAGATCGGCATCCGCCGGGCACTGGGTGCCAGGGAAGGGGATATCCTCTTCCAGTTCCTGGTGGAGTCTGTCCTGCTCTGCATCGTTGGGGGCTTCATGGGGATCGCCATCGGCGTTGGGGCCTCGTGGATCATCTCCTACTATGCCAAATGGCAGTTTGCCGTGTCCTACAACTCCATTGGCCTGGGGGTTGCCGTGGCCGTGGCCGTAGGCGTCTTTTTCGGCATTTATCCGGCCAGGCAGGCAGCCAGGCTCAGCCCCATCCTGGCCCTTCGTTCGGATTAATTAATACGATTACCGTCCAAAGGGCCTGAAATAAATGGTAATTTTGATCAGTACAGTATGGATGAATCAATATCGGAGATGGTGCTGACCCCGGTCATGAACATGGCTTTTTTCAATATTTTTTGAATATGTTCCATGTGTATTCTGACGCCCAGGGAACCTGCACCCACGGCCGCCCGGATCACATCCCTGCCAAGAAGAACAAAGTCCGCACCCAGTGCCAGCATCTTGAGCACGTCATAGCCGGTCCTGACCCCACCGTCTGCAGTGATGATGATCCGGCCTTTCAGGTGTTTGGCAATATCCGGCAGCACTTCTGCCGTCCCGGGCGTTGCATCAAGGACCCGGCCGCCGTGATTTGAGACACTGACCACCTTGACCCCGGCATCCGCACAGCTCAGGGCATCCTCCACCGTCATAATTCCTTTGGCAATAAAGGGTAAAGAAGTGGCCTGGACCAGCTCTTTGATATCCTTTACGCTTTTGCGGAATACCGGCTGGTTATGCAGGGCCATAATGGTGGACCCGCATCCGTCAAGATCCACACCAACCGCAGGACATCCCAGCTCTTCGGCCGTGTGGATGAGCTGTTTGAGCACATCCTGGGACCTGGGTTTAAAGATGGGAACGGCTGGCACACCTTCTTTTTTTATGGCCCGAAGCGCCGGGTTATCATCGGGGGTATAAAAAAACGTATCTCCCCGCCAGCCCATGGTGCCGGCCTCTTTACAGCCCCGGATCACGGCCCTGCAGAAATCTTCTTCTTTTATGGCATTGCCGTAGCGCTCGGCACCTGCCGTGGAAGCACCCATGACCGGAAAATCAAGTTTTGTGCCTAAAAATGAGCAGGCGGTATCAGGTTCGGTATGTTCTCCCACCACCCGCAATTTCAGGCGCACAGCCTCAAGGGCCGCAACATTTGCCCGGAAGGAAAAGCCTGCACCGGCACCTCCGAATCCAATGGGTTTGCCATAGGCCTCTTTCTGGCAGATTTTATCAAAGTTGCCGTCACAGGCGGGGTAGGCCGCACAAAATCCTTTGAGGTTTTTCCTTGCCCTGTCCCGGACCGCTTCAAGGGTTTGGGGAACTATTTCCTGATCAAGAATAACGCGATTGTCAGCCCCGCAAAAGCTGCACTGCCCAGGCAGTTCTTCCTGGTCCATGGTCGTAGAACACATGGTGCATTGCCAGATAGTCATATAAATGATGTCTCCTGTTTTACTATAGGTTTTGTAAAAGCACGTCTGTTAAAAGTTTGCTGTCATAATTATGTGAGGCAAGGGCGTTGGCCTTAAGATTGGGAACCCGTTCGTGGAATGGTGTGCCGGCCGCCTCATACAACACGCCTAAAGGAAGGCTTTTTTCCCACTCCTGGGCCAGATTAAACGCCTTTGCAAGATCCCGGGGGTCATGATCCGTATCTGCCAGTTTGTAAGCCCGCTCCTTATACCAGCTTAAGGTGTTTATTTTATTAAAGGACACACAGGGCTGTAAAATGTCCACCAAAGCAAAGCCTTTGTAGTTCATGGCTTTGACGATCAGTTCCGTTAAATGCCCGGACTCTGCCGACAGCCCCCGTGCCACAAATCCGGCCCCGGCAGCCAGCGCAATGACCAGGGCGGAAAATTGAGATGAGGGGGTACCGCTGTTCTGCAGTTTTGTGACCATCCCCAGGCTTGACGTGGGAGATGCCTGGCCCTTGGTCAGCCCGTAAATCTGGTTATTGTGCACCAGAAGCGTCATATCGATATTTCGCCTGATTGCCGCAAGAAAGTGATTGCCGCCTTCGCCATAGCAGTCGCCATCCCCGCAGTTTACGACAACCGTAAGATCGTTATTGGCAATCTTTGTCCCGGTTGCAAGGGGAAGCGCTCTGCCGTGAAGCCCATGGAACATATTGCATTTGAGAAAATGCGGTGTTTTTCCGGCCTGGCCGATACCTGAAATCAGTGTGAGCTTTTCAGGCGGAATCTGCTGTTGGGCAAAGGCATTTTTCATAGCGGCAAGGATCTGGAAATTACCGCATCCCGGGCACCATTTATTTTCATAATTGCAGTTAAACTCTTTTGAGGTAATCATTATTTCACAAGCTCCTTTGCCTTTTGAACAATATAATCCGGGAAAAAAGGTCTGCCGTCATATTTGAGGATGGTGTCAAAAGAGACGATGCCGGCTTCCTGGGCAAGCAGGCGTCCCAACTGGCTGGATTCATTTTGCTCCACCATGATCAGCTGCTTATTATCCAGCACCTTCCCAATCGCTTTACGGTCCATGGGCCACAGGTCTTTGAACAGGACAGCCCCGATCTCCATGCTTTGGTCCCCCAGCCGCTCAACAGCTTCCAGAATATTTCCCCGTGTTGATCCCCATCCCACGAGCAACACCCGGGCCGTTGGGTTCACCAGAAGCGGCGGGTCCATCTCTTTGATCATGGCAGGCAGCTTTGCAGCCCGCTTTTGGGTCATGGCAATTTTGTTTGCGGCATTTTCACTGATGTGTCCTTCGGGGTCATGTTCATTACCTGTGACCCGGACAAGTCCCGGGCCCGAACAGGGCAGTCTTTGTGGAGAGACACCGTCTTGTGCCAGGGCATACCGCAAATAGGGGGTGTCGTCATTTCCAGAGTTGTTTTGTTCATAAAAGCGTTCAATGTCAGGTGCCACCGTGAGACTGTTTTTTTCCGTCACCCTGGAGTTGGCCAGAAACTGGTCAAGAAGCACAATGGCCGGGACCTGGTACTTTTCTGCCAGGTGAAAGGCCCGCTTCATGGTCTCATAGGTCTCAACAGGGGTTCCCGGTGCAAAAACAAACCGGGGGAATTCATCCTGGGAGGCATGGATAGAAAAAAGCAGATCTGCCTGGCCGGTCCTGGTGGGCAGCCCTGTGGCAGGCCCCGGACGCTGGGCATTGACGATCACCAGCGGCGTTTCCGTCATCGCTGCAAGCCCTAACCCTTCTGTCATGAGACAAAAGCCGCCGCCCGAGGTTGCGGTCATGGCGCGGACACCGGCAAAGGAGGCGCCAATGGCCATCATAACAGCGGCAATCTCATCTTCTGCCTGTTCAACAACAACGCAAAGTTTTTCAGTATAGGGAATCACATTGGAGATCACACCTGTGGCCGGGCTCATGGGGTAAAAAGGGAAAAACCGGCAGTCTGCGGCCAGTGCGCCTAAGGCTGCGGCCTGGGCCCCGCTGAGAACAATATTGTGGCTCTTTTTCGCCTCCCATGTAAACCCGGTGTTCCGGCTTAAGTCTTTGGCTGCATCAAAGCCTTTTTTTGCCGCTGCTACATTCAGGGTCGCGATTTTCTCGCCCTTGGCGGCAAACCGATTTTTTAAAACATCGGCCAGCAGAGTGAAGGGTGTGCCGAGAATGGCCAGCACCGCACCGGCGGCCACTGTATTGGCTGTAATTTTATTGCCGGCCTCTTCTGCCAATTTTTTCAAAGGGATTTCAAAGCGTGTCTTATTTCTTGTCCCGGGTTTCTCTGCGTTGACAATGGCAATGCCGCCGGATCGCAACTCTTCTTTATGCAAATCATAGGCGTTCTCGTTAATGCAGACAAGGATATCAAGCCTGTTGCCGGGAGCGGCAAGTTCCTTGTCGCTGATCCGCAGCAGGTTAAAATTGTGCCCCCCCCTGACCCTTGATTCAAAATCATCCACAGAGAAGATAAACAAACCGCTTTGGTGACACACTTCGGAGAGCAGGTCTCCAATGGTTTGAATGCCCTGCCCTGCCGCGCCTGCAATTTTTAATGTTACATCAGTTTTCATGGACGCCCCTTGTGTTATCTGTATGGCATAATAAAATGATGAACGATGACTTAATTTTCGGTATGTTGGAAGCCTTTTTACTCCTTGGTGATTTTCCCTGTACAGGAATGAGAAGGGAAAGGCTAAAAAACAATATTGCTGATTATAATAATTCTTTTAGACCTATTTTTCAAATCCTTTGTCCTGCCAAATTTTTAAGATTGGAATTGACAAGTTCTGTTATTGATCTAATTTGTGATACGAAAACAATACCGAATGTCCGTCCACAAATAAGGAGATACAAATGAAAATACTGCTGCTGCAGGGAGGCGCCAAAAAAAATGGCAACACGGCAAAGGTGCTGGAATGGGTAAAAGAGGAACTCATCCGTCTTGGCCATGATCTGGAAACCGTTTACCTGCATTCAAAAAATCTTAAAGGGTGTATGGGCTGTGCAAAATGCAAACAGACAATGGATGCCCCTGGGTGTATCCAAACGGATGATATGCCTGAAATCATGGAAAAAATGATTAAGTCCCAGGCTGTTGTCTTTTCCTCCCCCTTATATTTCTGGGGCGTGAACGCCCAGCTTAAATCCGTGATCGACCGCACTTACAGTCTGTATGCCACTGCACCTGAACATATCTCTCTTGTGGAAGGCCAGCGCCAGGGGCTTTTGATGACAGGTGCCGGGCCTTTTGACAATAATGCTGCAGAAGCATTCACCGCATTCGGCAGGATGCAGAAATACCATAAATCGGTCAATGCCGCAGAACTGTTTGTGGGGGGATGTTCAACCCCGGATCAGATGGATGATTCCGTAAAAAACCAGGCGTGTGAATTTGCCCGTAAACTCACGGGGCAAATTTAGGTTTAGCTTTGGGGCTTAATTTTCGGGAATCCCGTTTTCGGCAAGGCTTTTATTTTTATACCGGCTGTCTTCAGTCACATCCGCCCCAAACCATTGGGGCGGAACAAACGCCCTGGCCTGGGCTGGGTCACAAAATTCCACCTCGCACAGAAAAAGACCTGCCAGCGCGCCTGAAAATGCATCAATCTCGACGATAAGGCCGTTTTCAAGGGTGGCTTGGGACCGTTGTTTTTCCACCTGACGCCCCTGGGTCCACGGCCACAGATAATTAAAATCCGCTTCATTAATCCTGATTTCCGCTTCATCCCGCACAAGGCCCTGGCCCCGTTTAAAGGTCATGAGAAATGCATCGCCTTTCTGGCGAAGCCTGATCTCAACGGAATCCCGGGATTTGGAAATATAGCCCTGCCGGATACAGGTGGTGGACTGCAAGGCGATTTCCGGCATCTTTGTCAGCAGGAACTTTCGTTCTATTTCTTTCATTGTACGCTGTTTCCTTAATTTTGAACTTCCTGCCACAATTGTGAATAGGCGGCCACTGCCGCCTCTTTTTCGGCATAGGCCAGGGCCGGTGCCCTGTGGACCCCCATGCGCTCAATATGGGTGGAAAAGGGAATCCAGGTCTCCATTACCTGTTTATTCCCTGCCCGTATCTCCTCCATGATTTGAAGGTGCAGGGATTTGCTCTGCTGGACCATGGAAAAAAACGGGAAGATCTTGGATGATTTATAGCCCTGTTTTTTGAAAAAATCATACAGTTGTTCAAGGGTCCTCTGGGACAATGTGGTGGGGATCACAGGCACCACAATACGGTCTGCCACCTTGAACACATTTTCCGAAAGCAGGGAGATATTGGGGGGGCAGTCCAGAAGAACAATGTCATATTCGCCATCAACCGGCTTCAGCGCCTTGTTCAGCCGGGAGCGGCTTTTTTTCATCCGGGACAGAAAAATATCAAAATCCCTGAAACTTATGTTGGCGGGCAAAAGATCCAGATTGTGAAAATCACTTTCTCTGATGGAATCAGTGAACTTTTTGGTATCTTCAAAAAAGGTTGTATTTTTCAGTTTTTCGGACGGCTTCACACGGAAATAAAACCCTGAGGCCCCCTGGGGATCAAGGTCGCACAAAAGTGTCCGGTTGCCGCTTAATGCACTGGCATATGCCAGGTTGACCGAGGCAGCGGTTTTTCCCACACCGCCTTTGTTGGAATAACAGGCAATAAGTTTCATCAATCAATATCTCCCTATGAGTCAACCTGGGTTTTGTCTTGTTCATCGGTTTCAGGTTTCGGGTTTGCCGCAATGTGTTTTAAATCAAACAGGGCATTAAACGCACCCTGTGTATCCGGGCTGTAAAACCGGGACAGGTTTTCAATAATCATCCGGCGCTCTTCCAGCTGTTTGCGGTAAAGCATGGCTGTCAACGCCCCGATGCTTTCGGCCAGGGCCTTGGCATCGGGTCCGGTGCCCGGATAACGGTCAAGACACTCGGCCAGGGTGGCCTGCTGGACAGACTGGTCATTGAAACTTCCCAGATGCTCCTGCAGCCCTTTAAGGGTTTTCAGCAGGCTTTTGACCTGGTTGTCGTCAAATAAGGGCTGGGCCGATTCAATCAGGTAGCGCAGCTTTTTGCACTGGATGCGCAGTTCATGGATGGTCTCATCCGGGGTTTTATCGGTGATATTTCCGGCAAGCCTGCACACCTTTTTATATCGTTTCAAAACAAGGTTCGCGGCAAAAATTTTTGACGGGGCATCGGCCTGGGGGCCTTTGGGCAAGGCCTTGGGATTCTCAAATAACTTCTGAATGGATTTTATTTGTTGTTTGTAGGCCTTGGACTTAAGCATGGCCTTAACCTTTTCAAAGGCCTCATCCCGGTCCCGTTGCAGCAGTTCAAAAAGGATCCCAAGGCCCGGATGAGCCTTGGGGGGAACCAGGGCGAAATAATCGTCCCTGGATAAAAAATAAACATCCCTGTCCCGCATCAGGTTGGTATCCTGCATAATATCCCTGAAGTCCTGTTTCAACTGGTCAAGGGTTTCGGTGGCCACCACGCCTTTGAACAGGGTAAGCACGGAACGCACCTTGCGCAGGCTGACCCGCCAGTGGTGAAGAAACTCGGTGTCAATATCGTCAATCAGTCCGGGTTCGTTGCGGCGTGTTACCTGTAAAAAGGTCTGAACAATGGTACAAAGGCTTGTCCTGGCAGGGGCGTTTTCAGACAGGTGAATATCCGGTTTGGATGTGTAATCCGAAATCCTGAGCTTAAGCACTTCTGCCGGAAGCCCTGGTTTTTCCACTTTTTTCAAAATACCGCAGATCAGCGTATGGCTGTCGCTGTAACCGCGCATGGGACGGGTCCGAAGCCAGGACCAGATATTTTTTCCACGGCTCAAAGTGACCGATTCAATGCGGCAGCAGGTTTTTTGCTCATCATCCAGAAGACTTAATATATCCCGGATAATGGTCACCCTCCCTGCCGGCGTAAACGCCCGTAAAGAAGACAGATCCAGAAGCTGGTCCCTGACAGGGCCCCGGGGAAGATCCCGGGCAAATTGCCATTCAGATTCCGGTGCAGCCTGGGACGTTACCTCACCTGACCAGCAGAGCCTGAGCAGATCGGATTCAGTCTGGATTAAAAGGGCACCTGAATTGTAAACCGCCGCATCAAAGGTATCCAGAACAGTTCCCTCTTCGGGCTCACATGCATTGCCTGCCAGGGTCATATTGGCATCTTTGAGTGTGGCATTTATCTTTTTGACATGGATACCGGCCGGCAGCATAAACGTTTGCGGGGATGGAAGATTCATTGTTCTGATTTTTCCTTGTTCTTTTCAATATATTCATGGATCAATTTTTCAATAATGGCCTGAACGCTGGTCTCTTTTTCAATGGCCAGGATTTTAAGCTCCTTGAGCACTTTTTTATCAAGCCGCAGAGACGTATTCACCTTTTTGGTTTTTACCATGTTAGATCCTTGTTAATCTTTGTTTCATGCCTTGATATAATGACGTCATCAAATTAAGATGTCAACCATTATGGATTCAATGACAAAATACGCCGCCATCGACATCGGCTCCAATGCTGTCCGCCTGCTTTTAGCCATGGTATCGGAAGAAGAGTTCGGACTCCGGGTGAAAAAAATTTCCTGGATGCGCATGCCCATCCGCTTGGGTGAAGACGCCTTTTTACGAGGCATGATCTCGGATGAACGGGCCTGCAAACTGACAAAAACCATGGAGGGGTTTGCCAAGCTCATTGATGCATACCAGCCCGTGGCGGTCAAGGCCTGTGCCACTTCAGCCATGAGGTCCGCCGGAAACGGCCGGCAGGTATGCCGCAGAATCAGGGAACAGGCCGGTATAGACATCGAAATTATCAACGGCAGGCAGGAGGCCCGGTATCTTTTCCAGAACCGTCACAAAATAATGACCTCATCGGAAAAAGCAGCTTTATTTGTGGATGTGGGTGGCGGCAGTACGGAAATCACGTTGTTCTGTGACGGCAGGGTCCAGGCCAGCCGTTCCTTTAACCTGGGCACCATTCGTTTGCTCAACAACCGGGCCCGGCAGCAGGACTGGGATCTGATGAAATCCTGGTTGAAAAAAATTACCCGGGGACGCGAGCCTGTGGAGGCCATTGGCAGCGGCGGAAATATCAACAAGCTGTTTAAGCTGGCCAAGGGCCGTCCCGGGACATGGGTGAGCCGGAAAAAAATAAAAAAAATCCGGGATGAACTGGCTGATTATGCGCTGGAAGAACGGATGAAACGCTTTAATTTAAAACCTGACCGGGCAGACGTTATTATCCCGGGAGCACGGATCTATATTAAAGCCATGATCTGGGGACGATGCGAAAAAATCCATGTCCCCATGCAGGGGCTTGCCGACGGCATGATCCGGGTCTTGCATGACCAGAGGGTGAAGTCCATGGACGGGCAAATACATGCGTCTGCAATTGAAGCGGCACAGTATAAGGCCATAAGCCATATATGAACCGGATTACAGCTTAGGCCCGCAAATTTTATAAATTAAACGAAATGACTTGCCCTTTGGCACAATTTCTGCTCGGTTTATTTGG
Organism: Desulfobacter vibrioformis DSM 8776; assembly: GCF_000745975.1. GTDB lineage: Bacteria > Desulfobacterota > Desulfobacteria > Desulfobacterales > Desulfobacteraceae > Desulfobacter > Desulfobacter vibrioformis. Next base: position 32,071 of record NZ_JQKJ01000009.1, on the reverse strand, counting down.
TCTGCGGTCCTAAGCCTCTAAGCCTGAAAAAAAAATCAAACTTTCAAACACTAACTACAGCATGTCCCGCCGCCGCATCCCGTACATCCGGCTGGCGGTTCCAGGCTGGATTCAAGGCGGAAACCCGTACCTTCAAAATCAACATCCACGGGACCTGCTTTTTCCAGCAGATCCTTATCCATGATGTATTCCACATCATCAAAGGTAAACACGGCATCTGTCTCTTTTTTCTCGTCCAAAGCCATAGCAAGGCTTGGGCCGCCGCATCCGGCGCTATTGAGAAAAATTCTGATGGGCGTAATTTCTTTGCCGTCAAAGTAAAGTTTGACCTGTTCCTGGGCCGGCTTGGTCACATTTATCATTTAAGTCTCTCCTATTTATATTTCGTTGAGAGTTGAGCCCTAATTCTGATAATCCAGGCCAACTCATAACTGTTAGAATAAACTTAATCATAAATATGCACAAAAACAATGTCATTAACCTATTTTTTTTTATGATACCCATCGACAGGAAGCATTTTACCATCTCCCCGTTTGTTGAAACCATAAAGGCAGATTACAAAATACCAGAGTGGTTAGAGTTTTTTGTAATTTTCTGGGGTGCTAATTGATTCGAAACACTCCATAAATTGGGTAATGATCTGACACTTTTTTGGGCTCACAATCCAGTTCATGGATTTCATCGAATCGGAAAACGCCAGCGTCACCTGTGAAATGAGCATTCTTTGAGTTCGTGATGATCATTCGATCGTAGGCGCAACTATCACCTGCCACGTTGGTATCCATTTTATTGATGTACTTCTCGGTGGGAGGAAAATTAAATCCTCAAGTTCATTAAAAAGAGGAGGAGACTGCCAAGTGAAAAAAATTTATTTAGCGGGACCCTTATTCAGCTGGTGCTCACCCGCTAATACTTTGATTTAGAATTAACTTATTATTTCAGGTGGTTGGAATAGATAAGTCCGTTGCTTTCACCCTCTGTTTTTCATGGAAATTCAGAGAATTCGAATGACCAAAATCATAATCAAAGTATTAGCGGGTGAGCACCATTCAGCTTGGCTGAGAGGGAATTTAACATTCTATTTGCTCAAACGATTGAGTCCAGAATGAAAGACGTTAAAGTGATCTTGCCACAAGAAAGAGCCGCCAAATTCCTGTCTTTGGAGAACGGCATGAAATTGATTTCTGAAGATTGTCTTAAGATGGTGGATGAGGCGGATATAGTGGTGGCCGTTTTAGATGGCCCCGATGCAGATTCAGGCACCAGTGTTGAACTGGGTTATGCATATGCGATAAAGACCCCGATTATTGGGGTTCGTACAGATTTCAGAATTTCAGAAGATAAAGGGTTAAACCTTATGCTGTCGAATATATGCAGTACCCTTATTATAGATACCTCTTCTGATATGGCCGGTTTGGTTGATTCAGTTATAAAGGCGATCGATGAAAATTTATAGCCGGAAATTCCCTCTATAAAAAAGCGTCGACTCAACCCGTTAATTGCCACTGATCTGCCCTAATCAGTTCTTTCCTGCAGGGCCACATCAACACTATTCTTCAACCGATTCTTGTACTCTTCTCGCAAATCAAGTAACTAAGCATTTAAATTGTAAACCTCATCCAAAGACAATCTTAATAATCCGTGAACATATGAAAAAGCAACCCAATCGACGATATTTTGATCGTTTTTGTCCTGGAAAAGAAAAAGAGCAAAAAATAAACAGAAATTGCATAGTAAGAATGTAAAGGATGGAACCCTATACCACATCTTGTCGGATCAAATATCGGGTCAGCTATTAAATGGTCTAAATCTACAAGCATCGTTGCAAGCATTATTAACCATGCCTTTTTCCAATCTTCTCTAAAAAATACCCAGGCAATCAGTCCTGGAAAAACCAAATGTAGGCTGTAGTGGGTTATCTGTTGTAAAGCACACAGCATTTTGCTGTTACCCTGCTTGTTTAATGGATTTTAACCGTTTTTCAAAAACTCAATCGCGTGGTCCTTGTCTTCTTTTGGAAACCCTCTCATTTCTACGCTTTTAAAAAGTTTACCCTCCAGATCCACAAGTTTATGAATCCATTTTTTATGCGTGACAACGGCAATCCTGCTAAAATGGGAAAGTCCAAATGCGAGAAAGAACTTAAATTTTTCTATCATTGCATCGAACTCTGCTCCACCGATACTTATCACTTCCTGATAAATTATCAGTTTTTCATTCTTCTTGATTTTTTTTCTGAAAATAGCAAGAATCGTTTTCATTTCTTCTTCTGTGATTTTGCCTTCTATTCGATAAGCAATGGCATCGTCCATGCCAATATCTATCATTTCTATCATATCGATAATCCTATTTTTAATGTTTTTTGATTGGTATTAACCTACTTTTATCATACACGATATCTGCTAAAAGCAAACACAATATTGTGTATGAAAAATCAGATTTCCAAAACCAATTCTAAAATATTCCCCCTATATTTCAGGGTTTGTTTCGGTGTGGTCATTGAAAGTTCTTCCCAGATCCTTATTTTAATAATTAGGGTTTCCCGGAATAAAAGGAAACACAATGCAAACAACAAGGGTAGCAGCTGTTTATCTTTCAAGCCTTCCTTAAGCAGCGGTGCCCGAAGGAGATAAATATGGAATTCAGCCCAGATAAAAAATATATCGTAGATTTGAATATTCTCAACACCTACAACGCAAAAGGGTGTGAAGCATGCCATCAGAAATTCAATTTAGGAGATACTGTAGTCCTGGCTTGTGGTCCGTGGACCGATGGGTGTTCCAGGCTTATCCATGAGAGGGATGCTATACTTGATCCTAAAACAGGGACCTATTTTGAACGGAAGTATTTCAGTGGGTTAGGATCAAGTTGATCTGGACATTCGCTGGTATCTTTTTTACAATTATGTTTCTGGAGACTGGTTTCCATATAACGGCCACGGGCCGTCCTTGGTCTTTGACCGTGGTTCGGCCCACAACGAAAGTTGAAAGATCTGTGCATGTTAGACAGACTTTCATATAACAACCACATTAAAAATGTATTATGAACATTAATGAGACAAATATAGGCGCATCAATCTATGCTATGAACAAAGCGATAGAGGTGCCCAATCTCATGCTCAATCTCGTTCAGCAAATCCCCAATACCGAAAGCCAGTCTCTTAGCACCGAAAACCCTGCAGTTAAGCAGGCACCGGATCTTTCAACCTTCACAGGTAAAGGTACGATTGTTGATATCATAGCCTAATTTTTATTTACAATTAACCCTGACTTAAATACAGCTTTATCGGGGCTCAGTCTTTTCGATGGCTGGGCCTTGTTACTTTTTCAAGTGCTCCCAGAGGTAGCCTTATCTGCGTCAGGAATTTCTGTGAACTGTTTCATCAATGAAACAGTTTTATAAAAGTCATCGTCCAGCACCGTCTAAATTAAATCTTTTTTTGAGTCACAGGGCAAAAAAAATCAATATTTAAAATCAGTTAAAGTAATATCATACCCATATCCGTCTCAAAAATGACCACAATATATCGGCCTAAAAAGGGGCTTAAATGAAGGATTTGGACGATGGGCGGTGGAAAAATATTATCATAGGTCCCAGGCTGATGCTGATTCTCAAAAAAAGGTTTATGTTCTATTAAATGTAATTTGCGACTGAGATGGTCACCCATATATATTGTGTTTTGAGAATTCAGGCCAGAGGTGACCAATAATAGACAAAGTAAACGCCTAAAAGCCTGCGTAGAAAAAATATCCATGTTTACTCAACCACACCACTTTGCTTCGGTTGAACTCGGCAGACAGATTTATGAAGGCGCTGTCCAAGATACGTTAGAGGCGTATCAGGCCTTTATTGGCTCATGGCTGGCGGATGTGGACAGGAGGACAATCCGCTATTGAATCGGTAACCGCCAGCGGGCCACCTCCTTGGGATTATACCCTTTTAAGAGGTGAAACTGGATGTCAAGGGTGTGATCCGGAAACATATACACCTCTTCAAATTCTCCTTCAGTCCCCGGTAAGAGTTTGTATTTCCCGGTCGAATGCAGTTTGACTCCCGTGGTTCTTCTATACCCCTCTCTTATACCGTTCTTAGGATTCCGCCACTGAAGATCGGAATAGATACGGGCAGAGGTCTCCTCATTGCCCGTATTTTTGACCCTGAACCGGAGAACGGCATAAAAGTGCCCCTTGTCCGGCCCGTTGATATAGTCATCTGTCCGTTTCAGGCTGAGCAGGGCCACCTCAAGGACGCCATACATAACAGACTGGCCCGGCGTTAAATAGTCGTCCTCGCGCCTCTCTGTTACAACCGGCTCAATCTTGGGCAATGTTTGTTTAGGCTCAGCCGACTTTTTTGCAGGTTCCGGAGGAACTGCCGATGGAGAGATCGCATGTATTCTCTGTTTTAAAGGAATAACAGACCGGGTCTTTTCACCATTCCATTTTTTTGTAAGAGCGGCGTCATTGTAGCCCCACTTACCGGTGAATGAGGAAAAATCCGGGGTAAAGGCAAATTCCAGACCTCCTTTTGCATGGGAATGTATCCATGTGCCGATCAGGGTGTTGCCCTGAAGAACACCATTGATCTTTCCGTTCTTGTAGGTGAAGGATCCGATCACCCGGTCTTTCTCCATCTGCAAAATCATCTGGTTGAAGGTGGTCATATAAACGCCTTCAACCCCGGCATTTACCGAATAAATCACTGTCCCGTACGACAGCAGTACAACCATACAGATAACGAGCAGATGTTTGATCAATTTCATATCCCTCCTGTGATTCCGCTTAGGCTGTGTTCATTTCATGTTCAACTTTTGATTCAAAATTGCCGGTCTGTTGCGAACCCGTACGCTCAAACACTTGGTGATCTCCTGAAAAGGAATGCTCATCTGCGTCTGGACATTTTTAGTAAAATTAAATGTATTGCTAAATTCAATATCCTTAAATCCGGATTTAATCAACCCAAATACATGGCAGATGCCTCGTTGGTATATCTTTATTTCGTATAGCGTTTGCCAAAAGAATTTCCGATTGAACTGTTCAAGGTTGCATATACAAAGAGAAAGCAATCATGGTATCTATCCTCGCTCAGGATCATTTCAAAACAACATTCAATAGCGCTTATCCACAATTTTGCTCCATGCAACCCAAAAACGATAAAAAATCACGATGGATTGAAAAGTCCGGCAGAGTGGCTAAACAAATCCAGCTATCATGAAAACTGGCTCCAAAACTTGCTGACATCGGCATCATTGGGAGGTTACAGGCACGTACCCCCAAATCCGTTATGGCCAGAACAATTTAATCAGCGGCCCGGCCCTTTTGGGTCCGCTGAATTTGCATGTTCGGCAACTCTTTGTTCAAAGATATCATATACAAGGCCCATGGTTTTGGCCCGTTCCATCCATTGCTTCCGTGCCAGAGCCCGCATGTCTTCAACATTGTCTGTTTCATCCATGATTTCCATACCCATAAGAGTTTCAATTAAATCTTCTAAAGTCACAAGTCCGTCCGTCCCCCCATGTTCATTAACGACTATGGCAATATGCTTACGGTCCTTAAGAAAACGTTCCAATAAAGAGGTCAACGATACCGATTCCGGAACCGGAAGTATTTCACGTTTCAGTGTCTTTAATTGACCATCTCCTCGCTTCTGAGCAGTCAGGATTAAAACATCATCTTTAAGAACAAAACCTGTTATATCGTCGATATTCGTCTTGTAAACGGGGAGGCGCGAGAAGGGCGCTTGAACCACTTGCTTCAATGAATCGATTATTTTCATGTCCTCGGGGAGCGCAGAAATTACAGTGCGCGGCGTCATGATATCGGCTACTTTTAGTGACTCGAATCGAAGTAGGTTTTGAATAATCTTTGATTCCTTGCTGCCAATTTCTCCGGTCTTTACACCGACTGATGCCATGGCGATAAATTCATCTTTGGTGAAAATGTTCAGGTCCTTTCCACGCGAAATAGACCTGGTTGTTCTTTCCGAAATCCATACAATTGGATAAAGAACCACAATCAGAGTGCTTACAAAAATTGAAATTGGTCCTGCGAGTTTGGACCAGTAGACGGCTCCTATGGTTTTAGGAACGATTTCAGAAAGAAAAAGGATCAAAAGCGTCATGACAGCCGAAAATAGGCCAAACCATGCGCTGCCAAATACGACTGTCGCTTTGGCCCCAGCGCCGATCGCGCCAACCGTATGCGCTATCGTGTTTAGCGTCAAAATGGCCGCAAGTGATCGGTCCACATTATCTTGTCTCAGCCGTTTCAAAAGCGCCGCATGCTTAGGCCGCTTTTCTTTCTGCACTTCGATATATGAAGGCGTAATGCTTAAGAGTACCGATTCCGCCACTGAACAGAGAAACGAAAAGACCAATGCCAGCAGAACATAGATAATCAACAGCAGACCATCAGCGCTCATATATTCAAAGCTTCTTTCCTGTGAGCCTTCTACGCCAAGGGCATGAGCCGAGCTAGCCAACGCCAGTAACAATACGGGGGCTGAAGTCCAGCTCAACCATTTTAATGACAATCTCATAGGAATTGTGAGTTTCCATATTGCGTGACCGAACGGGGAGCTGAGGGGCCAGGCTTTTAAACCCAAAAACTCCCCAAAAGTTTAAATTTTCCTGAACCAGGCACTTCCGAAAGGCCGCGCAGTAAGCCTGGTCCCTTTCCAGCGTTTTGTGGTGTGCCGGGCACGGCACATGTTGTTAAACATGTGCGTCAAATGTATAGAATTTCAATACATTTGGCAAGTCTTAGACCCAGCCAGATGGAGGAGAAGGGTGTGGTGGTAGTGCAACGGAGTACCGGTGACGGTGCTTCGAGAGGAAGCCGCTTTGTTGAGGCAAGGTACCACGAAAGTACGGAATGACGTACAGGAATCGGGTATAAGGCGTGCATACCGGGACGAACCTGCCACACAAGGCAAAGTCCTCTATCCATTACAGGGTATGTCCGTAAACCCGGAATTCACGTACCGAAAGACATGTGTTTACCCCAGGAGATCTCCCATGTGTGAATCTGGGGACATCATACATAATTCGGGAAATTAAGTAAGGTGTCCCCAGATTGCCAAGGACAAAGTCCGGGAATTAACCAGCCGCACGCGGGGTTACGATCATGAATTGCCATTTGTTTTTGCGGCAAATCTCTGCCACAGGCCCCTTTGCATAAAGCCCATCCAAAAGCACCATGATTTTTAGAGCTGGAAATGCCTTCTTCAAACGAGGGGCCAACCGGTAAAACGCCTTGAGTTCGCAATCCTGTTTATCATTACCGGTATCTCCCTTGGTGTAGCTCAATATTTCACTCATCAGCGGAATGGTCGGTGCTCACCCGCTAATACTTTGATTTAGAATTAACTTATTATTTCAGATGGTTGGAATAGATAAGTCCGTTGCTTTCACCCTCTGTTTTTCATGGAAATTCAGAGAATTCGAATGACCAAAATCATAATCAAAGTATTAGCGGGTGAGCACCCACAACCCCGAGAATCAATAAATTCATTGAATACCGTCTTGATGAAGGCGCATCAAACGCAACGGTCAATCGGGAATTGGCAGCCTTGAAACGCATGTTGAATCTGGGAGCACAACAGACACCACCGATTGTTGACAAGGTTCCGCATATATCAATGCTGGAAGAAAACAATGTTCGGAAGGGTTTCTTTGAGCACGATGAGTTTCTGGCACTTAAATCCTGCCTGCCTGAATATCTGAAAGGGTTTGTAACTTTTGGATATAAATCCGGCTGGAGGGTTTCTGAAATCACCGGGCTGAAATGGTCTAATGTAGATTTGGAAAAAAGGGTAGTGTGCCTGGAAATAGGCACAACTAAAAACAAAGAAGGCCGCACTATTTACCTGGATGATGAGCTTATGGGAATTTTTAATGCCCAGCGGCAACTCCAAAAGGGGGAAGAGAAGATTATCCCAAACGTTTTTCCGAATAGACCAGGGACCGGTCCGATAAAAGATTTTCGGAAGGCCTGGAAAACTGCTTGTGAAGCAGCTGGTGTCCCTGGTCGCATTTTCCATGATCTTCGAAGAACCGCTGTCAGAAACATGGTCAGATCAGGCATCCCGGAAAGAGTAGCCATGATGATTTCAGGTCATAAAACCAGAGCTGTTTTTGAGCGTTACAACATTGTCAGTGAAGATGATCTGATGGTAGCGGCCAAAAAACAGGAAGATTATCTGAAAAACCAGTTGGGCACAGTTTCGGGCACAGTGACCCAAATCCAAAATAAAAAGGCTTCCAGCTGAAACGCTGAAAGCCTTGATATTCGTGGTACCGGAGGCGAGACTTGAACTCGCAAGGGCTTGCGCCCGGAGGATTTTGAGTCCTCTGCGTCTACCAATTCCACCACTCCGGCTTAGAGTCCTTTTTCTAATGGAATTATTCCTGCTTGTCAATCCCCAAATCCACTGCCAGAAATTATAAATTTGACCAGCATACAATTGTGCGGTGCCCAGCATATCCTCCGACGATGGGCACAAAAAGTGTGCCCACCCTACCGGCTGAACTTTATTTTTACCATGAATGAACAGACCCTGGTCGTTGCCAATAACTATTTTTCCAAATCCGTAGCCGGACACCGTCAACAAAATCAGGGCTGCAAAAAAGCTGACACTCTGTCCTGAGGACGGAATCTGGCTACCCATATTCATGATTCGATAATCAAAATTGGCCCAAAGGATTATCAAGGCCTACATTTCATTAAATCTGAATTTAAAAATTGCATTTTGAAAATAACAACTGTAAAAATATTAATCAATTTTGAATTAAATCTGTATGGGGAGTTCATGAAAAATCTTATAAAGATTGCTCTGGTTGTTATGGTTGGATTTTATGCAACTGCGTTTGCTCAAGATGGAAAGGTTGCTTTTTTCAAAAAGGTTTCCGGCGATGTTTCGATCAAACGGGGAGAAACGGTCATTGCTGCTGCTGAAGGGGACTCGATTCTTAAATCAGACGTCTTAATGACAAAAGCTGACAGTTCAGCTGGAATTATATTTACGGACGGTACAACTATGGCCGTAGACCAGAATACGGAATGTAACGTTAAGGATTATATATTTGAACCTGAAGCTAATGAATATGCCTTTGACTTTTATCTTAAAAAGGGAAAAGCAATATATAATTCAGGCAGAATTGGAAAACTTGCCCCGGATAAAGTCTCTTTAGCGACACCAAATGCGATTGTCGGTACCAGGGGAACGCATTTTATCATTCAGGTAGATTAAAAAGGAAAATGAAATGATTCGCTACATTCTTTTTTTTGCAGGAACTCTTTTTCTTCTTTCCTGTGGTGCGAAAACTACTGTAATCCTTTTGCCGGATCAGGATAATAAAAACAGCGCTGTAATCGTTAAAAATAATACGTATTCCATAACCCTGGAAAAACCGTATAGCTGTGCAAAGGTCAGCAGTGCAGAATCAAGGATTGATTCAAAAACAATGGAAAAGAGCAAAGTTCAGGATGAATACAAAACGCTTTTTCAGGCGGAGCCCTTAAAACCTGTATCTATTCTTCTTTATTTTGAATTTGGCTCGGATCGGCTGCGTCCTGAGTCTGCCGCATTGATTGATGATGTACTTAAGTTGGCTGAAGAGCGGGAACCCTCTGAGGTCAGTATTATTGGTCATTCTGATTCCAAGGGTGATGCCGATTATAACTATAACCTGGCTTTGGACCGGGCCAAAGTCGTTGAAAAAATTATAAAAGATGCAAATATCAATTTGAAAAATATTTCTGTTACCTCCCACGGTGAAAATGATCCGCTAGTGATTACGGGTGACAATGTATCAGAAGAAAAAAATCGAAGAGTTGAAATAATGGTCAAGTAGACGCGGAGACGCGGAGTTCTATTTTTGAAAGCAGAAGACTTTGAAAGCTCTTTGCGAAACAGTACATCAAAATGGTGGCAATTTACGGTTGTTTTATTCATAACACTGGTGCTGTGTTTTGGATCGTATACCCAGAGCCCCATATTTAAACAGGCTGATAATTTATTTTATGACCGTTTGATCCAGGGAACCGCAACGGGAAATGCATCAAGCCAGGTCACCATTGTCGATATTGATGAAATCAGCTTATCAGCAGTCGGACAGTGGCCATGGCCCAGATATTTAATAGCTAAGCTTGTAAAAGAATTGTCCGACAATCAACCTGCCGCTATGGGGCTTGATATACTGTTTCCTGAACCGGACCGGAGTTCACTTAAAAATATTCAATTGCAATTCCGGAAGGATTTCGCTCTTAACCTTGGATTTACAGGGGTTCCGCCTGAAATGCAGGATAACGATTTATACCTGGCGCATATTCTCAGACAGGCTGATATCGTGGGTGCCAATTATTTTTATTTTGATCATTTCAACAAAAAACCGTCCCCTTTACGTGTACCCTTTGATATTGTTGATAAATCAGGGCGATTAAACGTCAATCAGGCTGAAGGAGTCCTGACCAACACCCCTCAAATTGAAAATTCGCTCAAGCATACCGGATTCCTGAACAGTCAATCTGATATGGATGGTCTGTTAAGATCTACGCCTCTTTTGATCTCATTTAAAGACCAGACGTTTACGAATTTATCCATTTCGACCTTTTTAAGCGCCCACAATATTAAGGAGGTGGAAATATTAAAAAATTTTTTCGGGCTTTATATAAAAGCAGATCAATACAGAATCCCAATAACCCGGGACGGATATATCCACATAAAATTCAACGGTCCGGGCAGAGCCCATAAATTTATCTCTGCCGCTGATATTCTAAACCAGCATTATTCCCCGGCCGATATTCAGGGTAAAATTATTTTTATAGGGTCTTCTGCTACCGGTTTAAATGACATCCATCATACTGTTTTTGACTCAAGCTATTCAGGGTTAGAAATACATGCAGCCATATTAAGCAGTATTTATGAAAAGAGTCAGGTGATTATACCCATCTGGTCCAATGCTTTTGTTTCCGGGGTCTGTATTTTCACCGGCATTCTCATGATGCTTTTGCTTTTTTTTTCATCCTCGCCCTTGGTTCTTTTAACAGGAACCTTGGCCTGGGGCAGCATTTTGCTGATATCAAGTTTGTTCTGTTTTATTAAAATATCCGTGTTTATTTCTCCTATACTGCCTCTCATTTTAACGATTTTTACATTTGTTTATACCTCTTTTATGCGTTTTACAGGTGCCAGAAAAGCATCTTTTGTCTGGTTTAAAAAATTGGCCCAAGCCCAGCAAATTACCATAAAAACCATTGTCAGCCTTGTTGAAACACGCGACCCGGAAACCGCGCAGCATGTGGTGCGAACCCAAAATTATACAAGGGCATTGGCGGTTCATTTAAAACAGTCCGGATTATTTCCAGATATTTTGACGGATGATTATATTGAGACGCTTTACCACGCTTCACCGCTCCATGATATCGGCAAAATCGGCATCCCGGACAGGATATTATTAAAGCCCGGCAAACTGACCGATGAAGAATTTGAAATTATGAAAACCCATTCTTCTCTTGGAAGAGATACGCTTCAAAAAACCAGGCGGGATAACCAGGATAATTATTTTTTAATCATGGGGGCGCAGATTGCCGGCTCGCACCATGAGAGATGGGACGGCAGGGGTTACCCGGACGGTCTTTGTGGCGAAAAGATTCCGCTTTGCGGCAGAATCATGGCCATTTGTGATGTTTATGATGCTCTGATTAGTGAACGATGCTATAAACGGGCCTTTTCCCATGACAAAGCCATGAACATTATCCTTGAGGGCAGAGAAACCATGTTTGATCCCAGATTGGTAGATGGATTTTTTGCCATAGAAAATACAATCAAATCCATCGCAGCCAGGTATAAAGATTCAATACCGGTAGATACAAAACCTTCCTCGTAAAGAGGTATTAAGCTGCCGGAGCAAAGTTAAGATTCAGTTTCATTGTTTGTTCTTAGGATTACGCAATGCCATGAAACGATTTTTGATATATGCAAAAAGCCGTCTCCAGTCCTGGAGGCACAAGGCACAAAATGCTCCCACCGTACCTGCCGATGCCATACCCACAGGGCATCCCTGCTGCCCGCAGAAAGGACAGACCGAAAAAGCTGCATAAAGGCCGGTAAATCCAAACCATGAGGCAAAAAATCGGAACAGCCGGCCAAACGGCGACAGTTTTAATTTTTTGTTGCCATCATCAACGGGTTGGATTTTAAATGTATTGTTTTTCATTTAGAATTATAAAATCAGGCGAAGCACATTATTGCCTGCCTCTCTTGCGTAGGTGACATCCTTGCACAGACTTTTGACAAAAAATATCCCAAGTCCCCCCACTTCCCGTTCTTCAATCGGGGCTTTTAGATCTGGTTCCTCTGATAAAAGCGGATCAAAGGCAGCACCGTTGTCCCGGATTTCCACTTCCAAACTTCCGTTTTTTTCCTCTATGCCAACTGTGATAGTGCCGTTATCTTCATCGCGAAAGGCATAATTGATAATATTGATAACCACCTCTTCTATCACAAGTTCAACCCGACTAACTGTATCACGGTTCCGAAAATTTTGTGGCAGATGGGAGGATACATATTCCTGAATGGCATGAACCGCTTCAATACTGGGTAAGAATGTTTTCTGTTTCATGTTATGTTATGCTCAATCCTCATAAAAATTGGCTGTGGTCCGGCCAAAGGCCTCATATATTGTTGGCAGAGTCAGACGCCTTCTGTCAAGAGCTGATTTTCGTATGGAAACCACGTACTGACCGGTGATCTGGATGGGAATTGTACCAGCTCGGACATCCTGCTCAATAATCTTTTGTGCCATTTTTGCTGCGATCTTGCCCTGTTCAAGAGGCAGGTTTTGTCAGCTCACTCCCCATATCTGCCTGTGAAGGCATCAGTCCCTTATCTTCTCTTTCAGTGCCCGGATAATCCCGGAGCAAACCTGGTTGGCATCGGCGACAATGGCGACATCCGCAAGTTTCATCATGGTGGCATTGGGATTTTTGTTCACAGCCACAATGAAATCAGCATCCATAAGCGCAGCCGTGTGCTGGATGGCCCCGGAGATGCCAAAGGAGAACAGTACTTTGGGCCGGATATGCTTGCCGGCCTGGCCCACCAGGGCTTCGTGGCCCACCCACCCGGCATGGACAACAGGTCGGGTAGCCCCGACCTCGGCATTGAGCAGACCTGCCAGGTCAAACAATTTTTTAAATTTGCCCTTGGAGCCCATCCCCCTGCCGCCGGTGATCACAATATCCGCCTTTTCAATGCCCAGGGCTTTGGCAGGCCGGTATTCCGAATGGGTACAGCGGACCCGCTCGGACGGCAGATCTTCGGGCAGATCCAGGGTGACCACCTCACCCTGGGCCGTATTATCATGGGGCAGTTCATGGAAGGTGCCGGGCCGCACCGTGGCCATCTGAGGCCGGGCTTTTGGCGTGAGTATCCGGGCAATGAGGTTCCCCCCAAAGGAGGGTGCAATCTGGACAAGCAGTCCTTTGTCGTCTATATCAAGATCAATGCAGTCGGCGGTCAGCCCGGTGTTCAGCTGTTTTGCCACCCGGGGTGCCACTTCCTGGCCGAACCGGGTGGCCCCGATCAGAATGATATCCGGTTTCATATCCCGGGCCAGCCGGGTCAAAAGGTTGGTAAAGGTTTCAAGGCCATAGGATTTAAGCCTTGGATGATCAATCACATAAACCCGGTCCGCACCATGGGCGATATATTCTCTGGCATACTCATCCACATCATGGCCAAAAACCACGCCGCAGACCTGACCACCCGTCTGCGCCGCAAGGGCCCTGGCCCTTGCCAGAATCTGAAGCGTGACCCGGTTTTTAAAATAGTTGCGATAATCCCCAAGCACCCAGATATCCTTGCCGGTTGAATTTTTTGACATTTGCGCACTCACTTCTTTTTTAAATCCTTGCCCATGGCTGAACTGATAATTTTTCCATAATCTGCAAACAACTGGTCCACAACGGTTTTAGCCGCCCCTTTGAGTACCCGGCTCTCCTTTTGGGTGGCCGGCGAAAACACATCCAGAATACGGGTGGGCGAATCCTCAAGGGCATTGAAATTCCTGTCCAGTTCCAGGTCATCGGCATCCACAACGTCAATTTTGGGCGAGGCAAAGGCCTGGGCCACGCCGGCAAGTCCTGCATAACGGGGAACAAATGCGCCCAGATCTATGGTGACAAGACCCGGTAGATCCATCTCCAGTGTTTCCATAAAATCATCCACCAGCCGGGTGACGACCAGTGCGTTTTGGGTCAGCCGGATATCCGATGCCCAGCCAATGGCCGGAAAATCCAATTCACAGGCCAACTGGGGACCGACCTGGGCCGTCTCACTGTCACTGGTCTGGGCCCCGCACAGCACAAGACCGGTATCAGGCTTAAACATCCTTATATACCGGCCAAGGATAAAAGAGGTCAGATTGGTGTCGGCCCCGGCCATTTTCCGGTCCGTGAGCAGGATCCCGTGGTCTGCACCCAGGGACACGGCCTGGTGAAGCACCTCCTCGGCCATGGGCGGTCCCATGGTCAGTGCGGTCACCCGGATCCGGCGATCCTGGGACTGCCCTGCCCTTTGCAGGCGAAGCCCGGCTTCAAGGGCAAGGCGTGAGGCCGGATCCATCATGCCCTGGGCAAGCTCCCGTTTCAGGGTGCCGGTTTTGGAATTCCAGGGCAGTTCGGACACCATGGGCACCTGTTTGATGCATACAATGATATCAAGTGTGTTGTTTTCCATATCTTTTGTTTTGTTCCTTAACTGGGCCGGGTAATCAGATGCCTTGCGATGACCATCTTCTGCACTTCACTGGTGCCTTCGTAGATCTGGGTGACCTTGGCTTCCCTGAAATAGCGTTCCACATCATATTCCCTGGAGTATCCGTATCCGCCGTGGATCTGGACGGCCAGATCCGTTACCGTGCGTGCTGTGGCACTGCAGGAAAGTTTGGCCATGGCGGCCTGGGCCCCGAAATCACCGCCCTTGTCCTTAGCGGCAGCGGCCCGGTACAGAAGCATGCGCGACGATTCAATGGACGTGGCCATATCTGCCAGATAGTTCTGGATGGTTTGAAATTTTGTCAACGGACTATTGAACTGCTGGCGCTCCTTGGCATAACTCAATGCCGCTTCAAATGCGGCCTGGGCAATACCTAAAGCCTGGGCCGCAATACCGATGCGGCCGGTATCCAGGGCAGTCAAACCGATTTTCAGGCCCTGACCCGGTTTGCCCAGAAGATTGGTTTCAGGGATCCGGCAGTCCTCAAAAAACAGGGACGAGACCGGATTGGCCCGCATGCCGCATAAATCCTCTATTTCACCCACACTGAATCCGGGACACGTCTTTTCCACAATAAAGACATTGGGCCGGGACTGTTCCTTGCCGCCCGCATCCACGGCAAATACCAGAACCACATCACAGACCCCGCCGTTGGTGACAAAAATCTTGGTGCCGTTAATGGTGTATCCTTCTTCGGTCTTTGCTGCCGTGGTTTCCACGCCGCCGGCATCGGAACCGGCATTGGCTTCGGTCAGGCAGAATGCACCGATATGTTTTCCTGCGGCCATGTCCGGGACAAAACGGGCAATTTGTTCATCCGTACCAAACCTTAAAATGGGATACAGGCCCACGCTGTTGTGAACAGACACGCAAAGCCCGAGAGCCGCGCACACCCTGGATAATTCCTCAATCACAATGGCATAGGAAATGGTGTCAAGACCGGCACCGCCTAAAGACGGCGGCACCTGGAGGCCAAAGTAATTCAAAGGCCCCATCTTTTCAATAATTTCAGTTGGGAAGCGCCCTTCCCTGTCCAGGCTTGCGGCATGGGGGCCAATCTCGTTTTCAGCAAACTCCCGCACCGTTTTCCTGACCACCTGGTGTTTCATACAGGGGTTAAAATCCATAAAACCACGCCTTTTATTTTCTTAAGGGGAAATAACCCGTAAAATTAATATCATTCATAGGTAGGACAGGACTATAACCCATCTGGGCACATTTTCAAATTATTAAAATGGCGAAACCCAATTTACAGATGCCCGCTTTCCCGGGGATAGAACCGAACTGCGCGTCCTAACTTGTTCCCCCCATCCGCGCAGCAGCGATGCGGCGGCGCGCGTCCCGCTCCCCGGCCTGAACCAGTCGAAGGTTTACGGCCAGGGCCGATGCCCAGTCCCAGGGTTTGGGGTAGGCCAGGTAACGCGGCTTCCACTGGGGATGAAATTTATTTTTGTACTGCAAAAGGCCCTGGAAGTTGAACCTGTTTTCAGCCCGTTTTGAAATCAGGTGCATGGCCCGTTCAGTGACCCGGGCCTGGGGTCTGGCCCCCACATCACTCATGGGTGCGCCGCCCAGGCTGAATGAAACAATTTTGCGCCGGGCCAGCTCCTGCATCGTGTTGACGATAACAAAGTCCATGACATTGTTTGCAGTACCTGGAATATACCGCATGAAATCCAGGGCAGCCGGTCCTCCGGTGCGCGTGGAAAGCACATTGACAAAAGCGATAATCCGCCCTGAAGTTTCCCGGGCCACGGCCACGGGGTTGCGCAGGATGTATTCCGGAGAAAAATAGCAGGGGCTGAACTGCATCTCCTGGCCGCCTTTGGACCTAAGCCAGGCATCGCTCACCGTACGCAACTGGTCCATGGTGCCCCCTGGAAAAGGCGGTGCCATAAACTCAAATGAAATGCCTGCCTTTTGCATGTCCCGGAGGGTACGCCTGAAGCCTGCGTTTTTCCCGCCTTCCAAGGAAAAATCAGTGAGCGGTACAATGGCCTCTTCGGTCACCTTGATAAAATGGTAACCAAAATCATGCAGGTGTTCCATCCAGGGACCTGTGACCATGGAGAAAATCACGCCCATGTCCTGGTCCCGGGCAAAGGCCATGAAATCATCCAGCAGCCGGGCCGGATCGCTTTGGGATGTCAGCACAGGATACTTGTGTACCACCAGTTTGTCTGCGAAACACTGGTAAAGCACCACCCCGGATATCTCTGGGGCCTGGGGCTCCCAGAACCAGACAGCCTTGTCTCCGCCGCCGATTTGCAGAGCATCGGCGGACTCCGCATGCAGACGGCAGAAAGCTTCTGCCCGGTCGATATCAGCCGGATCCGGGGTGATCCATTCCGAAACCGGGAGCAGGGCCTGCCGGATCACCACCACAATGGCCACCACACAAAGGAGCGCAGCAGCCCGTAAAAACCGGTGGGACTGTGCGTGGAAGGCAAAGGTTGTCCAGACATCGTTGCCAAAGGAAATCCGGTCAAAGGCAGTAAGACCTGCCACCAGATAAATGGCCAGAACCGCGACTCCCACGGCCAGGGCCGGCTCCCACGCCAGAGGCACCCGTCCCCGCCGGGTAAATGCCTTACGGGCCCCGAACAGCATCGCCATGAGTACCAGGGCAATTACCGCCTCCCCGTAATTGCTGCCCTTGAGCGGATGGGCCAGGGCAGAGGCGGCGAACAACGCCATGCTCAGGACATAGGCCGTACGGTAGCCCCGCCACAGACCCCGGACCAGGAACATCATCAGCGCCGCCGACACCGTTGCCAGCAGATGCGACGCCTCAACAATCCCCAGAGGCGCCATCTTTTCCAGTACCGCCAGCCTGGGGGGTATTTCAGGCAAGGCAGCGCCCAGCAGCAGAAGCCCGGCATTCACCAGCACGGCCCCGGCAACAATCCGCCGCTGCCAGATGCGCAGGGGATTTGAGTGCGCCAGGGTCACCCCGTACATGACAGATAGGGCGGCAAGCCACGGAATAAAATAAAAACCTGAACGAAATACCACAATAGCGGCGGCGGCCGCACCCGGCATCACCCCCAGCAGATCAAACCCCTTAAGCCATATGGCATCGGCACTGCCCAGTCCTCCGGGAACCATACTGATCACCCCGGCCAGCTGCCCGGTAAACAGGGTCCGGGCTGCCGCTGCTGCGGGGATGTCCACCCCCACGGCGTGGATGAACTGCCAAAAGGCCGCCAGCATCAGCCCCCAGTCGAAAAAGGATACAATACCAAGGCCGGACAGAGGTACAGGCACGGCGAGGTGTCTGTGTAAGAAACGATTCAGCCCCCCTGCGGCAATCCGGCCCGCCACATGGGTAAAAACCACGGAACCCACTGCTGCCAGGGCGATGCGAACAGCAAAACAGTCTGCTTTTCCCGGCAGAGCCACCCAGACCGCAAGCATCCATCCTGCCATCCCACCGTTCATGCCGATGTAATGTGCAATCAGGCTGTTGGTAATCTGGGAACCCTTTAATCCAAACCGTCTATATACCAGCAGGCGCAGGGCCGGACCGCCAATGGGACCGATGGAGACAAAATTTGTCCAGGCAAAAAGCAGGGACCCCATGCCCCATCGTTTTTTAAATGTCAGCCTGCCCTCGTCTCCGGCGGGGAATGCCAGGGCATCATAAAGCCCCATGACGCACAGAGCCAGGAATGCCAAGAAAAAACCTAGGGCAATGGAAACGGGATCTGATTTTTCCAGGGCCTGTTGCACCATGTGAATGTTGAGTTTTTTTATTTCATGGTAGACCAGCAGCAGTACCAGAAAGACGATAAAAATCTGCAGATAGATCCGAGTCCTGTTCCAGAACTGTGCCCAGCGGTCCAGCCAGGGATGTTTTTCAATGGATAAAAGCGGTTCGGCAGTTTGATCGGACATAAATCACCGTGATTTAAAATTGGTTCAGCCGGAATACTGATCCCATCCTTTTTACGCTTATTGATTTCAGGAGTCAATCGCTTAAGTTTATTCCATAATTTTTAATAATTGGGGTATTATCCTCGTCTTTGCTGTCTAAAATATTTTCAGGTGAATCATTGTTTTGGTATTCCGGACCAAAATTTCTTGAACCCCTCGAACCGACGTGAAATCATCTCAGCCGGTAGAGTGGGAACCGCACAATTGTGTGCGGGTCAAATTTATAATTGCTGAGATCATCTGTGAATAATCGACTGATCTTAAATTCATGCGTCAGCACTGAATAATATGTTGAATTTTTACAATTGAGATGTTAAAAGACAATTTCTGTAACATCTGTAAAATTTAGTAAAACTTATAACCTGTTTTTTCCTAATAATTGTGAGGATCGGATTATGCTCAACGCCTTTATAAAAAATTTTTTGGGGAATGCCCCCACATGGTATAAATATGCCATTATAACGTTTCTGATTATCAACCCCATTCTTCTTGTTATTTCCGGCCCTTTTATCACAGGCTGGGTGCTTATCGGCGAATTTATTTTTACCCTGGCCATGGCTCTGAAATGCTACCCCTTACCTTCCGGCGGACTTTTAGCCATTGAAGCCATTATCCTGGGCATGGCCAAACCGGAAACCGTTTACCACGAAGCACTGGCCAACTTTGAGGTGATCCTTCTTTTGATGTTTATGGTTGCAGGCATCTTTTTCATGAAGGAATTTCTGCAGTTCACCTTTACCCGAATACTTGTGCGTGTGCAGTCTAAAGTGATTATTTCTTTGCTTTTCTGCTTTGCCGGCGCTTTTTTGTCTGCTTTCCTTGATGCGTTGACTGTCACGGCGGTCATCATCGCTGTTGCCTTTGGTTTTTACAATATTTACCACCGTTATGTATCCGGAAAGGACGGTGCCGGAGCCCATGACCTCACCAACGATCAGGCTGTCAAAGATGCAGAACGAAAAGACCTGGTTCAATTCCGGGCCTTCCTGCGTAACCTGATGATGCATGGTGCGGTAGGTACCGCTTTAGGCGGTGTCTGTACCCTGGTAGGTGAACCCCAGAACCTGCTTATCGGCCACCAGATGGGCTGGCATTTTGTTGAGTTCTTTCTGGAAGTTGCACCGGTCTCCATCCCCGTCCTTATCGTTGGGCTTTTGACCTGTTATACACTGGAGAAAAAGCACTGGTTCGGCTATGGCGTTGAAATGCCCGGCAACATCCGTTCCCACCTGCTGGAAACCGAAGTCAAAATGGAAGAAAAACGTGGGGATTCAGGCAAAGCCAGACTTATTATGCAGGCCGGGGCAGGTATATGGCTGATCCTTGCGCTTGCCTTCCATCTTGCCGCCGTGGGTCTGATCGGATTATCAGTCATTATACTTCTCACCTCTTTTAACGGAATTACCGAAGAACATCATTTTGGTGAAGCGTTTAAAGAGGCCTTGCCGTTTACGGCACTGCTGGTCGTCTTTTTCTCTATTGTTGCGGTTATTCACGAACAACACCTTTTCCACCCCATCATGCATTTTGTACTCAGTCTTCATGGTCATCTCCAGCTTGGGGCATACTATATCGCCAATGGGGTATTATCCGCGATTTCTGACAACGTGTTTGTTGCCACCGTATATATTACGGAAACAAAGATGCATTTTGTCCAGATTCTCGGACAGATTCCCGATATTGGAATGACTGGACAGCAGTTGATGGACAAGCTGACTGATCCGGCACTTGTCCGGGCTGACGTACTGGCTTCGCTGCCAGGGGAGGCCGCTGCCAAAGCAGGTGAAGTTATCCGGCATTTTGACCACCTGGCCGTCGCGATTAATACCGGAACAAACATTCCAAGTGTGGCAACGCCAAATGGGCAGGCCGCCTTCCTGTTTTTGCTGACTTCAGCGCTGGCACCCATCATCAGACTCTCCTATGGCCGGATGGTTTACCTTGCCTTGCCGTACACCATCACCATGTCAATCACAGGTCTTGTTTCTTGTTACCTGTTCTTATAATGCGTGTTGAATAAAAACAAAAAGGTGTGCCCATGCAGTATTTTTGCATTCCGGCACACCTTTTTTTATGAAATCCCTTCCCCGTTGCCTTTAATTTCATTGCATGGCCGGTCCTTTGATCTGGTTCAGCAAGGCCGTCCATGTCACCTGTCCTGTCATCAGCCGTTTCATCATTTTCAGGTAAATTTACCAGCAGAAAATCACAAGAACCTGTATGTTTACATAACCTTTGATTTTGGACAGTATAAAAGTAAAACAAATTTGATTTGTAAGGAGATCAAATGAAATATTTCTGGTGGGCCGTTCAGGTATTATGCCTTTTAATCTCCCTTTTTTTCTTTGTTTTCGGTATTGACCTTATCCGGGGAGCGTATGGCTTAGATGACCCTTTCAGCTTTATCATGACTTTTTTTGCCGCAAGTTTCATTATTCTGATCAGCCTGACCCTGGCCCTGGTAGCCATGATTAAAATGATACGGGTATACCGCCTCAGGCCATCCCAGACCAAGGGAGACAACTCCTGATGACTGTCTTGGTGTCGATAAGAGAACTTTGCAAGGCATATGGTGATGATACCTTATTCACAGGTTTAAGTTTGGATGTAAAACCCGGAGAAAAGCTCGGTCTGATCGGGATGAATGGTTCGGGCAAGTCCACCCTTTTAAAAATCATCTGTGGCTTTAGCACCCCGGACGAAGGTGAGATAAGTGTTCAGGCTGGCCTTTCCCTGGTCTATCTTGCCCAGGAAGATGAATTTGATACAGACCTTTCCATTGAGCAGGTCTTGTTTAACAGTCTGTCATCCCTGGATCTGCAGGAAAAAGAGCGCCACCGGAGAGTGAACCGGGCCTTAGGCTCAGGTGGTTTTACCAATGCCGCCATAAAGACAAAAGAGCTGTCAGGGGGCTGGCGCAAGCGGCTGGCCATCACCCGGGCCTTTTGCCTGGAACCGGACCTGCTTTTGCTGGATGAGCCCACCAACCATCTGGATATTGCCGGCATTTTATGGCTTGAGCAACTGCTCTTAACCGCCCGGTTTTCTTTTGTGGCCGTGTCCCATGACCGGGCATTCCTTGAAAATGTCTGTTCCCACACCATGGAAATTGCCCGATACTACCAGGGCGGGGTTTTCAAGATACAAGGCAATTACCTCAAATTTGAACAGGAGCGGGACAAATACCTGGAGGCCCAGGAGAAAAAACAGTCCTCCCTGGCATCTAAAATGCGCAGGGAAGACCAGTGGCTGCGCCAGGGAGCCAAGGCCAGAACCACCAAGGCCAAATACAGGATAGACCAGGCAGAGGAACTGCGCAAAGAACTGTCCGAAGTCAAGGCCCGAAACCGGCAGACCACCCGGATGGACATTGATTTTTCCGGCACAGGACGCCAGACCAGAAAGCTGCTCAGGGTGCATAACCTGACCAAAAGCTTTGGCGGCAGAATGCTGTTTTCAAACATTACCTTTGAACTGGGGCCAGGGTTTTGTCTTGGCATTGTCGGGGACAACGGATCCGGCAAATCCACTTTTTTGTCCCTGATCGAACAACGCATGGAACCGGACCAGGGAACTGTAAAATGGGCGGAAAACCTAAAAACAGCCGTCTACCACCAGGAACGGACCCAGCTGGACCCGGGAATGACCCTGCGGGATGCGCTGAATCCGGCCGGCGGAGATAGTATAAATTACAAGGGCCGCCCCATTCATGTGGTCTCCTGGGCCAAACGGTTTCTTTTCATGCCTGACCAGCTGGACATGCCGGTAGGACGGCTTTCCGGCGGGGAAAAGGCAAGAATCGTTCTGGCTGAAATTATGCGGCAGCCCTGTGATCTGCTGCTTCTGGACGAACCGACCAATGATCTTGACATCCTCTCCCTTGAAGTATTGGAAACCTCCATCAAAGAGTTTGAGGGCGCAGTGATCATTGTTTCCCATGACCGGTATCTCATGGACCGGGTCTGCCACCGCATGCTCTATCTGGATAACAGTGAAACGCCACAGTTTTACAGGGATTTCAGGCAGATTATCAAGGCCCGGACTGCCCGGGACAAGACTGACCGGTCCGGGGCGGAAAAAGGCAAAAAGGAGATGCCCAAACCCACTCCAGCCAAAAAGCTGTTGTTTTCCTTTAAAGACAAATATGAACTGGCGCATATAGAAGAAAAAATTCTGGATGCTGAACAAAATGTTGAAGATCTGTCTGAACATGTCCAGCGCCCTGAAGTCATCCAGGACCCCGCCCGTCTGGCAGACACCTGTAAAAAACTGGAGCAGGCCCAGGCCCTGGTCCAATCGCTTTATTCACGCTGGGAAGAATTAGAAGAAAAAAAAGCGGCAACTGATAAAAATTAACCGCTGATGATTAAAGATACCCCTTGTGCTGTAAATACATGACCACCTTTACGAGCAGCGGAATAACCAGAAAAAGGGTGAATATTCTCACCAGATGAAAAAATGCCACAAAAGAACCGTTATGATTTTCAGATTGGGCTAAAATAGCCATGCCCGTCATTCCCCCCGGAGAAAAGCCGAACAGGGCCGTACCAAAATCCACCAGCCCAAGTTTGCTGGCCAGAAACGCCATGCACACAGCCACCGCCAAAAGAATGATGGTGCTTAATATTGCCAGGGGGAAGATCTTGACCCCCAGAGTCAGAAGTGAGCGGTCAACGGTGACCCCAAGGGTGATGCCCAAAATGATTTGTATGCCAGTACCCACAGATGACGGCAGAACAATCCCCTTGGGTAAAAACAGAACCGTAATCCCCGAGAACAACATGGCCCCGACAACGGCTCCACCGGGAATATGACAGCGTTGTGCCAAAAGCCCCCCGACAGTCCCCGCCACAACAACCAGCAAATATCTTTCCATAACCATTCATCCCGTTAAAATAAAATAACCATATTTGAGATTTTCCCATACCTATATCATGCGTGGCGCTAAATCAAGTAACGGATCATAAATGTGTATTCTTGCTTTTTTACCACGACGAACACGATGTTCACGAAGATATCAGCGTACAAAACGTCATCTCCTTCGTGGTGAACGAATGGTATGATTTATGCTTTGTCTATGCTTTGTAAATTAGCCGGTTCCACCAATTTTTAACAGGGGCCACGCTATTTAAAAAGGAAATTTATATGCCCTTTACCATCCGAACCAAAATTATTTTAGGATTTATCGCCAGCCTTATTTTTGTCAGCATCTTTACTGTTTGTATTGCCATTGTGTTCCTGTTTGAAGCCAAAAGTATGCTCAAGCGCCTGAATCAGGTGACCCTTGCCACCCGGAGCATTCCCAAAGGCAAGTTTAAAACCATCATGGAGAATGCCTCCAAACACGATGAGATTTCACAGCTTATTGCCGGTTTCAACCAGATGGTCCGGGAACTGGATGAAAAACAGGATCAGCTGGTCCAGTCCAGGAAACTTGCCTCCATCGGCACCTTTACATCGGGTATTGCCCATGAGATCAACAATCCGCTGAACAATATTTCCCTGACCGCCGACAGCCTGCTTGAAGCGTTTGATGATCTCTCCGGCACCGAGGTCCGGGAGATGATCCAGGACATCATTACCCAGACCTCCCGGGCCAGCAATGTGGTGAAAAACCTGCTGGATTTTTCGCGCAGTGATCAAACGCGTCTGTCACGGATTACCATTCCCGACGTCATTTCCGGCACCCTGGGGCTGGTGAGAAACCAGCTCATGGTCAACAAAATCCGTCTGACCACCGATATCCCGGATACCCTTCCGGCCATTAACCGGGATACAGGAGGTGCTTGAAGGCAAATCCAGCCTGCGGCCGGACCAGCACTGCACCATTGCCCACGCCTTTGTCACTGCCGATCTTGAGGAGCAGGTGGGGGCCAAAAACGCCAACCTGGCCCAGCTTAAAAATGTGCTGGACCTCAATGTGCCGGATGGATTTGCCGTCACCTCCTCGGCTTTTCACAGGTTTCTGAGTTACAACGGCTTAGACCGGGAAATTGAATCCACTACGGCCCAGTGGAAAGAAAAGCAAATCACGGCAAAAGAGGCGTCCGGGATAATCAGGAGGCGCATTGACGGTGCCACTGTACCGCCGGGGATGAAAAAAGAGATCCACAAGGCATTGAAAAAACTGGCAGGCTGGGGCTCGAAAAGAAAACTGCGCCTGGCAGTGCGAAGCAGTGCCGTGGGTGAGGACGGAAAAAACAGTTTTGCCGGCCAGTACACCAGTTGCATCAACACCAGTGCCGATCTTTTTTATAACAGCTACAAGACCGTGGCGAGCAGTGCCTACAGCCGGGAAGCTATGGCCTACCGGGATGCCAACGGATTTGAAGAGCATGAAATGGCCATGGCTGTGGCCTGCATGGAGATGGTCTTGCCAAAGGTGTCCGGCGTCCTTTATACCCTGGACCCGGCCCACCCTGAAAAAAGCCGCATGAAGATCAATGCCACCTGGGGACTGGGCGCCCCCCTTGTTTCCGGACAGGCCATATTTGACAACTATGATGTGGCGCGCGAAGCCCCCACAAAATTGTTCACATGACCGTGGGCGATAAAAAACAGTGCCTGATGCCGCTTCCCCATTGCGGGGTGGACCAGGAAGATGTGCCCGAAACCCTTCAGTCCGCACCCTGCCTCACCCAAGAACAGGCCGCCCGCCTGGCCGAGATCGGCATCATGGTGGAACGCTATTTCAGGACGCCCCAGGATAAGGAAAAGTACGATATCGTATTTTCAGGCGAAGGCATGGTGGCCCAGAACGGCATTGCCATCGGAAAGGTGTTTCTGTATGAAGACGGCCAGGACCTTGATGATTTCCCGCCCGGGGCCATCCTGGTCACCCGGCATGCGTCTCCCAAGTTTGCCATGATCGCCAAATATGCCGCCGGTATCATCACGGACATCGGGTCTCCTGCGGGGCACATGGCCACCATTGCAAGGGAGTTCCGGGTGCCGACCCTTGTGGACACAGGCATTGCCACAAGCCTGCTGCACCAGGGCCAGGAGATCACCCTGGATACCGAGGGCAAAGTCGTGTACGACGGTTCTGCCCAGGCGCTTTGTTACTACGTCTTCACCGATGACAACTTTGCCGATACCTATGAGTACCGTCTGTTGAAGCGGGTATTGAAAAAGATATCGCCGTTGACCTTTGTGGACCCCGAGGACAAACGGTTTTCTCCACGCTTCTGCCGGACCTTCCACGACATTACCCGGTTTGTGCATGAAAAGGCTGTGGAGGAGCTGATCAACCTGAATTATTACGACCTGAAACATGAGCGGTCAAGGGCCCAGAAGCTCAAGCTGGATATCCCGCTGGATCTCATGCTCATTAACATCGGTGAAGGGCTTGCGCCCGGTGCCGGCACCCGGGCCGTGCTGCCCCGGCAGATTACCTCTGTGCCCCTGAACGCATTTCTGAAAGGGTTGACCCGGGAAGGGATGTGGAACAGCGAACCCATGAGCGTTGATTTTAAAAGTTTCATGTCCAGCTTGACAAGGACCCATCCTCCCCACCAGACAAAGCCCGGCTCCATCGGCCAGAATTTGGTGGTCATGTCAAAGGAGTATATGAACATCAGTCTGCGCCTGGGCTATCACTTCAACATGATTGATGCCTATATGGGCCCCAATCCCAATGATAACTATATCTATTTCCGGTTTTTCGGCGGGGTGACGGATGCGGGACGGCGCACCCGGCGGGTGAGCTTTCTGGCCCAGGTGCTGGAAAAAGCCCATTTCAGAATGAAACAGGATAATGATCTGCTGGTGGCCAAAACAAAGAAAATGAGTTGGGAGCGCATGGAAGAAAGCCTTTTTCTTGTGGGGGAGCTGGTAGCTTTCACCCGGCAGCTGGATGTCAAAATGCTCAATGTGAGTGCGGGCTGCCACTTGAGGTGCTTATCTGGCATCCTGAAGATACAGACACCCTTGAATTTTCCATGGATCGAGGGAACAACAATGCATTTTTCACCCAGGTGGAAGAGAACCTGAAAACCGCCAACTGCCCCATGACCTCCTTAAAGAGGTCAAAGGGCCTGCAGCACTTCTGGCGGAAAAACTTGGCTGTTCCCGGGGACAAACCCGTTGAGGATTCAATATGAAACACGATGTTATTTCAAAATGAACTAAAAAAAAAGAGTGAGAACCCAGGGCAAGATCATTTGCCTGCGGCTGAACGCCGATAAGGCTTTTTGTCCTTCTTCGATTTTCGGTGAAAATTTTCAAAGGACACATTTATCTCCAATACCCGCAGCCATAAAAAGAAACATGGATAAATTTATCGCAGCAAAGGCATGTATTGTTTTTTGTTTTTGGAAGAGTATTACGGTCAGAACAGCGAATACAGCCACGGCATTGATACCGGTAAAAACTGACAACGCCGGACTATTGAAAGGGCCTGTCATGAGAAACAGGATAATGGCAAGGCTGTAAAGACTTGTCCATATTAATACCTGAAGCCTGATTTCAGGGGGTGAAAACTGATTGGTAAAACAGGGGTATCTTTTTTTATCTGATGCGCCCTGAATATTATGTTGCGTCTTCAAAAGGATAATAAAAAAATGGGGGATTTGCCATAAACCGAAAATACCCATGATCAGAAGAATTTCTTTAAACATCCAGCCGTTCCCTGCCCCGACCCAGCCGATCAGCGGTGGCAGCATCCCGGTGAGACTTCCGGGAATGATGGCGGACAGAGAATATTTTTTTAAAGGCGTATACAGACCATTATAAGAAAATACTGCTAAACTTCCGAAAAAAAATGCCAGAAAATTATAAAAGAATGCCAGCCCGGTCAGTCCGAAAACGATCAACAGTATGGATAAACAGACCGCATGAGAAATTGGTAGTTTCTTCCGCGGCAGGCTGCGGCAGGCTGTTCTGATAAAATTTGAGTCATATTCCCGATCCTGGATATTGTTCAGGACCGCACTGCCGCAGGCCAGAATAAATACCAGGCCCCCCAGGCCGGCAGAAGCTCCGGATATCTTCTGATCTGCTGTTACCTGGCCGAGAACAGCAGACAAACCGATAAAAAAACAAAGTCCCGGTTTCAGCAGCTCCACATAATCGGTCAGCCTGGTTTTCCGGCCTTTCATCTTCCCGATTCCCAGAAAAAAATAGTTGTCATAAAAAAAATAGGGATTCCTGACATAGGCGACCGGCTACATCATTCGCGAATTCAAAGTCGCCATGACCCATATTGACCCGCCGACAAAGATAAATATCAACAGGATTGAAAAAGCCAGGGTAACAAGATTCCAGCGCTGTTTTGAAGAGCTGTCCAAATGCAGGAAAAAGTGGAGATGCACCAGCATTTGCAGAATTGCTGCGATAAACAGGCCAGGCAGCGCATACGATGTTGCCCCCTGAAAGGATGCCAGTCCAAAGGAAACAATAGTTAATATTACAGCCAGGACAAATCCGACAATGTATTTTGCCGTGCTCAGATGCCCCAGGCCCAATGCGTCATTTATTTTATTCCGATCCATTTTATCCTCTCTCTAAACCACACCGGCAAGGTATACAACGGTAAACACCCCGACCCATACAATATCAAGGAAGTGCCAGAAGAGGCTGAGCTGCATCAAGCGTGAGCAGACGCCCAATGTAAGCCCTCTGGTTTTTACCTGATACATCATGATCAACATCCATAAAAGGCCGAAACTGACGTGTGCTCCGTGTGTTCCCACGATGGTGAAAAATGCGGAAAGAAAACCACTTTGCCGGGGCGTATGACCGGCCGCAATCAGGTCATAGAACTCATAAATCTCCATGAGCACAAAACCGGCTCCCAGCAGAAATGTAATGCCCAGCGCTTTTAAAACCGTTTTGCTTTTATTGTCCTGCAGCGCCACCATGCCTGTTCCGTATACAACCGAACTGATGAGAAGCAGCAGGGTTTCAACAAAAAGATAGGGAAGACTGAACAGCTCTCCGGGCCCGGCACTGCCGGCGTAATTATGGCCCAGAACCACAAACGTGGTAAAAAGGATCGAGAAGATAACCAGGTCACTCATCAGATAAATCCAGAATCCCAGCGCGTTGATCTCAACCTTCTTGAGGTGTTCGGGGCTATGGGTGCTTACTGCTTCGTGTTTCATACGCTTGCCTTTATCAATTTTTCAAAATATTTTTCTTCTGTTTCCTGGACTTCTTCAGCAGGAATAATAAATTCAATATGTTCGCTGAAGCTGATGCTGATAACGGCAACAATGATGCCAATGAGGCTCACAACAGCCAGCCACCACATATACCAGATCATGGCAAAACCAAACGTTGTGGCCAGCATCCCGATGACAAAACCGTGGGGCCTGTTTGCCGGCATCGCAATGGAGGAATACTTGAAGTCTTCAGGAGAGACCGTCCGGTTTTTTTTCATTTCCCAGAAAGCATCCAGACCTGTAACTTCAGGGATGACAGCGAAATTATACTCCGCCGGGGGGGAAGACGTCATCCATTCCAGTGTCCGTCCGTCCCAGGGATCTCCGGTTTCGTCCCTGAGTTTCTCGCGATTGATGATGCTGACGACAAATTGAATGATCATGGAAAAGATGCCAAGCCCGATAAGGGCCATCCCGATCCAGGCCAGGATCAGCCAGGGCTGCCAGTGGGGATTGGTGTAGTGGGAGATACGCCTGGGCATACCCATAAATCCAAAGACATAAAGCGGACCGAAAGCCAGGACAAAACCGACCGTCCATCCCCAGAAAGACCGTCTGCCCCATTTTTCGTCCAGCTTAAAGCCAAAGGCTTTGGGAAACCAGTAGTTAATGCCGGCGAAATAGCCAAAGATCGCTCCGGGGATAAGTACATTATGAAAATGGGCTACCAGGAAAAGGCTGTTATGCACGACAAAATCTGCCGGAGGGACAGCCATCAGCACACCGGTCATGCCGCCCAATACAAAAAGGATAAAAAATCCAATGGTCCAGTACATGGGAACACTCAAAGTGATACGCCCCTTGTACATGGTCATCAGCCAGTCAAAAACCTTTACCCCGGTGGGGATAGCGATCATCATCGTTGTGATGCCAAAAAAGATATTGACGCTGGGCGCGTTTCCCATTGTAAAAAAATGGTGCAGCCAGACAATAAAGGACAGAAACATAATGACGGCGGTGGCATAGACAAGAGAAGTATAGCCGAAAAGGCCTTTGCGTGAAAAAGTGGCAACCACTTCGGAATAGATGCCAAAGGCGGGTAAAACCAGAATATACACTTCCGGGTGTCCCCACATCCAGAAAACATTGGTCCACAACATCATGTTGCCGCCAAGGTCATTGGTGAAAAAATGCATCCCCAGATACCGATCCATCGTCAGCAGAAAGAGTCCGCCGGTGAGGACGGGAAAAGCCAGGACAATCAGAACGCTGGTGGTCAAAGCCGTCCAGGTGAAAAGCGGCATCCGCATCAGGGTCATGCCGGGCGCCCGCATTTTGAGGATGGTGGCAATAAAATTAATCCCTGTCAGCGTTGTGCCGATTCCTCCCAGTTGTATCGCCCACATCCAGTAATCCACGCCGGAATCGGGCGTATAGGTCTTTTCAAAAAGCGGGGCCAGTCCTGTCCAGCCGCTAATGGAAAAATCTCCGATACCCAGTGAAATCATGATCAGGCTGACAGCGGTAAATGTCAGCCATAAACTGATGGAGTTAAGTAGTGGAAAAGCCACGTCACGGGCGCCAATCTGAAGGGGAATGATAATGTTCATCATCCCGACGAAAATTGGCATCAGAACAAAAAGCAGCATCATTGTTCCATGAGCGCTGAAAAACTGGGCAAAATGGTCCGGTGTCAAAAAACCGTGGTTCTGACCAAGAGCGATGGCCTGCTGCGTACGCATGAACATGCCGTCTGCAAAGCCCCGAAGAAGCATGACCAGCCCCATGATGGTATACATGATGCCAATTTTTTTATGATCAACACTGGTCAGCCATTCCTTCCACAACCAGGCCCATTTCTTGAAATATGTGATCATGCAAAAAAGAACAACGCCTCCGAAAAGCGTACCGTAAACCGCGCTCATCTGCAATGCATCATGGTAAAAGGCTTCAGCGGTTAATCTTCCAAACATACTTAATTTCCCTTTTTCATGGTGTCCATGTCATCCATGTCCATCTGTTTCTTGTCCTGATGCTCCCCCATCCAGCCCATGAAAGATTGCATGACATGATTAAAAAGTTCAGGCGCCACCGGAGAAAAAACAGTGACAGGGTAGTTGGTGCTGGGCCGGCTTAATTTCGAGTAGGTTTCCAGATCCAGCGGATCGCGATCCTCACTTGCCCGGGCAGCCCATTCCTCAAAATCCGGAATAGTCTTGGTAATCACTTTGAAGTGCATGGTGTCATATCCTTTTCCGCTGAACTCGATATTACGGCCTTCGTAGGTCCCTGTCTCGCTGGCCATCAAATGCAGCCGGGTCCTCATTCCCGCCATCGCATACATCTGACTTCCCAGCTGGGGGATGAAGAAAGATGTCATGACAGTTGCCGACGTCAGGCTGAAGCTTAAGGGAACTTTTTCCGGGATCACCAGTTCATTCACCATTGCAATATTATGATCAGGGTAAATAAACAGCCAGTTCCAATCCAGAGAAACAACCTGTATATTCAATGGGTTGTTATCAGAGGCAATGGGTTTATATGGATCTAGTTCATATGTTTTAACCCACACCAGATAGGAAAGAAAAGCGACAATCATTACCGGAACCAGCCATATGACCATCTCAACCTTTATGGAGTGTACCCAGTCGGGCTGGTAGTCGGCCTTTTTTGAATTCCGGTACCGTTTGACAAACAGATAGGTCATGATAAAGACCGGAACAATTACAATTAACATGGCACCAATGGACATATAGATTAAAGCAGCTTCCTCCTGTCCGATGGGGCCTTTTGAATTGAGCACAATCAACTTGCTGCAGCCGGTCGTCAAGAGCGTGAAAATAAAAAAAAGAAAGACTTTGAGACGGTAAAAGAACTTGTTAGATACCATTGCGATCTCCGATAATGCATTTCTGTCTGGCAGAAGGCCGGTAATATAATATTCACGAAACTTATCAGTTTAGAGATAAGAAAAAAAGCTTTTTTTGCCAGAAGGCGTCGTATTCAAGCAGAAAAGGGGAAATAATTTTGAAAATTTTTGCATTGCAGGACAAATTGACCAGGCTAAAAAATCGTTGCCGTTTTTTCCATTGCACAGGGGACCATGCTTGAATTTTTTAAGTCATGCATTATTGTATTATATAGGTAAGCGCTCTATAAACCCCATCTTCCAGAGAGGTGTTTTTCATGAAATAGTGGGCCATCTTTTAACGAATAGATAAAAAGGATGCTTGCTCCAGTATGAAAAAAAA
>NZ_JQKJ01000008.1 GCF_000745975.1 Desulfobacter vibrioformis DSM 8776 | reverse complement strand
AAAAAGATATTTTCATATATATGGAAAACCCGGCTCATTTTGGCCGGGCTTGTTCAACAATCGGATAAGATCGTGGTTCGTTCCTCACACGATCTATCCTTATTCGTTCGGCAAATTATTCAGTGAATTTTTTCGTTGCTTGTGGAGTTGTAAACATAGCCATTCCTGTTTTCATAGCTCCAAACCCAAGTTTTTTATAAAAGCCTTCCATGCCAGGAGTTGCATAAAGAATGATATTACAGTTTGGAAGTTGATCTAAGATAGTTTGAATTATGACCTTTCCAATTCCCTTTCCTTGGGCTTCGGGCAAAACCGCAACATCATAAATTGCACCCTGATATTCACCATCAGATATAGCTCTTCCGAAACCGATCAGCCGTGATTCTTCATAAATGAAAACGGTAGTATGACTGGCTTCAAAAGCTCTCTTATGAACTTTTGGTTCATGGTAAGCCATTCCGACTTTTTTTAGTGAATCAGCTATCGCTTGCCAATTAATTCCAGAGCAATCCGTTTTTATTTTTAGTTCCATCTTTTATGTCCGAACGGGGAACTGAGGGGCCAGGCTTTTGAACCCCAAAAGCTCCGATAAAAAGATACATTTTCCTGAACCAGGTACTTCCGAAAGGCCGCGTAGTAAGCCTGGTCCCTCTCCAGCGTTTTGTGTGTGCCGGGCACGGCACGTGTTCTTAAAAGAGAGTCAAATGTAGTGGATTTCTAAACATTTGGCAAGTCTTAGACCCAGCCAGATGGAGACGAAGGGTGTAGCGGTAGTGCAACGGGGTACCGGTGACGGTGCTTCGGAAGGAAGCCGCCTTGCCGAGGCAAGGTACCGCGAAGGTACGGGATGACGTACAGAAATCGGATGTGAGGCGCACATACCGGGACGAGTCTGAACAACAAGATAAAGTCCTCTATCCATTGCAGGGTATGTCCGTAAATCCGGCATTCACGTACTGAAAGACACGTGTTTACCCCGGGAGATCTCCCATGTGCCATGTGCCAAATAGCTGAGGGGGGGGGGCAACCGGCTCTGACCGCATGGGAGAAGTCAGCAGACGGCATAGTAGTCGGTGGAAACGAGCTTCACAAAAATGGAGAGGCCTCACCCGGATGAAGGCCTGAACAGTGCCCGGGCCGAATGGACCGAGTGAATGGTGGTGATGAGTAAGTGGACGGCATTTATGGGAGTAATGCGGCAGTGGCCGAAACTTCCATAGCATGCCTCGGCCTAAAACCCGATAGAATCGGTGGGATAACCTACAAGCCGATTCTATTAATACCAGCTGAACCGCCTTGGTACGTGATCCGTATGCCGGGTGGTGGTGTGCCATGAGAGCAGAAGGTTGTGCTCGAAACTGTAGGAAAGATGGAGGAAGGCCCTCCGGTGACGACTTCCAGAAGTAGTTACCAAACTACCGTGAGCTGAGTTGATTAAGAGTCAAGGTGGTGAGCGTCACGGAAAAGGCAGGACATAGAGCCTGTCAGGTATGAGATTTGGAGATGAGCGTAAGCGAACCGCTGATGACGTGTCGAAAGCATATATGGTGACATCAAAAATGGGGTTGCGCCACTGTCCCATGAGGAGTCCAAGGGAAATCTGGTTACTGCTTGGATGGTGTCCGGCATAAAGGCGGCATGAACATATCTTAGGCTTTCTTATGGAACATGGGAACCTGTCGTTCCGATGCTAAGGGAGAAATCCAAGTGGAAGCACCACAAGGATCAGAGTACCGAAGCGGAGCACAGGGGCGGAGCAGCTCGTAGTAGTGAAGAAGGTTCTGTAATGGGACTGGAGCGAAGGGGTTGCATTGTCCGGCTTGATGCGAGGGGTCAACCAGCAATGGGAGGAATTCTTTGGATCAAGCAATGCCATGTTTTATGGCTGGACAATAGGAGCCGTATGAATCGAGAGGTTCACGTACGGTTCTGAGAGGGCCTGGGGGTGAGATTCCCCTGGGCTACTCACCTGGGAGGGCTCCTCAGTGATGGGGAGTCCTATCCCGATTGGCCTAATTTTTTGTATAGGCCGGTTCTAAATTTTCAATCATCGGATAGTGTTTGATATTTAGCGTTTTCAGTTGCGCATTTTTGGAGTGACAAGTAGCGGCGATGATGGCATCTGCTAACCCTACGCCATGAGATTTGCCAAAGTCACGTTTATAAAGCCCACCAATCTTGGCAATTTCTGAATTCATTGGAATGACATCAAAAAGGGAAACAAAATTATTCAAAATCGTTAATTCTTGTTTCCCCCTTACCCCTGCATATAGTTCAGCAATCACGATTGTGGACAAAATTATTTGAGAAGCGTTGACGTTAATAAAGTCAACAGCTTGCTGATAGCCTCGTAAAAAATCAATGAGAACATCTGTATCAGGAAGGAATAGTTGCGCCATTGTTATTCCCTATCCCATTCAGGACGCATTTTTTTAAAATCGGGGATATCGGATCGATCTTTCCAGATACCAGCCGTTTCGCATAATATCTTTTTTCGCCTTTCCTGACTTGCCTGTTCAATTAAAATATCAATTGCCTCTCTGATAAGTTCGCTTTGTTTTTTCCCCTGGATTTCTGAAAGTATGGCCAATTCATTTCGCTGCTGATCCGTCAAATATATTTGAGTTCGTATCATTTTATACCCTCCACTTTAGTGTATACATTATAGTTATACATCGTGTGGGCTTTGTCAAGGCCAACGGGAGCTGAGGGGCCAGGCTTTTAAACCCCAAAAACTCCAATAAAAAGATAAATTTCCCTGAACCAGGGACTTCCAAAAGGCCGCGCAGTAAGCCTGGTCCCTCTTCCGGGTAAAGGCATCAGTTACCCGACGCCCTCCCCACAGACCCGTACGTGAAGATTTCCCTCATACGGTTCCTCGGTTCAGGCTTTTTTTACCGAGCCGTCAACCAATCAGGCGACACTCCGATTGGCGCATGACTATGCTACCCATGGGCGGCAACAGCCGCCCTAATGCACTTTACTGGAATTTGGTGATACAGTTTGTGGCCTCTGAGTGCCTCCTGTAGTTCCTCCCAGTAAAACGTCACACCCGGCTTCTCCTTACCTCCAGTGGGTTGCTTGGGCTTCACTTCCCCACCTTACCGTTCAGGTCTCGTTTCTCCCTGAACTTTGGTACTATGATCAGCTAAGACTGCCAATTGGCCGTCACGGGTTTGTTCGCTTTTAACTATCCGCCCCCGTTACCTTGAGTTGCCCGTCTTTTATGTTTGTGTCTTCGCCTGTGGCGAACTTATCTGCAGGCGGGGTCTCCATACAGATACCGGGATTTTGCCCATGGCTGGATCTCCTGATACCGTTCTTATTCTTCAGGGAACCAATTGGCTCTCCCCAGTTCCCGAGCTACCCCTTTGAGAACATGCCCTGGTCTAAGACCCCGGTGGTGACTCACAGGCTTGCCATAGCGCCTGTAAGTCTGCTGCCTTCCGCACGCCACAATACGTCGGCTTTCCCCCCTGCACGCAGGGTTTATCCTGATGGACCACAACTATACATTTTTCGGAGTTCAATACAGAGCCTGCAATCTTGTTCCATCCAGCTTCAGACTCCCGTCTCCGGTTTTGCCTGTGGATTTCACTAATGAACTGCCGGCTAAGCTTTGTTCATGTGGGACTTACACCCACTGGGTAACATTATCGAATTTCATCCTCCTATTCGGTTGAATCCCAACGATTCGGATTTATCTGGGCACGAGCAGCGTTTTGTTGTGCAAGATATTTTATGGTTAAGTGCAACGGTGCGTCCCTTTGCCTTCACTTGTTAACTTCTTGGAATCAAATTCAGGGTCTGTCTATGAAATAAACAGGGTCCATTTATCTCTTTTGTAAACGTTTGATTATCAGGATCATAAAACACCTGCACAATACCACTTTTTCTAAAAATATCTGGCGCAATTTTTTTATCCGTGAAAGGATTGTGGAGTACCACAAGTCCGTCACGTA
Source organism: Desulfobacter vibrioformis DSM 8776 (assembly GCF_000745975.1). Classification (GTDB taxonomy): domain Bacteria; phylum Desulfobacterota; class Desulfobacteria; order Desulfobacterales; family Desulfobacteraceae; genus Desulfobacter; species Desulfobacter vibrioformis. Next base: position 165,743 of record NZ_JQKJ01000008.1, on the reverse strand, counting down.
TATTTTCTTTAAAATCACCAGAAGTTGACAACTTGTGAATGGGTGGTCCACCTCCATCAGGCCACCACGATGTGGTTACAAAACGACTTAAATCGTCATTGCCAGACATGGCTTCAACCTTTCCCCATGTGGCGGTGGTACTCAGCATTATTGCACTAATATCAGAGTACTTTCCATTTTTGAATATCCCTAACTCAATCTCAGCACCATTATCTTTCGTGACGGTTCCTAAATTAACCCCTGGAGGTCCATATGGATATTTATGAGGAGCATCATTGAAAGCATCTTCATCAACGTAATAGTCGTAAAGCAAAGCCATTATTGGCACATCATATTGCATGTTAAAGTATGGTTGCTCGAATGGAGCCACTGCTATTACAAATGGTTTCCCTTTCACATGCTCCAATTTTTTATAGGATTTGTTATACTTTTCATGTTTAGATGAAATTGAATTAGCTAAGCGAACCATTGATTCGATATTCATTTTTTTGAATCGTTTTGGAACACCCTCCTCTAATTTTTTCTCCCACTCAGGAGTTTTACCCAAAGCAGCAGAAGCCGTTGTCGCCTCTATTACAAGAGACACCCCTTCACAGTTAACCGAGAAATCAGGAGCAGCATGTGTCCAGTCTAATTCAAAATCCAACTCTTTAAATAGCGCGAATAAATAAATTTCCCAAAAGGTTGAATTAAAAGTTGTTTGGAATTCAATAACCAACTTATTGTCTCTATCAGGAAAGCCTTCCGCCCACCGAGAGAGTTCTTGACGATCTTTCAGTTGAGCACTTTGAAGTATTTGAGAAAAGTTGTGATGAAGCCGTTCATCAGAAACTATTGGTGTAAATAAGTCCATATAAGCCTGAACCTTTTTAACGTTAATCAATTATGATGTGCAGACCCGTTTATCACCTATTATCCGACAGCTTGACGCTTACATTAGAAAGATCTAATGATATCAAAATCTTAAAAACAGGATCGATTTAAACGAGTACCAATTTTCTTGGAAATTGTCTGTTCCCGTTTAAAGGCCCAACGGGGAGCTGAGGGGCCAGGCTTTTGAACCCAAAAAGCTCCAATAAAAGTTTAAATTTTCCTGAACCAGGGACTCTCAAAAGGCCGCTCTGTAAGCCTGGTCCCTCTCCAGCGTTTTGTTGGGCAAAATATTCTCATTCTGCCCGTTAATACGAACTATACGGATTCTGCAACAAACCGACAATTAACCCTATCTGAGGAAAGAGGGGAATGACTGTTCCAATTCTCAATTATCTTCCTTCTGGTTCCATCTGAAAATTCCAACTGCTTTTCCCTAACCAAGTATCCATATTTTTTCAGAAACTTAGTGAGCTCGTCAAAATTATCCCACGCTGTAGGTATCAAATGCCGTTCGAAACATGCCTCCAGTACTTCTTTGTCAATTTCCATAGATTGTCTGAGTTCCAGCGCCATCGCGTCAACAATATCATTCGGAAATAATGTTGCTCCACCTTCGAACATATCAAAATACTTTTCCGACTCCTTACGTTGCACTTTAAACATTTTTTTGCTGATAAAATGGCATTTATTAAGGTTCTGCCCATGACCAAGCCAAAGAGCATATGCTTTCTGAGCATCAGGGCGCGGAAGAGCTTGAAAACCAATAGCATTGAAATCCGAGCTGCGACTATCCAACAGCGCTTTGAGATTTATAGTGTAAATAACGACTTCCCGGCTCTCATCGACTATTGGCTGATACCGCCCATCAATTTTTTCACAAAAGGCAAAGAACATAGCAACATCTTTCGATCTGCTTAGATCAATCATGGCCGTTGCAAATTCGTAGTGGGCCGCAAGCCCCTCCATATCGACTTTGAAGCAATAGCCATCAATACACCAATTCGAGAGATGCCGAATAATAGGATGTCCAGCCATAAGCTTGTACTCGATGTTCAAGTTTTTGATGATAAACTTGCCAAAAGTACTCAGCAAGAACAATATTTGGCTGATAGAGAAGGCGTCGGTTTCAATCTACCCAAAATTCTTCCGCTCATATGTTTTCCTGATGGTATAAGCTGAAAAACATCTTTAATCGCTTGGCCCATTTCCTTGAGCTTTTCACCAGGATCTTGTTGTTGCAGCAAAAATTCGAAGCATACCATTAAAACATCCATTTGAGCCCTTCGCTGTAGACTTCCCACAGTAAATGCAGGAGTTTTGTTCTCTATGCAGGCCTTCTGCTCAGGGTGAAGGAGGAGGCAATGGTCTAGCAATAGGCTCAGAATCAGGCCTCGGCTTGATCCCTCTTCGCCATATTGTTTGGCCTCTTGCCCCCATCCTTCATAAAGCTTCCAGTCTTCAAAAAAAACCTCTACAAGCCATCTCAGAGAGTATGCCTGGATAATGTCAAGTGTACGCCAACTGACATCTGTAGCTGCTAAATAACGGTAGTTTTCTTCTCCTTCATATTTCAAAGCGATCACAAAAAGCATGTTGCCGCCGTGTGCATCAACCTTCAGGCGGGCGCTGCTTACTGTTGCATTGATTTCTTTACCACCTCGTATGCGAATGGTACAAACTACCCCTTTGTTGGTTATATTAAAATAGTCCTCAATTGTTTTTTTTGTTCCTCTATGGTGGATATTCTGGTTTGACCTTAACTGGCTGATAACTTGTACTCCTCCAAAAATATCAGAGGCTCCACTCATGAATTCCTTTGAACCGTATAGCGCATCAGCCAATACACATTTGACTGTTATTTCTGGATGATATTCTTTAAATTCCTCGAGCAATAGCAGCGCCAATTCAATTTTTTTCGGGTAATCCGGATCATTCTTTGGTTTGGCAGGCCGATCACTCTTCGGAGTGCCTTTCGCTTTCATTTTTTCTTCTTCTTTGTTCCAGTCGCTAATTACTGGATCTGGCATGTAAAATTTAAAACCAACAGGCACGGTTATAGAATCTGTGACCAAAAGCAGCAAAACAATTGTTTGCCCATTAACATAACCACCGCTTGCTTTGTGTTTTTGCTTATGAACCTTGTGTATTCGTGTTGTATTCTTAGATCGGGCACGATCAGACTCATCAAGGACAAGTACCCCGCTTGTAATACCATATTTTTTTAGGATATGCCTCACGCTTACAATGAGTAATTTATCCCATGCAATCTTACCCCTATGAAACATCCAGGATAGAGCCGCTATTTTATAATCGCCCAGGCTTACCCGTTCAAATTTTGCCCAACAGACAGCGTTCACCATTAATATGCCCGTAAGACAAAAGCTGAGCCATGTTTTCTGACTAAAGGTCAACTTAGCCCCTGCTTGATGTTGATATAGAGCATTATTGAGCTCTTCAATGTATTCTTTAATAAATGATGCAGGCTTAGTTATGATCAATATGAATGGCCCTTTGGGGGTTGATTAATATTTCTTCAATACTGGTTCAATGGTTGTGATTATATTATCAAACTGCAAATTTAGCTAATCATAAAAACTTGAACATCGAGTTGTAGAATTCATATTTTTTAAGCAAATCGGTCAAATATTTTATTTGAGTCATCGGCTTTCTGAATAACGAAGGCAGACACTCCTCATAGAAATTCGGTTGCCCTCGATACAGGCGGGGTGAGAACTCTGGGCCTGGCAGCAAACTGAAATGTTTTCCATCAATTTGGACAACGAGCAAAGACTCGGTGTCCTCTGAGGTAACACATCCATACTGGTTTATCCAACAATGGTCGTCCTCAATCTCTGAAGGAAGCAACGAAGCCGCATAATGTTCAATGGTTGGAATATGCTTCCCAGGTGGCACATGTATTTCAATGTGGGAACTCAATTCGCATCTCCTTGAATAATAATTGTACGACCAAAGCCAGGACAATCCACATCGCTTTTATCTATGGAACGTTAAGTTACGCAGAAAAAAACACAGGATAAAAATTTTATACAACCAAGAGATTGCCGTGTTTTTTTCTGCTTGAACGTCTTGTTACATTACATTAACCGGATCGAAGTCTCGCAGGTGCTTGCTTGGGTAAAAGCAGGAGAATCCTTATTCTCAAACTTGGATTTAACAGCTCCAGTGATACAATTTGCCTGGTAGAGTCGAGTGTCCATTCGGATTCAACCTCCTGGTTCATCCGACCCGGTTTGAAAAAGAATCGAAAAAACCGGGAACCGGCGCTGATTGCCAATACGAGCCCCTGACAGAGCTTTGCCTATTTTGATATCGGTAATTGTTTCCAAAGTAAAGCCTTTTATGGTTCCCTTGCTTTAGCTGAAACTTGTCTGATTTCTATTTGGGGTAAGTCTTCTTTCACCACGTTGCCATGACTGTCCAACACCAGAATCGTAATCATGTTTCCCTTGCCGCAGGCCGGGCATTGACGTGCCTGCTCTTTCAGAGGCTCAGGATCTGGTGTGGCCTGGTCATTCAAAGCCTGTCGTATTACCGCTATATTCCGTCCGGCCTGCCCGTTGGCCAGAAATCCATAATATCTGATCCGGTGAAAATGTTTGGGCAGAACATGCAAAAGGAAACGGTCAATGAACTCCATCACCGGCAAAGAGGTTGTTTCCCACCTGGATCTATTCCGGGTATTTTTGAACCAGAATTCAACGGTATCATCCTTAACGGATATGATTCTGTTGTTGCTGATGGCTGTTGAGTGGGTGTATCTGCCGATGTATTTAACCACTTCGGCCGGACCTGAGAACGGTGGTTTGGAGTATACCACCCAGGCTTTGGGAACGGTATGGAACAGCCATTGCCTGAAAGCACAGGGACGGGAAAACTAAGCCAGTTCATCCGGCAGTTTTAACTCTCCCCGACCGTGGGCTGCAATCAGGCCACTCAGGAATTTGGCCCTGAATACATTGGAAAGTGCTTTAACCGGAAACAGGAATGTTGCACTGTATTTTGGCTCCACCCATTCCCCCTGGGTATTTATTCCGCCTGCGGTGACAATAAAATGGATGTGGGGATGCAGCCAGAGTCTGCCGCCCCAGGTGTGGAGAATACCGTAGAATCCGATCTTGGCTCCAAGGCGCTTGGGATTCTCTCCAAACTCCAGCAGGGTTTTTGAGGCGCTTTCAAACAGCAGGTCATACATGACCTGCCGGTTGAACCGGCACAGAGTATTGAAGATATCAGGCAGGGTAAAAACGCAGTGATGATAGGATACCGGAAGCAATTCTTCGATCCTGGCTGCCACCCATCTGCGCCGGGCGATATTGTTACAGCCTGGGCAGTGGCGATTCCGGCAGGAGTTGTATCCTTTTTCCAGATGCCCGCATGTATCGCAGATTTCCCAATGGGTGCCGAACTCTCCGCGTCGGCAGTGTTCAATATCGTACATCACCTTGTGTTGGCGGGGATGCAGATTGTGTGAATCTCTGAAGCCGGGGCCATATTCCCTGAAAATATCACCAATGGATGGGCCGGTTACCGGCTTATCGGGAAGCGGGGTATGACGGCAGAGAACCTTCATCGGTTATCGAAGCCTCGGTGTAGGAGAAAAAGGGGGGCGCTGGCTTGCAAGATTTATGACAGGCGTGGCATTTGCGCTTTTGCAAATGACATGACTGGCGTAAATCTTGCGCCAGAGCGCCCCCCTTTTTCTCCGGTAAAGCTCCTGAGGCCTGTCGGGAATACCAATGAATATTTTCATATAATTACAAATGGTTAGGGTTTTCAGATCCACAGTATGTTTAATGTAACGGGGAGCTGAGGGGCCAGGCTTTTGAACCCAAAAAGCTCCGATAAAAGTTTAAATTTTCATGAACCAGGCACTTCCGAAAGGCCGCTCTGTAAGCCTGGTCCCTCTCCAGCGTTTTGTTCGGTTTATAGTATTTTTATATTGAACTCCAAAGTGCTGAGATGTAGGCCAACTCAGCATCAATAATACCATCAATTAATGAAATCTCTACAGTTGGAGATATCAACTTCGAACGGCGAATATCGAGAACAGACATTTCTGTTGAAGGCGGGCAAGCATTACCTAAAACAGCAGCCATAAGATGTGTTATTATATCTATTCTGTTTTTTGTCAGAGGATCAGACTTAAAGTACAATTTTATCAAATGTGGGGTTCCATTTATTTCGAGCCCAAGTTCAGGATTTACCGAAATATCGACACCATGACTTGAAAAAAGATCATTTGGAGGCTCAAACCAGCTCATTTGTTTTTTTCCCCACCATTTTTTATATCCACTAATAATTGCAGGGTATGCTGTTTCTTTCTTTTTATCAGTCAAACCAGATAAAGTGGAATCAAGAATGTCCTTGTTGAGATTTTCTCTGTGGATTTCAACAATATTTTCCCGCAACCGTTTGTAAAAATCCGTAGCTGGACTATAAGCAGGCCGATTTTTGATTTGTTTAACCTTAGTTGCTTTAGGAGTCCCACTTGCAGAGATAACGTCTACAAAATCAGTTAAAGAAAGCTGTGGCATTATTCGTATCCTTATGAGTTAAAACCGAACAGTGAATTAGGCAGAATGGGCCAATATGGCAATAGGCAGATTCTGTCTATTGTTTTTCAGTGGAACGATTTGGAACAAAAATTCAATTTAATTTGGAGATTAACCTTCTCCGACAATAAAAGGCAAGAATAAAGTTTATCAATGATTTATCAGGGCTTGACTTGAAACGCTGAAAGCCTTATCTTGCAACGATTTTAATTCTCAGGGCGGGGTGCAATTCCCCACCGGCGGTAACCTGGTAATTTTAGGTCAAATTCCAGGAAAGCCCGCGAGCGCTTTGCAGCTTTGTGCGCAAAGGTCAGCAGATCTGGTGAGACTCCAGAGCCGACGGTTACAGTCCGGATGGAAGAGAATAAGCAAAAAAACAGCACCATTGCGCTTACAGCTTACTGACCGCTTTTGTCGGCAAGTACTGGTATGGCACTGGATGGTGCTATCTTGCCTTTTTATTCCCACGCCCTGATTCATGTATTAATGTATAACTATTACCAAGGAGTGAAATCATGAATCAGAATCCTTTAAAACAGTTTGGAAATTCCCAGCAGCGTTTACAAGCCGGACTTGACGCCCTTCGCCGGGGCTCAGGCGTTTTGGTGGCTGACGATGAAAACCGGGAAAATGAAGTGGATCTCATTTTCGGGGCACACAGCCTTAAAGTGGACCAGATGGCCATGCTGATCAGGGAATGCAGCGGCATTGTCTGTCTGTGCCTTCCCCAGGCAAAGGTCGCACACTTAAATCTTTTTCCAATGGTAAAAAACAACACAAGCCAGTACCAGACTGCGTTCACAGTATCCATTGAGGCGGCCAAAGATGTCACCACAGGGGTTTCTGCCCGGGACCGGGTAACAACCATTCGAGCAGCCATTGCCGATGGGGCAGTCCCGGAAGATCTCAATTGTCCCGGCCATATTTTTCCGTTACAGGCAAAACCCGGGGGCGTCCTTGAACGCGCAGGCCATACCGAGGCCACAGTTGATCTTATGACCCTGGCTGGTTTGCCCCCATACGGGGTTTTGTGTGAACTTACAAATCCCGACGGAACCATGGCCAGGCTCCCCCGAGCCGCGCAATTTGCTCTGGACAACGGTTTTACAATGCTCACAGTTGAAGATATTATAAATTACAAACTTGGGGCCCAAAGCGTTAAAGCATCATAATTCTTTCCCGGCATCGGCAAATTTTTTTTGCCTGATGCCGGGAAAACAATAGTTGCCTCACCTGTTATCGATTCTTTTTCGCCAATTCACTAAAAAATTTTGACTTTATTTATAAACCTATGTTAAATAATTTTACTATTAGATAATGTTCAATAATCCAACTGAAATTCATTCATTTAATATTCAGAGTCGTTACTCAAGTATCTAACCGTATTATTGAACTGTATTCTTACGTTAAGTTTTATTTTTCCGATACCTATCCATTTCCATGGGTAATTTTTTGCGGAATCTTAACCATACGGAGGAAACATCATTGAACGATTTTTTAAAAAATATGAGAATTTCCGGTAAAAAAGAAACAGCGGCCGGCAGGAAAAACATGGACGGCAACTACTTCCCGTCTGGAGAACGGCGTATTCCAAAGGACAGGCGCCCCTCCACCTTTAACCGGTCAAATTCCATTCCGGTAAAAGAGGCAACGAAACAGGAAATCTGGGACCTGATCCCGGTTATTGCCGAAAACACCACGCAACTGGTCAAAGAAATGGGCAGAATCGCAGCGGTAAGTGAGACGATCATGGAATCCCAAATGCGCCAGCAAAATGCCATGGCTGATTTTTTTGAATCCTTGAAAGTGCTTATCTCAAACAGAAAATATCCGGATGACATGCCCATAGCAACAGCCAGCTATACCTCGGGTACCCATTACACCAAGGATGACATCATCTCGACGATTAACAGAATGCGGGATCAGGGGGCCACATTTGCCACGATTGCTGAATATTTAAGAGATAAAGGTATTCCGACCTTTTCCGGCAGGGGGCAGTGGCATGCCCAGACCATCCACAGGCTTTTCAAACTGATTTAATTTTATTCAGCCCTTATTTAAATTAAATTATTGTACCTAAGACTTAGTTTAATGTTCACAACCGTGCAATTTTTATATATGATATCTTCCGCCTTTACATTTTTTTGTAACATCATATTTGTTTTTGAATAAGAAATAGAAAAACCGTTTTCAAGCTGGCCCGTTCTCAAGCAGACCCGTTTTCAAGCAGACAACAAATATTGGGGAGGTTGATTATGACAAAAGCCACGTACTGGGCAGATTCCTACGTAGACAAACGTTGCAGTGCCCAGGACGCCCTGAAACATATCCGGCCTGGCCAACGCGTATTTATAGGCTCTTCCTGTGCTGAACCCCAGCATCTTGTCAAAGAGCTATCCACTATTTCCGCAAGATTCACCGATCTTGAAATCGTGCGCCTGCTCAGCATTGAAAGTGGCCCGCTGACGCTTATCGCTAATGAGTCCCACTCCCAGCAGTTTAAAATCAGATCCTTTTATCTGGGCTCCTGCGGCCCCAGCATTATCAGCAAAAATCAAAGATATATTACGCCTGCGAACCTGTCCCAGATTCCGCACCTGTTCAAATCCGGGCTCATGCCGTTGAATGCGGCTCTGATCCAGGCATCGCCGCCCGATGACTTTGGGTGGATGAGTCTTGGAATCTCTGTGGATATCAATCTGTCTGCCTGCGAAACTGCTGATATTGTCATATGCCAGATTAACCCGCAAATGCCCCGGGTCCTGGGAAGAAGCTTTATCCATGTCAATGATGTTGATTTTATTGTGGAACATGAGGCCCCGCTTTTAACCATCCAGCCGCGTCCTGAACAGGAGTCGGATAATATTATTGCCAAACATATTTCACGTCTCATTGAAGACGGCTCAACCATCCAGGCAAGTCTTGGCCTAACTACCGAGGCAATTATGGTGGCGTTGTCAGACAAAAATGATATTGGGATTCACTCACAATACCTGTCAGACTCAATTATGAGCCTTTTCTCCATTGGGGTGATCACGAATAAGAAAAAAGGATTTAATAACGGAAAGCTTGTGGCCAGCGCAGCCGTGGGCTCCGCCCTGCTCTATGAATTTCTTGACGACAACCCCTCCATTGAGTTTTACCCCTCAGATTATATCAACAACCCGGGAATCATCGGCCGCCACAATAAAATGGTCACCCTGAACACGGCCATGGCCATTGATCTTACCGGCCAGGTGGCTGCCGATGCCCTGCCGTTTAACAATTACACAGGAATTAATGGCCTGCTTGATTTTACCCGGGGGGCAGCCATGTCCGAAGGTGGAAAATCCATTCTCATGATGACCTCCACCATGGATCACGGGCAAAAAAGCCGGATTGTGCCCCGTTTAACAGAACAGGCCGTGGTGGTTCCAAGGGGAGATGTTCAGTTTGTGGCAACAGAATACGGGCTGGTGAATCTTTTTGGCAAAACAATTCAGGAACGGGTCATGGCCCTGGTATCCATTGCTCATCCGGATTTCAGGGATGAATTGTTTGCCGCAGCCAAGGATATGGGTCTGATTGACAGTGACCGCAAATTTAAACAGGCCATTAAAGGCGTTTACCCGCTTAAGTATGAAGAAACCATTGTGATAAAAGATATTCCCATTACATTCAGACCGGCAAAACCGGTGGATGAGCGGTTTATCCAGGAACACTATTACACCATGAATCGTGGCGATATTGTTTCCAGGTTCTTTCATGAGAAAAAAAGTTTTGCCTATGATCAGATTGAAACCACCTATGAAATTGATTATATCAATGATCTGACCATTGTGGCGACCATCGGCGAACTGGGATTTGAAAAAATTATTGCCGTGGGCGAGTATTTCAGAAACACGATCATTAACATGGCCGAAGTTGCTTACTCCGTATCAAAAGCATACCAGGGCATGGGAATTGCCAACATCTTACAGAAAAAACTCAATCAAGCGGCCATTGACAACGGTATTAAAGGACTGATCGCCTATACCTCTCCGCATAACAAAGGCATGATCGGCCTTTTTCACAAGCAGCCATATAAAGTTACAACTGAAAGAAATGATGACATGCTTATTCTAAGCTGCGTGTTCAATGAACCGAAAGAAGACGACGACGGCGGCAAAGCTCTGGGCGACGCCATTCTGTCCATGGGTTAAAAAAATTTTAGGTTATCGACTTGTGCCTGAACAGAAACCCGTGTTTGGACGAAAAGTTGCCCAGATGCAAGGCGCATAAAAATTTAAAACCGGAGCAACCTTGAGGTTGTGAGGATTTTAAATTTTTATGCAACGCCGCAGGTGGGTGACTTTTCGTCCAAACACTAACCTTTTCTCACAAGCAACGCCACAGATTCAATATGATAGGTGTGGGGAAACATATCCACAGGGGTCACTTCCAGCACGGCGTAACGTGATGCAAGCATTTCAAGGTCCCTGGCAAGGGTTGCAGGATTGCAGGAAACATAGACGATTCTATCGGGAGAATGGGCCAGCACATGTCCCACCACATCCTTGTGCATGCCCACCCTGGGCGGATCAATGATGATCACATCCGGCTTTTCAGGCACCTGTCTGAACACATCCTTGATGTCCCCTTCCAGAAAGGTGCAGTTATCAATGCCGTTCAAACTTACATTTTCCCTTGCGTCGACCACAGCAGAATGAACGATCTCAATTCCGTAGATTTTTTTTGCCTGGCCCGACAGCCAGACAGGAATGGTCCCGGTGCCTGAATACAGATCCAGAACCGTCTGGGATCCGTCAAGGTCCGCATATTCACTAACTTTGGTGTACAATTTTTCACAGGCCCGGGTATTTGTCTGGAAAAAAGAGTTTGCCGAAATTTTAAACTGATAACACCCGAGTTTTTCGATCAGATGATCTTCGCCATGGATAAGGATCTCTTCCTTGCCCGTAGAGACCCCGGATCGGGAATCTGTAACATTATTGACAATACAGCATATCTGGTTGAATTTTTCGGCAAGCTGTCTGCTTAAGGATGCCATGACGTCAGGTTTATTTTCACTGGTCACAAGGTTGACCATCCACTGATCCCGGGCCACGGAATGCCTTAGCATGACAAAGCGCCAGAAGCCCTCGTGGTTGCGCAGGTGATATGCCCCAAGCCCGGATTGGGCCACAAAGCCACGGATGGTCTCTAAAATTTCATTGCCCAGGGCCGGCATGATATGACAGGCGTGAATATCAATCACCTTGTCAAAGGTGCCCGGCACATGTAATCCAATGCCAAAACCCTTTTTAACGGAATCATCAGCCAGTTCCTCCGGCATGAGCCATCGCATGGAAGAACAGGAAAACTCCATTTTATTGCGGTATTCGTAAACATAATCCGAGGGCACAACATCCGTAACCCGGACATCTTTTAAGCGTCCGATGTGCGCCAGCGACTCTGCGACATGGCGCTTTTTGTATTCAAGCTGGCGTTCGTAAGGCAGTTGCTGCCATTTGCAGCCCCCGCAAAACCTGTTGTACTCGCATCTTGCCTCCTGGCGCAGGGGCGAAGGGCTGACAATATTGATCAGCCGTGCTTCGGCCCAGGATTTCTTTTTTTTGAAAATTTTTACAAAAACCCGGTCTCCCGGCACACACCGGTCCACAAACACGGGAAACCCATCGGGTTTGGCCAGACCCTTTCCCCCAAAGGCAAGGTCAATAATGTCAAGTTCGTAGGTTTTGCTTTTTTTAACAGGCATTTTATACTATATCTTATGGTTATATATATGATTAAGTTTGGTGAAAAAGTCGATAAATATACAAAGATATGGACACAAAGACAAGATGAAAATAGTGGAAACGAATTTTACAGTTGATGGATTCACCCTGAAAGGTACCCTTCATCTTCCCGAATGTCCCATGCCGCCCCTTGTTGTCGGCTCCCACGGCCTTGAAGGCAGCCGAACTTCAGCAAAACAGATGCTTTTGTCCAAAGTGCTGCCTGCAAATAAAATCGCCTTTTTTCGGTTTGACCACAGGGGATGCGGCGACAGCCAGGGCAGTTTTATTAAGGATACCAGTCTTAAAAAACGCACAAAGGATTTTTGTGCAGCAGTGGGCCATGTGCTTGACATGAAGGTTACATCCAACCATATTGCCCTGTTTGGCTCCAGTATGGGGGGTGCCACCTGTATCAGCGCCTGGCAGGATCTTGAACGTGCAGGATTCAGGGTTCAGGGGGCTGTTTTGTGCGCCTCCCCCGTGAACACCCGAACCATAACCAGGATTCCCATGGCAGGAAATGACAAGCGCCCTGCCCTTTCTTTAGACTTTTTCAAGAAGAATCTTTTGTATGACCTTTCCGACCAGGCAAAGGCATTGCACCATGTCATGATTTTCCATGGCAGTGCCGATGAGGTGGTCCCGGTGGAAAATGCCAATATCCTTTATGCTGCCATGCAGGCTCCCAAGGAGATGATCCTCCATGACGGCGGGGATCATCAGATGACAAACCGGGCACACCAGCAGGAGTTTGAACAGAAAATGACCGCCTGGTATAAATCGGTATTCAATATATAGTTTATCCGCAGATATACCTTAGTTTTTCACAAGTTCCCTGCGCAGCATCTCAAGGGCCATGGCGGCAAACAGTTGTTTGTTGCGTTCGCGGTCACCGCGGTCCAGCATAAACCGTTGGGAATGCGACCCCAACGGACCAGCCACCCCAATGCATACGGTTCCCACAGGCTTGGCTTCGGTCCCGCCGGAAGGACCGGCAATGCCCGTGGTGGAAACCGCCCAGTCTGATCCGCCGGCTGTCCTGACGCCAATTGCCATTTCAAGGGCCGTGGTTTCATCCACAGCCCCGTTATTTTCCAGGGTTTGCCGGGATACGTTAAGAATCGCTTCTTTGGCGGAATTGGCGTAGGTGGTGGCTGAAAACAGAAAATAATCAGAGGCACCCGGCACATCCGTTATCAGATGAGCCACGAGTCCGCCTGTGCAGGATTCAGCCACACTGAGTGTCTGCCCACGCTTTGTCAGAAGCCGTCCCACTTCCTGGGCCAGGGTCAGTCCCTGGTCTGAAATGACTTTTGGCCCAAGCTTTTCCATCACCCATAGTTTAGCCTGATTCATCTCTCTGGCACCGCCCAGGCCCTCTTGGGAATCGGATACCACCTCGTTAAGCCTGGAGAGCTTCACCTCAATCATGGGGAATCTGATCCTGAAACCCAGATGAATTGCGGGAAACTGCAAAGTGAAACCCGAAAGGGCCTGCCCGGCCCTGGATTCCGGCATACCGAACACCATCAGGCGTATGACCTGGATTTCACCGGCATGCCCGGTCATTTCATACAATTTGGGTCTGACTTTTAAATCAAACATCCGCTCCATTTCCCTGGAGACGCCCGGCATACAGAAAAACCGGCACCTGTTGAGGGTCATGGAAAAACCCGGAGCCGTACCGTGAAGATTTTCCATAAATTTTGCGCCCTGGGGCAGCATGGCCTGTTTTTCATTGGCAGGTGTGAAATCAAACCCGCGTTTATCAAAATACTTTTTCATGGAGTTCAAGGCTGCGGTATCCAGCTCAAGTTTCACCCCGGCTGCTTCGGCCAGGGCTGCGGCCGTTAAATCATCAGAAGTCGGTCCAAGGCCGCCTGTCATCACACAGACATCTACGGAAGACGCGATGCTTTCAATCTCCCGGACAAGGGCTGTCATATCATCGCGCACAGCACTTGTCTTTATAACGGTTACACCTGAACTTTTAAGCCGCCGGCATAAAAATGCGCTGTTGGTGTCCACAATATCACCAAGCAGCACCTCATTGCCGGTGGATAGAACATGGGCATTAATCATGGCAGTTCCCTTTAAAATTATTCTATATGGTTAAAAAACATGGCATGGTTGGATGAAAAAAAGGCCGGATTTTTCCTGAACCTGGACCCAACACCCAGCTGTTTTTTAAACGCTTTGTTAATAAACGATTTCACATTACGGCGGGTCCAGCCCCGGGGGTGTTCAAAATTAAGATATAAAGAGAGGTCGCCGTGGAAAAATTCATGGGTGACAAGTCCCTGGGCATCTTCACTGAACTTGGGCAGATTAAACACGGACAGATTCAAATAGTCAATATCGGATTTATGGGCCTTGATATAATCCAGGGTCCGGTGGGCTGCAGCCTCATCTTCATAATGGGTGCCGAAAAGCAGGTAAACAAACGTAAGGATGCCTGCGTCTTTAAGGTTGGCAAGGGTGGCTGACACCAATTCAAGATCCGTGCCCTTTCCCATATCTTCCAATACCTTCTGGTCCCCGGATTCAAGCCCGAGTTTGAGCATTTCACATCCGCTTTGCTTAAGGGCCAGACAAAACCTGGGATCTGCAAAATCCTTTTCAAACCGGACAAACCCGTACCACTTAAAAGCGCATGTCTGTCTGGAAAGTGTACGCAGAAACGCAGGCGTCACCGCATTGTCGATGAAGTGCACAACATCCGGGCCGTGGTTTTCGGCCATTAAGTCAAGATCCCCAAGCACCTGATCGGAGCGCTGGGTTGAGTAGGGACGCGTTTCAGCTTTTTCAGGACAGAACCGGCATTTGCTCCAGTAACACCCGATGGAAGCCCTGAAAGGCAGAATTTTTGCAGGCGCAATATAATCATGGTTGTCGGCAAACCCGTAATCCGGCACATAATGTTTTTTCTCAATGCCGGGCTTTCCAAGCAGCGCAAGCAAAGGAGATTCCCCCTCCCCTTTAACCAGGTGATCAATCAAACTTGAAAAGGGGTTATTAAAATCAGGACGGCTCATCCAGGAAGAGATCAGTCCCCCGCCCATGACAAGTATTTTACCCGGGAAGTTATCCCGGATCCATCCGGCCAGGGCAAAACTGACCAGGGCCTGGTTGAGATAGCAAAGGGAAATGCCGATCCAGGGATGATCCCAGGACTCTATCACGGGGCGAAGTTTTTCTTCAAAATAGAGGTAAAAAGGATTTTCCGAATATAATGCGGCACTGTCAAGCAAGGCCTTTGAATCCACCGAAGAGAGCTGATTGTCCGAATAGTCACTTAAGCTGATCCTGAATCTTGATTGGTCTGCGGATACGGCCACCAGCCGGTTCAGGTCATAGACCCGCTGGTGGTAGCGGTCGAAATTGGTGTACAGACCAGGACTTCCCAGGTCATTTAAAATGGCTGCCCGGTTTTTCAGGGCCCGCCGGGTCCAGGAATCGGTTGCTTTGTCTTTGCCCACGGAATTAATCAGCCATAAAAGGCCGTCGACATTGGCGTCAACACATTTGCAGTCAATACCGTTTTCCTTTAATGCCGATGACAGCAGCGCAATGCCGGCCGGCGGTTCACAGGGTTTTGCCACAGGGGGGAAAAGCAAAAGCATTGAAATCAGTCCCGTGCTTCTATTATTATTGTTGCATACTCAAAAAAATATCAATTTATGACCGTTTATATAAATGCCGGAGCCTGATAGTGCCAGCTTTTTTTATCTTTGTCTGGTCTTTGTCCGGGGGATTTTGAATTTTGTTTCTACGAGTAGAAACATTTTTATTGACACCATTATAAAAACCATTTAATTTGGCCTCTAAAGAAACCTATACAGATTACAAGGGCACGTATGAAAACATCTGCAACCAACCAGAAACTGAATTTATGGCGCTGGCATTCCTGGCCAATATGGCAATGGCGGCTGCACAGGTTATCAAAGATGTTTTAGGTTCTATGACATATCGCTGCAGCAGCTTTTCCCAATTTGTGGCTGTTGCGGTTCCAAGGCTGACAACATCCCGTGTCAGCCTTTTTTTATTTTAAATTTTTTGTAAGGATTTTTTTTAATGATATTAGACAGACTGCCGGATAAAGACCAATTTATTAAACTTGCCCGATCCGCCAATGTCATACCAGTGGCCACAAGGGTGCTTGCAGACAGTGACACGCCCGTATCCATCCTGCAGAAATGCTATGAAAAGGACAAGGCGTGCTTCCTTTTAGAGAGCGTGGAGGGCGGAGAGCGATGGGGCCGTTACAGCTTTCTTGGTGTGTCGGCCTTTGGGCACATCAAAATATTTAAAACCCATGTCCTTGTGACAACCCGACACGACACCCGAAAAATTGCCCATGACAATGATCCTCTAAGCGTGATGCGGGAAATTATCAAAGAATTTACTCCGGCTGATATCCCGGAGCTGCCGCGGTTCTGGAGCGGGATCACCGGCTACTTTGCCTATGAGATGGTCTCTTTCTTTGAAAATATTGACGTTGCCCTGCCCGACGGCACCCCATACGGCCATTTTATTATTCCCGAACAGATGATCATCTTTGACAATATCAAACAGACACTGACCTGCCTGAACATCTGTTACCTGTCCAAGACAGATGACCCGGCGTTGGTCTATGATACTGCCAGGGATAACGTTGACACGCTTGTGAAAGATTTAGGCAAACCCTTTGTTCCCGGGACCGCCCCCCATGTTCCGGATACCCAGCTTGTACCTGAAACACCCGCCGAAGCGTACATGGAAGGGGTTAAAACCATCAAGGAACATATTGTAGAGGGAGATATTTTCCAGGCGGTATATTCCCAGCCCTTTTCATGCAAAACAACGGTTGATCCCGTACTGATCTACAGGGCCCAGCGCTACATCAATCCTTCACCGTACATGTTTTTCATGAATTTCACGGACCGGGTCATTGCAGGGTCTTCCCCTGAAACCATGGTACGCCTTGAAAACCGGGTGGCAACCCTTCGGCCCATTGCAGGCACAAGGCCCAGGGGCAAAAGCGAACAAAAAGACCGGGCCCTGGCCGATGATCTGCTCAATGATGAAAAGGAAAAAGCAGAACATGTCATGCTCATTGATCTTGGCCGGAACGACCTTGGCCGAGTGGCCCGGGCCGGCACGGTACAGGTCACGGACACCATGGTCATTGAACGCTATTCCCATGTCATGCACCTGGTCTCCAATATCACCTGTGATCTGAAAGAGGAATGCGACGCCTTTGACCTTTTCAAGGCCACCTTTCCGGCAGGCACCTTGTCCGGTGCGCCCAAAATCCGGGCCATGGAGATCATTGCAAAACTTGAAAACCGCCAAAGGGGTGTCTATGGCGGTGCTGCCGGGTATATCTCCTTTACCGGCAACATGGACTTTGCCATCACCATCCGCACCGCTGTCATGGAAAACGACACATTGACCGTCCAGGCAGGGGCCGGCATTGTCTATGATTCAGATCCTGAAACCGAATTGAACGAGTGCATCAACAAGGCCAAAAGTGTTGAAATGGCATTGAAACTTGCCCTGTCACAAAGCCATAAAGGATAGTAAGATATGAAAACCGCAATAATAGACAACTATGATTCCTTTACCTTTAACCTGGTGCATTATGTCCTGCACACAGGGGCCCAGGCAGAGGTTTTCAGAAACGATAAGATCAGTGTGGAAGAACTGGCAGGGCTTGGGTTTGACGCCATCATCCTGTCACCGGGGCCGGGCAGGCCCGAAGATGCAGGAATCTGCCTTGAACTTGTACAACAACTGTCAGGAAAAGTTCCTATTCTTGGCGTGTGTCTGGGACATCAGACCATTGCCCAGAGTTTTGGCGGCACCATTATCCATGCAAAGGCCATTATGCATGGAAAAATATCCGTGGTGGAAGCAGACGGCAAACAGATCTTTTCAGGCATCAACAAGCCCTTTAATGTGATGCGCTACCACTCCCTGGCGGTTCAGGAATCGGATCTGCCCGACTGCCTGGAAGTGACCGCCAGGACCTTAGACGGAGAGATCATGGGCATAAGGCACAAAGAACACCCCACCCAGGGGGTGCAGTTTCACCCTGAATCTTTCATGACAACCGTGGGAAAACGGCTGATCAGAAACTTTATCAAAGGAGCATGATATGGATTTTACAGCTCACCTGAATACCATCGTAAAAGGACAGGATCTCAGCCAGGACCAGATGGCAGGCATGATGGACGCCATCTTTTCAGGACAGGCCACCGAATCCCAGATCGGGGCATTCATGGCAGCCCTTGCCACAAAAGGGGAAACCTTTGAGGAACTGGCAGGTGCGGCCCGGGCCATGCGGACCAAGGCGGTTCGTGTCCAGGCCCTGGCCAAAAAGGTCATTGACACCTGCGGTACAGGGGGTGACGCCCTAGGGTCATTTAATATTTCCACCACAACAGCCTTTGTCATTGCAGGTGCCGGCATCACCGTGGCCAAACACGGCAACCGGTCCGTCACCAGCAAATGCGGGTCTGCGGATGTGCTTGAAGAACTGGGGGTGAATTTAAGTGTGGACCCTGAAATTGTGGAAGAGGCCATCAACGAAATCGGCATTGGGTTCATGTTTGCGCCCCTGTACCACGGGTCCATGAAGTATGCCATGAAAGCCCGTACTGAATGCAAAATCAGAAGTATTTTCAACATGCTCGGGCCATTGACCAACCCGGCAGCCGCCTCCTGCCAGATTTTAGGGGTATATGCACCGGAACTGACGGAAATGTTTGGAAAGGCATTGAATCTGCTGGGTGTGGAAAAGGCCTTTGTGGTCCATGGCCATGACGGCATGGATGAGATGACCACCACAGGACTTACCCGGGTGACAGAGCTCAACAATAGTATGATTAAAACCTATGATGTGGATCCCTTGACCTATTTTGGCGAATATGCCGACCCCGAAGATCTCAAGGGCGGGGATGCAAAATACAATGCCGCCATTACCCGGGCCGTTCTGTCCGGGGAAAAGGGCCCAAAACAGAATATTGTCCTGCTCAATGCAGGGGCCGGCCTTGTGGCTGCCGATGCCGCACCCACCATTGAAAAGGGTATTGAAATGGCCTTAACATCCATTGAAACAGGGGCGGCCATGAAAAAACTGGAACAACTTGCGGATTATACCAGGGAAAACGGTTAAATCGAAAGGATGATCAATAAATGAAAGGATTTCTCAAAACTGTCATTGATGTCAAAAAAGAGGAAATAAGCCGGGCCAAAAGTAAACTTCCCCTGACCGCCCTTCGCCATGATGCGGAACACACACCGGCCCCGGTCTCTTTTGCAGAGGCCATGGCCGCCTCCACCCGTGATGCGGTGGGTATCATTGCCGAAGTCAAGAAAGCATCGCCTTCCAAGGGAGATATCAGGATTGATCTTGACGTGGCCGCCTATGCCAAAGCCTACACCAAAGGTGGGGCAAGGGCCATATCGGTACTCACGGAATCAAAGTACTTTAAAGGCACGTTGGCCGACCTTGAACTTGTATGCGAAAACACGGACCTTCCCGTGCTTCGAAAGGATTTCATATTTTCAGAATACCAGATTTATGAAGCTAAAAAGGCAGGGGCGTCTGCTGTTCTGCTGATCACCACCCTGCTCGCCCCTGCCCAGCAGGCCGAACTGACCCTTCTTACCCGGGAACTTGGCATGGAACCGCTGGTGGAGATCAATTCAGAGTTTGAATTTGAGCAGGCATATAAAGCCCAGGCCCGGGTGGTGGGCATTAACAACAGAAACCTGGCCACCCTTGAGGTGGACACAAGTGTGGCAAGACGGGTGGCAAAAATATTCCCTGGTGAAATCATTCCCGTGGAGGCCTCGGGCATTTCCGGAAGATCCGGCATTGAAGCCGGCATGGAAAACCGTATTTTCAATTTCCTTGTGGGAGAGAGCATTGTCCGTTCAAAGGATCCTGCTCAATTTATCAAAACCCTTCTTGGCATCAAAGCGGAGGGCGAATAACAGCCATGGCACAGCTTCCCGTATCTGCATGGCAGATACCCGACCCAAGGCCCGGTGTGCTTGTAAAAATATGCGGCCTGACCCTTGTGGACAACGCCCTTGACTGCGTAAAAGTCGGTGCTGATATCATCGGACTGGTCTTTTATGAAAAAAGTCCCCGGCATGTAAGTACAGAAAAAGCCCGGCAAATTGTCCGGGCCCTTCCCAAGGGCATTCCGGCCTGCGGGGTGTTTGTAGACGAATCCTTTGATACGATTATGCAGACCGTTTCAGCCTGCGGCCTTGGGATCGTACAGCTGCACGGTGCAGAAACGCCTGAACTTGCAGACCGCTTATCAGCTCAGAACCTTGTGGTAACCAAAGCTTTTTTTGCAGCAAGGCCTCCAGGGCTTTGTGAAACAGAAAAATACCAATCTGCTGATTTTTGTCTGGCCGAATACGGCAAAGGCATACTTCCCGGGGGAAATGCAGAAACCTGGGATTACGGCCAGGCCCTTGAAATGGCAAAAAAGGTGCGTTTGATGCTGGCCGGAGGGCTTAACCCGGAAAATGTGGCCGATGCCGTGTCAAGTATCCGTCCCCAGGCCGTGGATGTATCCTCGGGTGTGGAAAAAGCAAAGGGAATCAAGGATATTTCAAAGGTCAAAGCCTTTATCAGGGCTGCAAAATCTGTCCATTTGCAGCCAACAGAACCGGAACACCGGACTGAGCCGGGACGGGTTAAGGGTTTAAGAAACTAGAGACAAGATACAGGAAACAAGAGGGTGAAGCGCCCGGGGCGCTTATTTCAGCACCGCATTGTTGGTGTTTTCAGTTTCATTATTCGTTATCTCCGGAATAGGGCTTTATAAAAACAACGAGCAGTGAACCGCACAGAATCATACTTCCCGCTATGCTAATCCCGGCGCCAAAGTTGCCCCAATCCCCCATCATACCGATCAACACGGGCATGACGCCGGCGCCTATCAAAAATGCAGCAGGAATGGTCAGCGAAACCGCCACGTTGCTCATTTCGGCGGGCACAATTGTGGACAAAAGCGCAAACGCGGGCGGAAAAAAGCAGACCGCGGCCAGAGGCTGGCCAAACACGATCATTATC
Organism: Desulfobacter vibrioformis DSM 8776; assembly: GCF_000745975.1. Lineage (GTDB taxonomy): Bacteria > Desulfobacterota > Desulfobacteria > Desulfobacterales > Desulfobacteraceae > Desulfobacter > Desulfobacter vibrioformis. The sequence continues at coordinate 144,456 of NZ_JQKJ01000008.1, read as the reverse complement.
AATAACCGGGAATCGTGAACCATGCCCAGCAGGATGGTCAGGATGCCGCCAATGGCTAAGACCATTATTATTGTATGTCTGGCACCGATTCGGTCATTGGCCCATCCGGCACAAAAGGCAATAATGGGGCACAAAAGGCGCGACATCCCCACAATCTCGTTTGCATTGCCGCGCGTCATGCCATGTTCGGTTACCAGATACAGCGGCAGCATGGCGTAGAGCCCCATGGTGCTGGTAATGGCCAGCATAAACAGCACGATCATGATCCAAAAGGCAGGAAGGCGGAAAAGAATCCTGAAGGCGGCCTGGTCAGGTGCTTTGCCCGGGAAATGACCGCCTTTGCCAAATAGGGAATACGCCAGGGCCATCAGAAGAGACAGACCTCCCAAAAGCATCAGGACCTGGCGCCAGGACACCCACCCCAGCATGACCTCGGCAAGCAGCGGTGCAGACATAAAGCCCAGATTGGGCGCCAGTTCATGTATCCCCATGGCCTTTCCCCAATGCCGGGGATGGACCAGCGCGGTGATGGTTGCCAGCCCCGAAGGCAGATACAGCCCTGCGGCCATCCCCACGCTTACCAGCCCCATACGCAATTGCCACAGGTCCCGGCTGAATGCCGAAAATAGAAGCGCACCGCCCAGACAAGCCGCCGACAGAACAATGGTACGCCTGTGAAACCATCGGGCTGAAAAAAAGCCGGATATCACCAAGGCCAGAAAGTATCCGGCTGACGTAAAAAGAAACAAAGACCCCGCAGCCGTATGGCTGAATCCCAAATCCTTCTCAATTAGGGGCATAAAAGGTGCCAGGATAATCCGGGACAAAAAGTTAATGAAAAAAAGAACTGCCAGGAATCCGACCGGCCCCAGGTATGCGGAAAAACGATCCGCACCCTGACGGGTCTTGGACGCTATCGTGTGCATGCGAAAAACCTTTATATGAAACTATAAACAAAAGAGGGCCAAGCGCCTGCGACATCCATTTTAGCCGGCCTTGTTGTTGTTTTTAGCTTCCGTATCAAATATTTACCTTGATCTGACTAACAAATTACTCCCGGGATAAATGTCATCTTTAGGCGTCAGATTATTCAGTTTGCGTATCGCTGCCACACTAGTTTTATATTTCTGGGAAATCGACCACAGGGTGTCACCCTTTTGAACCGTATGAAACTGACTGGTCTTCTCTGGTTTCTCAGCTTTTTTCTTTATCACCTGAGACTGTTTCTTAAGTGCGGGGATTGGTGGGGTCTTCACTTCAGGTTGGGGTTTGACAACGGTTTTCAGTGGGGGCGTCGCGGCAGCAACTTCTAATTTGTTTAACCGGCCCTCAAACTTCTCCACACGTTCAATCAGGGCGTCCAGCTTAAGGGTTGATGCTGTTTCAATTCGTGTGATCCGTTCATCAAGGGCGGACACGGCCTGTGATGAGGCTTGGTTTTCATTCTGGCCCGAAGAGGAGGCAAGTTTTGCCACGGAGACCTCAAGGGCGGAAATGCGTCTCTCAAAACCCGGGGCTGCCTGATCTGTCCCGGTCTCTGGTACAGGCTTGTGTTCAACTGCCGGCTGGGTAGATGACCCCCTGAAAAAAAAGAAGAAAACCAGGACCGTGACGACCAACGCAGCGACAAGAATCATGGTGAATTCATTTTTTTTCAACAAAGTCCCGCCTATCCCAATGGCGGATACCTCGGGTTCGGTTTTTTTCTGATTTGTGTTTTTGCCCGGGGTGAGAATTTTGGATTCAGATGCGGTATTTTTTATCATTTTTTTGACTCCTGGAAAAAGATGCCATTTGCCTTTTAATAGCATTTCAGTCCGTAATTTCAAGCCTAAACAATTAATTTAAGGACATCGCAACACCATTGTTCATTTTTTATACGTGTGAACGAACCAGGTCGGTAAACACCGCTGTTTCCCGGTAATTTCCCGTCAGGTAAACTTTTTGCGCCGGTCTGGCATGCCGGATATAAAAATGAAAATCCTGAAGCCTGGCATAAAACTGTAAAAAAACCTCGTTATCGGTTTCCAGATTAACCCGGCATTTATCAAGCAGTTGAAATACACCTGCGGCATGGTGAACCATGAGATAAAAACAAGCTGCTGACAAGTATTTGCAGTTTATCTGTTTGTATAGTTCCGGATAAAACCGGGAAACGTACAGGCTGCCTGAAAAAACTTCATGGGAGACAATCAATGCTTTTGAAATCTGTTCTCCGGTACGCCTGCTGCAGAGAAAATATTCCATACACGTATCGTCCCTGGAAAAGGAGAGTAAATATCGATTGTTCAATCTGGGAATCTGCTGCATTAAAAAATCATTTTCAACAGGTTTTGATGTGACCAATTCCAACTTTGTATTCCCCCCCTGCCTGGGAATTCGGTACAGGCCGGCATCCCATTTGAAATCAAATTGTTCATACCACCTCCGTACCACCTTATTCCGGCTGGGACGTTATATTTATATCTAAAATATTTTTTCCTGAAAGCCACAGCTGCAATGGATCAGTTGTGGCAAGGCAGTTAAAAACCGCCAGTGTAATTTCCAAGGGAACTGTTTCCAGGTTCAGTTGCCTGGCAAAATCTGTGAATAGCGATCTGGAGGATTCAAATACAAAATTTCGGGCTGATGAAGATTCAATTTCATCATCAAAACTTCCTGTATTATAGATCGTCCTGCAAAGAGATGAATCCACGCTGTTCCATGCCCGGCAGATAAAAGGGCGGGCATGATAGATACTGCACAGGTTGTTTTCTAAAAAGATACAAGACAGTTTATCCCGGAGAGGAAACAGAATATCAACGGATTTTCCCCGGGTCAGCTGAAGGCGTTTCCCTATTCTGTCCCTGAGCTGGATAATCTGATTTTTGGTAAAACTTTCATGGATAAAGGAGAGAATGAGCAGGGTTTCAATGGGCAGAACATGAATCTGGGAATGGCAGCAATAACTGCAGCCGGAACCGCATGCCACCGCAGGGCTTTTATCCGAATGCTCAAGTGCGTCAACAACATCATGGGCATATGCCATAACTTCCGTTACCAATGGCAGAACAGCCCCAGTAATGAACGCGTTGTAAATCTTTTTTTGAAACTGGTCCTCCAGAATATCCTTGAATATATTCCGGCGTGAATCACCTGGGGATATTTCCATACAGCCTCTCTATGTAAGACAGAGAGGATTCTGTGGAAAACCAAAAGGCTGCCTGATCTTACTCAATGGTAATGAAACAATTGACGGCAGACTATATAAAATTAAACCCGGCGTCAAGGTGATATTGTCCACACGAATGGCAGCGCTGACGTATGGAAATTTATAATCGTTGAACCAATGTTTTTAAATATGCTAATCTCTATACATATTTACTGTAACCCTATCGTTAACAATCAAGGCAGGTATTACTTATGCAGGGCAAAACCTTTTTGCAAATACCGTTTTTCCTTCTGGGTTTATCGCTGACCCTTGGGGTGCTGTGTTCATATGCCTTTGCCCAAGCCGCTTTTACCAATAAAATCGGAATGAAATTTGTCCTGATTCCGGCAGGTTCCTTTATCATGGGAAGCCCTGAATCGGAAAAGGGACGCCAGAAAGACGAAAAACAGCACAAGGTGATTATCACAAAAAGCTTTTACATGTCAGAGACCGAAGTGACCCAGGGGCAGTGGGACCGCCTGGTCGCCCCGAACCCGTCATCTTTTAAACTGGGCAATTACTATCCTGTGGATACCGTGTCCTGGAATGAGGCGGTTACATTTATTCAGTTTTTAAACAAGAGAGAAGGCACCACTAAATACCGTTTGCCCACGGAGGCAGAGTGGGAATATGCCTGCCGGGCCGGCAGTCAGACCGCCTTTGCCACAGGCGGCATCACCACTTTTTCCTGCAAGGAACCGGAACCGGCGCTTGTTTCGTATGCCTGGTACTGCTTTAATTCTGGTGGATTTTCGCCTGCAGGGGATTTCAAGCCCCACCCTGTAAAACTGCTCAAACCCAATAAATTCGGGCTTTACGACATGCACGGCAATGTTCAGGAATGGGTCCAGGATGCCTGTCAGTGGCGCACATTTTGGAGTGCGGGAACCGGAACCATTACCCGGACCTATGTTGACGGCATTACAGATCCTTTGGAAACAAAGGGTGAACACCGGGTGGTCAGAGGCGGCGGATGGTTTCAGAACAGTAAATACCAGCGATGTGCTTACCGCACCAATTACAAGCCGGTGGCCCGGCGTAACAGCCTTGGATTCAGAATCGTCCGGGAGCAGTGAGCCGGCAGGTTCACCTGCTGTCTTTTTTATTAAACAACCTGAAAAGATAAACCCCTGCCCCAAGCATCCCAAGATCCCTGACAAGCAGCCAGACTGAGGACCAGGTCCCTTTGGTATCCCCCAGGGAAAAGCACCCGCAGTCAAATTCATGGCCCCGTATCAGATTGAAGCTGATCAGAAGAATAAAGCCGACCAGCATGGCATTAATCAATAACAGGCCAGAACGTTTAAGCAAACCGGTGATTAGAGTGATACCGCAGACAATCTCCACAAAGGGTATGACAATGGCCAACACATTAATAAACTGATGGGGAAAAATCGCATAGCCGTACAAAATTGTGGCAAATTGATCCGGTGACACAATTTTGTGCCAGGACGCAAAAATAAAGGTCGATCCGAGAAACAGACGCAGGACCCATTCAATGATGCCTGTGTGCCGGCCCAAATCCATGGACGACAAATGCGCCCCATTTTTGATACGGAACAGTTTGTTCATGGGTCTGTTCCTTTGCCGGCCACATCAAATCCCATTTCCTCCCATTCAGCAAACCCGCCGGCATAAATCGCCACATGGGCAAAACCCATTTCAACCAGACGGGTGGCAAATGTATGTGAATCGTGGCAGGTCACACCCGCACAATACACAAGAATCTCATCTTCAGGGGTTATTCTTGAGAGCATCTCTTTTTTCTCTTCTTCAAAATCACCCAAGGGGAAATTCAATGCGCCCGGAATATGTCCCAGGTCATAAATTTCCGGCCAGCGGACATCAAGCACGATCATGGTGCCGGATTCCACCAGCCGTTTGACTTTGAGGGGATCATTGATCTGGAGAACATCAACGGCGTGGGTCTTGTTTGCCCCGGCCATGACCACACCCTGATCCGGATTCCATTGTCCCCTAAGGGCAATGCCATTGGGAGACAGCGCATTCACGCCGAGACCGGTCATCACACAGATGCTTAAAATAAAAAAGCATCCCAGAATATCTCGCTTAAAAATCATAACCGGGCTTTTATGTTTTTGAATATATCCACCCGTTTCTGCATGACAATAAGCCTGATCCATATTTCGAGCATATGGGCCATTCTATCCTCTTTCGTGCCAGCCTGATGGGGCGTTAAAACATCCTGGCCTGGTTCTTTCAAATTTTCTTTACAATCTGCATTGGCCGTTTTCGTTTGGGCTTCAAGGCGGGAAATGGCGTCAAAAATATTTTGGGCATCAGGGCTTTGGCTTGTATCAATTGCCCTGTAAATTCCAAGGGCATCGTCTATATATCCCTGTTTCTCGTACAGGCGGGCCAGGGCTAAGCTTGCAAAATTACGGGTCATTTTTCAGATCCTTTGTCTGATTCTTAATTTTTGGGGGTCTGATTCTTGGGTTTCTCTTTGAAAACCAGTTCATCCTGGGCAGCCATTTCGTGCTCATGTTTGGCCAGGTGTTTAATATATTCAAGATTGGTTTTAAGTTTCAGTATCTCTTTTTCCATTTTTGAATTTTGACTGACGGCAATGGCAGCCTGGGCGTCAAGCTGCGCCTGCCTGGATTTAAGCCGGTTATAGTCCATGACCCCTCTTGTGGAAAAAAAAAACATAAATAAAAGAATAACCGCCCCCCCCACGGCCAGGTAAAGGCATATTTTTTCCATACGGGTCATTTTTGTTTAAAAAAAATCCTTGTGAGCATTGCCATTTCCGGATTCGCGGTAAGGCGGGCCCCCAACAAGTAGCAGCCGGCCCCGGCACTGATGCTGATGATAAGGCCTGTTGCCTGAATTATGCGGGAACAATCCGGCCAGAAGCTCCACATCCATCGAACCCAAAAGAACATTATAACAGACATAAAAACCGCTCTGCAAGCGCAAACCAGTACTGCGCGTCCTCGAATGCCCAAAGGCCCGAATGCGGCAAGCAGGACAAATCCGGCCACCGCAGACAGGGATACGGCCAAACTAAGCCCTGTCACCCCCATGCGCTGCACCAGAAACCGGCACAGCAGAATATTGCACCCAATGGACACAATGCCTGCCATGAACGGCTGCCGGATATTGGACAGCGCATAGTGAAACGCCACAAAAAGCCGGGTTCCGGCAACCGCCCAGAGACCAAGAATCAAAAAGACAAGACACTGGCCGGTCTGATCCACGGCAGTCAGGTCAAAGGCCCCCCGGCCGAACAGCAATAAGACAATGGGACGGTTTAAGGCCATGATGCCGGCTACTGCAGGAATAATTAAAAAAAGGACCATGCATAGGCCGGTCTCAAACAAAAGTCTTAGGTCCTGTGTTTCCTGTGTTTGATCAAAAAAATCAAATCCAGGCACCCTTCCGGGATGTTTTCCGGTTTCCAGGCAACGCGTGCCGGCCTTTGCACAGAGCATGGGTAATAAAACCGTGGCAACAGGAGAGGCCACCAAAGCCAGAGGAAACTGAACCAGACGTTCGGCATAATTCAGATAAGAGACCGAACCCGGATCAAGCGTTGACGCGAAAAGCCCTGCCACCAGCACATTGATTTGAAACGCCGCAGCCCCGATTATGGCAGGGCCAAGGGTAATAAAGGCTTTTTTGACATGGGGATGCACCCGGACAAAAGCCTTGAAATTAAACATACCAAGCTTTGCAAGACTTGGTATTTGAAAGGCAAGCTGAACAATGCCGCCTGCGGTTACCCCAAATGCCAGGACGACAATCTTTGGCGTAAACCGGTTGGAAAAAAGCACAGCTGCCGTGATAATACAAAGATTGAGCAGCACCGGCGTGGCTGCAGGCACATGAAAATTACCCCTTGCATGGAGCACGCTCATGGACAAGGCCACAAAAAAAATGATGACCATATAGGGCATCATTATCCTGAACAGCAGACAGGACAATGTATGGGCATAGGATCCCGGGTAATACCCCGGGGCAAAAAATTCTATCAGAAAAGGCGCAAAATAAATTCCCAGGCTGACCAGCAGGGCCCCTGCAACGGATATAAAAAACAGGGCATTTAAAAACATGGCCGCGACCTGGTCTGTCTTCTTTTGGGCAAATAGTTCTGCAAACAAAGGGATGAAAGAGATACTCAAAATTCCGTCGGACATCATTTTCCGGATCAGATCAAAGGGCCTGAAAGCAATGAAAAATACATCCGAAACCATGCCGGCACCAAATATAAAAGCAATCACCGCATCTCTTATCATGCCAAGTATTCTTGAAATCAGCGTGATTAAGCTGACAAATGCTGCTTTTTTAATAAAGTGGGCCACAGGTTTTCCTTGACATGCTTATCTCTTTTATATATTTTACCGAATTTGATATAAGTTTTATTATTTTTAATTCTCTATTTTATGAAGGAGCTATACCAAGTTGGCGAACCATAAATCAGCAAAAAAACGCGCAAAACAAAATCAGGTCAGACGGATGAGAAACAAATCCGTAAGAACCTCCCTTAAAACCCTTGAAAAGAAACTTCGTGCAGCTAAAGAAGCGGGTGAAAATACCGAGGAACTGATGAAAAAGACCCAGTCCGCCATTCACAAGGCTGCTAAAAAAGGTATTGTTCACAAGAAAACTGCTTCAAGGAAGATCTCAAGACTGTTCAAGTTTACGAACGCATAAGTTGCGCGCTTTTGCACCGTTTAAGCACAGCCGGTCCAAGCCATAAACCGGCGCTTGCCCCTGCACAGGGAACAGTCGCCGGTTCGTCTTGCTGCATTTAAAAGTCGTTTGTCATTAGGCTGACCAGGCGTTCTGCCACACGCTCGGCAATGAGATCAACCGCTTCCCGCTTATTGGCCTCATCATCCACGGTAGTACCAGATACTTTATCAGATACCTGATAAGATTCCGTGGCTAAAAAATTCTTCACTGACCAGAGAATCTTTCCTTGGGCCCCGGTCAGCACCACATCCACCTTAGCCGTAACCTCCCTTTCCGTAACGTCTTCCGAAGAAGATCTTGATAATGCGGAAAAGGTGATGGATCGCACTGTGCCGGTGATTTTGCGGGTGGCATTGTCAGCACCCACAACAATGGTATCGGTTTTTGCGGTGATTTCCCGAATCAGTTCGTTGGCAAAAGATACCCCGGCCCTGGATTCGGTACTCTTGTTTTCAAATATCGCCACAGACACCCGGGTGACATCATTATGAATGAAGCCACCGCCTTCCAGCCGGTATCCGCAACCCGGACCAATCATCAGGACCGAGGCCGTCACCAGCCATGCAATACATTTTTTCATAAATTACACCACGATATTAACAAGGGTCTGTTTTTTACGAATCACAATGAGTTTACGGATCTCTTTTCCTTCTATATACTTGATAATTCTTGAATCCCCAAGGGCGGCGGATTTAATATCATCTTCACCTGCGTCGGCACCCATGGAAAATTTTGCCCGCAGTTTTCCGTTAACCTGAACCACAACAATGACCTCGTCGGTTTGCATGGAATCCGTTCTGAATTCAGGCCAGGGCTGTTCAAGAATAGAGCCCTTGTTCCCCATTTGGGCAAACAACTCCTCGCAGAAATGGGGGATAATGGGACTGAGCAAAAGCAGCACATTTTCAAGGCAGAACCAGACCACGGATTTCAACTCATCATCCGCCGTTTCAAGTTCAACCGTGTACATGGCATTGACCAGCTCCATGACAGCGGCAATCGCTGTATTGAAATGAAAATTGGTTTCAATATCCGCGGTTACTTTCTGGATTGTCTGATTGGCCTTGATATACAATTGCTTTGCCTGGTCCGCCTTAAGTGATTCCGCCGGCCCTTTGTACGCATCCATACCCTGGATGGTTTCCATGCAGGTCAACGCCAGACGCCAGACGCGGTTGACAAAACGGTTACTGCCTTCAACACCGTCCTCGTTCCACTCCAGATCCCTTTCAGGGGGGGCGGCAAACAGACAGAACAACCGGGTCACGTCAGCCCCGTATTTTTCCAGAAGCTCATTGGGATTGACCACGTTTTTCTTGGATTTGGACATCTTGATCACACGTCCGACCTCCACATCCTTGCCGCACATGGTGCAGACAAGTTTTCCATCCTGTTTCTCCGCCTGTTCCGGAAACAGGTACCCGTGCTCAGGGCAGGTCATGGTCTCCTTGCACACCATTCCCTGGGTCAAAAGCCGGGTAAACGGTTCCTTAAAGGGCACAAGCCCCAGGGCATTGAGGACCCGCAGGAAATACCGGGAATAGAGAAGATGCAGCACTGCATGCTCCACACCACCGATATACTGATCCACGGGCATCCAGTATGCCGCGGCTTTGGGATCAAACATGCCCTTGTCATACCGGGGGGAGCAATAGCGCAGGTAATACCAGGAAGACTCCACAAAGGTATCCATGGTATCGGTATCCCTTTTCGCATCTTCTCTTCCGCAGACAGGACAGGTGGTCCTGGCAAAATAGTCCAGGGTCGGCAAAGGAGATCCGCCTTTTTCCAGCAGGTTGGCATCTTCGGGCAGGGTAATGGGCAGATCAGCCTCCGGCACCGGGACCACCCCGCATGAGGGGCAGTGGATCACCGGAATGGGCGTACCCCAGTACCGCTGGCGGGAAATTCCCCAGTCACGCAGGCGGAAAGAAACCGCGCGCTTACCAATGCCTGATTCTTCAAGCCAGTCCGCCATTTTTTCGATGGCTTCCTTGCTGTCCATGCCGTTAAATTGTCCAGAGTTGGCCATGATGCCGCGGCCGGCATAGGCATCGGTCATGGTGGCACCGTCAAGGGTTTCCCCTTCCGGCTGCACCACCACCCGGATCTCAAGCCCGTATTTTCTGGCAAAATCAAAGTCCCGCTGGTCACCGGAGGGTACGGACATGATGGCGCCTGTGCCGTAGCCCATTAAAACAAAATTCGCCGTGTACACGGGAATCTTTTCTTCAGTGGCCGGATTAATGCAATACGCACCGGTAAATACACCTTCTTTTTCGTATTTTTCAATGCCTTCGGCAGAGCGCTCCTGCCTGGACACCTTATCTACAAACTGCTTTACGGCCGCCTCCTGGTCCGTACCCCTGGACAGGGTCTCCACCAGGGGATGTTCCGGTGCCAGACACATGAAGGTGGCACCGAAAATAGTGTCAGGACGGGTGGTGAACACATTGATCACCTCGTCACTGCCGTCCACCTTAAAGTCCAGCTCTGCGCCCACGCTTTTTCCGATCCAGTTTTTCTGCATGGTGGTGACATTGTCCGGCCAGCCCGGGAGCTGATCGCAATGTGCCAAAAGGTCTTCGGAATAATCGGTGATCTTGAAAAACCACTGCCATAATTTTTTCTGCTGAACCACCTGGGAACACCGCCAGCACCGGTCCTGCTCAACCTGCTCATTGGCCAGCACAGTCTGGCATTTTTCACACCAGTTCACATAGGATTCCTTGCGGTAGGCCATTCCCTTTTCAAACATTTTCAAAAACAGCCACTGTTCCCAGCGGTAGTATTCTGGCCGGCAGGTGGCAACTTCCCTGTCCCAGTCATAGGAAAACCCCATTTTTTTAAGCTGGGCCCGCATGGCCCGGATATTGTCATAGGTCCAGGCAGCCGGATGGGTATTGTTGTCAATGGCCGCATTCTCCGCAGGCATGCCAAAGGCATCCCATCCCATGGGATGAATGACATTAAACCCTCTCATGCGCTTGTAACGGACCACCACATCTCCGATGGTATAATTACGCACATGGCCCATATGAATCTTTCCCGAAGGGTAGGGAAACATTTCAAGCAGATAATATTTTTCCCTGGACGAATCTTCTTCTACTTTGAAAAGCCGGGTATTTTTCCAGCTTTCCTGCCATTTGGGCTCGACCTGGGAAGGGATGTACCGTTCCTCCATTATTTTAATTCCTTTCGAAAAACATCTATTTTTATAGTTGAACCTTTTTAGATGCCATAAGAGAGGTGAAATAGCAAAAGATATTTATGGCAACACTTTAAATTTTTTTGTTGGCCCAATCTTTACGGATAATTGAAGATGGATACCAGCTCCATGAGGGACGGACGGAACCATATCAATTTTAAAAAAATCGCGTATTCGGATAATGCGGACCATGCTTCTGCGAATCCAGTCCCGGGAATGTTGCAGCATGCCAAATTTGTTCATGCCTGAACCTCTTTTAATGCCCGGTAATAAGCAGCCAATTTAGAATTGCCGGGAGGGGGTACGGGCTCACCTTTACAAACCCTGGACCAGCACTTATATTAAGCCTTAACTTTTTTAAAAAAGAGAATACTGCAAAAGGAGCTTTCAGGTGAAACAGATCTTAGTACTGGCCACGACCAATAAAGGCAAAACAAAGGAATTAAAGGACAGACTGCAAAGCTATCCGATTGAGATAAAAAACCTGTCTGATTTCGGTCCCATTCCCGAGGTGATAGAAGACGGGGAGACCTTTGACGACAATGCCTATAAAAAGGCTTCGTTTATTTCCAGAATTCTGGGATATCCGGCCCTGGCGGACGACTCAGGGCTTTGCGTGGCAGCGCTGGGCGGGGCACCCGGCGTATATTCGGCCCGTTACGCCGGGGAAAATGCCACGGACCAGGACAATGTGGACAAACTTCTGGACGCCATGAAAAATGAAGAAAACCGCAAAGCAGCCTTTGAATGTGTGATCTCCATTGCGGTTCCCACAGGCGCCGCTTTGACCTATGAAGGGCGCTGTGAAGGGGTCCTTGCCCGGGAACCTGCAGGCAATAACGGGTTTGGTTATGATCCGCTGTTCTTTTTTCCGGAATTGAATAAAACCTTTGCCCAGTTGTCCATGGATGAGAAGGCAAGGGTCAGCCACCGGGGAAAGGCGTTGCAGGAGATCACCCGGGAGATGGACAAAATTCTGGACTGGATAGATATTCAAATGTCCCGGATTATCACTGAACCGGGCTGTAAATAATTTTTCACCAAAGGGAAAACAATGGATGCATTCAAAGAACTGGTAAAATCCAACCGGTCCTGCAGACGGTTTGACAACACGTTTGCCCTGGATACCCAAACCTTGACTGAGCTTGTGGAACTGGCCCGGTATACGGCCTCGGCAGCCAACAACCAACCCTTGAAATATATCATTTCCTGCAGCCGGGAACAAAACGAGAAGATCTTTTCCTGCCTGACCTGGGCCGCTTATCTGAAAGAGTGGAAAGGCCCAGAACCCGGGGAACAGCCCACGGGATACATTGTCATCCTGGGGGATACCACCATTTCAAACAATTTCTGGTGTGACCACGGCATTGCCGCCCAGACCATGCTTCTCGGGGCCCGGGCAAGGGGGCTGGCCGGATGTATGTTCGCCGCCATCAATATCAAAAAACTTAAAACTCTGCTTGGCATCGGCGATCACCTGGAGGTCAAGCTGGTCATCGCACTTGGCAAACCCGTGGAACAAGCCTGCATTGATGATGTGGATGAGGGCGGGGATATCCGGTATTTTAGGGATGAAAATCAGGTTCATCACGTTCCCAAGCGTAAGCTTGAGGATCTGATTCTCAACGCCTGGTAGCTGTGAAGGTTCTGTTTGTTAATCCATCCTGCCTGGATCCACGGGTTACGGACCCGGATGCGCTCCAGGTTCCCATCGGGCTTTATTATCTGGCATCCGGACTTCTGGACCAGGGTTGGATATCCGGTATTTTAAATCTTGCGCCGGCAGGCCCGGCCAACCCGTCGGCAAAGGGATCGGCAAAGAATGCACTGGACCTGTTCTCCCAGGCCGTCATGCGTGAACAGCCTGATATCCTAGGATTTTCCGTAACCAGCCCCACCCGGATCAATGCCATGGCCTGTGCAGACAAGGCCCGGCAGCTTTTGCCGGACAGCCTCATTGTATTTGGGGGGCCCGGTGCCACCTTTATGGCGGATTTCCTGTTTGATACCTGCCCTGCCCTGGATGTGATTGTCAAAGGCGAAGGAGAGATCAGCACGGCAAAGCTGGTCAATGCTGCAAAACAAATAAGAAACCGTTTTGGCACCCTCCACCAGGCCCAGGTTATCAGAGCTGAGCTGATACATGAGCTTGGCCGGATTCCCGGCATTGTTTTCCGCAAGGGCCCAAGCATTCATGACACAGGTCAAAGTGCACTGGTAAAAGACCTGGACACCCTGCCCCACCCGTCCCGGTATTTCACCTACCAGCACCTGTCCATGTCCAGGGGATGCCCCGGGAGATGCACCTTTTGCGGCTCCCCGAAATTCTGGGGCACCTCCCTTGTCCGCCGCCACTCCCCCCAATGGCTGTTCGAAGAGATCAAGGCACTTGCCCAAAAGGGCGTGACCCATTTTTTCATCAGTGACGACACCTTTACCATGGACGGCGACGCCGTCAGGGCCTTGTGCGAAAAAATAATCCGGGCAGATCTTGGCATCACCTGGAATGCCATCTCCCGGGTGGATTATATTGACGAGAGCATACTTGGACCCATGCGCCGGGCCGGATGCATCCAGATCAGCTTCGGCATCGAATCCGGGGCTGAGCCCATCAAAAAGATCCTTGGCAAACCCATTGACAATGACATCTGTGTGGCAGCCTTTGACAAGGTGCGTGCCGCAGGTATCCTGCCCCGGGCCTATTTTATCTATGGCTCTCCGGGGGAGACCGATGCCACCATCCAGGAGAGTATTGATCTTATGATCCGGTTAGGCCCCTTGAGCACGGTGTTTTATATGCTGGTCACCTTTCCCGGCACAGCCTTGTATAACCGGGCCTTACAAAAAGGATGGACCCATGAGGGTGTATGGCAAAAAAACATAGAAGATTTGCCCTGGTGGGAACTGGACCCGGACATGGACTTTTCCCGGGTTAAAGGGTGGGGTGACCGGCTCAGGCAGGCTTTTTTTGACAATATAGAGGATTTTATCAACCGCATTACCCTTCATCCGGATAATGGGTTTGCCCCCTTGCATGCTGATTTCTTATCAAGGCTTGCCATGACCTTTTCCCACGGGGAATATGCCCGGGATGACCGGGTCAAAAATGCCGGGCAGATGGCTGTGAATCTGTTTGAAAGGGCATTGCAGTTTTATCCTTGCCCCAGGGCTTTCCAGGGGCTTGCCATGATGTGCCAGAAGCAAAAGAATTTTTCCGGGGCCATGGCCTTTCTTGACAAAGGGCTGTCCCATTTTCCAGATAACAAGGAGCTTTGTGTGTGCATGGGGGTGTGCCTGATGAATACCGGTGATTTTCACGGCGCATTAACATATTTCACCCCGTTTGCCCATGATCCGGCTTTGGGGCATTACATCAATATATGTAAACAGAAAACAACGCGTTAATTCATTTATCAATCAAACCCGGGGGGAAATATCTTTAATATGAACAACGATTATCAACTGGCCAACCAAACCAGAAAAGAACTGAAGTTACAGAATCTGCGCCGGGACATCATCGTCAGCGACGGGGCCAAAGCCCTTGACATGATCCTGGAGGCCCCCTCCCCTGCCACCTTGATCCAGTCCTTTCCGGATCAGGACCTGTATTACCTGATGCATAAAATCGGGGTTGATGATTTCATTCCGGTTCTGGCCCAGGCCGCATCCAGCCAGTGGGAGTATATCCTTGACGTGGAGGTCTGGGATGACGACCGGCTCAATACCCATATGATGACCCAGGTGTTTTCCCTTTTGTTCAAAGCTGATCCCCAACGGCTTCTCCGCTGGGCCATCACGGAAAAACCCGATTTTGTGGAATATTATCTGTCACAAAAGATGCGTATTTTTATCCGGGAACACGATGAAGTGCCGCCCGAGGATTTTGACGACTACATCACCCTGGATGATAAATTTTATTTCAGGTTTCCAGATCAGCAATCCGGCCCGGATCAAGACCCCCAAGGCGATCTTTTGCCCCAGGATATCCCCCGGGAAGATGGCCTGCCCGATGATGCCCCGCAATTAATCGAACAGATGATAAGAACCCTTGCCGCCATGGACCTGTCGGTTCTCCACGGCCTGTTCCTTGAGACCCTGAGCCTTCTGCCCGCCGAAGCAGAGGAGGAACAGTTCCGGCAAAAAAACATCAGGCTGGCGGAAAAAGGGTTTTTACCGGCCCATGAGGCCATTGGTATTTACCAGCCAGTTGCCGGGAAAAACTTACCTTCCAGACCTGAAACTCCCCGTAACCCCCAGGCATTTGACCCGGATATTCCCATGCCCCCCATGTTTTTCACCCAGTTTTTAAAAGGTGACAACCTGTTTGTAAAAGCCCTGGAACAACTCAATGCACAAGGAGGAATACCGGGTCTTGACAGTGAACTTGCCGCCCTGATCAACAAAGTCATCAGTGCAGACAGGATAAGAATCAGGAACCGGGAATCCATTGAAAAACCCCTTGAAAAAACCATGTCAACCTTAAGCCTGGGCCTTGACGTGCTTATGGAAGGCGCCAAGATCAGCGTGGAGCGTGCCGTAGAGCTGATTAAAAGATATTTTCTTGAAGATATTTTCAGAACCGGAAGCAGGGAAGGTGCAAGGCTGCAGGCCATGGCGCGCAAATGGCATGAGACAAGCTTTATCGGGGCAAAAAACCTGCCCTTAAGTTTTCTGGGGGAAACGTACCTGGGCATTATTGGAGGACTCATGGTCCAGCGGCCCATGTTTTTTGCCAACTATGCCAACAAAACCTTGTACCGCAACTTTGCCAGCCTTTCCGATATCAGGGCCACCCGGCGGCAGCTGGATGAAATCATCTGCCTGGATGATTTTCTCAACCGCCTGGATGTGGACATTGCCACCTTCAGCTTTGGGGTGCTCACATACAAAAGCATGATCCTGACCTTGTGGGTCCGGGACCGTATGGGCCTGAACGCGTCAAAGCCCTTGAGTCTTGCGCCCATTGAAATTTCTGAATTCAAGGATTTTTTTGCCCAGCTTTTCAGCCGGGAAGGGACCATCGACGAGACCCAGGCAAAGGATTTTGGATTATGGGCTGCCCAGGCATCCGGCATGCATGAGACAGATCTGCCCACGGCGCTCCAGGGCATTTTGTACACACTTTTGCGGGAACTGGAGTCGGAATACGGCCATGTCATGACCCGGAATCTGGATCCGCGGTTTATGCCCATGTTTCTTCTGGCAGGGCAGGATTAACCCCTTTTATTCCCCGGGTTCAAAAATATAACCCACAGACCTGCGGCTTTTAAAATAGACCGGGGACTTGGGTTCGGGTTCAAAATATTTTCTGAATCTGACAATGAAGTTGTCCACGGTCCGGGTGGTGGTATCCCTGGCATATCCCCACCCGGCCTTAAGAAGCATTTTCCGGGACAACGGCTTTCCCTGGTGGGCGATGAAAATCCGCAGCAAGGTGATTTCCTGCTCGGTCAGGACCACTTCACCGGCGGCACACCGGGCCGTGGATGTCACAAAATCAATGTGGTTTGTCCCAAAGGAATAGGCGGTTCCTTCAAACAAAGGACAGCCTGATTTTTGTTCCTCTTTTCGGGGCTGTGCGTACCATTCCTTGCGTTTTACAAGCCGCTCCACCCGCAAAAGAAATTCTTCAAGATCAAAGGGTTTGGACAGGTAATCATCCACCCCGTATTTCAATCCCCGAACTTTATCCCGGGTGTCTCCCCGGGCCGATAAAATCAGCACAGGGATCTTTTCATCTTCCCGGCGGATGGTCTGGAGAATGGAAAATCCGTCAACCATGGGCAGCATAATGTCCAGAATAATAAGATCAGGGTCCCAGGCACGCCATTTTTCAAGGCCTTGAATACCGTCGGCAGCCACTTTGGCCTCATATCCCTGGAGGGTGAGGTTCAACTTGATCCCCTCGGCAATATGGGATTCATCCTCTATGATCAAAACACGTTTTTTCTCAGCCGTTTCCATAACACCTTATCTCTGACGCCGGCAATGCTTGCCCGGGGGATGGTAATGGTAAATTTGGCGCCTTTCCCTTTACCTTCACTGGAGACCGAGGCACGCCAGCCATGAATGGCAGCAATGCTTGATACAAGATATAACCCAAGACCCGACCCTGTGGTTGAATGGTTATTATTCCTGTCTGCCTGGTAAAATTTTCGAAAAATCTTTTTTGCCTCCTCTTTATCCACACCTATGCCGTTATCAATAAAATCTATGGTGACTTTCTGCAAGTAACTTTTAAACAAAACGGTCAGACAGGGTGTGCGGCTTTCATTGTAGCGGATGGCATTTGAAAAAATATTGGTCAGCAGAATATCCAGTAAAAATGCGTTTACCGGATACTCGAATCTGCCCCCTGACGGATTTTCAATCTTGATGTCAAGGCCCCTGAACAGGGTGGCATTTTTCCGGCAGAACTCTTTTAAAAAGACCACAAGGCTTTCCCGGGTCACCTTTGATCCGAAATTCTGGCTCTCTATGCGTGCCAGGTTAAGAATCCGGTCTATATTCTCTGTGAGCCGGTCAATATCCTTGAGCATATCAGCACTGTATTTTTTTACATCTCCAGGGTCCATGGGATGACGGATAAAGGTTTCAAGGTAAAGGCGAAGAGACGTGACAGGGGTTTTCAGTTCATGGGTGAAATTATAGATAAAATTGTGCTGGAGCCGGAACAGGTTCACGGTTTTCTGGTAATAGATAAAGGCTAAAAAAATGCCGGCCAGAACCACGAAGATCAATAGGCTCAGGACAAGTATTGTCATCCCGGTTTTGGAGGGAAAAATGGCCTGGGGCGCGATGTTGAACTTGAGCATCACCACCTCAAGGGCAGAACGGATCTCCATGTAGAGGCTGACCGTGAGGACCAGGAATGTGGCAAGGGCAAAAATGGAACAGGCAAAAATAAACACCGGATGGAGATACCACCGGGAAGGGTTCAGGATCTGCATGATGGGTCAGTCTTTTTTAATCAATTCCGGAAAAATGATGGTGAACGGCACCCCTTTGCCGGGTGCTGTTTCCATATCTACCTGTCTTGCCTTTACAAATATTTTTGTAGCTCCATTATTTCCCGAATTGAAAAAATGTCAACATGTTATTTCTGGATGGGTATTAGTTGATACTTACGGCATCATCGGAAACGATCAACGCCTGGGTAACGGCTGAAAGGCTTGCGCTGTTTAAAATTTTCAGTTCTTTATTATACCGTGTGCATAAATGTTTGACCTTTAAACAGGCATTATGGCTGTTGCAGCTCACGGGGCAGACAACCACATCACACCGTCTGACTTTAGCGGCAAGATCCTCATTGCTGTTTCTAAGATAACCGTCATGATAGTCAAACTCGCCGCCGGCATTTTCAACAATCTGCCGGTAGTAGGATTTCATTTTCGTAATTCCACCGATCATAAAGATCCGCCTGGCGCACAGGCGGCGTCTTGGACAATTTTCGTTGGGGCAGGCTCCTGTTACCGGACAATTCTCCGGTTCCCGGCATGTGTATATATCATCTGTCCCGGCGGCAAAGACCGAAGAGATCTGTGCAAACTCTTCCTTGAGCATTGCGTTCTCATTTCTGGCACTGAACAATTGAATCTCAAGTTGTTTTCTCTCCCGTTCCGCGCGAAGGGTCTCCTCCATTTGACAGCTTAATGCCTGTTCAAGACGTTCAGCATCCTGCGTCAGATCAGGGACTGAGGGCTGCTGCAAAGCGTTTTGGGTTTCAAGTTCACCAAGTCTCTTTTTCAGCCGGGCATTTTCCTTTACAAGAGAATCCTTTTCTTTACCCGTTTGCTTCAACTGACTGACCAGGTCCCGAATTTTTTTACTTTTTTCATCACTCTTGTTTTTTTCCCGGTCCAGGGTCTGATCGGCAATTTCAAGCTTGCGCCGGATATTGAAAACCTCCGCCATATTGGCATGGGAAAGCATATGGACTTCACCTTGGATATCCTTAAGCAACTCAACATTCGTATCTTTGTGGGAAACAATGGCGTACATCACCGGCCCGATGATCCCCCGGGCCGAATAGTCGTTCCATAGGGCTCTTACCCCTTTTTCATCTTTCTTTTTATAAAGGGCTGCAATCTGCTTCATATATTTTAAGGACTGATGCCGAATATAGTTGTTTGTCTTGACGGACACCGCATTTTCATCCCCCATGCACCCCATAAGATAAGTGTGGTGTTCATAGGGTTTTAGGGCGCTGACATTCCAGCCGCATTTTTTAAGTATGTCTTTATGCTTGTCAACCGTCAGCATGGCTCCAATCACGGGACATTTAAAATTGCGCTCAATTTCCCAGATATTTAAAAAACACTTCATGGCGTCCATCAATCATCCCCCCTAAGCTTCAATGATTATAAATTAAGTTATGTAAAACTAATTTATAATTAGATATAAAACAATTCATAAAGTGTCAATAATGAAAAATTTATTTACGGGGTGATATTTTTTTATTAAAGGCAGGAGGCATAAAAACAAAAATCCCGGCAACTTTTAGGTTGTCGGGATAAACTTTTTTATGTTGGCTCCCCAGCACGGACTTGAACCGCGGACTTAGTGGTTAACAGCCACTCGCTCTGCCAACTGAGCTACTGGGGAGCAGCGTCTTTTCAACAAGACTCGTGGTTTATATATCAGCCAAAATTCTTTGTCAAGCAAATTCAATAAAAAATTTGACATCTACTCTCCTGAAGATTATTCTTAATATCAGGTATAAAAAATTTCAGCAAAGGGAGGACGCCGATGAATATTAATAGTATTCAGGGAATGAATGCCTACACATCCAATGCGTTAATGGCAAGCACGACTTCTGCCCGGAATAATAATACGGAAACAACAGGGGTTGACCTAAACAAGGCAAGCATCCAGCCCATTCAAGAAGCCTTTCAAGTCAACATTACCCCGGAAGCGTTAGCACTGCAGTCTAAAAATACAGAATCCCTAGCCAATGAGGCCCAGGAACAGACGCAAACCCTGCAGGCCCAGCAGCCTCAGAGCCGGCAAGGCATCACACTTGATGTTATTGCCTGACATCATGAAATTAGATACAAGAGCGCCAAGTGCTTGCGCCACCAGGCTTTATCTGTGTTTTGATGCCTTTAGTTTTATTTTTTTGTCCGCAGCCTGAAATACCAACATCGATTTTTTTATAAGAGTTCATCATGATTACCGAAGACGGCATTGTCACCCACACCACACCTGAAACAGCCTGGATTAAAACCATCCGCTCAGCAGCCTGCGAAAGCTGTTCCTCAAAGGACTCCTGCGGCGTAAGCCATCACCCTTCCGAAGAGATGACCATCATGGTCCCAAACACGCTGGGTGTGGAAAAAGGAGACCGCGTGATTGTAGGCATGGATTCAGCACCTATGCTTTTTTTGAGCTTTCTGCTTTATGTATTTCCAATTATCCTGCTCATCATTGGCGCACTGATCGGAGATGCCCTCGCACCTGTCTTGGAAATGAGCAGATCTGCCCTGTCCATGGGGTTTGGTTTTTTATTTTTTGCAGTCGCTTTTCTTATCATTAGAAAAAAGCAGGCAGGCATGTCAGGAAAAGACAAATATAAACCCTTTCTGGTGAGAAAAAAAATTCAGCCCAGTTCCTAAAAATTGCACCATTGTAATAAATAAATTTCCACCACTTTTTCCTTGTAAATCTAAAATCAATATACTATATACGCTTCCAGTTGTGGGTTCGTCGTTAAACTCTAACCCCTAAATTATTGAGAGAAAAGTTATGACATCACAACGAGACCTGAAAATTGCTGTATGGATCATGATCGTTCTTTTGGTCACAGGGATTGTATGTTACGCGTCCTTTTCCCAACCTGTTCCGGATAATCCAGTCAGACTGATGTTTCAGAACAAAGCAGGCAAAGTTTTATTCACCCACCTTATGCACACAGACGACTATTCTTTAGATTGTCTGAACTGCCATCACAACCTTGAAGATGGCGAAACCTACAACTGCAGTGAGTGCCATGAGGAAACAGGTGATGAAAGCATGCCGTCCAGGGCTGACGCATTCCACGCCCAGTGCAAGGGATGCCATGAAGATTATGGTGCGGGTCCGGTAGAATGTAATGCATGTCACGCAAAATAATTTTTTCAGGACCACGGATATCAACCGACGGACATAACCTGAATAAATTTAAAGCTTGGCTTAAGATTTTTACAAAACTTAAGGACTAATTATGATTAAACGATCTTTTTTCGCTCTATCCAAACCCAGGCTGACGTATGATCTGCTGGATACGTCCCTGCAATCTGCCGAACCGCTTGCAGTTCCTGGCAGCCTTACCCTCCTTTTGCCTGAAAAAATCGACAGCGCAAAAAAGGCTTTGATCGGCCCGGGAGATGCTGTCAAAAAAGGGCAGAAATTAAAGCTTTACGACGACAGCACACCGTATGTTCTGTCTCCTGTCGCAGGTACGATCAAAGGATTTGATTCCTACTCTGATGACTTCGGCAACAAAGCAACATATATAATGATCAAGCCGAATCCATCAGCCAAAGGCGATGAGCAGTGGGCCCAGACAAATCTGGAACAAACCCTTGAGTTTGCCGTCGGCCACCTGGGACAGATCCCCGGAGCACTGCCCTTTTCAACCCTGGCAAACCCGGACTATGATATCAGGACCATTGTTGTGACAGGTGCGGACACAGACCTTTTGTGTGATACCTGCCAATTTGTCTGCTCCGCATATGCAGACCAGATGGCCGCCGGAGCCAGGATTCTTAAAGCGATGATCCGGGCTGACCGGATCTGCATTACAGTGCCTGAAAATCTTTCAGTACAGGTGGACCTTGATGGATTCAATATACTCAGGACATCTGATACATACCCGTCCAACCTGCCGGCCATGGTAATGAAAGATCATTTGGGCAAGGTGCTTTCACCAGGTACCATCCCTGAAAATGAGGGCGTCTGTTTTATTCGCCCCGAGGCCCTGGTTTCCCTTGCCCGGATTTACGAAACCGGACACCCGGTGTTTGACAAGGTCATCACGCTAATTGATAAGGGCGGGAAAAGATACCGGGTCAAGGCCACCATCGGCACACCCATCAGTAAAATACTTTCCTGTTTTAATGTCCAGATCAATGAACGGGACCGGGTCATCATCGGCGGCCCCATGCGCGGTCTTGCCACGTATACGGTTCATCACCCCGTGGTTCCTGATATGGATACAATTATGGTTCAGGACAGGGATGTGATTGCCGAACTTTCGGACAGTGCCTGTGTCAACTGCGGTGAGTGCATCCGCATCTGTCCGGCCAATGTACCGGTGAACCTGCTGGTACGGTATCTTGAAGCAAACCTTTATGAAGAGGCAGCAGACCGGTTCGATCTGGAATCCTGTATAGAGTGCGGGCTTTGCAGCTATGTATGCCGGGCCAGGATTCCTTTATACCAGTATATCCGCCTGGGCAAACATGAACTGTTGACCCTTCGTGAAAATGCTTGAAGATGGGAGGAAACCAATGACAAACACTAAACTGATCGTCTCCCATGCCCCTTTCTGGCATAGCGGAGACAGCTTATTTCAACAGAATTTGAATTTTCTTATCGCCCTTGTACCGGCCGCACTTTTCGGTATTTTCAAATTTGGTGCGCCTGCGCTTGGGGTGCTGACCCTCGCCACTTCATCAGCCATGCTCTGGGAAGTGATCATGGCGATTATTTCCAAGCAGAAAATCGCCATTGCCGATATGGAATCGGCGGTCATCGGCCTGCTGTTCGGCATGATGGTTCCGGCCACAATGCCTTGGTGGGTTGTGATCACCGGCACATTTGTTGCGGTGGTTCTGGGTAAATATGTATTTGGCGGTATCGGCGGCAATCCGTTCCATCCTACGCTGGTGGGTATTGCCATTCTCATGATGTCCTGGCCCGCATTCCTGGACTTTGATACGGCTTATGTATCATACCAGTTTGATTTCACTGCCCTGGCACCATTGGCAGCGCTGAAATCCCAGGGCACATCCGTTTTATCCTCATTTTCCACCTATGACCTGCTCATGGGCAACGAAGTGGGCGGTATTGGTTCCACCTTCGGGCTTGGCATCATCATCGGCGGGATTTATCTGATATTACGGGGTTACACCCGCTGGGAAATTGTGGTAGCGTTCATCGCAGGTATTCTGATTACCGCAACGCTTTTCTATGTACTCCATCCGGACACATATGCACCGCCCCTGTTCCACCTGTTTTCAGGATATACACTTTTAGGCGCCTTCTTTCTGGCTGTGGAAAATTCATCGTCCCCGGTTCATCGTATTCCCATGCTGGTTTACGGATTTTTAGGTGGATTTATGATCATCCTTGTCCGTAATATCGGTATTTATCCGGACGGCACGATCCTGTCCATCCTGTTGATCAATCTGATTAATCCGCTGATTGATGTAATAAAACCCAAAGCCCTTGGAAAGGGGGTTTCCCATGCGTGAGATGCTGAGTATGATTGTGGTACTGACCGTGCTCACGGCAGTATCCGGTGGCCTTCTGGCAGCTGTTGAACAGACAACCAGGCCCCAGATCGAAGAGCAGGTTTTAAAATTTCAAAAAGAACCGGCTATCAAAGAAATCTTTCCGGACGCCACCAATAACCCCATCCAGGAACGCGCTGACGTGACTGCTGATGGGACCACACTTCAGGTTTTCCCGGCCGTTCTTAGCAACGGAAAGAAAGCTGTCGCGTTTGAAGCCAAGGGCACCGGCTTCGGCGGTCCTGTGGGTCTGATGGTCGGTATCAACATTGACACCGATGAAATCATTGCAGTGCGCGTTACAACCCACTCGGAAACGCCAGGCATCGGTTCCAGAGCCAAAGAGGACCTGTCCTTTGTTTCCCAGTTTGCCGGCAAGTCCATGTCCGCCAATTTCAGCCTTAAAAAAGGCGGTGGTGACATTGACGCCATGTCCGGTGCAACGGTCACGTCAGGCGGTGTCAGCCAGGCCGCAATCGCAGCCCAGGCCCTGTACAAGAAACTGAAACCTGAAATCGTTAAACAGATCGCCAACTAAGGTCGTTCAGGAGAGATAATTATGGCACAATCCCTGGTAAAAGAATTTACAAAAGGTCTGTGGGCGGAAATTCCCCCGTTCCGGCTGGTTCTTGGGCTTTGCCCCACCCTTGCCGTAACCAAGACCGTAGAAAACGGCATCGGCATGGGCGTGGCTACTACCTTTGTTCTGGTCTTCTCAAATATTTTGATCTCCATGCTTAGAAATATAATCCCATCAAAGGTCAGAATTGCCTGCTACATTGTTATCATTGCAACATTTGTTACCATTGTGGAGTTTATGATGCAGGCCTATACCTATGAACTGTTCCTGAAACTGGGTATTTTCATCCCCCTGATCGTTGTAAACTGTATTGTACTGGGCCGGGCAGAAGCCTTTGCCGGTAAAAATACAGTGATTCCCTCTGCGGCTGACGGCCTGGGCATGGGCATTGGTTTTACCATGTCCCTGGCAGCACTTGGGGCGGTGCGTGAGCTCATCGGGGCCGGCACCCTGACGGTATGGGGTGGTTCTCCCATCTTTGAAATAGGTCATGGCTATATTCCCTTTCAATTCATGGTTGAAGCACCGGGTGCATTTATCGGCCTGGGCCTGATGCTCTGCCTGATGAACCTCATCGGGCAAAAATAAGGTAAGGAGATTTATAACATGGGTGATTTATTTGTTCTGGCAATCAGCTGCATTTTCATCAACAATATTCTCCTTGCCCAATTCTTAGGCAACTGCCCCTTTCTGGGCACCTCCAAAAAGATGGAAACGGCCATGGGAATGGGCATGGCTGTTGTATTTGTTCTGGTCATGGCAGGCATGATAACCTGGATCGTAGATGTGTATCTGCTTAAAGCGATGAATGTGGAATTTCTGAGGACAGTGTCCTTTATTCTGGTTATCGCGGCTCTGGTTCAATTCGTGGAAATGTTTTTAAAAAAGAGTATCCCGGGGCTGTATGCAGGCCTGGGTATCTTTCTTCCACTGATTACAACCAACTGTGCGGTTATGGGTGTATGTCTGATTAACATCAAGGAAGAATATACCTTTATTGAAGCCCTGGTATCCTCTTTTGCCTATGCCGTCGGTTTTGGTCTTGCTCTGGTTCTGTTTGCCGGCGTCAGGGAACGGGTCATTCTATCCCGGGTGCCCAAACCTTTACAGGATACCTCCATCGGTCTTGTGACTGCGGGCCTGATCGCATTGATATTTACCATTTTCAGGGGCATGGTTTAGTTTAACACAAATATAATATAAGGTGATTGTATGATTCCAGCTATACTGCTAATGCTGGGCATTGGCGCAACATGCGGCATCGTGCTCAGTCTTGCTTCCAAAATCTTTTATGTGTATGAAGACCCCAGAATCGCACAGGTAGAGAACAATCTTGCAGGTGCCAACTGCGGTGGTTGCGGCTATGCGGGTTGTTCTGCAGCCGCAGAGGCCATTGTTACGGGTAAGGAAGCCCCAAGTCTTTGTATTGTCAATTCCAAGGACGGCGTTGAAGCGGTTTCCCGTATTATGGGCGTGGATGCGGGCGAGGCTGAAGCTCCGTTATCCTACAATATGTGTGAGGGCGGTAACCGGGCTGCTGATAAATACCATTACATGGGTGTGTCATCTTGCAAAGCCATGGATGCTGTTTATGGCGGACACAGGGTTTGCACGGTCGGCTGCATCGGTCTTGGGGATTGTATCAAGGCATGCAAATTTGGCGCCCTTGACATGGGTCCGGACGGTTACCCCGTGGTTGATGACGCCAAGTGCGTTGGCTGTGGTGCCTGCCAGAAAGCCTGCCCCAAAGATATTATTCAGGTCAAAACCCTGACAGAACAACTACTGAAGTTCAACCAGACGCATGATCCTCTGGCACCTTGCGCCCAGACCTGCCCTGCTGAAATCAATATTCCGAAATATATCAGTGAAATAAAAGCCGGAAAATATGCCGAAGCAGTTCAGACCATACGCATGAGAAACCCCCTTCTCCTTTCCTGCGGAAGGGTATGTCCTCATCCTTGTGAAGATATGTGCAGAAGGGGTCTTGAGGATGAACCGGTTTCCATTAATCAGCTCAAACGCTTTGTTGCTGACTATGAAATGAATTCTGGTTCCCGTATCCCCATTACCTGTGCCCCTGATACCGGTAAAAAGGTGGCTGTAATCGGCGGCGGGCCTGCCGGACTTTCCTGTGCATATTTTCTAAGGCGGATCGGTCATCAAGTCGATATATTTGACGCCATGCCAAAACTTGGTGGTATTATCAGATACGGCATCCCAGAGTACAGACTTCCTAAAAAGGTTCTGGATTGGGAAATCCAGGGAATTCTCGATTTAGGAATCAATGCCTTTACCCAGGTTAAATTCGGAGTAGACTTTGGACTAAGTTCCTTGGTAGCCTCCGGATACAACGCCATATTCATGGGAATTGGTGCCTGGAGCGATTATGCCCTCGGTATTGAAGGGGAAAACCTTGACGGATGTTATAAGGGAATTGACTGGCTTTCAAAATTTGCCAGCGGTCAGGATATAAAATTGGGGAAAACCGCTGCTATCGTCGGTGGTGGGAACAGCGCCATTGACTGCGTCAGAACACTGAAGCGGCTGGGGCTTGAAAAAGTGTACATTGTTTACAGAAGAACCCGGAAGGAAATGCCTGCCAATGCAGTGGAGATTCATGCAGCAGAAGAGGAAGGCATTGATTTTGTATTCCTTGCAGCCCCCACACGGGTCATTGGAGATGAAAACGGCAAGGTTAAAGGCCTTGAATACCTGAAAATGGAACTGGGTGAACCGGATAAATCCGGTAGAAGACGGCCTGTACCCATTGAAGGGTCTGAAACCGTACTGGACGTTGATATGGTCATCTCTGCCATTAGTCAGGCACCGGATCCCTCTTTTAAGGATACTGATCCAACTCCGAAAATAAAAGACCTGGAATTGACCCGCTGGAATACCATTGACAACAATCCTGAAACCCTGCAAACTTCAATCCCATATATTTTCACCGGGGGGGATTCAGCAACCGGACCGTCCCTTGTTGTTACTGCCATTGGCGGCGGAAGGCGTGCCGCCCGCGCCATCGACCTGTTCCTGAAAGGGAAACCGGTTGAACCGGTCGAAAATTCCTTACTGGGAAAAAGAATTCCTGAATCTATTTTCAAAAACGTTGAAGGTATAACGCCCATCAAACGGGCTAAAATGCCGGAAATACCGGTTAATCAGAGGCTGGATTCAATGATTGAGGTTGATCTGGTTCTGCCCGAAGACCAGGCGCTTGCCGAGGCGGATCGCTGTCTGAACTGCTGTCGGATCTGCTACAATCCTGATACCGAGTTTCCTATTGCCAAATAAATAAGGTACAAAGAAATAATTAAACATACGGGTCTGACCGATTTACCGGCAGGCCCGTTTTATTTTTATATTAAAAATGACAAAAAAAATTATCCTTTTTTTCGCCATCATCTGCTTGAGCATCGCAATAGCCGCCGGAGCTGCTATGTACTGGATGGCTTCTTTTATCAAGACACCTGCCGCCCAAATTTCTAAACCTGTCAATTTTACGGTATCTTCCGGCCAGCATTTATCCTCCATAGCCCAGAACCTTGAAGCACAGGAATTAATTTCAAATCCTAGTGCATTTAAACTATATGCCCGGCTGAAAAAGGCAGCTACCCGGATAAAGGCCGGGGAATACGAGATGAACACCGGGATGAGTCCGGAGACCATCTTAAATCTTCTTACTTCGGGTAAAAACAAATTATACCGGTTTACCGTTCCCGAAGGCCTGGACATGGAAGAGATTGCGATACTCGCCCAGGAATCCGGTTTGTGTTCCCGACAGCAATTTTTATCTTTGTGCAATGATCTTGAATTTATCAATCAGTGTGAAGTACCGGGCATGACCTTAGAAGGCTACCTGTTCCCTGAAACCTATTTTTTTTCCAAGGAGACAGGCTGTAAAACCTTAATCAAAAAAATGATATCCACCTTTAAAAAAACATTTAATGACAAGTGGAAAGCCCGGGCAAAACAGATAGGCCTAAGCGTCCATGAAGTTGTCATCCTTGCCTCAATCATTGAAAAGGAGACCGGCAATGCCAAAGAGAGGGCAATGATTTCATCGGTCTTCCATAACCGCCTCAAACGCCATATGCGGCTTGAAAGCGACCCCACAGTGATTTACGGGGTATCTGACTATCACGGAAGAATCCGATATAAACATTTAAGGCGTGTCACCCCCTATAATACCTACCAGATAGACGGACTTCCGGCCGGTCCCATTGCCAACCCGGGTGCCCAATCCCTGAAGGCAGCCCTGTATCCTGCCCGGACAGACTTTCTTTACTTTGTATCAAAAAACGACACCACTCATAAATTTTCCACCAATCTGAAAGACCACAACAAAGCCGTAAAAAAATATCAGCTTAGCCAGTGACTTCCGACTCTATTCCTGATTTGGTTTACGACTTTTCCGATTCCCAGATCCCGACAACCGGTTGAAATTAATTTTTCCAGCGCTTAAGGGGATTTCCGGTGCCGTATGCTTAAAATCGACCTAAAAAATTGCTGTTTCAGCCCTTTTCAGGGGTTGTTTTTATCTCAACGGCCCTTCTGACGTCGAAACCCCAGCCAGGCACAGCCACAACATGTTATGGCTGTGCCTGGCTGGGGTTATATTTAATGCTCTCGATCAGGAACGCCCTGATGTAAATGCCTTGACCCCATC
The DNA here is from genome assembly GCF_000745975.1 of Desulfobacter vibrioformis DSM 8776. Lineage (GTDB taxonomy): Bacteria > Desulfobacterota > Desulfobacteria > Desulfobacterales > Desulfobacteraceae > Desulfobacter > Desulfobacter vibrioformis. The sequence continues at coordinate 115,590 of NZ_JQKJ01000008.1, read as the reverse complement.
CCTGACGTCGTAGGCGATACGCATGAGCACCGGGATGATCAGCAGCGTGATGCCGGTGGCAAACAGCTCGCCGTAGGCCAGGGAGACAGCCGCCGGAATCAGATACTGGGCCTGTTCCGATGTTTGGGTCAGCAGGGGGAAAAGCCCGCAAACCGTGGTGGCCGTTGTGAGGAATATGGCCCTGAATCGGCTGGTTCCGGCCATTCTCAACGCCTGGCCCACAGGTGTACCCTCTGCCAGAAGATCGTTGAACCGGGTGAGCATCACAAGGCTGTCGTTGACCATGATCCCAGCCAGGGCCAGCATGCCGAAAAACGAAAGTACGCTTAGGGGGATTCCCGCAATGAAGTGTCCGACCACGGCTCCGGCAAAGCCGAAGGGAATCACGGACATGATGATGACGGGCTTCCAATAGGATTTTAGGGGAACCGCCAGGAGGGCGTAAATCAGCATGAGCACCATGGCAAGCGCCTTGAAAAGCCCGCCCCTGACCTCTCCCTCCTCTTCCAGCTCCCCGCCAGGCAAGACAGAGGCTCCGGGAGCGGCGGATTCGATTTCAGGGAGGACCGCTTTTTGCACGGCCTCGAACACGCCAGCCGCGCTGATGCGTTCTTTATCCAGGGCGGCCTTGACCTCGGCCACCTGCTGGCCATTTTCCCTGCGGATATAGCCGGAAGACAGCCGGGATTCAATCCGGGCCACCATGGGCAACGGAACCAGGGAGCCGTCCATAAGGCTGATGCGGGTGTCTAAAAGCTGGTGAATGTACCGTCGCTGACACTTTGACAGGACGACCTTGAGTTTGACCTCGTCGTCCCCCTTCTGGAATTTATCGATTTCAACTCCGGCAAAGGCCGCCCCGACCTGGGCCGCCAGGTCTGTCGGGGTCAGTCCCAGGTGCCGGGCCTCGTCCTTTAGCCGGAGCCGGATTTCAGATTGCCCGCCAGCCAGATCATCCCGGATGTCATACACGCCTTCGATCCCTGTCAAGCCCTTCTTTACAAGCGCTAGGGCCCGGGCAAGCCCCTCAGGGCTCCTGGACGAGACTTTGAGGACAAAACCACCGCCTGTTTCGGCGTTTCCGCTGAATTTGATGCTTTCTATCCCTTCAAGGCCGGATGTCCTTTCCCGCCAGGCCGTCAGGAGATCCATGGTCTTGACGGTCCTTTCATTCTGGGGCTGGAGTTCGGCATAGATTTCTATGGCGCCGTTGTCTTCAACGGAGGTCATGATTTTTCTGATGGGTGGCTGATCTGCTGTGTTGGCGTCCGTGAATTCCCGGTTCAGCCGATCTGCCGCATCCTGGATGATGCCGGCGTTCTTCTGAGCCAGGCTCGCGGGCATTCCTTTTTCCATACTGGCTGAGACCATGATGACATCCCCCGGGATATCCGGGAAGAACACGGTTCTGACAAGGTCCATGCGCACCAACCAGCCTGCGATGAGCACAAGGAAGGCAAAGAGTGTCAGGGCCGTGTAGCGGTGAGACAGACAGATGTCAAGCAGCGGCGCGTAGATCCGGGTGTTGACAAAGGAAAGGCCTTTTGCGGCCAGGTGGCGGAGCTTGTCAAACCCTTTGGAGATTCTGTTTGTGGCTTTTTGCGGCGCCATGGAAATGGCGACCAGGTGGGCGGGCAGTACAAGCTTGCTCTCCACCAGGGAAAAGAGAAGGGCCACACAGACCACCATGGAGAAACTGGCCAGGATCTTGCCGAAGTCGTTTTGGATGAGCATGAGGGGGTAGAAGGCTGCAACTGTGGTCAGTGTACCGAATACCGTTGCCACGGACACCTTGTGTACGCCCAGAACAGTTCCTTTAACCGGATCTGTCACGGTTTTTCTCGTCTCATACACGCTTTCGCCCACCACCACGGCATCGTCCACCAGAATACCCAGAACGATGATCATCCCGAAGGTGGTGATGTCGTTGAGGGAGTAGTTTAAAAAGGATTCGCCCATGAGCGCCAGGGTACCGGCGATGGAGAAGGGAATGCCCATGGCCACCTAGAAGGCCAGCTTGAAATCCAGGAACAGGGCCAGGAGGGCGAACACGATGAGAAGCCCCTGCCAGGCATTGGTCTGGAGCAGCATCAGGCGGTTTTTCATGTATATGGAAGAGTCTCCCCAGATGTCCAGATGAACGGTGGGCGGCAGCTGTTTTTTCAGCCGGTCCACCACCTCGTGGGCGGCACGGCTGACCTGGATCATATGGCCTTTGTGGCTCGTGTAAAGCACCATGCCCACGGATTCCTTTCCCTGGAAAAGAGCCTTCACCTCGGTTTCTTCGTATCCGTCCACAATGGCGGCCACATCTCTTAAAAACACTTTGGAACCGTCCTCTTCCGCAATGAGGGGGAGGGATGCAAGCTGATCGTAAAAATTGAGCTTTGCATCGGACCGGATGATGATCCTGGCTTCGTTGCTTTCAAGTTTTCCAAAACCGGTCTCGGACAGGTTGCGGGAGACGATTCCTGCCACCTGGTCCACGGAGAGATGGAAGGCCTTGAGACGCTCGGCATCCAGTTCGATACGCATCTCCCTTCCTTTTTTTCCGAAGGTGTCTATTTTCGAGATTCTGGGATGGGCGGTCAGTTCCTGCTTTACCAGCCGGGCCGACTGCTGGAGCACGGTGTCGTCCACATCTCCCGAGACCTGGACCAGCAGCACAAACCCCTTAAACTCATCCACGCTGACGATGGGGCGTTCGGTCTTCTTGGGGAAGTTGGCAATGCTGTCCACCCGGGTTTTGACATCGCTAAGCAGGCGGAGCATGTCGGCTGAGGTTTCTTTTTGGACCAGGATCTGGGCGCTGTTTTCCCGGGACAGGGAGATGACCTTTTTGACCCCTGCCAGACCTTCCAGGGACTTTTCCACCTTTCTGGAAACTCCGGTATCCACCTGTTCGGCACTGGCATCGGGGTAGGAGATGTCAATGGAAATATAGGACGGGGGGATCTGGGGAAATCCTTCGATGCGGATGCCTGTAAAGGTGAGAATCCCCCCTGCCATGACCAGCAGGGCCAAAAGGTTTGCGGCCACGGGATTTTTGGCAAACCATTGGGTCAATGCGTTCATCTTAACTCGCCTCCATCCTGAATGACGGGGCTCACCTGTGTGCCGGCAATAAAAGACGGCGTCGGGGTCACCACCACTTGCAAAGGACCTTGGTTCTTCTGTGCTTTGATAAACACCTGGCCTTTTTCATAAAAAACCGGTTGGGCAGCCAAAGTCTTTAGCCGGTTCTCCTGATCCACCAGCCAGACCAGGCCGTCCCGGGTCAGGGCGGATTCGGGCAAGGCAAGGAGGGGTTCATTTTCACTGCCCTGAAGATCTGCGATGACAAACATACCCGGAACCAGTCCGTCTCTTTTTCCCAGAGGGATCAGGTAGAACCGCCTCAACCGGGTCTTCTTGTCCATCATCTGGCCGTCTCTGACGACTTTCCCTGTCCAGGTCTTGCCCGTGGCCGGATTCTGAAGGACGGCGGCCGCTTTTTCCCACTGCCCCAGGGTATGGGTCTGGGCTTCATCCAGGGTCACTGAGATCTCCAGGTTGTCAGCGCTTAAAACCGTCAGTAACCGGTCCCCGGAAAAAAGGGTTTCTCCTTTGTTGACAAAGCATTCAGCCACAAGGCAGTCATAGGGCGCCGTGATCCTTGTCTGGTCAAGATCGTTTCTGGCCTTGTCCATGTTTTTTCGGGCCAGGTCCGCTTTGGCCTGTGCCGATTTTACCTGGGGCAAATGAAACACCAGAGGGGAGGCGGGCGGCTCCTTGATGCCAGCTCTTTTCCAGTTGGCCCTGGCCTGATTGGCTTCCTGTTCGGCCCGGATCAATTCCTCCTGTGCGGCCGCAAGTTCCATCCGGGCCCGGGCCAGGCCGGCCTGGTAGTCTGTGGGGTCAACCTGGAGAAGGGTGTCACCTTTGCAAAGCCTTTGCCCCGGTTGAAGGGCATCGTTGATGGTAATGATACGACCTCCCACCTGGGTGCGGAGAACAGAGGTCCAGCGGGCCGTCACCTCTCCGTATACCCGAATGACAGAGCGACGTTCTGCCGGGGTAACCTGGCGGACCGTGACCTGTCTGGGCGAACCAGGCTGTTTTATTTGAATTTTTTCGGACGGTTTCATGGTGTAGAGTCCAAGGGTCCCAGCTCCGCAGGCCGCGGCCATTAGGCAGAATATGATCCATTTTTTCATGGAGTTTGGCAGTTTCATTTTTCCTTCCTTTCCATTACACCGGTTCCCAAGCTCAGGGCCATATCGATCCGGTTGACAACTCTTTGTGCTTTGATATCAATAAGGCCGGCCATGATATCCAGTTCCTGGTCCAGGGCGGTATGAAGTGCCTGGATGTCGGATATTCCGTCCCTGAAGCGTCCCTCGTAGTATTGCCTGTTCTTTTCAGCTTCTTTGCGGGCCAATGTCAGGTGAAACAGGCGTTCCTTTAAAATGGTTTCCCGGTAAAAGGTGGTTTCAGCCTCTTTCATCGCCAGGAGTACCGTCTGGGCATAGTCTTTAAATGCGGCCTGGGCCAGGGTGTCAGCCGCCCGGGCCTCATCCCTGAGCTTTCCTGCATTGAACACCGGCATTAAAAGGCTGCCCACAGTTTCCCATGTGATGGGGGAAGAGGAGAGTCTGCCCAGCCAGGCATTGTCTTTGAAAATATCTGCGGTCAGGGTAATGGCAGGCAGCCGTGCCTTGTGGCTGGCCCCAGCTTCCTTGACTGCGGACTCATAGGCCTTTGCCGCGGCAAGGATATCGGGGCGGTTGGCCAGGATGGCAGCCGGGACACGGGGGGAGGGCAGGGCCACGTCTGGCAGTCGGTCCGGCAGGTCCAGGGCGGCTTTTGGGTACCTTCCCATCAGCACCTCAAGGTCCCTGAGGGAGGCGTGAAGCGCCTGCCCTGCCTGGGCCAGGTCTGACCGGGCGACCAGGGTCTTTGACCTTGCCGCAGCCATCTCGTCCAGCGTACCGATTCCTGCATGGAACCGGGTCAGAATGGTCTGCCCGATCTTTTCGTAGAGGGCCACCCGTTTTTCCTGGACTGCCAAGGCCATCTGTCTGGATTTGGCAATGAAACAGGTCTGGAGCACCCTGGCAGCCAGGGAGTCCATGGCGCGCAAAAATCCGAACTGTTGCCCCTGGAACGCCTCTTTCCTGGCGTCGTGCAAGTCGGCCAGCCTCCCCCACAGATCCATTTCCCAGCTCAGGTTCAGGCCGACCCGGTGGCTGCCCTGAACCTGCCGGTCCAGAGATCGATTGTTCCGGTTACCGGTATAGCCGGCATCTAGTTTCGGCAGCATGGCGGCTTCCGTTCCGGACAGCAGCAGGCCGGCGGCTTTAAGGCGCAGGGCCGTGGCCGCCAGGTCCTGATTGTTTTCCAGGGCCTCGTCAACCATGGCGCTTATCCTTTGATCCCCCACGAGGTTTAGGAGATCGGCAGTGATTTTCAGGTCCGTTATCTCGGGGGCCGCCGTAAGCCGCTCGGGCAAAGGCTGCAATTGGAGCCGTTCAGGTTTGTTACATACGAGACAACCCTGGAGCGTTATCATGCCCCAAAAAATCATTATCCATATGATATGGCGGTTCATTTGATTTCCTTCCTTTTTCCAGCAGTTGAAAAAGGAGGGTAGGCCATGGCAGGTTAAGGCCGGGTTAAGAAAAAAACGCAATACCGCAAAACTCACCCGAAAAGGATTGAAATCGGTTATTGGCCCAAGCAGTGAGAGAGTTCGAACTGCATCAATTACGGGCGAAAGTGACAGTCCGCCGAATGGCAGCAAATTCAAAAAAGGTGAGTTTTGCGGTATTGCAAAAAAACACCATGCGAACGGGAATGGATTTTTACAAAGCTTTCCTGTACCTTGAAGCGAGGTAACCCTTATTGACCTCGGAGGTAAAGCGATGTCTCTTTTTTTACTCCTTGTGGAGGATGACTTTGATCTTGCGGCCACCGTTGTCCAGTACCTGGAACTGGAGGGTATGATCTGTGACCATGCTGCTTCAGGAGAAGCCGGTCTGACCCTGGTGCGCGAAAACGACTACGACATCTTGATCCTGGATATTATGCTGCCGCGGCTCAGTGGAATAGATGTCTGCCGGATCCTGCGGGATGAGGGGCGGGATCTTCCCGTCCTGATGCTGACAGCACTGGATACCCTGGACGACAAGACAGCAGGTTTTTCCTCGGGCACGGACGATTATCTAATCAAGCCCTTTGATATGCCCGAACTGGTTATGCGGGTCCGGGCCCTTGCCCGGCGTAGAAGCGGTCAGGCCAGGCTGCTTTCCGCCTGTGATCTGACCTTGAACGTGGATACCAGGGAAGCTGTCAGGTCCGGCAGGAAGCTGGCCCTCACCCCCACAGGATGGGTGCTCCTGGAAACCCTGACCCGTTCCAGTCCGGCTGTGGTGACACGGCAGCGGCTGGCCCAGGCGGTATGGGGGGACGATATTCCTGAGACCAACAGCCTGAAGGTGCATCTGCACAACCTGCGGCGCGAGGTGAACAAAGATGGGATGCCGCTGCTTCACACGGTTCCAGGCCACGGATACAGGATAGGCCCCCCACATGAAACAGTCTCGTAAACTGCGACAGTATATCGGGATTCGACTGGGGTTGCTGACCCTGATCATGATCGGCGTGTACAGCATCCTGGTTGAGTTTTCCCTGGTCAAGGGTATGGAAGAGACCGCGGCCTTTAACCTGCGGCGGACCGCAGCGGATTTTGAGCGCGCTTATAAAGCAAACCCGTCCACACCCCTGCCGGAATGGTCCCGACTCAAGACCTACCTGGGGGAAAGGGACTTGCCGGAATGGTTCAAGGCCAGGTTTTCTCCGAAATCCCTTGAATCCGGAAAGCTGCTCACCGAAGAAATCGTTCTTGAAGACAACGGCTCGAGAGAAGGCCTGATTTTGGCAATGGCCTGCGACCTTTTTGACGGAAGGCGGCTCTATCTCATCGAAACCTACATGGAGCAGGACGATATTCCCGGGGCGTTCCGATACTCTGAAAACCTGGACATCCTGATCCTGGCTATTGGCATCGGATTTATCCTTCTGATCTTCATGGCGGTCCGGGCGATTTTCCGCAGGGTTTCCGCTTCACTGGAATCCCTTGCAGACTGGGCGGGCGGTCTGACCCGGGAGAGCCTTGAAGAGCCCAGACCCGGTTTTGCCTTCAGGGAAGTCGACCAGCTTGCAGATCTGATCCAAAACGCGGTCCGGGATCTTCATCAGGCCCTGGTCCGGGAGCATTTTTTCCTTCGCAGCGCCAGCCATGAACTGAGGACTCCCATTGCCGTGCTCAGGTCCAACATGGATCTTCTGGAGCGTCTGAGGCCTGATTTGGACGACGGGGAAAAGGCGGTTTATCGGCGTATGGACCGGGCGGTGAACACCATGCGCCGTCTGACCGAGACCCTGCTCTGGCTTAGTCGGAAAGATGAGAACATCCCTGTGTCCGAGCCTGTGGATATCGGCAGTCTGGTCAATGATCTGGTCGAGGAAAACCGATACCTTCTCAAGGGGAAACATGTGGAATTACAAGTGCATGCGCCGTCTGTTTTGGTTGCCATCCCCAAGGCCGCCTGCCGTATCGCCCTGGCCAATTTGATCCGGAACGCCTTCCAGTACACAAGCCTTGGAACCGTTGAGATCCGGGTTAAGCCGGATGCCGTTATCATCACCAATACCGGGCAGGTCATTGGTTTCCCCGGACCGAACGAGGCGGATTTCGGCTTTGGCCTGGGCCTGATCCTTGTATCACAGATCGCCCGGAAACTGAATCTGGCCTATGAGAACGGCTCGTTTCCCGGCGGACATAGAGCGGTGCTGCATCTGCTTTGGGACGATGATTCCAAAGCCGCCTGTCCTAATTCTGAAATTGGTTGAAATACTGCCAATTTTACCATGAAAATGTATTGCTACAAAAAAACACACGACCCCTTTCAGCGTTAAGAGTACTCTTTCAGCTTCTTTAAACTTCACAAAATTATGCTACTGTTCGATTAACTTTCTCCCTGAAGGTAGCCATATTATTTATTTCTCCGGGAAACCCGTTCTGGGCCGGGGCTGAACGCCTATTCTTCTATCCGGGGCACCTCTGACAGTGACAGCGCGTCCGGAACAGGTTCATACATCAACCGGGAGACATCCTCTGTCACCATGTACAAAGAGGGTACCATCACCAGAATAATGGCCGTGGCAAACAGCACCCCGAATCCCAGGGAGATGGCCATGGGGATCATCATCCGGGCCTGGCGGGAGGTCTCCATGATCATGGGCATCAGCCCGCCAAAGGTGGTCACCGTGGTTAAAAGGATGGGCCGAAACCGCTGGATGCCCGCGGAATGGATCGCCTCAAAACGGGATGCGCCTTCCCGGACCCTGCGGTTGGCGAAGTCAATGAGTACCAGGGAATCATTGACCACCACCCCGGACAGGGCCACCACCCCGAAAATGGAGTTGATGGACAGGGAGTATCCCATGATGATATGGCCAATCACGGCGCCGATGACCCCGAAGGGAATACTGACCATGATGATCAGCGGCTGGACATAGCTTTTGAATGGAATGCACAGCAGGGCGTAAATGCCGAACAACGCCATTAAAGATCCTGTCACCATGGCGCTTAAACTGTCCCGCATATCTTCCTGGTGACCGCCGAGACTCATGGTCAGGCCCGGGTATTTTTTCTGGAGTGCCGGAATGATCCCGGCTTTCACCTCTTTTAGAATATTTTCCGCCTGGGCCGGGGGATTGACATTGGCCGTCACCTCAATGTTGCGGCGGCCGTCGGTCCTCTCGATTTTGGTATATGCCCTGCCCGGGGTCATTTTCACGGCATCCCGCAGATAGATCTCTGCCTTGTCCGAGAGAAGCACCAGGTTTTCCAGGGTCGATTCGGTGATCCGCTCATCTTCTGGCAGACTGACCCGGATGGTGACCTCGTTCCGGCCCCGCTGCTGCTTTAACGCCTGGGCTCCCTGGAATGCATACCGGACCTGGTTGGCCACCTCCTGGGAGGTCAGCCCCATGCGCTCTCCCAAGGGGAGCAGCTGGATGTCGAACTGGCGCTTCCCCTGTTCTGACCCGTCGTCAATATCATGGACAATGGCATAGTCGGACAAGGCGGCAGCCAGCTCCTGGCCTGCGCTCTCCAGGGTCTGGGTGTCGGTGTGGGCCAGACGGATGGTCAGGTTCTTCCCGGAACCCGGCCCGCCCATGTTGGATTCAAACCGGAGGTTTTCAAGCCCGGCCAGGGCGCCTGTGGCCTGACGCCACAACGCCGTGACCCGGGATGTGGATATGGGGCGGACATCCTCTGATACCAGGTAGATCCTGGCGATGATGACATTATCGGAGACATCGCTCAAAATACCGACAGCCAGTTTTTCCCCTCCGTTTTTATCGATCACCGTCCGGGCCGAGGCAATCAGCCGGTTCTCCACCTCTTTCAGCTTGGACTCCGCTGACCCGTAGGGCAGGGTGGCTTCACAATAGGCATAGTCTGATTCGCTGCGGGGAAACATCTCAAGCCCCATCCGCCCGGAAAAGATATATCCGCCCAGGGCCGCCATCAGGGCAAGGCCAAAGGCGATCACGCCGTAGCGCCAGGAGAGCATGAATTTCAAAAAACTGCCGAACTGGTTGCGGACAAAGGATTCAAAGGCATTGCTGAACTTGCCCTGCCAGCGTTCCAGGTGGTTGAACGGCCACATGGCCTGGCTGCGGGTACGGTGGGCCAGATGGGCCGGCAGAATAAACAGACTTTCCACCAGTGAAATGCCGAACACCGATGCCACCACGATGGGGATGACCTTGAATATTTTCCCCATGAATCCGGGAACAAACAGCAGCGGCATGAACGATACCAGGTTGGTGAGTACGCTGAACACAACGGGCAGCGCCACCTCCCTGACCCCGGCAATGGCCGCCTTCAGGGGCGGCAATCCCTTGGATCGCCAGTGGTAGACATTTTCACCCACCACCACCGCATCGTCCACAACAATACCCAATGTGACAATGAAGGCAAACATGGAGATCATGTTAATGGAGACATCCGCCGCAGAGAGAAAAAGAAACGAACCGATGAATGAAATCGGAATTCCCAGGCTGACCCAGAAGGCCAGCCGGATCTCCAGGAACAGGGCCAGGAATATGAAGACAAGGGCCAGCCCCTGCAGGCCATTGCTCATCAACAGCTCGGCCCGCTGGATATAGGTGTTTGACCTGTCCTTGAGAATGGTCAGGTGAAGCCCTTTGGGAAGGGTGTGGTTCAGTTCATTGATGATCTCTTTTGCCGCCCCGGCCACCTCGGTGGGGGTCTGATCTCCCACACGATAGATGTCGATCATCACGGACGGGTCGCCGTTGAAGTTGGCCCAGGTGTTGGAATCCTCAAAGGTCTCCTCTACAGTGGCCACATCTCCCAGAAGCACCCTGGAACCGTCGGCCAGGGTGAGCAGCGGCACCCTGGCATACTGGGCCGCATATTCCCTGCGGTCCTTGACCCGGACCAGAATATCCCCGGCTTCGGTCTTCAGACTGCCGCCGCCCAGCTCCACCGATGCCTTGGCAATGGCGTCGGCCGCATCGCCCAGGGTGATGCCGTACCGCCGCAGCGTGGCCTGGGGAATCTCCACCCGGACCTCGTAGTCCTTGACCCCGGTGAGTTCCACCTGGGTAATGCGGGAATCCAGCAGCATTTTATCCCGGATGGCGTCGGCGGCCGAGCGCAGGGTCAGCTCATCCACACTGCCGTGAAGGGCCACGGTGAGAACCCCGCGCCGATGGCTGTTAATGGAGACCACGGGCTCTTCGGATTCCTCGGGAAAGGTGGTGATGGCATCAATTTCGCTTTTGATTTCCTGCCATACCTTGATTTCGTCAGCCCCTTCAACCAGATCCACCGTGACCCTGGCAGCGCCTTCCGTGGCATTTGAAGAGACCTCATCAATGCCCTCAATGTCCTCAAGAGCCTCTTCAACGGCCAGGATAATACCGTTCTCCACCTCTTCGGGACTGGCCCCGGGGTAGGCGATGCTGATGGATACCGAATTTTCTGTGAAGTCCGGGAATACCTCCTGCTTCAGGTTCAGGGCCATGAGCAGCCCGCCCACCAGGAAAACAAACATCAGCAGGTTGGCAATGACCGAGTTGCCCGCCATCCAGGCCACAGGCCCCCGGGTGTGTATATCTTGTGTTGTCATGATGGATCTCTTTTATTGTCGGAAGGGGCTGGTGTGAATTCACCAATCTTGGCCGGTTCCTGTTCAGTTGTTTCAAAGGTTTTGACAGCCATGCCCTGGACAGGGGTGGACAGGCTGGAAACCACCACCTGGTCGCCCTGATCCAGGCCGGTTTTAATGTAAATATGATCGGTTCCTTTCCATGCCAGAGAGACCTTGCGGATATCCAGGGTATTGTTGGTATTTACCCACACAGTGTCATTGTCTTTCAGCGCAGACCGGGGCAGCTGCACCACATTGTCCAGGGTGCGGCCGGAAATTTCCACATTCACATAGTCATTGAGCATCAGGGGCTGGCCGGAGATGTGATCCCGGATGCCCAGGGGATTTTGCACGGCAATGATCACCGTGGCCATGCGGCTGGAATCAGAGAGCTGGGCCTTGGCCTGGATCACCCGACCCTGCCATGTGCCCGGGCCGGACTGGGAACGGATGGTCACCGGGCTGCCCCCGGGAATGTCCAGGTCGATATAGGTCATCTGATCCAGCGGCACCACGGCTTCAATCCAAAACTCATCCGCACCGGCCAGGGTGACCAGATCCTCCTGGGTGCCCACGTAGGCCCCTTCATTAACGGACCGGTCCAGAATAATGCTGTTAAACGGGGCACAGATCCGGGTCCGGCTAAGGTCCAGTCTGGCCTGGATCAGATCAGCCTCTGCGCCGGTCACGTCAGCCTGGGCCTGGGCCAGCTGCGGTTTTCTCAATGCCAGGTCTGTCTTTTTGATGGTGCGCCGGGTCATTTCAGAGAGCACTTTGATCTCTTCCTTGGCAATGTTCTGGCTGCCCTGTTCAATGGCCAGGGCCGCCTTGGCATGATCCAGGGCGCTTTGGGCTTTCTTGACAGCCACCTGGTAATCAAGCGGATCAATTTGCAAAAGCGCTTCGCCCTTGGGCACCAGACTGCCCGGTGTAAACCGGTCACTCACCGACTGCACCATACCGGAGACCTGGGCTTTCAGCGTGACCTCCCTGGAGGCTTTCACGGTGCCCATGGCAGTGATCAGCACGCGTTTTTCCCCGACTTGCGCGGCCTGGGTCTCCACCATGGTGACCTCCCGGGCCGGGGTTGCTTTTTTCATGACAGGGGCCGTGGACTGGAAATAAAACCAGGCACCGGCGCCGCCGGCGATGATCAGCAAAGGAATAAAAAATTTTATGGCGTTACCGAAAAAGGTAAGTTTTTGGGGGGTGTCTGACATGGTTGTTTTCCGTTGTTATGAATTCTTAGAAGGTGTTTCAGTGGTATCAGCGTTGGAGAGTCCACGGGTCCAGTCCCCGCCAAGGGTCCGGTACAGGGTGACACGGTTTTTGATCAGGGTGGCCTGTTCGTCCACCAGCTGGCGTTCCAGGGCCTGGACGTCGATCCAGGCACTCAGGTAATCCAGGTAGTTGTCCTGGCCGTTCATGTACTGCAGATGCGCATCGTTCACGGTGATGCGAAGGGTGGCCAGCTGCTCCTTGAGCAGGCGGATGTATTCGGTCTGCCGCCTTTCCGTGGCCAGGCTGTCTTCCACCTCCTGGACCGCCTGGGCCACTGTCCGGGCATAGGCGGTGAGATACTGGTCAGCTTCGGCCTTTGCCCGGTCCACCTCGGCGGATCTGGACCCTGCATCAAACAACGGTCCTGTGATGGAGGCGGCCAGGGTGGATACCCAGTTGGAAAACAGCAGATCCAAAGAAGCGCTGGAAAAAATTGCGCTGGCCGAAAGATCCAGGGCGGGCAGCCGGTCTGCTTTTGCGGCACAGACCTGCCAGTCCTTCTCATTTAATCTCAGCCCTGCGGCCCGGACATCGGGCCGGCTGGCCAGGAGGTCGGCGGGCAGACCGGTTTGGGGAAGCGGGATCAGATCGGGCAGATCGCTCTGGGAGATCCGGCCGGCAACAGCATCCCCTTTACCCGCAAGGCCCAGCAGGACAGCAAGGGCATTGAGCTGCTGGGCCTCCCCAAGCTGCAGCGGAGGCATAAGGGCCTTGGCCTTGGCCAGGACGTCGCGCTGCTGGGACACATCCAGGGCATCGGACTGACCATTTTCAAACCGCAGTTCCTGGAGGCTGAGCATCCGCTGGTTGGTTTCGATCTGCTGGTTCAGGATATTGATCTGCCGGCGCAGGGATAAAATGTCAATCCAGGCGGTTGCCACGTCTGCGGACACGGTGACTGCAGCGGCATCAAGATCTTCTTTTGTGGCCTGGTATTCGGTAAGCTCGGCCTTGTGCAGCGCATTGAGCCGGCCCCAAAGATCCACTTCATAGCCGGCGGAAAGCCCTGCGCTGAACTGTTTGGCATCTTCACTGGACCGGCCCTTTGCATCGGTTTTGATCTGTTCACGGGTGGTCTGGGCCGATCCGCTGTAATCTATGGTGGGGGAGAGGTCTGCCCCGGCTTTCCGGGCCGCGGCCTCGGCCTGACGGACCTTGGACAGTGCCGTGCGGATATCAAAATTGCCGGCCAGGGCCTGCTGGACCAGGCTGTCAAGCTCTGGGCTGCTAAAGGAGTGCCACCAGGTTCCAGGTCCAGGGTCTTTGTCTGTATAAAGGGAAAACCCGTGGGGCATGGCAATGGGGGCATCCTGCCGGAGCCCGGGCGTTAATGTGCTGCAACCGTTGAGCACCAGTGCGGTGAGACTCAATGCAATGATTGTTTTTACGGGGTGATTCAAAAGGGTTCTCCAAATAGTTTCCATAGTTATCTGTTTTTTGACAGGGTTAGCTTTAAATCCCGTCTTGCCCGGAACAGCAGCGACTCCACCGCTCCCCGGGAAATATCCATGGCCGTTGCGATCTGATGATAGGGCATCTGTTCAACATGGCGTAAAAGAATAGCCGTGCGCTGGTTGACCGGCAGTTTTTCCACGGCGTCTTCAATGGATTTCTGGGTCAGCGCCCCTTCAAGCAGGGTCAGCGGGGTATCCAGATCCGGGGTTTCGGGAATTTCATCCAAAAGCTCAGGCCTTTTTTTTCGGAACGTGTCAATGCAGATATTCCTTGCAATCCTAAGCAGATAGGTCCGCAAAGAGGATTGTTGCCTAAACCGTTCCGCGGTTTTGAAAAATCTTAGGAATACTTCCTGGGCGGCGTCTTCGGCCTCCTGGGGATGGTTCAGCATGCGCAGGGAAAAGCCGTACACAGCATCCTGGTGGCGCGTCACCACCTCGGCAAAGGCTTTTTCGTTGCCCCTGGCCACCAGTCTGGCAAGCTCAGTGTCATCCAGACGGTTTAAATTAAAACCGAACATTATCCCTTGTGGCTGGGGTCTGATTTCTTGGTTGCCAGAATACGCCGGAAAAAATAAACACCTTTTTCCTCTCCCAGTATCTGATGCAGTCTGACAATATGGGATTCAAACAGCTTTTGTCTTTCCCGGTAAAGACGGTTGGTCTTTTCAAACGTCCCATGAAGCAGTTGTTCGTCAAGCGGCAAGGTATTAGACAAAAAGATCAGGGTATCCTTTTTGGCCTGGCGAATCTGGCGGTTGACGATCTCCACCTTTTTTTTAAATTCGGTCATATTTTTCAGAAGTTCCGTTTCCTGGGCCTTTGGCAAGGCCATCTCTTCCACGATGGTCGTCAGTTCTTTCCAATGTCGCTCATCCCTGGGTTCAGGATGAATCCAAAAATGATGGCAGGCAGCCATGACAACAAATCCAATATTCAGGGCCACGGAAAAAATGATCAATATTCGTTTAAAGGCGGTATTCATCAATAATAGCCTCCGTCATCGGATAAGGCAAGATAAAGGGCTGCCGAAGAGGTGGTGTTGTCCGAACTGGTGCCCAGGCTGGTGCCCAGTACCGCCCCGAATAACAGCCCGGCCATGGCCATGCCGCAAACCAGCCCCCGCCAGGTCAGGGAGAGGTGGTGCCACCACTGGGTCATATCCACGGATTCCATGCCGGCCCGGGCGGCCCGGCAAACCTGCCGGGAAAATCCCTCTGGGGCTGATACGGCGCCCAGACCGTCCAGGGCACGGATGAGCGCTTTCAAAGAGTCGGCCCGGGTCCGGCATGCGGGACAAGCCCCCAGGTGGCCTTCCAATGCCACAGCGTCATCCTCTGGTATTTCATGGTCAATCCAGGCCGTTAAACGTATTTGAACCTGTTTGCACTCCATATATTCCTCCCGGCAGACACGTTCACCTGCCAATAATGGTTTCTCAATAAATACTGACGCACAATTTTCCTGTTCCCTGCGCGATGAATTAAAAAAAATTCCAATAATCAACTGCGGGAGTTAGGAGGCAGATGAAAAATTTTCAGGGCAAGGTGATGGCCCGGTTATTTAATCATCAAAACGTTTAAGATAAACCAGCACAGAACCGGATTTTGATTTCTTCCTGCCCTCCCATTCATACGCCAGGACAATATTTTCTTTTTTCATCTCCTTTAAAAGGTCCTCCACCACATGGGGAAGCACAGGGCCGCCTTCGGAGTGAAGCCCCTTGCCCACAATAATGCGCAAGGTAAAAAAACCCTGGACATGGGCATTTGAAATAAAAGACCGGGTCTTGACCCGGGCCCCGATGGCGGTGAATCCGTGGAGGTCAAGATCAGCTTCGGGTGGCGGGTAGCGCTTGAGGCGGCGTTTGAGGGGCATGGGCTTAGGCGCATGGCGGGGAGGACAGTTCTGTTTCAGGAAGGCTTCCAGCAGGGTTGAAAAATCCGCTTCAGGTTCAGTGTCTGCCGGTGCCTGTTCAGCAGTCTTATCAGCTGAAGCTTCTTGTTCATCCCTTAAAAATGCAGATAAAAAATCTTTGTCCGATGCCAGCTTGGGCAGATCATTTTTCCGCTTTAATTTTTGTTTATTTTTCCTGATATTTTTGTTTGTCATAACAGCTATTTTACTTAAAAAAAAGGGTATCTTCAAGGTTCAGTATTTGTTTGCCGGATTTGACTTTAATACACCTTCCTGTTATTGTCCCAGCATGAATATTGGCAACATTGTTGAATATATAGACCAGCAAAAAATTATATCTGCGGTTATCTTAAGTGAGGCAAAAGGAAAACTTCGGCTGCTCAATGAGAACAGCCGGGAAGTCAGCTTTTCCGAGAAACGTCTGGCACATATCTCCGAGGCCGGATTGGATACTGGACTTTCCAAAACAACCCTGGTCTCTCACCTGCAACAGGTGACTGAAACCCGCAAAAAACTGTCTGAGTCTATAAATATCCGGGATTTATGGGAAATTCTCCATGATGACCCCCAGGAAATTGATATTTCCGCCATGACCTTATTCTGTTTTGATCCGCCCTTGACCCCGGATCATGAAGCAGCTGTTATCCGGGCCTTTTTCAATGACCGCCTCTATTTCAAATTTAACAAAGTAATTTTTTTACCTTTCACAGAAGCGCAGGTGGAGGCAAAAAAACGTCTGATCAGGGAAGAAGAACGAAGAAATGCCCTGATCACAAAAGGTGCAGCCTGGCTGGCCCGGCTCCGGGATCAGGAGGATGTCAGTGCGGCACCCGACCCTGTTCTCCTCAAAATTTTAAAGGACTATTATATTTTCAGCAATGAGGCTGAAAAAGCCTTTATCGCAAAGGATATCATTAAAAAAGCCGGGTTAAGTTCCCCTGACCGGTTGTTCGAGCTTTTTGTAAAAGCCGGTATCTGGGATGCAGATGAAAACCTGGATCTGTTATCCCTGCAGATCCCCACTGCATTCTCAGCCGAGGTGAATCAGGCTGCCGATCACCTGTGCAAAACAGCCCCCCTGGTATTTGACGATCCAAAACGCAAGGATCTGACCCATCTGCCCTTAATTACCATTGACGGCCAGTCCACCCAGGATTATGACGATGCCATCAGCCTTGAAATAACGGAAAACGGTTATCGGCTGGGGATTCATATTATTGATGTCGGGGCCTTTATTCGCAACGGGGATGCCATTGATCTGGCCGCCAGGGAGCGCGCCTCGTCCATTTACATGCCTGATGACAAACTGCCCATGATTCCGTCAAGCCTGTCCGAAGATCTGTGCAGTCTCAAGGAAGGCCAGTTGCGGCCGGGGGTTTCCACCCTGGTACACATGAACCGCTTTTTTGAAATCCAGGACTATCAAATTGTTCCATCAGTGATCAAGGTCCACCAGCAGATGAGCTATACCGAGGCCAATATTGTAAACGGTAAAAACGACCCCATCACCACCCTTTACAAAATGGCAACCGTACTGCGGGAAAAGCGTCTCAAGGCCGGGGCCATCCAGATTACCCTGCCCGAGGTCAATGTGTGGCTGGATGAAAATAAAAATATACATTATACAAAAGTGGACCGGGAAAATCCGTCTCGGATGCTGGTCTCAGAGATGATGATTCTGGCCAACACCCTGATGGCCGAATTTTTAAAAAATAACGGCATGCCTGGGGTATTCCGGTCCCAGACGCAGCCCAAACAGCGTATTTTCAAGGGTATTGAAACGGAATTGATGCCCAATTTCCTCCAGCGCAAACAATTAAGCCGGGCGGTGATCACCACCCATGCCGAGCCCCATGCAGGCCTTGGGGTACCTGCCTATGTTACGGCCACCTCCCCCATCAGGCGCTACCATGACCTGCTTACCCAGCGCCAGATCAAGGCCATATTAGGTATCGGCGTCCCTTATTCATCCCGGGATCTTGAGGATATTCTTGCAGCCATTTCCGTGGCCGTATCCAATACAGGGCGCATCCAGGCAATCCGTAAACGCTACTGGCTGATCAAATACCTGCAGGATTTCAAGGGAGCAAGCTTTGAAGGCCTGGTGCTTGATGCATACAGAGACCATTACACCGTTCTGCTCAAAGAGTTCATGCTTGAATCCAGGCTGCCGGCATCCGGACTTAAACTCAAACCCGGGGACCAGATCCAGGTGACGATCCAGCATGCAGATGCACGGCGCGGCCAGTTGACATTATTTGCCGTCTGAAGCGAAGCCCATTCAATGTCATAAAGTTAAGAAACTTTTCAGATTAAAACCACGAAGTTCACGAAGTTTAGTACTCTAATATCTTCGTGAACTTCGTGTTCTTCGTGGTACAATACAATCTCAATGCTTAAGTTTATGGCATTGACTTAGGACTAGTGCTTAAAACTGCGCTGGCCTGTATATACCATGCTGGCCCCGGATTCATTGCAGGCTTCAATCGACTGGTAATCATTCATTGAACCGCCGGGCTGGATAACGGCTTTTACCCCCTGTCTTAACCCCACATCAATGCCGTCCCTGAACGGAAAAAAAGCATCTGAAACCATGGAAGACCCGATAAGTCCGCCCTTCTGCTTTGCCACATCCGCTTCAATCTCGGCTCTTTTATCTTCATCAGCCATGTCGGCAAAAGAGGTATGGTACCGTTCAAAACAGTACCGGTCACATAATTTGCGATAGGCCTTATCCACGGCGATTTCCGCAACGCCCACCCGGTCCTGTTCACCGGTGCCGATACCCACGGTGCAGTTGTCTTTTACATAAATTACGGAGTTGGACGTAATTCCCGATTCCACCAGCCAGCCGAAAAGCATATCCTGGTATTCCTGGTCCGTGGGTTCCCGGTCTATTTTATACGTTGTTCCCTTATATTCTGTGGACGCAATGAAAAGATCTTCTTTTTTAAGTGTCTTGGGCACAAAGGACCATTGGGCCACAATGCCGCCATCCATCAGACTTTTGAAATCCACCACCCGCTCACCAATAAAGGACTGCAGTTTGTCCATGGCGTTGATCCGGATCACACGCAGATTTTTCCGCCGGCCCAGAATGTCGAGAACCCCGTCCTCAAACTCCGGGGCCACCACCACCTCGGCATACTGGGCGGCAATGCCTTCGGCAGTTGCTTTGTCCACGGCCTTATTCAGGGCAATACATCCGCCAAACGCCGCCACACGGTCGGCCATATAGGCTTTGGCATAGGCCTGTTCCAGGCTGTTGGCCCGGGCAGCCCCGCAGGGGTTGTTGTGCTTGACAATGACGGCACAGGGGGTATCCGTAAAATACCGCAGGATATTCAGGGAGTTATCTGCATCAGTCAAATTGGTTTTTCCCGGGTGTTTGCCGGACTGCAACAGTTCAATATCAGACACAAGATGTTTGCCCGGCACAATGGTTTTTGCATCCCCCAGGGCCAGGTTTCCATTGACCAGCCGGTATAATGCGGCTTCCTGGCCCGGGTTCTCCCCGTAACGAAGGCCCTTTTGAACCCCGTCAATGATCCAGGAGACCTTTTCATAAAACAGGGTCTGCCGGTTATCGCCATCCACAAAAGAAATTTCCATGGCCGGGGTAAAATGGTCATCCATAATGGTTTTGTACATCTTTTTAAGATCTGTGCTCATATTTACTCCCCTGTTTGATAACACGATTGAACGTCTTTTTTTGAAAGCCCGACCAGATAATCGGCAATGGACCGGTCGTACCGGGCCGTATGCTCAAAGGCCTTTGACGCAAGTGAATACCGGTCTTCCATCCCCAAAGCCCCTTCCTTTGTTTTAAGAACCGCCAGAATAGTGTCATAGGATTTTGGATCCACCACCGGGGCCACCCGGATGAAATTTTTAGCGGCAGCCCGGATCATGGTCGGCCCGCCAATATCAATATTGCCCCGGGCGTTTTCCAGGGTAACATTTTCCCTGGCAATGGTCTGGGTAAATGGATAGAGATTGACCACAACCATATCAATGGGCAGCGCATGGGTTCTTTTCAAGTCATCCTGGTGGGCAGGGTTATACGTTTCAGTCAAAAGGCCCAGATAAATTTTAAAATCAAGGGTTTTAACAAGCCCCCCCTGGGTTTCAGGCTGGCCGGTATAATCAGAGACCTGTTTAAGACGGGTTTGGGCATCAGGTCCGAGAATCTCTTTTATTTTGGAATAGGTTCCGCCGGTGGATAAAATGGTGATATCCGGATTGATCCCAAGCAGACCCGGAATAAATTCCCCAAGCCCGCTTTTATCGGATACGCTGACCAGAATGGTCTTGATTTTAACCAGATCGTCTATTTTTTCTACCACATTTTTCGTCATGGCTGTTCCTTAAGGTATGATAATTAATGCTGTGTATTTTAAATGCAGGCATGCATTTAACGCATTCTTACGGGTGAAGTCAAGTTAAGGGGCGGTCATTTTTCCGGATCAGAGCCCCAAGGGACTGAACAAGATTCCGGGTTTTTCCGACATGCCCGGGCGGAATCATAAGTGCTGGAATCTTTAAATTTTTGACGGTTCCGGGGATTTTGTCTCTCCCCGGCACCCCGTTACAATCCAAGGCATCCGTCCCTGCATGTTCCAGCAGATCAAGGAAGTTGCCGTATACACCACCGGCATCCAGGTGTTCCACAAACTGCATAAAAACGGTTGTTATGGTTAATGCAAGAAACGGCATATCAGCCTGCCCTGTCTGCCGGCAGGGGGTGGTGGACATCATCACCCGGCACCCCAGGGGCCGGACCGGATAAATGGTGCAGATTCCGTTATCAAGCAAAGGACAGATCCCCCAGGACGGATCGTTTTCTTCCTCATCTGCATCACGGCCCGCCATGCAGGCCAAAGCAAATCCATTGGTAGTCTGAAAAGGCCGGTACCGTCGGGTTTGCCCGGCACGGTCCAGCCGTACACGAATATCGTCCCGGGCGAAGCCATCCAGCCGGTCGTGGATATAAGCGATTTCAAGACCTGTGGCAGTGACATTACAGGTACAGCAGTCTGCGCACTGTTTTGCGCAGGCAAAGGGGAACGCAGCCATGGCCGTGTCAAACATGGCGTAAATTTCCCCAAGGGTGTTCATCGCGTGATTTGATTTTGCAATGCATGTCATGGGCAATTTTAATCAACCGATTAAACTTAAACAAAATAGTTGTTCCTCCCATATCATCGGCGTATAGTCCCGTCAACAGTGGTGGTGGAAAATCGCATCAGAAAAGATATGAAAACAGGTAAAAAAACGGGAGGGCAAAAATGAACGTTTTATTAATCATGATACTGGTCTTTGCGGGCTATCTTATCATGTACAACCTTTACGGCCGGTACCTGGGCAGAAAAATATTCAACCTGACCCGGGAGGCAGGCGTCCCTGCCGTGGAGATGGAAGACGGGACAGATTACGTGCCCACCCAAAAAGAGGTAGTTTTTGGTCATCATTTTACTTCCATTGCCGGTACAGGACCCATTGTCGGCCCGGCTGTGGCCATTATCTGGGGGTGGGTGCCCGCCCTGATCTGGGTTTTTGTGGGCAGTATTTTCGTGGGTGCGGTTCACGACTTGGGTGCGTTAATCATCTCCATGAGAAACCAGGGCAAATCCATTGCCGATTACACGGCCAAATATGTAAACAACCGGACCCGGTTCTTTTTCTTTTTCATTGTATTTCTTGAACTGTGGATCTTTATTGCGGTATTGGGCCTTGTCATTGCCATTGTTTTCAGCATGTATCCGCAGTCCGTATTCCCAGTATGGTGCGAAGTTGTCATTGCCCTTCTGCTGGGCCATGCGGTTTACAAACGGGGCAAAAGCATCATGATCTGGTCCGTTGTTGCAGTTATCGCCATGTATATCACCGTTGCCACGGGTATTTATCTTCCCTTTAACATGCCGGAAATTGCAGAAATTCCCGCCACAGGCGTATGGAGCATCATTCTGTTGATTTACGCCTTCATCGCATCGGTTCTTCCGGTGACCACACTGCTGCAGCCCCGGGACTTCATCAACTCCCACCAGCTTTTAATCGCCATGGCCCTTTTGATTGCAGGTGTTTTTGCCTCTGCCTTTGGCGGCAACCTTGAAATTGTGGCCCCGGCTGTTCAGCTTAACCCTGAAAAAGCGCCTCCCATGTGGCCCTTCCTTTTCATCACCATTGCCTGCGGTGCCATCTCAGGCTTCCACGCCCTGGTGTCATCAGGCACCTCTGCCAAACAGGTCCGGTATGAAACCGACGCCCTTTTTGTGGGGTATGGATCCATGCTTCTGGAAGGTGCCCTTGCGGTTCTGGTTATTATATCTGTGGCCGCGGGTATCGGTATGGGCTATCCCACCCAAGACGGCCAGATACTGACTGGTGTGTCAGCCTGGACCACCCACTATTCATCCTGGACCGCCGCAGCTGGTCTTGGCTCTAAAATCAGCGCGTTTGTTGACGGCTCCGCCAATATGATTGCCGCTATGGGGATTCCCAAAAGCCTGTGCGTTGTTGTCATGGGGGTATTTGTGGCCTCATTTGCCGGCACCAGCCTGGATACCGCCACCCGTATCCAGCGCTACATGATTTCAGAGCTGTTTTCCAGTCTGAAACTTGACTTTCTTACAGGCAAATATGTCTCCACATTCCTGGCCGTTGCCACAGCCCTGGCCCTGGCCTTTGCCACAGGTGCCGGCGGCAAAGGCGCACTTAAACTGTGGCCCATGTTCGGTGCGGTGAACCAGACCCTGGCCGGGCTTGCACTGATCATCATTGCCACCTACTTGAAAACAAAAGGCGGTCTCAAGTGGATTGTGGCGGGTATCCCTGCCATTGCCATGATGGTGCTGACCATCTGGGCGCTCATTTTGAATCAGACCTCATATGGCGCAAGCCACAATGTACTGCTTCAAACAGTGAACGGCATCAGTCTTGTGCTGGCTGTCTGGATTTTCATTGAAGGCCTGATCAAAATTGCAACGGTGAAAACCGATGCAAACTGAAAACGGATTCGACATGACATCAAGATGTGCAGGGTGGCATTGCCATGATTAAGAACCGGCTGGTCAAAATAAAAACCGCCTTGGCCAATGCCTGGAAAACAGCGGATGAGGTGGCCCGGTGCAAGGGCGTTGACCGCTTACATGTGCCGCTCTTTGCGCCCTTGATCTTGCCGGCGCAGGTTACAGGTTGCAGTCTCTGGCTTGACAAACCGGCTGCAACCAGCGTATTTGCACTGCTATAATATTTTTGAATGCTTACAATAATACAGGTTGAAACATATTATGAATCTACACCACTGGTGGCTGGCCATCCGGCCCAAAACCCTTCCGGCAGCGGCCTGCCCGGTTGTTGTTGGCGCAGCCTGCGCTGTTTCCGACCACAGATTTTCAGCACTGATGTTTGCAGCCGCCCTGGCAGGCGCGTTATTAATCCAGATCTCCGTGAACCTGGCCAATGATTATTTTGATTTTCTGCACCACATTGACACCCCGGACCGGAAAGGCCCCAAGCGTATGACCCAAAGCGGCCTGATCGCCCCTGAAACCGTTCGAAACGCATTCATACTGACCATGCTGGCGGCCTTGGGTTTAGGCACTTTTCTGATTATGAAGGGCGGAGTTGTGATCCTGTATATTGTAATCGCCTCCCTTCTCGGGGTGATCTGTTACAGTGCCGGTCCATTTCCCATTGCATCCAACGGCCTTGGCGAGGTGTTTGTATTTATTTTTTTCGGGCCTGTGGCAGTGGTGGGCACCTATTATCTGATGGCCGGATGTGTGACACCGGCTGTTTTCATTGCATCCGTTCCCGTGGGCCTTTTGGTTACAGCCATTATCGTGGTTAACAATCTGCGGGATATCGGGACAGATGCCAGGGCGGGCAAGAGAACCCTGGCCGTAATCCTAGGCCCCTGGCGGACCAGGGTGGAGTTTGTATTTCTGGTCCTTTTCTCCTTTTTGATCCCCTGTCTGATGTTTGCCTCGGGCCGCTGGTCCTGGACCATTCTGCTGCCCCTGGCCGTATTCTGGAAATCCTGTCCCGTATTTAAAACCATTTTCGAACAGGACGGAAGAATCCTTAACCTGGCTCTTGCAGACACGGCAATGCTTGCGCTTATGTTCAGTGCTCTTTTTGCCATCGGGATCATGCTTGGATAACAGCCATGCCCCATACAAATCCCAACCGCACCCGGTTCAGGTTCTGCCCGTCCTGCGGCAGCAACAGCCTTGACCCTGACAGCATAAAATCGTTTAAATGCCGGGAATGCGGATTCGGATTCTTTCTTAACTGTGCTGCGGCAGCCATGGCCATTATCCTTGACCATCAAAACAGGATTCTGGTGACCGTGCGTGCAAAAGAACCCGGCAAAGGCACCCTTGATCTTCCGGGCGGTTTTGCCGAGCCCGGCGAAAGCATTGACCATGGCCTTGTCAGGGAGGTAAAGGAAGAACTGAACCTGGATATTTTCGACCTTAAATTTTTCTGTTCCTTTGCCAACACCTATCCGTACAATTGTGTGGTGTATCCCATCACCGACATGGCATTCACCTGCAAGGTCAGGGATTTTTCCTTAATTACACCCATGGATGATGTGGCCGGCTTCAGGTTTATACCGGTCCATGATCTTGACACCGGCATGTTCGGCATGGGTTCGGCACGGAATGTGCTGGAAAAATTTAAAAAAGCATATTCAAAGCAGTTACAGCACCCCAAGCGCTGAAAAGGACATGATTAAAGAATGATTAAATATGTGGCTTTTACAACGTACACCAGGGGAACCGTATTGTATATTTAATCAATTTGTGGTTTAAACGGAACATGAAAAAAAGATATTATCCTTCCGGGAAAAAAAAATCCGACTCCAGGCCCTCACGGCCCATCCGCTACCCCGAGCTGACTGCCGGGGCAGACAAGACATTGAAAAAAGTCTTTAACCGGATAGGTGTTCCCGAAAAACAGCCTTTCACACCGGACCCGTTTCAGCTTGAAGCCCTTGGGGCCATCAACATATCGGACTGTCTTGTCACAGCACCCACAGGTGCCGGAAAAACCTGGATTGCAGAGCAGGCCGCAAAACGGATATTGGAAAGCAACGGCAAGGTGTGGTATGCCACGCCTTTAAAGGCCCTGACCAATTCCATCCATGCCGGGTTTTCGAAAATTTTCGGCAAGGAAAAAGTGGGCATTCTCACCGGCGACATCAAGGAAAATACAAACGCAGACATCATCATCGGCACCACGGAAATTTTAAGAAACCAGCTTTATGATGCCATGTACACGGGCCAGAACCTGAAATGCGATCTGATCATTCTGGATGAAGCCCACTTTCTTGGCGATGCCGAGCGCGGGGTGGTGTGGGAGGAGATCATGATCTACCTGCCCGTGCGCATCCCGCTGCTTTTACTGTCCGCCACCATCGGCAACCCGGACCAGATTGCAGGCTGGCTGTCCACCATCCGGGACAAGGCGTGCAAAGTGGTGGAAAACACCACACGGCCGGTCCCCCTGGTTCCTTTATTTTTTCATCCGTCAGGTACCCTGTATCCGTTGCTTGAAAAAACAGGGAAGGACGGCAAGCGGACCCGTCTTCATAAAACGGTTTACCAATTCAACCAGTCAGGCAAACGCGCCACGCTGGCCCCGCCGGGAAAACTGCCCAGGTTTGCGGATATCCTCAAGGTACTTGCCCACTTTGACCTGCTGCCGGCCATC
Organism: Desulfobacter vibrioformis DSM 8776; assembly: GCF_000745975.1. GTDB lineage: Bacteria > Desulfobacterota > Desulfobacteria > Desulfobacterales > Desulfobacteraceae > Desulfobacter > Desulfobacter vibrioformis. The sequence continues at coordinate 89,984 of NZ_JQKJ01000008.1, read as the reverse complement.
TTTTTTTTAAAATCCCGGTCCGAATGCGACCAGGCAATCAAATTATGCGATGACAGTCTGCTGAAAAATGCGCCTGAAAAAAAGCAGGCACTGATGGACCGGCTTGTACAACTCACGGCAGACAATCCCCACCTATCCGCCCATCCCCAGCGGCCTTATCTGGAGGAAACCGCTACGGCAGCCCACCATTCAGGGCATCTGCCTGCCTGGAAAGTGGTGGTGGAGACCTTAATGGCCGAAGGGCTTTTAGATGCCATGTTTGCCACCTCCACGGTGGCTGCAGGTGTGAATTTCCCGGCCAGGTCCGTGGTAATTCTAAATTCAGACCGGTTCAACGGCAAGGACTTCCTCTCTCTGACCCCCAGTGAATTCCAGCAGATGGCAGGCCGGGCCGGAAGACGCGGCATGGACAACATCGGATTTGCCACGGTACTGCCGGGCAAATACATGGATGTGTCCCTTGTGGCCAAACTGGTTAATGCCCCGCCTTTAAATGTGGATTCCCAGATCAAAATCGATTTTTCCATGGTGCTCAATCTGTTGTTATCCAACACCCCGGAGCAGGTGCGTACCCTTTTAGAAAAATCCTTTGCCTCCTATCTCATCGCCATTAGTGGGGATGCCGGAAAAAGCGGCAGAAAAGCCAGAAAAAAATTCGGCAGCGACCTGGAATATTTATGGCTGGATTTTACCGAACACATGGACTTTTTGATCCAGGAGGGCTTTGTCACCCCTGAAGGGGAAAGACCCTGCACCCTGACCGAAGACGGGATCTGGGCATCCAAACTACGCATTGACTCACCACTGCTTGTGGCCCAGAGCCTTCGGGACAAACTTCTGCCGGAACGTGACCCGGCACTGCTGGCAGCCATGATGGCCACATTTGTCAATGAAAAGGAGTTCAAGGATGATTTTCTATTTAACGCTACCCTTTCCAAACGGCTCAAGGATACGTTTCTGGATCTGCGCCGGGGCCTGAAGCCCTTTGCCATGAAAATGCTGCAATCGGGATTTCCCGCGCCCAACCTGTTTATCCAGCCGGCCTCCCTGGTTTATGCCTGGGCCCATGATACGCCCTGGGATGAGCTGATGCGCAAGTCAGATTTTGCCGAAGGGGATTTTGCCAGACTGATTCTGAGAACTGCGGAGAATCTTCGCCAGATGACCCATCTGGACCAGGATTTTCCGGTTTTTGCCAAAACAGCGGCCCAAGCCATTGACTTGATACGCAAAGCGCCTGTCATCACAGTATATTAAAGGATAGAATCCAGGAGGCCATATGACCGAAGATACTAAAAAAATAATTTATTCAATGATTAATGTGGGAAAATTACATGGCACCCGCCAGGTGCTCAAGGATATTTCCCTGTCCTATTTTTACGGGGCAAAAATCGGTGTGCTGGGCCTTAACGGTTCCGGTAAATCAACACTTTTAAAGATTATGGCAGGCATAGATACTGATTTTCTGGGTGAAACCATTTTATCCAAGGGATTTACCGTGGGGTTTCTTGAGCAGGAACCCCTGGTGGACTCGAATAAAACCGTGCGGGAAGTGGTGGAAGAAGGGGTCCAGGAGACCGTAGACCTTTTAAACGAATATGAAAAAATCTCCGAAGCCTTTGCCAACCCCATGTCCGATGATGAGATGGACGCACTCTTGGAAAAACAGGGAAAGCTTCAGGAAAAGCTTGACCACATCAATGCCTGGGACCTGGATGCCCAGCTGAAAATGGCAATGGATGCCCTTCGCTGTCCACCTGAAGATACGCCTGTCAGCGTGATCTCAGGCGGTGAAAAACGCCGGGTGGCCCTGTGCCGTCTGCTGCTGCAAAAACCAGACATTCTGCTTTTGGACGAGCCGACCAACCATCTTGACGCAGAATCCGTAGCCTGGCTGGAAGAGCATTTAAGCCGGTTTGAAGGCACGGTCATTGCCGTGACCCATGACCGCTATTTCCTGGACAATGTGGCTGGCTGGATTCTGGAACTGGACAGAGGAGAAGGCATTCCCTGGAAAGGCAACTACTCCTCCTGGCTGGAACAAAAACAGCAGCGTCTGTCACGGGAAGAAAAAAGCCAGAGCAAACGCAGCCAGACACTTTCCCGGGAGCTTGAGTGGATCAAGATGTCGCCCAAGGGCCGTCGTTCCAAATCCAAGGCCAGAATCACGGCCTATGAAGAATTGCTCAAAGAGGATGTTAAACAGCGGGAACAGAAAATGGAAATTTTTATTCCACCCGGACCACGGCTTGGGTCAAAGGTCGTTGTGGCGCAAAAGGTTTCCAAAGCCTTTGAGGACAAACTTCTGGTGGAAGATATGAATTTTGTCCTTCCGCCAGGTGCCATTGTCGGTGTAGTTGGCCCCAACGGCGCCGGCAAGACCACGCTGTTTAAAATGATTACCGGGAAAGAAAAACCCGATTCCGGCACCATTGAAATCGGCGACAGTGTGCGCCTCGCCTATGTGGACCAGGAACGGGACACCCTGGATCCTGAAAAGACCATCTATGAAGTGATCTCCGGCGGAAGTGAAACCCTTGTGATAGGCGGAAGGGAAATCAATGCCCGGGCTTATGTGGGCAAATTTAACTTCTCGGGCACGGATCAGCAGAAAAAGGTTAAAGATATTTCAGGCGGTGAGCGCAACCGGGTACACATGGCCACCATGCTGCAAAAACAGGCCAATCTGCTGCTTTTGGACGAGCCCACCAACGACCTGGATATCAATACCATGCGGGCATTGGAAGAAGCCCTTGAAAGCTTTGCAGGGTGTGCCGTGATCATCAGCCATGACCGGTGGTTTCTGGACCGCATCGCCACCCATATCCTGGCCTTTGAAGGAGACAGCCAGACCCTGTTCTTTGAAGGGTCTTATTCAGATTATGAAAAAGATCACAGAAAACGGCTGGGCATCAAGGAGAACCAGCCCACAAGAATCAAGTACCGCCAGATGACCCGGTAAACGGATTCCCCGACATGTCCCAAAATGATGGAAATACCCCGTTAAACACTGACACCACAAAAATCATCCTGGATTCAATTTCAGACGGGGTATTTACCATTGACTACAACTGGAAAATCACCTCTTTTAACAGGGCTGCCGAGGAGATTACCGGCATCTGCCGGCAGGATGCCATAGGCCGTCATTGCTGGGATGTTTTTCGCTCCAACATGTGCGAACAGGGCTGTGCCCTGAAAAAAACAATGGATCAGGGCAAACCCTTTGTATCAAGTTCCGCATATATTATTAACAACCAGCAAAAAAAGATTCCCATAACGGCATCCACCTCCCTGCTCATTGATAAAGATGGGGAGGTTCTGGGCGGGGTGGAAACCTTCAGGGACCACTCTGTGGTGGAAGCGTTGAGAAAGGAGCTGACCGGAGGCGTCCGGGTGGACGACATGGTGAGCAACTCCAGTGCCATGAAGAATATTTTCAATATCCTTCCCCAGATTGCTGAAAGCGATTCATCCGTTCTGATCGAAGGGGAAACAGGTACGGGAAAAGAGTTAATGGCAAGGGCCATTCACAACACCAGCCATAGAAAAGATTGTCCCTTTGTAGCCATCAACTGCGGGGCCCTGCCGGACACGTTGCTGGAGTCGGAACTGTTTGGATATAAAAAAGGGGCATTCACCCATGCCGTAAAAGACAAGCCCGGCCATTTTGCCCTGGCAGACAAGGGTACGATTTTTCTTGATGAAATCGCAGACACAAGCCCAGCCTTTCAGGTCAGGCTGCTTCGGGTACTTCAGGAACGCGAATACACGCCCCTTGGCGGTATTGCCAAAGAGCGATCCAATGTCAGAATCATTGCCGCCACCAATAAAAACCTGACAACCATGGTGGAAAACAAGGAATTCCGCCAGGATCTTTATTACCGCATTAATGTCATTAAAATATCCCTGCCCCCCCTGCGCCGTAGAATGGAGGATATTCCCTACCTGGCGGACCAATTTATCTCCCGGTTGAACCTGCGCCGGAACAAAATGATCCAGGGGCTTTCCCCAGAGGTGCTTGCCGCATTCATGGCCCATGATTTCCCCGGAAATATCAGGGAACTTGAAAATATCATTGAACATGCCTTTGTCCTGTGCGCCAAAGCGTTCATCACCATGGCGCATCTGCCGCCGTCGCTTGCAGCCAAATCAGGACCGGGAACCGGTAAAAATATAAATCCGGTGGTTGAAGCCCAGATCAAAATGATTACAGACGCGTTGAAACGGAACAATAACAACCGTAATGCCGCAGCCAGGGACCTGGGCATTCACAAAAGCACCCTGTTCAGGCGGATCAAAAAACTGGGAATCCAGTTGTAAATGCACACATAAAATTCCTGGAGGAGGAGATCATGAAAATTGCGATTACCACTTGGGGAAACCGGGTCTCTCCGGTGTTTGACGCAGCAAAAACCCTTTTGATTGCAGAGATTGAAAATCACAGCATTCATAACAATAAATATGAATCTTTCCAGCCGGATGATGTCATCGCCCTTGCAGCGCTTTTAAACCGTGAAAAAGTCACGGCCCTGATTTGCGGGGCAATTTCGGAATCCTGTGCGGCCCGGCTTGTTGAAAACGAAATCCGTATATTCGCCTTTGTCACCGGAAATGCCATGGATATACTGGATTGTCTGGCTAGGCATAATACCATTAAACCCGCTTTTATGATGCCCGGATGCACGCCGCTACCAGGAAGGCCTTTGGCCTGATCCCCCCTACCCCATACGGATCGCAAGCCCACAACAAACAATGAAACGTGTAAAGCCAAGGGCTAAAATAGGCGCCGCAGGCGCTTGCCCTCTTGTTTCTTGTATCTTGTCTCTAGTTTCATAAAAAAAGACCTGCCGCCTGGGAGGGAGGCGGCAGGTGCGTCAGGCGTTTCGCGCGTAAGGAGAGGAGGACGCGAAGCGGATCTACAGGTGGTTGCGTTAACTTTTTAGCACAGTCTCCTCCTGCATGTGAGGGAGAATGCCAGGCTACCGCCGGAGTTTCCGGAAGTAGCCGGAGGCATGATTAATGGTTGGGTAAAAAGTCAGGATATGCATTGCCGCCATGTTCTGTGGAGTCGAGCCCTTCCATTTCTTCTTCCGGGGATACTCTTAAGCCCATGGTCGTATCAATGATCTTGAACAGGATAAAAGCCGTGCAAAATGTCCATGCAAAGCAGGAAACAATACCAATGCACTGTACGGAAAGGATCTTCATGCTTGTGCCGCCGATGTTAAATATACCAGCAGCAAGGGTTCCCCAGGCACCGCATACACCGTGTACGGAAACTGCGCCAACAGGGTCGTCAATTCTGATTTTATCAAAAAACAGTACGGAAAAGACAACCAGAATACCGGCGACGGCACCGATCACAATGGCGGAACCAGGCGTAACATTGGCACAGCCGGCAGTAATACCCACAAGACCTGCCAGGGCACCGTTCAAGCTCATGCCCACTTCAGGCTTTCCAAACTTAACCCAGGAAACGATCATGGATATAACACAGCCTGTGGCAGCAGCCAGGTTGGTATTTACAAAAATCATTGCAATGTCGGTATTTGCAGCAGTGGTGGAACCCGGGTTGAAACCGAACCAGCCGATCCACAGGATAAACACGCCAAGGGCGGCCAGGGGGATATTGTGACCAAGAATAGGTTTAACATGACCGTCTTTGGTGAACTTTCCAATACGGGGCCCCAGAACGATGGCACCTGCCAATGCAGCCCAGCCACCCACAGAGTGAACAACTGTGGAGCCTGCAAAATCAATGAACCCAAGACCTTCAAGCCAGCCGGAACCGTTAAACAACGATCCCCAGGCCCAGGAACCAAAGATGGGATAGATCAATGCGGACAGAACCGCGCTGTATATAAGGTAACCGGTAAATTTGGTACGTTCAGCCATGGCACCCGAAACAATGGTGGCAGCCGTCGCGGCAAACACAACCTGGAACATCCAGAAGGCCAGTACCCAGGGATCTCCTCCGACCTCAAAATCACTTAGAAAAAAGCCGGTGGTACCGAAAAAACCGGTTTTAGAGGTACCGAACATCAGGCCGAAACCAATGGCCCAGAAGAAAAGTGATCCCATGGAAAAGTCCATCAGGTTTTTCATCATAATGTTTACAGCGTTTTTCGCACGGGTGAAACCTGCCTCCACCATGGCGAACCCGGCCTGCATAAAGAAAACAAGGGCCGCTGCAACAAGGGTCCAGACGTAGTCGGCATGGGTCTGGACCAGTTTAATGGCCTCGGCATTAGAGAGCACTGTCGGGGCGTCGTCTGTCCCGGCCCATGCGGCTGTGATAGTGCAAGCCAACGAAGTCAGAATCATCAGTACATACTTCATGTTTTTTTAATCTCCTATTATTATTAATTTAAATTTTATAAAGCTTCTGTTCCGGTTTCACCCGTACGAATACGGACAACATTTTCCACAGGAAGAACAAATATTTTACCATCACCGATTTTTCCTGTTTTCGCTGTTTCTACTATTGTATCCACCACAGCCTGGACCTGGTCATCTGCAACACAGATTTTAAGTTCAACTTTGGGGACAAAGTCTGTCTGATATTCTGCGCCCCGGTACACCTCTTTGTGGCCTTTCTGGCGGCCGAAACCCTTGACTTCCGAAATAGTCATCCCGTTAATGCTGATTTTGGCTAAAGCATCTTTAACCTCATCCACCTTGAACGGTTTAATTACCGCTACAATTTTTTTCATTTTTTCTTCCTCATGTTAAATGTGCATTAAAACAACGTATGCTCTGTAGAAAGCAAGAGAGATGCCAAAAATCATACTTTTTAATATTTTAATACATCTACTTGAAATTAAATAACATTTCCATGCAGGTGCTGGGAGAGCGCCTTTAAAAGAAATGACATTTTTGGAGTTTAATGAATTGCATTAATGTAATTTCACCATTATGAATAAAATTCAGGCGTGAAATAAATACACTTTTGTGTTTTCATACACAAGCAACAAAAAGAAGAAACAAAGATGAGTACCCATAAGGGATTTAAAGGGCATTAAAATTTCGTGCAAGGTCTTTTCCCGGGAATAGCGGCGGAAAACAATTATGTAGAATATGGCAGGCGCAGACGGCAAGCGGCCACTTTGGAAATCAATACAGAACCAAGGCCCAGCAGGCAGTTTACAATTTTTTCCCATTGACAAAAAATCAACCGCGTTACTATATATAGGATTAACTGAAATATCAAACAAAGCATCACAATTGGCTGTATATTTATTGTGATTAGGTATACTGCTAATGCAAAAGAGCGTTAAAGAAAAAAAAGAAGAAAATGATGCGATCAAGGCATTGGATTTATGCAAAAGTGCCCGTGAACTTATTCGCATTCGAAAGCCCAGACAAGCGGAAGCCTTGTTGCTGAAGGCTCTGAAAATATTGCCGATAAACCCTTATGTACTGGTTGCGTTAGGTGATGCCAAACGAATGCAAAAACAGTTTAGAACGGCTGCAACATATTATCAAAAATGCCTTAAGGCAGATCCGCTGAATCCTTTTGCCATGTCCGGTCTTGGCGACGCATACAGGGGCAGCAATAACCTGGACAGAGCCATTGACATCTGGGCCCGGGCCCTGGATGCCTACCCTGAAAACTACCTTGTGATGACCCGGCTGGCTGATGCGTTAACCAAAAAAGGAGACCTTACCGCTGCCAGACAGGTCTATGAAAAAGCCATCAACCTGAACCCTGATGATCCCTTTGCCCTGTCAGGCCTTGGAAATATCTTAGTCCGCCTCAAGGAATTTGACCGGGCCTGGCCGCTTCTTGAAAAGCTTGTAATCAAACAGCCCCAAAACCCCAGAGCCATCGGCGCACTGGCCAACTTTTACCGCCGGCAAGAAGATTTTTCCAAAGCAAAGTCCCTGTTCCAACGGATTCTGGATATTGACCCCCGGAATGTCTATGCCATGGACGGGCTGGCAGATTGTGCCCGGGGCAACAAAGAATACGAAAAGGCCAAACAGCTGTGGGAAAAGGCCATGGCAGCCGGAATGAGTCGGGCCATCGCAAAAACGCGCATTGCAGATGCCTGCCTGCAGATGAAACAGTTCTCCCAGGCAAGACATTATTATGATCAGGTATTGTCTATATCCGAAGACAAATTTGCCCTGTTCGGGCTGCTGCGTCTTATAGAAGCAGAGCCGGGGGACAAACGGGATAAAATTACGGATGCGGCAAAAATTCTGAGCCGGTTGTTTGCCCTTGATCCATTTGATGATCGGACCCTGTATGAATTTAACGTGTTCAGAACTCGGTATCCGGAAATGGATGCCTATATCCAGGCCTGATTCAGGTCTTTATTCAGACCACAGCCTTGTTGCGCTTCTGCTGTCGGCCTATGCCGATGGTGTTCGAAAACCCAGACAGGGCAAGAACTGAATCTATGCCTTGCATCTCCTGCCCTTATCTTAACTCTATTGTGTTCAGGCGCGCATCGTTTTCCTTCCAGTCAGGCAGATATATTTCCATAATCTGGTAGAAGCGCCGGGTGTGCCCCGGTTCCAGCAGGTGAACCAGTTCATGGACCAGCACATACTCCAGCAGGCAGGGTTCCAGATGCACAAAAACCGTATTAATCCATATGCGCTTTGCAACCGTGTTACAGGATCCCCATCGGGTTTTCATCTTTTTCAGCCGGAATTCAGCCGGTGCCACACCCATGACAGGCTGCCATTTTTCAAGCAGAATCTGAATGCGTTTATTTAAGAGATTACGCAGCCATCGATTCCACAGATTTGCCTCCTTTTTCGGATCAAAACCGGAAGGTGCCCGGATAACGATTTCGGATTCGGAATTCAAACAGATCCCGGGCCGGGCATTGCAGGTCCCACGCACCACGGGCAGTTGCCGTCCCCATACCATGCATGAAAAGCCGTCCTTCATTTCTTTTGGGGGGCCGGGAAAAAACCGGCTGATGTCCTGCATTACGATGATTGGATTTTCAGGGTTTTAATCAGCTCAGACACCAGTTTTCCCCCGGATGTCCGGGCAGTTGGATTCACTTTTACCAGTTGCTCCCAGGCTTCAATGGCTTTGGGGAGATCATTGAGATCGTGCATGTAAACAATGCCCTTGTTAAACCAGGCGGTTTCAAAATCAGGCTGAACAGCAACGGCCTTGTTAAAGGCTTCCAGGGCTTTTTCAGGTTCATTGTTCCGTCGATACATCACCCCAAGGTCTGTGAGCACATGTGGATTGTCCGGCTGAATGGACAGGGCTTTTCCATAGGCATTGATGGCATCCCCCAAACGGTCCAGGTCAAAAAAGGTATTGCCCAGTTCGATCCAGGCCTGGGCATTATCAGGATTTTCCTTCAAAAACGCCTGCATTTCCCTGATACGGGGCTCTGCCATGGTTGCAAGGTCCGGTCTTTGATCTTCTCCCGTCTCTTTTCCAGGAGTAGGCATGCCTTTTGGCATAGTCCCCATCATGGCCGGCGGCATATGTCCAATGCCTGGCTGCCTTGAATCTGCCAGCTTAAATGATGTATATGCGGTGCCAATCAAAAACCCCAGTGTCAGGGAGATGAGAAGGGAAATATAAAAGGTCTGGCGGGTGATCATTTTCTCTTTTTTTGTGTCCTGATTCATTTTTCCTGCTTTAAAAATTCCTTGTTAATCAATCGAGCTGAGCTATTCAAGCCGTACCGCTGTAAAGAAAACCTGTTTTACCTTTAAAAGATTGGTCTTACCTGAACACCTGTTCTTTAATAGTGAAATGGCTGGTGGTCCCGACCATGTCGGCGGTTTTGTCCTGAAACCGGAAGTCCGCAAGCACCATACCATTGAATTTACCCTGGCTGTAGACTTCAATCCTGAAAATCCGGCCGTCCCGGTCAATTGAAAAACGCTGCATACAATCGTTTCTGGTAACAAGGACACCTGCCTCGTCCTCTATATCCTGTTTTGAAAATCCAATGATATTCACCCGGTGATCCGGTATGGGATGCACCATAAACTGCTCTTTAACCGAAATCCGGGAGCCAAAGGGAACCTGTTTTCTTTGTCCGTCAACGTCCATCTCAATACTGTCGATTCCCAGATCATATTCAAAATACTGGGGCCTGAGCCGGGAAAGGCAGCGGTTGCCGTGGTACAGGCTGAAATCCGATTTATTATGCACCAGGGCCAGCAGGGGATTATTGACCAGAAACTGCAGCCCACTGTTCTTTTCCATGGGCAGGTAATTGATGCGACTGCGTATATTTTCAGCATAGATCAAAATTCTGCGCTCACCCAGGGTCAGGGCGATATCCTTGTCAATGGCCATTCCTATTTCACTTCTGGTTAAAGAAAAATCACGTTCAAAAGAGATCCCGGCCTTTTTTAAAAAGGATTCAATGGCCAGAAGGTGATAATATACACGCCCTGGGGTCAGAAAGGATTTGCTGGCTTCAACACCAAAGGCGGGTTTCTCATTTTTCAGGGCAAAAAAGGTAAGTGTTTTTGCCATTTCCTCGTCCCCTTCTGCTGTCCGGGTATTTTTAACGCGCACCGTATGACCGGGATCGATAAGATGGGCATTGACATCTTGGGCACACTGCTGTGCCGTGGCTGCAAGATCACAAAACAGGCCTGTGTATTTTGCAGGCATCCGGGCCTGGTCAATGATAATGCTTTGCCCCCATCTGTCAGGATTGCGCAGATTGCTTTCACGGGTGGGCGTAAAAAATCCCGAGCCGTCATGCAGATTTAAAATAAAATCCACACCCGGGTCAGTGATCATTGATTTTATTTTAACAATGGTCTGCCGTTCGGGATCTGTTTTGCTCACCTGGTCAAATTTGCGGTTCATGTCCCCGTAAACACCCCGGCTGCGCTTAATAATACTTTCAAAATTGAGGTTCGGCACCACAATGACCTGGCCGGACAGAATTTTATACCGGGTGGCAATAAGGGCCGCAGCATTGAATCCGCCCGGCTCATCCCCCTGGATACCGCCCACGATCAGGGCTGTTTTTCCAGGCACCTTTGATGTCAGCGTATGCACACTGAAGCCCAGGTCGGATTGGGATGCAAACACCAACCCTGCAGACCAGAAAACAGCAGCGATGCCCAAAGCCGACATCACGGGCAGACGCCGGGCCAACAGGCAAAAGAATCTATTATAAAGAGAATGCATTGATATCATAAGGTGTATTAATACAGACGAACCCTTTTTTTTAGGTTTCTATTCTTATCCTGCATACAGTATCAAATAGCAGGCAAAATGGAAACGCCCCTATGAATTTCCCCTAAAAAAAGATTTATCCCCAAAAAATAAAGTAAAATTTTCCCATAGAAATTTTTATCTGAAAAAGTTTAACCACGGAAATCACAGAAGACACTGAAGACAGAATTCTGTGATTTCCGTGTATTCTGTGGTTAAAATGTTTTTCATAGTTTATTGTGTCCGCTAGGATCTGAAATCAAAAAAATCCAGCCAGACCCAAAGCTGCGCCGGATGGAGTAAAATATCCTTGGGGGGATGTTACGATCATGGCAGCAACCACCAGAAAACCACAACCAGGCCAGGGAAATACAGGAAACAACCTTAGCGCATTTGGCGGCGTTTTTACGCCCTCCATCCTTACAATTCTCGGTGTAATCCTGTTCATGCGCGCCGGGTTTGTCATTGGCCAGGCCGGTATTTTTCAAACCATTCTGATTTTATGCCTGAGTCATGCCATCACACTGTTAACGGCAATTTCCGTTTCAGCCGTGTCCACAAACACGCCGGTTTCGGCAGGTGGTGCCTATTTTCTGATATCAAGATCCATCGGGCCCGAGCTTGGCGGTGCCATTGGTCTGGCCCTGTTCTGCTCCCAGGCGATTTCCGTTCCGTTTTATATCCTGGGATTTACCGAATCCATGATCCGGACCTTTCCAACCCTTGGGATCCACTTCAGAACCATTGCCCTGATCACCACCGCTTTTCTGTTCATCATCACCCGGGCCGGTGCCAGGTGGGCCGTACGAACCCAATTTCTTATCATGGCGGTCCTGGTGCTTTCCATTCTCGCATTTTTAGGCGGAGCCCTGGCTCATTTTGACATCAACCTGTTTTCAGATAACTTTGGACCGGGCTACACCAAAGATACATACGCCTTCTGGAACGTCTTTGTCATCTATTTTCCGGCAGTCACCGGAATCATGGCAGGCATCAGCATGTCCGGGGACCTGAAGAATCCGGCCCGGGCCATCCCGGCAGGCACCCTTGGCGCAGTTGTCACAGGATTTATCGTGTACGGGCTTCAGATCCTCTTATGCGGCGGAGCCCAATCCCGGGAACAACTGATTTATTCATCCTTTGAAACGCTTTGCAGCCAGGCGCTTTTTAACGCCGGATTCCTGGTGGTTGCCGGTGTATTCGCAGCCACCCTGTCCAGTGCCCTGGGATCCTTCATGGGGGCCCCCAGGGTGATCCAGGCCGTTGCCAGGGACCGGCTGATCCCCATTCTGCATCCATTTGAAAAGGGGACAGGACAGGCCAATGAGCCGGTCAGGGCCCTGTGGCTGACCCTGGGCTTAACCATCATCACAATCCTGTGGGCAGGCAATGGCAACACCGGCCAGGCATTTAATATCCTGGCAGGTGTTGTCACCATGTTCTTTCTTTACACCTATGCAATGATCAATGTTGCCGCCTTTGTTGAATCCTTTGCCGGCAACCCGTCCTTCAGACCGGGATTCAGGTACTATCACTGGCTGCAAGCCCTTGTCGCGGCGGCAGGGTGCGCGGTCACAGCCTTTTTGATTCACCCGCTGACAGCGGTTTGTGCGGCCGGCATCATCTCCGCAATGGTTGTACTGCTTAGACGCAGGTCCCTTAAGGTCCGTTTCGGTGACGCACGATGGGGGTTTTTCTATTCCAGGCTTAAAGCCAATCTTCACCAGCTTTCAATGATGCCCGTTCACCCCAAAAACTGGCGCCCGGCGGTTCTGGTGTTCTCGGGAAATCCTAAAACCCGTTTGCCCCTGGTGCAGTATGCCCTGTGGATCGGCGAAGAACGGGGCATTGTAACCCTGGTCCGTATCCTTCCCGGCAATATCCAGGACCTCATGGAAAAAAGGCAGACCGCCTTGACCCAGCTTAAAAAAGCCTTCCGGGAATACGGCGTCAGCGGTTTCTCAACGGTTATGGTGTTACCCGATCTTGACCAGGGCATCTGCGCAGCGCTCCAGGCCCATCCCCCGGGGCCCCTGAAGCACAACACCGTAATTTTCGGCTGGTCATCAGACCCGGCCAGGGCCCAGTCCTTTACGCGGCATCTGCGCATTGTCCGGGCCATGGGAATGAATCTTGTTATAATCAATGCCAAGGGGCTTCCCCAGGATCATGGAAAAATCTTTATCGATATCTGGTGGCGGGGCAAAAAAAACGGTTCCCTGATGATTATCCTGGCCCATCTTCTCATGCTGAACAGGCAATGGGCTGATGCCGCCATCAGGCTGTTCAGGATCATCCAGGATCCTGCCGGAGTGCAGCCGGCAAAGCAGGCCCTGGAAGCCCTGCTGCGGGAGGCCAGGGTAAAGGCTGAAACCAGGGTCATCGTGTCCACGGATTCCTTTGAAACGGTATTTAAATCCATCTCAACCAGTGCATCGGTTGTTTTCATCGGCTTCAACCTGCCTGAACAAAACGAAGCAGAAGCGTTTCAGGCCAGGTATACCAGGACACTTGCCCCTTTGCCCACCCTTATCATGGTCTCGTCCATTGGGGACTGTGATCTGTTTGCTTGAATTTTAGCCCGATAAAAGTTGAGGCATCATCAAATAATGGGTATATTGTATGAATGGACCAACAAAAAAATGTAAACAAGCCTATTGAAATGATATCCGGCAAAATATCTGATCAAGATCCTATCATAAAAACACTTCCGCCAACAAAGAGGTCTTATGAAAATCATCACCACACATAAAGGTTCTGATTTTGATGCCCTGGCATGCCTTGTGGCAGCCACCATCATATATCCCGATGCCAAGCCTGTCCTTCCCGGAACCGTTAATGCCAACCTTAAAAATTTTTTAGCCATTCACAAGGATATTTTTAATCTGTGGGCACCCAATGAAGTGGATCTGGATACGGTAGACACCCTTATCTGCGTGGACACACACTCATGGTCCCGCCTGGACCAGCGCTTAAGCGTTTTATCTGAAAAGACGGACCTTGACGTCATTGTCTGGGACCACCACGAAGACGGGGATATTGACGCCCGGGAGTCACATCTTTCCCGGACAGGGGCTGCAGTTACCCTGCTTGTCCAGCAAATCCAAAAGGAACGTAAACTGATCACCCCGATTCAGGCCACCTTGTTTTTAATCGGCCTTTATGAAGATACAGGTCATCTGTCCTATCCGTCCACCCTTCCCGAAGACGCTTATGCGGCAGGATTTCTGCTGGACCGCAAAGCGGATCTCAATATCCTGGGCACCTTTTTGCAACCGGCTTACGGCAAAAAACAAAAGGAGATCCTCTTTGACATGATCCAGCGGGCAGAACGAAGTGAAATCAAAGGGTTTTCACTGAGCGTCTCCCAGGTGAAAATCCATGGCCGGGTGGAAAACCTGGCCATGGTGATGCAGATGTACCGGGAACTGATGAATGTAGATGTGGCCTTTGGCATATTCAGGGACGTGGAAAAAGACAAATGCATGGTGATCGGCAGAAGCGGGGTGGATGAAATAAATATTGGCGTACTCATGCGCTCCCTGGGCGGTGGCGGCCATCCCGGAGCCGGTTCTGCCCTGGTCAAGGGCGCGAATCCTGACGCACTATTGGAAACCGTTCTGGAATTGCTCAAGGGCAACCAGTATTCCTCGGTCATGCTTTCCGATATCATGTCCTACCCTGTGGTAACGGTAAAAGCCGACACCCTTGTGGGGGATGTGGCCATGATGCTGCGGGAGATGGGGTGTTCGGGCATGCCTGTTGTGGACGATGACAAGAATCTTGTGGGCGTTGTTTCAAGACGTGATTTTAGAAAAATCAAAAAGTCAAAACAGATGCAGTCCCCGGTTAAAGCCATTATGAGCCGCAACATTATTACCATTGATTATGATAAAAGCGCCTTTGAAGCGGCCCGCCTCATGATCAGACATGATATCGGAAGAATTCCGGTCATGAAAGATGGAAAAATCATCGGTATCATCTCCCGGTCCGATGCCATGATGTATTTTTATGATCTGTTGCCCGATTAGAACCAAATCTAAAAAACGTGCATAGCTTTTCAAACTAATTGTGCAAATCTTTTTAAAAGAGACGCCGAATACGGCGTCTCTTCTATCTGCTCAAAAAGTTGCCCGGGGTCCCAACCAGCAGATTTGACATCCTCTGACAGATTCCTGATGTAGCCTTTTGTAGCCGCTGAATTTACCTCGGGATGGAACTGGACCCCCCAGGCATTTTTACCGATTCGAAATGCCTGATGCGGCTCAAATTCGTTTCGAGCAAGAAGCGTTGCATCGGGAGGTAAGTGAATAACGCTTTGTGAATGAAATAGGTGAACTTTAAATCTGCCCGGCAATCCCATAAATAAAGGATCATGATCACAGCTTGGCAGCAGCTCTATTTCTCTGGTGCCGATTTCAAGACCAACCGGATGAAAATCGACAATTCCATCCATGGCTTTGGCAATCACCTGATGGCCAAAACATATCCCAAGCAGGGGGATTTGATGATCAATGATCTTCTTTGTCCACGCTTCAAGTCTAAGGCACCAATGCAGGCGATCTGTTACATACGCATGAGAACCGGAAATGACTGCACCCCTAATCTGATCTGGTTCCGGCAGAGGGTCTGATTCAGCATTGACAACTTTAATTTCGAGTTGCCCAAGACCCTTTGAGATCCAATCTTCAAAATCCCCGTATTTATCTATGATATCCGGAAAGGTTTTCCCTGTTTTTACTATCACAATAGGTTTCATTTGTAACTGGCCCTAGGTTAATATTTAAAAAGGTTACTATTCAAAAAATTTTGAGCCAAGATCAAGGCCCCAGGATAAATTTCCGGTCATCCAGGCATGCGGCCACCCGATTTTTTCCATTGTGTTTGGCATAATATAAAGCCTCATCTGCTTGGCGCACCAGATCTGATTGCTGGTTATCCTTGGAATATTCAGCCACACCAAAACTGCAGTGCTGGTGGCCTGCCGCTCCAAAATCGTGGGCTGCCAGAATACGCCTGAGTTTGTCTGCCACGGCAACCGCATTTGCTAACGCGGTCTGGGGAAGAAGAATACAAAACTCCTCGCCTCCCCACCTGGCAAAAACATCGCTTTCCCTGATGCTTTGGGCGGAAATGGTTGCGATCTCCTTGAGAACATAATCCCCCACCAAGTGTCCAAAGGTATCATTCACTGATTTAAAATTATCAATGTCTAAGATAATCATGGAAAAAGTGTAGTCGTGACGGTCCGCTTTTTTTATTTCTATAGCCAGAAGCTCATTAAACATTGTTTTGTTGTAGCATTGGGTAAGCCCGTCGGTTCGAGCCTGTTTTTCCACCAGCTTGAGTTGCGTCTCAATAATCGCATTTGCTTCCAGTAACGGGGTGGCATCATATATCAGGATGGCAGCCTGGGTGTCATCCAGGGCAGTGATTACTGAATCCTGGCGCATGAAACGAAAAATGGATTTTGTAATTTTGTTCAGTTTGATGGGAATAATGTATTTTTCCACGGATGCGTTCGTGAAGGCCGGGATTTTCAGCGTAAACGCTATATGGATTTTACGTTTCAGGATGGAAAATGAAGTACCTGGAAACAATTCCGGCAGGTGCTGTCCCCGGGCTTTTTCCTGACTGATCCCTGTATGCACGACCAGCCATCTGTTCCAGGACAGTATATTCAGATCCTTATCCGTGATGATAACCCCGTTTTCCAGGGTGTCAAGAATGTCAGTTTTCACGGGGGTCATGTATTCTCCTCTATAAATGCGTACAGGCTTTTTTCCAGCCAGACAAACATTTCATCATCAAACAGGATGAACAGATGACCGGTGATCTGCTCCTTCTCGAACTCCAGCAGGGTGGAAATAATAATCACCATGCTGTAGCCAGTTTTTTCCCGGCCCATAAACAGCCGGTTGTTCAATTCGATGATAGGCGGGGAAAATGAGACCACCGAATTCAGGAGTTCGGCCAGTTTGCCAATGCAAGACGCTCCCAGTATATTGGCTATTTCCAAGATACTCTGCCGGATTTCTGCGTCATCTTCTTCCTTGTCTATGCATACGTCTTCCAGCAGACAAATCAGGTCCTGCATATTCGAAGCACTCTGCTTGTCTATGACAAACAGGATTTCGCCCTCAAAAGTCCCTTTAAACATCTGTGTGCTGATGTAGAGGTTGGGTTCATGGTTGTTTTCACCGAGAACGGCATGTTCCACTTCTCCGACCGGAACCACCTTAATTCCTGGCACCCTCAGTTGAGCAAAACTGTCAAACAGATCTGCAATTGCCGCTGTGGCAGACCCGTATGAAATATTGATCAACTCTTCTAATGCATCTTTGATCTCGTTATCAATCATTTTTCAGGAAACCCTCATTGAATAGTGGCCAGGATTTGTGCGATACGCGTTTCGTCTATGGGTTTTTTTTCGATGCCTTTGGCTCCCAGGGCCAAAACCCGCTCCCTGGCCTTGGCCTGGATATCGGCCGTGATCACATACACCTGGGCATCCGGATCGTGGGCACGGATGATTTCAAGGGCTGTGAAACCGTCCATCTCCGGCATGGTCAGATCTAAAAATGTGATATCAGGTTTGATCTCCTTGTACAAGTCCACAGCTTCCCGGCCATTCACGCCCTGGAATATTTTTGAACTGTTTTTCACATTTTCAGGGATGCGTTTTAAAATCATAGCTCTTGATAATTTCGTATCGTCAACAATCAAAATTTTCATAGTTCTCCTCAAACGCCAATTCAAATTGCCTTAAACATAGCACAAGTTTTATTTTTTTTATCCAAAGAAAAAGGTCTCTTCCTTTCTTGACAAAAGTCGGGGGGGTATCTTACACTCCTTTTCAATTCCCAAATCAAATAAAGGGAGGGACTTATGTCTGATTCCGCCAGCCCTGTTTATCCTAAAATTATCAGGATATGGTTAACAGGAACAATGGTAATCTTCTTTTTTTGCACGTTTTGTCAGGCAAAGGAGTTGCATTTGCAGAAAGCCCGGTCGTATACCGGAAAAGAAGACATTAAGGGCTGGGTCATGAGCGAAAAACTGGATGGGATCAGGGGATACTGGGACGGCAGCCGCCTGCTGACCCGGAAGGGGCTGCCCCTTCATCCGCCGCCGTGGTTCATCAAAAATTTTCCTGCCTTTGAATTGGATGGCGAGTTGTGGAGCAAACAAGGGGATTTTGAGTTTATCCAGTCTGTGGTGCTTGATGCCGAGCCCGGCCCGGGGTGGGAAAAAATTAATTACCATATTTTTGAAGTCCCCAACCAGAACGGAATATTTTTTGACCGGCTTGCCAGGGCAAAAGAGTGGTTCAAATCCCATCCCACCCCCCATGTCAGGGTGATCCGGCAGACTTTGATTCAAGATAAATCAGACCTGGACCGTTTTTTCCTTGACGTGACATCAAGGGGCGGCGAAGGCGTTATCGTAAAAGATCCAGATATGCCCTACCACACCGGCAGAAGCGCCCATGTCCTCAAGGTAAAAAAAGCCCGGGACATGGAAGGCCTTGTCATTGGGATTAACAAGGGAAAGGGAAAATATGAAAATGCCATGGGATCGCTTACGCTGAAACTGGAAAACGGCGTTATCTTTAAATTAGGAACCGGGTTCACTGACCGGGTTCGGAACAACCCGCCTGCCGTCGGGACAACAGTGACGTTTAAATATCATGGGTTCAGTAAAAACGGGGTGCCGAAATTCGCCTCTTTTTTAAGACTCAGGACCGACTGAAACAGCCCCGGCCAGACAGTCCGGGCAGTTGATGTGCAGGCTGGAACACAATCCCAGGCCATAGGTACCGGCCCCGCAGGATTGGCAGGCAACCGGGTCCATGTCCTTGGTCACAGGATTGTAGGTCAGGGTAAAATCCGTATGGCTGCGGCCGGATATGAGCCGGGCAAACACCGTCACACAGGCAGAGGTCAGGTACAGGGCCGCTGCCGGTTTAAAATCAATACGGATGCCGTATTTGTTGAGCAGATCTTTTTTCTTGGCTGCAAGTTCGGCTGGAATCATGGCGATTTTTTCTTCCCGTTCCCTGACCAGGTCCTGGGAGAGGCCGCTTCTGCTCAGGTTTTGCCGCATCTCCGTTTCAAGGGCCTGGTAATATGCGTCAAGGCTTGCCGTATCCCTTTGAAACCGCCGGTTCATGCTGTCCACAAATGAGGCCAGCCGGTCTTCCACCAGGTTCTGTCCATATCGGGAGACAACGGTCCGGATCGATTCAATTTCCTTTTCATTTAATCCCCGGGCCTTTTTAAAGCTGAATTCCTTTTGAACATGGGCAAGGTCCCAGGCCATGTCCGGGATCACCACACCGGTATCCAGGTTGACGCAAATCTCCACAAGGCCCTGTTTTATTTCATCACTCTGGGCGGTATACCGGCAGGTCAGTATAAGATACCGGGTTCTTGCCTCTCCGGTCTTCATCACCCGGACCTTGGACTTATGGAATTGAAACCGGTCTGCAATCAGCCGGTCAAATCCCTGGGTTTTGATATAATCAAATTTCAGTTCAGCCCGGGCAAAGGGCGCGGATTCCCCTGCCAGGGTGAGCATCCGGTCAAGAAACGGGGTATTCAGCTGCACGGCATGGACCTTTAGCCGCCCCTGTTCCACAACCTCTTCAGGCCCCACCCGGAAAAAATCATCCACGCCAAGGGTCTGGGCCGCCGCTTCAGGCAGCAGGATATCCCGGGTCAGGCCCTGGTCTTCCACCACCCCTCCCCGGGCCTTGAAAAACCGGCAGGCAAAATCCATGGCATCAATCTGTTCATGCCTGTCCTGTTCATGTCCCTTAGAGTTCATAGCTGTCTCCAAAAAGTTTGCCGTCCAGTTCCCTTGTTTTTTCATACCCTGTTTTGGCCCGTTTCAGTTTTGCGCCCAGCTTGGCAAAGGATTGGTCCCGCTCTTCCGGGCTTTGTGAATCCACCCAGATGTCGCAGACCATATCCGAGAACTCCTTTTCCCCCCTGACCCGGCCCAGGATCATGTCAATCTCTCCGATGACCATCTCAAACATATTGATTTTCCGGTCCAGGATATCCAGGATATAATCCTCAATGGAGCCCTGGGCGCAGAAATTATAGATCTGCACTTCCTTTTCCTGGCCAATGCGGTGGATACGGCCGATTCGCTGTTCAATTTTCATGGGATTCCAGGGCAGATCGTAATTGACCATCCGGGAACAAAACTGGATATTGCGCCCCTCTCCGCCGATTTCCGTGGTGACCAGCACCTGGACATTATCTTTGAATGCCTGGATCGCCTCATCCCTTTTCTCATTGGGCATGCTGCCGTGGAAAAGAACAAAGGAGACATCATTCCAGGCCAGAAATTCAGCCAGGTGGTCCAGGGTTGCCGTGTATTTTACAAAGACAATGAGCTTTTCTTTGTCCGCCTTCAAAAGCTTGAGCAACGCCATGTTCTTGGGGGTATCCACCGTTGTCCGGCACAGGTTCCGCACCGCGTTAATCTCTTTTTCAATCTCCGGCAGCCAGGACCGGCTTTCAAGCATCCGGTCCAGGGCGGCCTCCACTGCCTTGGGGGATGATCCGGCCTGGGCCAGCAGATTTTTAATCATCAGTTTGCCCTGCCCCTTGTTCTGATCGTTGAGCAGGTGCAAAAAAACCTGAAGCCGTTCATAAAAAGCGGTCTCGCCCTTTGTGGGCGCAATGCGGATGGTGGTGGCAAACCGGGGCGGAATATGAATCCCTGCCAGGGCCCGGGTATTTCTGATCATCACCTGGCTTAACAGGTGTTTGAGCATTTCCCTGTTCTGGGGGTCTGTGGGGTCTCCGCGCTTCATGAACCGCTCCCTGAAGGCGGTGGCCGTCTCAAGCTGCCCCGGCTTGAGCAGGGTGATCAGGTTGTACAGCTCCATGAGGTTGTTTTCCACGGGCGTGGCGGTCAGCAAAAGGATAAATTTTTTCTTCAGGGCATTGACCAGCTTGAAATTCAACGTGGATTTATTTTTCAGATGATGGGCCTCATCAACAATCACCATGTCGTACTCCCGGCCGGTGATCAGGTCCCAGTTTTTCTTTGACTTGGCCTGGTTGATGGACGCCACCACAAGATTTTGTTCCCAGAAATCCCGGTCCCCGGATTTGAATTCCGGACTGTCTGTTGATGGCACTTTGAGGTTGAATTTGGATGCCATTTCCGTCTGCCACTGGGAAACCAGGGGAGTCGGGGTCAGGATCAGCGCGGTTTTCACCATGCCCCGGCGCAAATATTCCGACAGGATGATCAACGCTTCAATGGTTTTGCCCAGGCCCACCTCATCCGAAAGCAGGGCCCGGCCCCTGAACTGCTTGAGTACCTTTTTGGCGGTCTCCTCCTGGTACCAGAACGATTGGATTTGTGTAAGCCCCGGCAGGCAGATCAGGGTTTCAAAGGATTCCGCAAACCGGATTTGGTGGCTCATGAGCGCCAGTTCATACAAATCCGGCCCGGCAGTTTCAGTGCCTGACAGGGCCTTGACAAACGCCTCTTTGTCAATGTTCACGGTCACAGGAACCGAAGCCGGTTTTTCAGGCGCCTTAACCTTGACAGGGTGAACCCTTGATGGATCAGGTGTTGGCTCAGGTGTTGGATCAGGTGATGGGTCAGGTGTTGGGGAGGTCGGATCAGCCACATCCGCCAGGTCTTTGGCACCCGCCCCAGCCGGACGGTCCCGCAGCCTGTTCATTTCCGCAATCAGCCGGGTCGCTTCCTCACGCCTCTGGGCCGCGGCAATTTTTTCTTTGCAATAGCCAATGATCTCTTTAATGGTAGCTTTGTTTTTGCGTTTATTGCCAATTTTAAGCAGTGCAAAATTTTGGAACAGGGCTTCGGCGGTTTGCAGGCAACGCTCATATTTCTCCAGTTTCATTAAAAGAATGACCTGGTTATAACGCATGAAATCGTCTAGTTTTCCGATTTTCTCAAGGCACTCCAGTGCATCCAGCTGCACCTGCGGGTCGTCGCATAACTGGCCTATCTGCCCCATGAGGTGAATCACCGTCTCTTCTTTGGGCAGCAACTTGACGGCTTTTTTTATAAATTTGAGGGCCTGGGAAAAATTTTGGGTGTCATGGTAATGAAGGGCTTCTTCATAGTAAAACCACCCTTTATCAGCGGCAACCTGCCCTGCCCTGGCCCGCCTGACCTGCACCTGCTTTTGCTTGCGTTTTTGTTTGCGCTTTTCCGCGTTTGATTTTGCCAACATGCCTCCCTGATTTTTTTATCCGCCGGTATCGCTGACGAACCATTTGCAAAACGTCAGATTGGAATGGTATATACTGAAATAAATATGAAATCAAATCGCTATAACAAGACAAACAGGAGATGACAGCATGAAAAAAATTGGAATGATCGTTGGTAGCCTGAGAAAAGAGTCTTTTAACCGCTCTGTGGCCAAATATCTGGCCTCAGTCGCTCCCAAAAGCTATCCTGTCAGCTTTCCCGATATCGGCAACCTGGAACTTTACAACCAGGACCTGGACGATACGCCCACCGCTGCCTGGGTTGAATTCAGAAATGAAATAAAAGAGCTGGATGCCTTTTTATTTGTTACGCCTGAGTACAACAGATCCATCCCGGGCGTTCTGAAAAATGCCATTGACGTTGGGTCAAGGCCTTACGGGCAAAGCGTCTGGACCGGAAAGCCGGGGGGCATTGTCAGTGTCTCCCCGGGTGCCATAGGCGGATTTGGCGCCAGCCATCACCTGAGACAGGTACTCTCTTGTTTAAATGTTTACACCATGCAGCACCCCGAAGCCTATGTGGGAAACATTATTGAGGCATTAGATGATTCGGGGCAGGTGATTGCAGAAAACACCCAAACGTTTCTCACCAAATACATGAATAGCTTTATTCACTGGATTGACCGGTTCTAACTGTTAAGGATATCCAAAAGGATTCAAACACGAATTTTTTATTCAGGGCCCAGCAGCAGCATCGGAATGCTGATTTTCTGCTTAAGGGTCTTTGATACACTGCCGAACAGGATCTGACCAAAGGTTGAATGCCCGTGGGTGGCCATGGCCACAAGGTCGTAATCTCCATCTTGGATTTCTTTGAGAATCTGTTCATCCGGTTCGCCGCTGCGCTGCACCACTTTGGCATCAATACCCTGGTCAACGAGTTTTTGGCATCCTTGTGCCAACAAAATCTCTGCATTCCGGGTCAATGCCCGGTGCTCATCCAGTGTATGGGAATGAACCACATGCAGCAAAAAGACCTTGGACCGGTTCTGGAGGGCAAGTTGGGCCACATGTTCAAGGATCCGGTCAT
This sequence comes from Desulfobacter vibrioformis DSM 8776, assembly GCF_000745975.1. GTDB lineage: Bacteria > Desulfobacterota > Desulfobacteria > Desulfobacterales > Desulfobacteraceae > Desulfobacter > Desulfobacter vibrioformis. The sequence continues at coordinate 66,514 of NZ_JQKJ01000008.1, read as the reverse complement.
CCACCGGTGAGCAGTCCATGGTAACCAGTATGTTTTTATATATTTGCATGATATCAGGCTCCTGTGACCGTGGTATAAAGCAGATAAATATTTAAAACAATGACAATGGCCGAAATCACAATGGCTGCTGCAAATTCGGCCGGCCCCGAGGCAAATCTGCCCATGCGTTTTTTATCCCGGCACAGCATCAAAAGCGGAATCAGGGTAAACGGCAGCTGGAGACTTAAGACCACCTGGCTGAAAATCAAAATCTTATAGGTATCCATGGACAGGACAATGATTAAAAAAGAAGGTATGGCCGTGGCAAATACGGAAAACCGGTATAACAAAGTTCTGGGATCCTCGGGCTTTCCCAGAAAGCCTGTGATCACATTGACCTCGGCCATGGATGATGTCACGGAAGACCCGACACCTGCAAAGACCAGGGCCAGGGCAAAAAGGAATCCCGCCAAAGGTCCTGCCAGGGGGGTCAACGTGGCAGATGCCTGTTCAATACTTGTGACCGCGGCTTGATTCTTTGCAAACACGGCTGCCGCCACAATGATCATGGCCGAATTAACCACCCAGCCCATAATCATGGCCGCCAGGGTATCGGCTTTCTCGTAATTGAGCTGGGACATTTTTTCCTCTTCCGAAATACCCCATTCCCGGGAATGAATGACGTTGGAATGCAAAAAAATGTTATGGGGCATCACCACAGCGCCTAGAATAGCCATGGCAACGTAAATACTTTCCCGGTTCAGGTGGGGGACCACCATGGCCGGAAGAGCTGCGGACCAGTCCGGTTTAACAATGTAAATTTCAATCAGATAGCAAAGGGCAATGATGGCCAAAAATCCCATGATAATAATTTCAAGCCGGTGGTAGCGCTGGCTGACAATTAAAAAGGTTTCAAGTCCTACGGTCACAAGTGCGCCCATCCAGAGGGGAAAGCCGAAAAGCAGATTGAACCCGATGGCGCCCCCCAGAAGTTCGGCCACATCCGTGGCAACGCAGGCAAGCACAATGGTCAGGCCCAGCATGGCCGAAACCGGCCTTGAAAAGCGATCCCTGATATTAACGGCCAGGGATTTACCCGTGGCAATCCCAAGTTTTGCCGCCATGTTCTGAATCACAATGAGCATGATGGTACTCAAGGTGATCACCCACAGCAGTGAATACCCGAACCTTGAGCCGCCCTCGATATTGGTGGCCCAGTTACCCGGATCAATAAATCCTACGGTTACCAGGAATCCAGGCCCCAGGAATCTGAGCAGGGTCTTGAACCGGAATCTCTCCCAAATATTTACCATATACGCACCATCCTTGTTAGAAGGTATCTGAAAACGCTTTGATCTCCGGATGGTCACTTAAAAAGCGGTACAGTGTTGCCCGTCCCACACCTAACACCCGGGCCGCTTTGGATTTGTTGCCTCCGGTTTTGACCAGGGCGGATTGAACATTTTCCTGATTGAGTTTTCCCCGGGTAAACTGTAGCCCAGGCGATGCGGGCTCATTTGATAAGACAGGCCGCAGGGGATGCCTGTTGGATGCAAAGGGAAGATCCGTGGGCAGGATAACGCTGCCCCGGGACCGGACCACGGAAAACTGGATCACATTTTTTAATTCCCTGACATTACCGGGCCAGTGGTAGTCCATCATCTCCCGAATGGTGTCAGGGGCCAGTTCCGGTACGGGCTTTTTATTTTCTTTTTCCGCCTCCCGCAGGAAATGCTCGGCTAAAAGCGGGATATCGTTTTTTCTTTCCCGCAGGGGCGGCAGGTGGACGGGAATGACGTTAAGCCGGTAGTAAAGGTCTTCCCTGAACCGGTCGGCCCGGACCTCTTCGGCCAGGTCCTTGTTGGTGGCTGAGATAATTCGGACATCCACGCTGATCTTTTTTTCTCCGCCTACTTTTTCAAATGATCCCTCCTGGAGGAACCGCAACAGTTTTACCTGGGTTTTCAGCGGCAGATCCGCCACTTCGTCCAGAAACAGGGTGCCTTTATGGGCCAGTTCAAACCGGCCTTTACGCTCCCTGACCGCCCCTGAGAATGCGCCTTTGACATGGCCGAACAACTCACTTTCCACAATGCCTTCGGGGATGGCCCCGCAGTTCACCGGGACAAAACTGCCGTTGCCGTAGGACGAAATGTCATGAATCGCATAGGCCACCCGTTCTTTGCCGGTACCGGTCTCACCGGATACGTGGACCGGATAGTTATACAGGGCCACATCCCGGATCTGCCGGAAAATGTCCTGCATGACTTTGTCCTTGCCGATGATGCCTGCAAAATTGGAGAGATCTTCGGCTTTCAGGGACAGACGTATGGAATCGGTCATATCCCGGAACGAGGCCACTATCCCCCGGATTTTCCCTTCATGATCCAGAATGCAGGAAACCGTCATTTCCAGATGCCGGGTATCCCCTGTTTTGGTGACTATGGTAACCGGATACTCCTTGGTTCCGCCGGAAAGTTTCGGGGAGTTTTCACAAAAGGAACATTTGGAACCGCAGAACGGGGCCTGGAACACATCGTGGCAGTCTTTGCCCAAAATCTCTTTTTTACTATATCCGGTAATTTTTTCTGCTTCCTTATTAAAAACAGTGATCATACGTTCTGTGGTATGTGCCATGACGCCAAGTTTAAGATTGTCCACCACGAGGTTGAGATTGTGAAGATCCAGCAGAGAGTGTGTAAATTTTTCCATTTTTGATTTCCCGGCAACGCGCTTTCAGTATTAAATACCAAGCTGTTCTTGAACCGGTTTCTTAAATGGCACATTTGTGTATCATGTGCAATGTTTTTCTGCATCTGTAAAAAGAAAAAAAGGGTGGATACTGAATGAATGTCCGAACGGTAAGGCTGAAACGGGAATTGCGCCAGAAAATTACTCCCAGGAGATACAGTTTCTAGGGCAGTTTTTCACAGCTTCAAGGATATCGTCGTCATCCTCATACCTGTCAAGGGGCCGTACATCCACATACCCTGCATCTTTGATTTCAAAGGCGTGGGGGGCCAGATCAATGCAGACCCCGCATTCAATGCAGCAGCCAAGATCAATCACCGGTTTTTTTTGTATGCTCATTAAGGCCTTCCTTTATCAATGAATTTATGTCAATGGATTCAACCCACCAGCCCTTTAAAATATGCGCCTGTTTCTCTTTTTCAGCCAGGTCAAGAATCTTGTACCCTGTGTCCAGCAAAATCCCGTAAAGCACGCCGCATCCGGGGTCTTCATGGTGTTCATATCCGGTCTGCGCCAATTCTATCATTTTATGGGCCAGATCAATGGTGCGCGCGATATTTATGTCACATTTTTTTTTCAGCATGGCAAATTCTCTTTAATCGTTTCACCCCCGGGCAAATAAAACGGGTCATTATTTATTTCAGCCCAGTATCTGCTCAGGGGGTGCAGGCAAGCACCATATCCGATATCCGGACAACCGTAAAATCCCACCCTGTGTAAATATCAATGGGGGTTCTGTCTGCCTTAATAAAATCGGGCAGAACCATACATTTAAAGGCACCGGCATTGGACAAGGCCCTGACAGCATATCCACGCTTTACCGGATCCTTGGAATCCAGATGGGCCTGGAGCTGTTCCCGGGTGATATCTGTCATATCCCGGGGTGCTGTGCCAAGATATGTGCCAATCCCCCACAAAACCCCGCGCTGGAGCATGTCATGTTCAATGTGGTTGCCTTTGTGATCCAGGTAGGAAAAAAGGATGCTTTTAAATTCCCGGGCCAGGGCCGGGCTTTTGCTTAAAATCTCTCCCATGGCTTCGGGTGAACCCCAGCCAATGCCGCCGGATTCATCATTCAAGTTCCACATGATCCGTCTCAAAATGACTCTGGCGTTTTCCAGACTATTTTCCGCAGTCCTTGCGGCAAGCTCTCCCATGGCAGTCACGCTGCGAAATTTGATCAACTCGTCCTTATTGTAAAAAGAAGAGAACAGATGTCCGGTGAGCTGGGCATCCGGAATCTGCGCCAGCCTGGCCAGGGCCTGGCTGCGGCTGCCAAGGGCAAGGATTTCGCCCACTTGTTTTTTTATCTTTCTGCCGTAGGGTTTCATAGTTGTTCTCTTTCACATGTGTATTGCTGTTTCAGCCCGCCCTTTAACATATCCGGGCGTCTGCTTTAATACCAGAAAGAGCACAAATTATGCCAACCCGGTCCAGGCCGGACTGTTGACTTTTACTATATGAACTGCCCCAAAGCACTGAATTTGACCTTCAGTTCATGGATGTGTTTGTCATAGTTGCGCATTTTTATAATGGCCCCGGTGATCAGATAACAGCCCAGGACAATCAATCCAAGATTAAGAATGCCAAAGGGAATAACCAGGTGCAGCACGTTGAAAATATTGTAATATTTGGAGGTGGCAATCAAAAGTCCGATCACGGACAAAGGCAGGGCCAGCACAGCGATTCCGGTTCTCATAACAGCCAGGGATGTGCGTTTTTCCGCCAGGAGCAGCTGTACTTCGTTGATGACAATGGAATCAAATTTTTCCGAATTATCGGCGGTCTCAATTTGCGGTGTCAATGATTTTACTCCATATTTTATTTCGTGTAACACAATCATGTCAGCCATTGAAAAGTTCAAGCTGTATTTTATTAACAATAATTAACAAATTAACAAAATTCATTCCAAAAACACAGGCCTGCCTGTTTTTTCAGCGGATCAGAAAAAAATTTATCAAACACTTGGCCCATGCGTGTTTCAAGCGGTTTTAAAAAGATATCAGGCGGATATGAACACGCGGCCATGGTTTATCTGTCTCAAAAACCGGCACATAAATGTATCCCGATACAGGTACGGCTATTGATTTCATGGCAGGTAACAGGTATAGCAGGCATGTGGCGTGACCCCGGAATTTGGATTTATATTCGCAATTTAATTTCCAGGATAAAAGATATGAATATGGATAAGTTCTCTTTGTATTGTACACCGACGTTTTTCATTGATTCGGATCATGAAAAAATCATTGCCTTTTCATCCCGGCATGCAGGATCATCGAATACCCCAGTAAAAAAGGCTGTCAGCATTTATTACGCTGTCAGGGATCAGATCCGGTATGACCCCTATGAAATTCCTGACTGCCAAGAGGGGTTTAAGGCAAGCCGGGTGCTGGCGGCAGGCAAGGGGTTCTGCGTGTCAAAGGCTGTGCTTTTGGCGGCCTGTCTCAGGGCCCAGTCCATACCGGCCTGTCTGGGATTTGCCAATGTGAAGAATCATTTGACCACGCCCAAACTCAAGGCAAAAATGGGCACAGATCTTTTTGTATGGCACGGGTATACAGAGATCTTTCTGGAAGGAAAATGGGTCAAGGCTACACCGACATTCAACTTGAGCCTGTGCCAGGCGTTTGGTGTACTGCCCCTGGAATTTGATGGTCAAAAAGACAGTGTATTTCACCCCTTTGATGCCAAAGGCCAGCGGCATATGGCATATATTAAAAACCATGGCCATTTTGATGATCTGCCCTGGGGCAGACTTATGGCGGCCTACCAGACCGCCTATCCCAGATATTTTGAATCGGACCGGATTTCAGGCGATTTCAATGCCGAAGCAAAGGAACTGCATCCTGAATAAAGGCCCGCTCTTGTTTATTTGATCAAAAACCTGATTAACGATCTGGCTAACAAACTGATATAACAGCAGTTATTGTGTAAAATCCCCTCTTTTTTTAAGATCTCTTCTATTATTTATACGCTATCAAATTAAAAACTAATCTGAAACTAATTTGACTGACATATGCGGTAAGAATAATACTTTTTTTTACCTTTAATCAAAAATTATACTGAATTGGCTTCCGGAATCTTTTTTCCGAAGTCGGAACCATCACATTATTGCATGGCGCATGCCGGGGAAAATTCATGAGAACCGCTGAAATAAAAGGTAGGGGCAGCATTGCTCTTAAGACGTCTGTCACCTGTGGGGTCATTATTCTTGTTCTTTTAGCAATCAACAGTATCATCTCCATCCGTCTTCAGTCCGGCCTATCTGAGAGCATGATCAAACAATTTTCAATCACCCAGAAAAGTGCCCTTGAAGAGAATGCGAAACATCTGAAAAAATCACTGGTTGCAGATATGTCCGTCAACCTGGGAATCTGTACCTGCATGACCCGTTCTTTTCTCTACAACTTTGATCAGGATAATTTGTTCAAACTGATAAAAACCTACCTCAAACTGGAAGGCATCCAAGCCATTAAAATATTGGATGCAGATGGCAAACCGTTTGGCGCAGGCTGGAAAACACCCGAAATCAAGACCGGAAAAAGTCTGCCGGAATCAATATCACTGGATGAAAATCTGTCCCTGGCAGCAGATGCGATTCATGAAAAAGAAAAAGTTGGAACCGTCAGGTTTTATTATTCAGAAGACCAGGTGAAAAGAGATATTGCCAGAAAAGAGTCCCAGACACAGACCAGCATTACTGAATTCCGGTCTATTGCAAAGTCCAACATCAAAAAATCAGTAACGATCCAGGTCATTGTCGCGGCGGTTATTATTGTTGCATTGCTGTTCACACTGGTCATCTGTTTGAAAATGTTCGTCACCCGGCCCATCAAAAAAACAATTGAAATGATCAAGGACATTGCGCAGGGAGAAGGTGATTTGACCAAACGCTTGGAAGCAAAGAGCCGTGATGAAATCGGTGAGTTATCCAGCTGGTTTAACCGGTTTATAGAAAGACTTCAGGCGCTGATTAAGGAGGTGGGGGAAAACTCCAGAGAAATCAATACCGCATCCACCGGTTTTTCCCAGTTGTCGGCATCCATGAGCTCTGGCATTGAGGGGCTTTCTTTGCGTTCGGGCAGTGTGTCTGATGCTGCCGAAGAGATGAGCGCCCATATGACCTCTGTGGCTGTCGCCATGGGAGACGCATCCGGGAACATCAATATGGTTGCCACAGCTTCCGAAGAGATGTTAGCCACAATCAATGAGATTGCACAAAATGCGGAAAAAGCCAGAATCATAACGAATAATGCCGTATCCCAGACGCAGAATGCGTCCGCCCAGGTCAATGAACTAGGGAATGCAACAACTCAGATCGGCAAAGTCATTGAAACCATTACAGACATATCCGAGCAGGTCAACCTTCTGGCGCTTAACGCGACCATTGAAGCAGCACGGGCAGGTGAAGCCGGCAAGGGGTTTGCGGTTGTGGCAAATGAAATAAAAGTCCTGGCAACCCAGACAGCAGATGCGTCCGCTGCAATCAAAGAACAGATCCGGGACATCCAGTCCTCCACTGGAAACACAGTAAAAGAAATTTCCAATATTTCGGAAGTAGTGTCGCAGATCAATTCCGTTGTTTCCGCAATCGCTTCAGCAGTGGAAGAACAGTCTGCCGCAACCCAAACAATTACACAGAATATCTCCCATGCCTCCAATGGTATCGGAGAGGCCAGTGAAAACGTGTCCCAGGGATCATCTGCCACCAGCCAGGTCGCCGGAGAAATAACTGAAATTAAGCAGGCGTCTGGCAGTCTGGCCGATTCCAGCCAGGAGGTCAAAACCAACGCAGACAAGCTTTTACGCCTTGGCAACAGACTTTTAGAACTCATGGGGAAATTCAGGGTATGATTGCACAGAATCCAAATCCTCTGCCTTTCTTTTGAGAATACGTAAACATTTAAAATAAAAATTAGGGGAGAGAAACACAATGAAATCATACGCAATCAAGCTGATTATCGCACTGTTCTACGTTGTTGGGATTGCTGCAGACGCATCAGCCCAGGAGTTTTCCATCATGACCGAGGAGTTTCCGCCGTTTAACTACACGGAAAACGGGAAAGTGACCGGCCTTTCATCTGACGTGATGATGGAGTTGACCCAAAGACTGGGGCACTCCAATGACGTTAAAGTACTCCCCTGGGCAAGGGCATACAATATGATTCAGAAAAAAGACGGCGTGATCCTTTATTCCATGACCCGTACCGAGGCACGGGAAAACATGTTCAAATGGGTGGGGCCGGTTGCACCGAACAAATGGGTTTTTTTCGCAAAAAAAGGAAGCGGATTGCAGATCAACTCCCTTGAAGATGCAAAAAAGGTTAAAAAGATAGGGACATACAAAGACGATGCCGCTGAAACCTTCTTAAAAGAGAACAAATTCACCAATCTCGAAAGCGTGGTGGATGACCTGGCCAATGTAAAGAAACTGAATGCAGACCGTATCGATCTTTGGATAGTTGGAGAACTTCAGGGGGTATTTAAGGCCAAAAGCGTTTTAGGGGATGCATCTGCATTTGAAAAAGTATTCGACGTAAAAAAAACCCAGCTTTACATTGCTTTCAGCAAGTCAACTCCGGACAGCGTTATTGTCAACTGGCAGGCCAAGTTGGACAAAATGAAAGCAGACGGTACATATGATGCCCTGATGGAAAAGTATCTGCAACATTAAACGGCCAAGTCACCGGACATCGGCGTTACGGCCAAATTGTTCATTGAATTCATTATGTAGGCTTTTACACCTACATGCGGCGAGGGAATACGCCTATAGTATAGCGAGTAATCCACTGACATGAAAATTAAGCCTTCAACCGATTGGTAGAAAACTGCCGGCCTGGTATAAATGAAAGTTTTCTAAATGACAGACCTTTCTTGCGGATTCTGCCTTTAAGGGCAAGGCAGGAGCGGCCTTAAAACAAGATATGTAATCCATTTAACCGGGAGGGAACCAATGACGTTGAAACGCTTCTATAAAGAGGTGATGGCACTCAATGGGATTCAGGATATGGCCCAACGTGAAATCGAAGCACAAACGTTTTTTAAAAGACTGAATTCAGCCGAATTACCCCAAACCTTTAACTGGGCCCAGGAGATTTTTGAAGATATACACGTCAAAGAGCGCCCGGACCAGTTGGCGCTTATCTGGGCAGACCTGCATACAGATGAACAAGAGCAATATACATATACCCAGTTGGCTGAAAACGGTAACAAAGTATTAAATTTTTTGCGTAAACAAGGGGTGGAGAAAGGCGATAACCTTTATATGCTGACACCCATTGTCCCCCAAACCTGGTTTGCCTCCTTTGCCGCCATCAAAGGCGGTTTTGTCGCTGTTCCCACAGCCACCACCATGACTGAACGCGAAATCCAGTTCCGTTTTGAAGCGTATCCACCGGATGTTGTCATTGCCCTTGAGAGCCTAGCCGACCTGGTGGACGATGCCCTGGCCAAGGCCGGGTGCATACCCAAGGCCAAAATCATCCTTGGCGCAAAACAGGGGTGGACATCCTATCCTGAAATCGCAGAAGAATCACCCATAGCCTCACCTGCGACCATTAAAAGTGAAGATGTCCTGTTCTGCTTTTTCACCTCCGGTACCACAGGGCTTCCCAAACGGGTGGGCCATTCCGCTGTCTCCTATCCTTTGGGCCATATGTCAACGGCTGTAACCATCGGACTTGAGCCCGGAGGCATCCACCACAACCTGAGTGCGCCCGGTTGGGCTAAATGGGCATGGAGCAGCTTTTTCAGCCCGTTTAACGTCGGCGGCACTGCCACAGGCTTTAATTTCACCGCGCTGGATATTAAAAAATACCTAAGCTTTGTGGCCAAATATAAAATCAATTCATTCTGCGCACCGCCCACTGCCTGGCGCGCCTTTGTGGGCCTTGACCTGGCAGCGTATGATTTCTCGAACCTGAAATACTCGTTGAGTGCAGGCGAACCGTTGAATCCGGAAGTCATTGACCAGTGGCGGGAAGCCACGGGGACTGAAATCCGAGATTTCTACGGCCAGACCGAAGCCACATGCATGATTGGCAATCCGCCCTGGATGGAAGGCAAAATGCGCTTGGGTTCATTTGGATATCCATCATCCATGTACGATATCATGTTATCCGACGATGAAGGCAAACAGATCACAGAACCTGACACCACCGGCCATATCGTGATCCGTCTTTCCAACTGGCGCGCCATTGGGCTGTTTCAGGAATATATCGGCAATGAGGCAAAAACGGCTGAAGCCTTTAAGCACGGCCTGTATTTCACCGGTGACAAAGCCACCTTTGACAAGGACGGCTACTGGTGGTTTGTGGGCCGCTCCGACGATGTCATCAAAAGCAGTGATTACCGGGTTGGCCCCTTTGAGGTGGAAAGTGCGCTGATTGAGCACCCGGCCGTCATGGAGACTGCCGTGGTGGGCGTGCCTGATCCCAAACGTCACCAGCTGGTAAAGGCGTTTGTTATCCTGGTTCCCGGACAGAAACCATCAAGGGAACTGGCTCTGGAACTGTTCAAACATACCATTGATGTGCTTGCCAAGTTCAAAATTCCCAGAATCATTGAATTTGTGGAAGAACTGCCCAAAACCATCTCCGGTAAAATCCGGCGCATAGAGCTCCGGGAAAATGAGGAGAGCAAAACCGCGGGCCAGGTCACTGAATTCTTTTATCATCAGTTCCCGGAATTAAGCTCAAAAAATCAATAACCCGAGACTGTAAAACCGTCACAGGCAGCCGGTTTGAAAAAACCTGCTGCCTGTTTTTTTCAAGGGCATTGCCGGGCGTTCTAATAAAGTTGAAAACCACTTTCTTTTATGGCAGAATAAAAAATCGTCAATTGTAAAGGCCTTGGGCCTGCATAATTAGGCTGGCTTTCCGGGTCTTTCATCCATTGGCCCTTTGAACTTGCAACATCCCCCAAAAAGCAGGGACAGGGCCGGAAAGGAAGGGGAACCATGAGAGGAGAAAAAGCACAGCAGACTATAAAAACAATCTTAAAACCAATGGATATCCAGATCAATGGGAGCCGTCCCTGGGATATTCAAATCAACAACCCCCGATTTTACCAAAGAATCATTTCGGGCGGATCCCTGGCCCTGGGGGAAAGCTATATGGAAGGGTGGTGGGATTGCAAGGCCCTGGATGAATTCTTCAAAAGAATTCTTGAATCCCAGCTGGATAAAAAGATCAAATCCATGAAGCCGGTCATCCTCTGGGAAATTTTCAAAGCCAGGGTTATGAATGTCCAAAGCAGAACCCGGGCCTTTATCATCGGACAAAAGCATTACGATATCGGCAACGCCCTTTTTCAAATCATGCTGGATAAAGGGCTGAATTATTCATGCGGATACTGGCACCATGCAGATAATCTGGATGAGGCCCAGACCGGAAAGCTGGATCTGATCTGCCGGAAAATCGGTCTCAAACCCGGGATGGAAGTTCTGGATATCGGATGCGGATGGGGCGGGTTCGCAAAATATGCGGCTCAGACTTACGGCGTAAGGGTCAAGGGCATCACCGTTTCAAAGGAACAGGCGGAATATGCCCGGGAACAGTGCAAAAACCTTGATGTAACCATTGAATTGTCCGACTATCGTAATTTGAATAAAACATATGACAGGATTGTTTCCATCGGCATGTTTGAACACGTGGGATGGAAAAATTACGGGACCTTTATGGAAGTGGTCCACCGCTGCCTGAAAGATGACGGGCTTTTTCTTCTGCACACCATCGCAGGAAATACCCCTGCCAAAGGAACGGACCCCTGGATCAGTACATATATTTTCCCCAACTCCATGGTCCCCTCTGCCAGCCAGGTCTCCCGAGCCGCAGAAGGACTCTTTATCCTGGAAGACCTGCATAGCCTGGGCCGTTACTATGACAGGACCCTCATGGCCTGGTATGAAAATTTCACGAAGAACTGGAATTTAATCAAAGACCAATATGACATGCGGTTTTTCCGCATGTGGACCTATTATCTTCTGTCCTGTGCCGCCAGTTTCAGAACCCGGCGGAACCAGCTGTGGCAGATTGTATTTTCCAAAAAGGGGATCAACCGGGTATTCCGCAGCGAAGGGGAATTGTTTATATGACCATACGGTAAGAATTGCCGATAAACCAGGCAATTATTGCTGGTTAAAAGAAGTCATGAATCCGTCGGATCGGGCAAAGGTATTGGAGAATAAAGGCATTATTCTTTTCTTTTCTGAGGCACAGTAATTGCTATTTCAAAAAAATGAGATAGTGATCATATCATTAAGAAAAGGAAAACATCATGACCGCCATATCCAGTAATTATTCAAGCCTTAATGCCTATGCCGGAACCGGCCTGGCCGGCCTGTTGTCAACTGCTTCGCCCGCCAGTCGGGATGACGAGGATTCAAGCACCGGCGTATCTACCGGCACAGATACCGTAACTCTGTCGCCAGAAGCCCTGGCCGCAGCCAACCGGGATTCTTTAGGGCTTCCGGCAACAGGTAAACTGACCTTGTCGGATTTTGAAACTGCGTCATCCGACCAGGAAGACATAGTAAACACGCTGCTGGCCTCGGCCATGGAAGGGCTGGGTATTGATGCCGACCAGAAGGTTTCCTTGTCCTTGGACAGCAACAATGAAATTAAAGTTAAAAACAGCTTTACAGGCAGTGATAAACTTGAAGACGTGTTAAACGCAAGCCGCGAATTCACCCAGGCATTCACTGCATTAACAGCAAATAATGAAATTCTGGATTTTACCGAATCCCTTCAGGAAAAAGTAGCCAGTACCAGCCTGGCCGACTTCATGAATAGCGACACCACAGAGGCTGATCTTCTTTCCCTGGCAGCCCAATATTCCAGCATCAATGCCGCCTCAGGCTCCCTGGAAACACTGTGGAATATCAGCCATGAGCAAACACCCTATACATATGCATACAATCAGGGGTAGCGGGTCAAACCAGATTTACCCAAATTAAGTTGTTTTGGTCCGGCGTGTCCTGTATGGTAAGCCCATAATGAACCAAAGAACAGAGACATTGCCTGATACCGGCCATATCAACGAAGTATTAAAGGCTGTCGTGGACCGGGTCACATTCCATAATCCGGACAATGGCTGGTCTATTCTCAGGGTACTGCCCTTTGATCGTCCGGGCAGCCGGGAAACCGTGGTGGTCCACCAGACAAAGGTATTTGCCGGGGCCACCATGGAATTTGAGGGGGCATGGACCGTACATCCGAAATTCGGCCGTCAGTTCAAGGCCGTGCATGCCCGGGAAAAAAAGCCTGCTACGGCATCGGCCCTGGAAAAATATCTCGGCTCAGGAATGATCAAAGGCGTGGGCCCCAAAACCGCAAAAAAAATCGTGGGATATTTCAAGGACCAGACCCTGGATGTGTTTGAATCCGATATTGCGCGCCTGGTGGAGGTGCCCGGGATTGCCCACAAAAAGCTTGGCATGATTTCAACGGCCTGGGAGGAGCACCGGGCCATCCGGGATGTGATGATGTTTCTGCAGTCCCACGGGATTTCCACTTTATTTTCCGTTCGCATATATAAGGAATACGGCCATAATTCCATTGCCTGGATCACCCAGGACCCTTATCGCCTTGCTGCTGATTTTTTCGGCATTGGGTTCTTTACCGCAGACAAGGTGGCCTTAAGCATTGGCCTTGAAACGGACAGTCTTCCGCGAATCACCGCCGGTATCCGCCATGTGCTGTCCGCAGCCCGGGAGTTCGGGCATTGTTATCTTACATTTCCCCAGATCCGGGAACAGGTAAAAGATCTGCTCAAGCTTGACCTGTCACAGCAGCTTGAAACCCTTCTGGCAGACATGGAATCCCAGCGGCTCCTGATGCGCAGGGATCTGGCCGATGACAACGGACAGCCTGTGGCCTGTTACTATGCACGCTCTCTCTATTTTGACGAGGCGTATGTGGCCAGGCGGCTTTCAGATCCAGGTCCTGACCGGACCTTTGACCAGGCCCGGATTGACCGGTGGGTGGCGTTATTCTGCCAACGGTGTCAGATGCAGCTCTCCGTTGAACAGGCCACAGCAGTCAAGGGGGTGGTACAGCAGCAGTTTTCCGTGCTCACCGGTGGACCCGGGTGCGGTAAAACCACGGCCACACGGGTGCTGGTCCGCCTGCTGGAAGCCATGGGCCAAAAGGTGATGCTGGCTGCACCCACGGGCCGGGCGGCCCAGCGTATGAGCGAGGTGATCGGAAAACCGGCCAAAACCATTCACCGGCTCCTGGGCTGGAAAGCCGGCGGATTCAAACGAAATGAAAACTCCCCGTTAAAGACAGATTTTCTGGTGGTGGACGAGTGCTCCATGCTGGATATCAACCTGACTGCCTCCTTGCTCAAAGCAGTACCCAGGCTATGCCAGGTGGTATTTATCGGCGACTACGACCAGCTGCCTTCAGTGGGGGCGGGCAACGTGCTTAAAGATATCATTGCCTCACAGGCAGTGCCCTGTTTCCGGCTTACCCAGGTGTTTCGCCAGGCCCAGTCCTCTTTGATCATAAAATTTGCCCACCAGATCAATAAGGGCCAAATGCCATGGATAAAAAGTCCGTTTAAATCTCCATCCATCTGGCAGGACGGAACCGACTGTCTGTTCATTGATTCCGATGAAGCCACCAAAGAACAGATCGCCTTTGTCAGCCGGGTCAAACGTTTATATGTGCATGTTGACCCGAAAATGTCGGGAAGCAGTGGGATTCAAAAAAGTTCCGGCGCCTGTGATTCCCGGGACAATGCTCATGATGATTTGTATGAATTCAGGGTTGATGAGGCGTGTTCACCCTGGGAGACTGAAATTGCGATACCCAGAAAGTTTGCCCATGTGGATCTGACACGCCTGGCAGGCACTGAAAATCGCATTGAAGAACTTATGGAGGTGGTGGAAAAGATACACCCATGGTCCTCTCTGCATTATGGCCTGTCTGCTTTGGATGCGGTGAAAAAATTATATCTGGAGTGGATTCCCAAATACCTGGGAAAAGATACGGAAATCCAGATCCTTTCCCCCATGACCCGGGGCAGTCTTGGCACACTATCTTTGAACCGTGAAATCCAGGATAGCTATAATCCCATGGGCCCGGGCAAGGCCCAGCTTACCGTGGGGCAGCGGATATTCAGAACCGGGGACCGGGTGATCCATAGAAAAAACAACTATGATCTGGGAGTATTCAACGGAGACATCGGCATCATTGACCGGATCAACACCATGGACATCACCTGCACGGTCCGTTTTCTACCGGATAACCGGGTGGTGCACTACAGCCAAGCAGACATCATGGAACTTGACCTGGCCTATGCCATTACCATCCATAAATCCCAGGGAAGTGAATTTGAAGTGGTGATCATTCCGGTATTGACCCAGCATTTTAAAATGCTTTTCCGCAACCTGATCTACACAGGAATTACCCGTGCCAGAAAACTGGCCGTGTTTGTCGGCACCCGAAGGGCTTTGGGCATGGCCGTGGGAAATCAGGATATCAGCCGCCGCCAAACCGCGCTAGAGGTTTTGCTTACAAAAGAGGTAAAAATATAGCCGCTGCAGGACCAGAAAACGATTACGTGAAAATCGTGTGCTTTAGATTTTGATTAAATTTCTTCATTGATTTTATTTTTAAGCTTGCCTGCACATTTGAACGTGACCACCCGTCTTTTTTCAAGGATCATGGCCTCCCCTGTAGCCGGATTCCTCCCCTTTCTCGGGGACTTTTCAATGACCTGGAATTTCCCGAATCCGGAAATCATAAGATCTTCACCCGAAGCCAGGGTGGACTTAATGATTTCGATCAGGGTTTCAAGGACCTCCTTGGACTGGGATGGGTTGTGATCAAATATATTTGAAATTTCTTCGATAAGTGTGGATTTGGTACAGGTCAAAATTTCAGCCTTTTTTAATTTAGATTGAATGAACTTTGAATATATTAATCGGTTTTCCAAAAGAGTCAAGCGATTAGATGGATACCCGGCACGAATCATGTCTAGTATTTTTCAAAATCATCATCCAGGCAATCTTCCCCCATGTCCAGCACAACGCCCCGAACCTGACCCAGTGCGTCTTGGCTGTTGGTAATGGTTTTTGAGTTACGGCTCTCCCGGCTGCAGTCTGTCCGATCTGTCTTGGATACGGATTTTTCCTGTTGCAGCACCTGCCCCCGGGTTTTCATGTCTCCAATCCGGAAGAAAGAAATTGCCTGCTGGAGCTGTTCTGCCTGGGCAGAGAGCTCTTCTGCGGTTGAGGACATCTCCTCGGAAGAACTGGCATTCTGCTGGATAATCTGATCCAGTTGCTGCAAGGATTTATTTATCTGGTCTGCACCTGTGCTCTGTTCCGCAGAGGCCGCATTGATTTCCTGAACCAGTTCGGATGTTCTGCGGATATCCGGAACGATTTTGTTGAGCATTTCACCGGCATTTTCAGCAATTTCAACACTGGAAGTGGACAAATTACTGATTGCACTGGCTGCGGTCTGGCTGCGCTCGGCAAGCTTTCTGACCGCATCTGCAACCACGGCAAATCCCTTGCCGTGATCCCCGGCCCGGGCCGCCTCGATGGCGGCATTTAACGCCAGCATATTGGTCTGTCTTGCAATCTCTTCGATAATAAGGATCTTGGCGGCAATTTCTTTCATGGCCGCAACGGTTTTGGCCACAGCCGCCCCCCCCCTGCTCGGCATCTTCAGCGGCCTGGACAGCTAATCGCTCGGTCTGCCGGGCATTCTCTGCATTCTGTCTAATATTGCCGGACATCTCCTCCATGGCGACGGAAGCCTGTTCCGCAGAGGCCGCCTGTTCCGTGGCACCCTGGGACATCTGTTCAGATGTGGCGCTGAGTTCTTCGCTGCCGGCAGCAACGTTGCTTACAGCATTCTGGACCTCATCGACAATATCCGTAAGCGATGCCGCCATATTCTTGATGGCCTTTTGAAGATCTCCAATCTCATCTTCACTGTTGGATTCAATATTAACGTTCAGATCGCCTTGGGCAAGCTTGTTTGCCACATCAACACCCTGGGAAAGGGGAAGTTCAATGTATTTTCTTGCCATAAATCTTACCCAGAAAAAAGCCGCAAGTATAAGTATGGCAATAGTAACCGCCGTTAAAAGAATCTGATTTCGGACCAGATTATTGAGTTGTTTTCTTTTCTCCAGGATTTTATTTTGCACCCCGTCAATGTATACGCCTGTGACAACAATCCAGTTCCAGGGTTTGAAGTATCTGAAATATCCGATTTTGGGTTCAGCTTTTTCAGATCCTATTTTAGGCCAGGTATAATTTATGAGGCCCTGACCATCAGACTTGGCCATCGCAATAATTTCCCTGAAAACAAATCTCCCCGAGGAATCTTTAATATCCATAAAATTTGTGCCAACGGTTTCCTGATTTAAATGGGCCAGAACATTGCCCTGGGTATCCATGATGTAAAAATAGTCATTGTCCCCGTATTTCATATCAGAAACAATGTTTATGGCTACTTTTTGTGCATCTGCTTCAGCTTTGTCAACGTATAGACCGGTACCGATGATCCAGTTCCATGGCTTGAAGGAGCGGACATAGGACAGTTTTTTCACCCATTTGTTGTCATCATCAAGAGCGGGCCAAAGATAGCCGACATATCCTTCTCCCGCTTCCTTGCACAGGCGTACAAACTCCACGAATAAAGGGGTATCGGTTCCTATTGCCGTAATGACTTTCCCGTTTTTGGTAAGCCGGGAAATGTCTTTTCCATTCAAATCCGGTGCGATGGGATGCATAACCATTTTGGAATCTGTGTCATTGATCCAGAAATAGTTGCCGTTCTCATAGCGCAACGCTTCAATTTCGGACTCAATCTTTTTCTGGGCTGTTTTCATTTTTTGATCGCTAATAGAGGAGGATCCCTTCCGGGCTTGTGTATATGCCCTATTGATCATGGAATAAGGAACTTCCACAAGATTTTTCAATTCTGCACCATATCTCTTTTTTATATCTTCAATATTAACGGCCTGGCTATGAACCTTTACAACCATGGTATAGACCGAATCCACCAAGTCTATAAGCTTTTGTCTGGTTTCATCCATCAACTCTTTTTCAAAGGCTGCAATATCTTCGCGGACCAGGTGGATTGTGCTGTAAAGGGAGTAGCTCCCCACAACGCCGACTGAAATGAGAATTGCCAGAATAACGATTATGATAATTTTTCTTTTGATCTTAAAATCTTTAAAACGCATCCTAATCCTCCTTACAGATGAAGTGATTTTTTAAAAAAACAAGACTTTTATTTCACCCATCAAATATCATAATTTTCGTACGGATAAATTTTATTTTCGTAACGGCCTGCCTTGAAGGCATTATTAATTTTAAAGTGATACAATTGAAAGACTTAAAATTATATCTGTACGGGGGTTTTATTGTCAATACGAATCATGAATCAGGACATTCCGGCTTTTAATTGAAATTATTTTATTAGCGCCGGCTGCGAAATACGTGGTGGCGTACGATAGTGAAGAGCTTCACGCCATCGGCAGCCAGGCTGCAATAATACTGGAAAAAGCAGGCCATCATTCCTTGAACATAGCCGACATTATGGAGAAAAATTGTAATGGCTATTCAATTTCTCTGGATGATAATATTGAACTTTTTTGACACAAAATTTTGATTGGCGTATATTTAAAAAAACAGCAGTGAAATCAGACAAGGAGCACACATGATTTCCGGGAATCAAGATAAAAACGGCAACTTGGTGATAAAAATTGAGGGATCCCTGTCTGCTTACAACGCAGGAGATATTAAAGATCGTTTATTGACGGGATTTACAAATCATCAAGGGGTTATTTTAGATATTAATGGCGTCACCGAATGCGATACACTGGGGATTCAGCTTCTTTTATCCGCCAGGAAAACAGCTGAAATGTTAAATAAAACATTTAATGTCACAGGAGACTCCCCGTCGGTTCAGGATATGCTAACCGGGCTGGGACTGGAAGCGGAAGACTTTCCCTGTGTTTTGAAGGAGGATTAAAGAATGGCAAAAGTCATTATGACGGCGGATGATTCAACCAGTATCAGACAGATGGTCAGTTTTACATTAAACCAGGCCGGCTATGACGTCATTGAAGCTGAGGATGGGCTGGATGCGGCAGATAAACTCGCCGGCATCCATGTTGACATGCTGTTGACGGATTTGAATATGCCCAACAAGAATGGATTAGAGTTGATTGAATGGGTCCGGTCCATGCCCCGATTCAAGTTTATGCCCATTATTATGCTGACAACCGAAGCTGAGACGGAAATGAAACAAAAAGGCAAGGCTGCCGGGGCCACAGGGTGGATTGTGAAACCGTTTAAACCCGAGCAGTTGCTTGCCCTGGTAAAAAGAATTCTTCGTTAATCCAATTGTGCTTAAAGATAAGACAGTTTTCATCTTGAACATGTATATCCATCACTTGAGCATCTATTTTAAAGGACGGATACTATGAATGAATCCAACAGATTCATTGAAGAATTCTGCCATGAAGCAGAAGAGCTTCTATCAGGTGTTGAAGATGCGGTTCTGGATATTGAAGAAAATCCCGGGGATCAGGAAGCGGTAAACCGGCTGTTTCGCGCCATGCATACCATCAAGGGATCCGGATCCATGTTCGGATTTGATGCCATTGCCGAGTTTAGCCATCATGTTGAAACAGCTATGGATAAAGTTCGAAACGGAACGGTTCCCGTCACCAAGACGCTTATCGATCTGATCCTGGTGTCACGGGATCGCATCACGGCCATGCTTGCCGAAGCCAACGGAGATGGCCCGCCGGCAGATCCCCGGGAAGGCGAAAAAATTATTGCTTCCCTTAAAGCCCTGCTGAGTTCCCATGGCGCTGCCGCCCCAGATGAAAATCCCCCAAAAGAAACGCCGGAACAAGCCTCGGAGCCGGCTAAGCCGGTTCAGCAAAACCAAGCGGTTTACCGTATTCGGTTTTCACCTGATCCGGATATATTTTTCACCGGCATGGATCCGGTCATACTGCTCTATGATCTTGCAGATATGGGGGAGTGCAGCGTCGTGGCCCAGACCGAGAAAGTACCGGATCTGGAAAATCTTTCCCCGGAGTCATGCTATCTTTTCTGGGATATAATTTTAACCACGGCCAAACGTATCAATGCTGTCAAGGATGTTTTCGTCTTTGTGGAAGATAAATGCAAAATCGATATTAAAACCGTTGAAGAGGAAGTGATTACATCCGAGCAGATGCCTGGGCCGCGGTTGGGTGATATTCTTGTTGAACGGGGTGATATTGACAGAAAAACCCTGGACAAGCAATTCGGTACCCGGAAAAAAATAGGTGAGCGACTGGTGGAATCCGGTGCGCTTTCCAAGGAAAAGATCAAGTCTGCGCTGAACGAGCAGACGGTTGTCTCCAAAATGCATAAATCCGCTGCCGCATCAACCGTGCGTGTGCCGTCAGACAGGCTTGATAAGCTGATCAACCTGGTGGGCGAACTGGTGATTAACCAGGCCCGGCTGACCCAGGTGGCGTCAAACAGGGAGGATACAGACCTAGGTGAATCCGTGGAGGAGATTGAGCGCCTGACCGGTGAGCTTCGGGACAGTGTGCTCAATATCAGGATGATGCCCATCGGCACCACATTCAACAAGTTCCGGCGTCTGGTGCGGGATCTGTCCTCCCAGCTCAACAAGGAGATTGAGCTGGTTACCCATGGCGCGGAAACAGAGCTTGATAAAACCGTTCTTGAACGCCTTGATGATCCCCTGATACATCTGATCCGCAACAGTCTTGATCATGGCGTGGAACCTCCCGGGCTTAGAGAACTCAAGGGCAAACCCGCAAAAGGAACGATTATCCTGTCCGCCCGCCATAAGGGAACCAATGTGGTCATTACCATCCAGGATGACGGCGCTGGACTCAATGTCGATACCATCCGGCAAAAAGCTGTGGAAAAGGGGTTGATCCCTGAAAATGCAGAGTTATCCGACAAAAAAATATTTGCCCAGATTTTTGCGCCAGGATTTTCCACAGCCAAGGAAGTGACAAGTATATCCGGCCGCGGTGTGGGTATGGATGTGGTCAAAAGAACCATTGAGTCCTTGAGGGGGCGCATTGATATTGACAGTGTGCCTGGTGAAGGGACCAAAATCACGCTGATCCTTCCTTTAACCCTGGCTATTATCAACGGTCTGCTTGTGAGCATTGACGATGATTTCTTTGTACTGCCTTTGATGTCTGTTGAGGAATGTGTTGAGATTAAGAGCAAGGAAATCGAGATGATCAACGGCAGGAACATTCTCAATGTCCGGGGGGATATGGTGCCCTATATCCGCCTTCGGGACCGTTTTCACATGGGAAACCGTCGTCCGGAGAAGGAACATATCGTTATTACTGATGTAAATGACAGTCGTATCGGTTTTGTCGTGGACCATGTGATCGGTGGACATCAGACCGTGATAAAACCTTTGGGCCCGGCCTTCAAAAATATCAAGGATATATCCGGGGCCACCATCCTGGGGGACGGCACCGTGGCCTTGATTTTAGATACCAATGTTCTTCTGGAAAGCGCCTAACATATTAATCATATAGGAGGATCAATGAGTGTACAGGGTATCATCCGGACAAGCCAGTACCTGACATTTAAACTGGACAATGAAATTTACGCCATGGACATAACAACGGTTCGTGAGGTACTTGATATCATTCCGATCACCAAAGTACCCCAGATGCCGGATTTCATGTGCGGGGTCATCAACCTGAGGGGTGGGGTGGTTCCGGTTGTGGATCTAAGACTTAAATTCGGTCTAAAAAAGGCAACATCTTTAAAGGAAACATGCATTGTTATTATTGAGGTGATTCTTGACGACGAACAGACGATCCTTGGTATTCTGGTGGATTCGGTCCTGGAAGTGATAAGCCTTGACCCCGAACAGATTGATCCCCCTCCCAGGATCGGTACCCGGCTCAAGACTGAATTTATCAGGGGGATGGGAAAAAAGGATACGGAATTTATAATCATTCTTGAAACGACAAAAGTTTTTTCCGCCCAGGAGCTTGCCATTGTCCAGGCTGCTGATGATATGCCCGTGCCCGAAACATCCGAGGGTGCAAATGCCGAGGAAGAAAAAAATGAGTAGGCGTAATACCCTGCTATTCGTACCCCAGAGTGGCAGATTATGAGTCTCCCGTCTCACCCCTCGCTTGCCATGGCGGATTTCAGACGGTTAGGCGACTATATACACGCTGAACTGGGCATCAAGATGCCTGATGCCAAGCGAGGTATGGTTGAATCCCGTTTGCGTAAACGCTTAAGTGCCCTGGATATGTCCTCTTATGAAGAATATTGTGCGTACCTGTTCAGCCCCGGGGGGCAAAAATATGAACTGCCCTATTTTATCAACCAGGTGACAACCAATAAAACCGATTTTTTCAGAGAATCCAAACAATTTGATTTTTTAAAGCAAAAGGCATTGCCTGAACTGCTTTCTTCCCTGCCCGCTGGCGGGTTCAAAAAATTGTATGTATGGAGTGCTGCCTGCTCCCGGGGCCATGAACCCTATACCCTGGCCATGGTGCTGTCTGAATATGCACAACAGCAGGATAAAAAAATAGACTTCAGCATTTTAGGGACAGACATTTCCACAGAGGTGTTGATGGTTGCCCAAAAAGCAGTATACCCCCATGATGATATTGAACCGGTACCCATGGCGCTGAGAAAAAAATATCTTTTGCGAAGCAAGGACCGGTGTAAAAATACGGTCAGAATTGTCCCCCAACTCCGATCCAAGGTCAGGTTACTCCGGTTGAATTTGATGAATAAACGGTATACCGGTATTGATCAGATGGATATTATATTCTGCAGGAATGTAATGATTTATTTTGAAAAGCAAACCCAGAATCAGATCCTGCACAAGCTGTTAAATCATTTAAAGCCCGGGGGCTTTCTTTTCATGGGGCATTCAGAAATTATCCAGCACGCTGACTTTCCTTTAAAATCAGTTCAAACAACTATTTATCAAAAAAAGGGCAGTGATCAAAGAGAATAAAAGAAGAAGGTTGCGATGGGGAGAAAAATTAGAGTACTTATTGTTGATGACTCCGCACTGGCCCGAAACGCGCTGTCCGAGGTGCTGACCTCTGATCCGGAAATTGAGATCATGGCAATGGCACAGGATCCGATCGTTGCGGCCTCGAAGATGCGCAATGAAGTTCCGGATGTCATTATACTGAATGTTGAAATGCCCCGTATGGATGGGATTACGTTTCTGAAAAGAATTATGGCCCAGCATCCCATTCCTGTTATCATCTGTTCGACCCTGGTCACCCAGGGGAGCCAGGTCGCATTGTCAGCCCTGGAAAGCGGGGCCGTGAAGGTGATTGAAAAGCCGAACCTGGGGACAAGAAAATTTTTTGAAGAATCAAAAATTAAAATCTGTGACACGGTCAAGGCGGCTGCCATGGTCACGGTCACGGTGCGCAAGCATGTAACACCCATTAAAGTCTCTCCAAAATTGACCGCAGATGCCATTTTGCCCGGCCCTCCCTGCAAAGCCATGGACAAAACCACGGAAACCGTCATTGCCGTGGGTGCGTCAACCGGCGGCACAGAAGCGTTAAGGATTCTTTTTGAAAGTCTGCCCCGGGACATGCCCGGTATGGTTGTGGTTCAGCATATGCCTGCCAATTTTACCAGGGCCTTTGCCAGTCGCATGGATAAAACCTGCCTTATGTCTGTCAAGGAGGCGGAAAATAACGATACTGTTTTACGGGGCCATGTGCTCATTGCCCCCGGCAATCAGCACATGCTGCTTAAAAGAAGCGGTGCCAGGTATTATGTTGAGATCCGGGAAGGCCCGCTGGTGTCCCGCCACCGTCCCTCGGTGGATGTTCTTTTTCGTTCAGCTGCCCGGTATGCCGGAAAAAATGCCCTGGGCCTCCTCATGACCGGGATGGGTGATGACGGTGCCAAAGGGATGTTGGAAATGAAACAGGCCGGGGCCTACACCATTGCCCAGGATGAAGCATCCTGCGTGGTGTTCGGCATGCCCAATGAGGCCATAAAACTGAATGCTGTGGACAGCATTCTTCCTTTGGATAAAATTGCAGACGCCTTACTCAAAAAATGCCGCACCCTTTAAGCGGACGGTAAATCAAATCTCCATCGGTATTGGAGACTATTTTGCCAGCCGCCAGGATGTTGTCATCCATACCGTACTCGGCTCATGTGTGGCGGTGTGCATGTATGATCCGGAAAAAAAAATCGGTGGGATGAATCACATCCTCATGCCGTTCAATCCGGATATTAATAAGTATGATGCCTCTGCCCGTTATGGCATCAATGCCATGGAGTTGTTGATCAACGCCATCATGCAGCTGGGTGGAAACCGTAAAAAATTGGTTGCCAAGACCTTTGGCGGGGCAAATCTGCTCATGGCCGTGTCCCGGGAAAATGCCGTGGGGGTAAAAAATGCAGAATTCGTGGTTGATTTCCTCCGGGCGGAAAAAATTAAGATCCTGGGTCGTGATTTCGGGGGTCATGATTCACGTAAAATTTTTTTTCACATTGCCACGGGTGACGTTTTTTTAAAGCGCGTGCCATCCATGAAATCGCTGGCAGCAGCAGAACAGGCAAAACGGAACCGGATTCAGGAACAGCTGGAAAGACCGGGCGATATCACACTTTTTGATTAGGGATGATGAGGCGTCCATTTTTTTAGTATTTCCAAAAGATCTTCCATCATGAAGGGTTTGGTCAGAAAATCGTCCATGCCTGCATCCCGGCAATTGTCCTGGTCATCCGTCATGGCATGGGCGGTGATGGCGATGATGGGGGTATGGGTGCCAAGAGTCAGTTCATGTTTTCTGATTTCCCGGCTGGCCTGGTAACCGTCCATTTTCGGCATCTGGCAGTCCATGAGGATGATGTCCGGTTTTAGAGAAATGAACTTATCCCTGGCATCAACACCCGTGGCTGCAATATCCACCCTGCATCCAAAGGCCTTGAGCATGCCTGAAAAAACCTCCTGGTTGGTGATATTGTCTTCGGCCACCAGCACATGGAGATTGATCTTGTCCGTCTTTGGGGGCCGGGCACGACCAGCGAAAGACTTCTCTCCAAGGCGTTGTTCTGCCTTTTTCAAAGGAAGAACAAAGGAGAATATGCTTCCCTGCCCTGGTTTGCTGATGCACCTGATGGTACCTCCCATAAGTGACACCAGGTCCGATGAAATGACAAGGCCAAGTCCGGTGCCCCCGTATTTGCGCGTAAAAGAGGCATCAGTCTGGGAAAAGGGTGTAAATACAAGTTTTTGTTTTTCAGTCGGGATGCCGATGCCGGTGTCTTTGATTGAGATGGTCAGGCCAACCCTGTCCCCCTTGCCGGTAAAGCTTTGAAATTCACTATCCTCCGGCAGGGATGTGGACACCATGATGGCTACGCCGCCTTTTTCTGTAAATTTTATGGCATTGCCCACAAGATTGATCAGCACCTGCCGGATCCTTGTGGGGTCTCCCATCAGGAAAAGGTGCGACCCCTTTTGGATATCAAGGGTTAGATTCAGGTTTTTATCCCTGGCTGCAGACATCAGAAGTGTTTTAATGTCCGTCAGCAGGCTGCCCAGGTCAAAGGCAATGGATTCAATCTCAAGCTTTCCTGCTTCAATTTTGGAAAAATCCAAAATATCGTTGATGATCTCAAGCAGGGCCTGGGCGGATTTTTGAATATTGACCGCAAATTTTTTCTGTTCACTGGAAAGTCTGGACGCCAGCAGGATTTCGGTCATGCCGAGAATGCCGTTCATGGGCGTTCTGATCTCATGACTCACGTTGGCAAGGAACTGGGATTTTACCTGGTTGGCTTCTTCTGCTTTTTTCTGGGCCTTTTCCAGACGAATGACCGTGGATTCAAGTTCTTCCTTGGTCTGGGTAAGGTCCAGAGTTCTTTGTTTGACCCGGGATTCAAGGCTTGAACTGTATGCATTCAGTGCTTGGTCCCTGGCCTGGATCTCTTCAATCATCTGGTTAAACTGCGCCACAAGCACACCGAATTCATCATCACTGTATTGTTTTACCCGGACCTGATAATTCTTTTGCCGGGTCACCTGCCCCATGGAATCAATAACACCAAATAATGGCCGGGTGAAGATGGACTGCATTTTGGAAGACAGAATCAGGATCACTGCCAACGTGATGATGACAATGCCTGCAACAATCAGATAATAGGCATACAGCCTTGTTTTCTGCTGCTGCATATCATCAATCAGATGAATGGCACCTAGGAAATTACCTTTGAAATTGACCGGCAGGATCACATGGGCATGGCCGTTTGTAAACCCGCTGAGCATTTTCCGGGCAGTAAATATCTCCATTGGGGACATGCCTGGCTTGCATATCTGTCTGACTTCATGGGCCAGGGCGTCAATGGGAATGGGGCCCCTTGAAAAATCAGCGTAAAGGGTGCCAAAGGTGTCGTAAAGGGCTGCGCCGATAATGCCCTGTTTTGCAGACAGGGCGCTTAAATCCTCTGATGCAGCATTCCGGTCGTTGAACATCATGGCAACCGAAGTGTTCAACGCGACCAAATCTGCCATGGATACAAGTTCATCAACCAGATTGCGTCTGGCAGTATAGGTTTCATAGGCCACCATGGAACCGGCCAGCATAAAAAGGGCCAGCAATGCCGTAAATCCAAGTGTCAGGATCAGTTTTGTCCTGATGGAAACGGCGTTATGGTTTGATTGTTTCTTAAATTTCATTATTTTTCATTTACGATGATAGCCAGTTTAAGCAGCCTGGAACTGAATTTGAGCTGGTGTGCCTCGGCGCTTTTAATATTGATCTCAAAATGGAGATGATCATTCCGTGTAAAAAACTGAATAATACCCCCGACCCGGCTGAAATTTTTATCTTCACCGATAGTGAGAACCGGCCTGTTCCCAATATCGTTTAAAATCCTAGAAACCTGTTCCAGACGCGTATGTCTGCTGATAAATACAATCTGACTTTCTGCCAGCGTTTTTTTATAACCGCCTTTATCGTCTTCGGCTTTGGGGTCAGGATACTGGACGGATATGATGCGTCCGGCACTGGTTTTGCCGTCAATGGTCCGGAAGTCCTCTTTAAGATGTTCATCACCGAACACCGCGATTTTAAAATTTTTCCCGCCACTGTCAAAAGCAGTTTCAGGCCATTGAATGAGTTTGGTGAAATTGTAAACAAAGGCGGCTTTGACCGTATATTCTCCAAGGTGCTGTGACCGGACGGTTTCAATGACGGTACAGACCAGAAACTGACAGGCACATGCAGATATGCATATTTTTATTATTTTATTTTTTAAGGATCGCACCTGTTTTATTGTCATGGGAAATACAACGGGCTTCAGAATTTATATGTCAGGCCGGCATAGGCGCTGCGCGGGACTTCCACGGGATAACTGAATGCTTCCTGGACAAATTCAAGATGGCTGTCCTGGAGCAGATTCTGCCCGATCAGGAAAAATTCCAGATCCGGCCGGATCTTCCATCCCAGGCGCAGGTCCAGGGTGGTGTAGTCGCCAATTTCATAGATGACATTATCCGTGAACGAAATTCCGTAGGTTGCGTTGGTTTTGCCCACGTATCGAAGCCAGGCGTCCAGGGTCAGATTTTCCGTCAAATCAAACCGGCCCCTCAAGGAGGCCTGGTGTTTTGTAAATCCAAAATCGATTTCGAAATCTCCGTCATTGTCATAATCATGGTAGGTCAGTGAATAGGCCAGGGTCCATTTGACGTTCCTGCTTGTGGCCAGATCCACTGCAATTTCCGCCCCACAGGACCGGGCATTGGACATGTTGCTCAGCACAATGTCCTGGATAAGTATTCGGTTCCCGGCGTCAAAATAGGCGGAACCTTGCGGTGAATAGATTCTTAGATTTTCATAATCATTGAAGAACAGTGCCAGGTCAATGAAAAGGCGGGATTGCGGGATAAAGCGGTATCCTGCTTCCCAGGCCCAAAGCGTTTCCGCTGTCTGGTCCTCATTGTTTAAAAATCTTGAATACATCGGGATACCTGAAATATCCCGTCCGGAGATGTAGATCAGGGCATTGGCCTCCATCCGGGAGGGAATCCGGGTGGCCCGGGAAATGGCAGTCCACACCCTGTGGTGTTCACTGGGTGCCCACAACAGCCTTGTGGATGGCTGAATTTCAAGACCGGTATAATCGTTGTGCTCAAATTTTGAGCCCATGGTCAGTTTGATTTTATCCCCAAGTAAAGAGATTTCATCCTGGATAAAGGCCGAGTACAGAAGCTCGCTTGTGCTGACAGGATCCATAAAGACAACTTTTGAGCCTGAATAATCATCATAAGTCTTCCGCAGCCGAAATCCCCAGATCATGTCGTTTCCAAAACCCAGCCCGAACCGGTGCTGGAATTGTGCATCAACGTTGTGCCGGTCTTCGTTGAGGATGTCTTCGGAACGCTGCATGGCATCATAGTACATCTGCAAAGATATTTCCGATGTTCCGGAAAAGACCTTTGTCCACCGGCCCATGATGTTACCGCCGGAAACATCTGTTTTTACGGGAAATTCATCCATGTATGGCGACACCTGACTGTAAAGATAGAGATCCTGGTGGATATGACCGTCGTAGATATCCCCCTGGAGGGTAAAATTATCGGCCAACGACAGTTGGGAATCCATGCGGAATCCAGCCTGATTGGTCTGCCAGTCATCACCGGCATCTTCCCCGGAAAGACGCTGAAATTCATCTCTGGCCCTGTGTTTGGCATAAATCCGCCAGAATTTGTCTTTACCCGTGGACCCGCCGTATCTTGCGGCCACCATATTTTTTTCCACTGATCCCGCAGAAGCCTGTACAAAACCGCCCTGGGTATCATGGGCCTGCCTGGTGATAATATTGCTCACCCCATTCACCGCATTGGATCCCCAGATGGTGGCCCCGGGGCCGCGGACCACCTCAATGTGGTCCACATCCTCAAGAAGCACATCTGTTACTTCCCAGTAAACGCCTGAAAAGCTTGGGGCATAAACACTTCGGCCGTCAACAAGAACCTGAAGACTTGGGGAGAACCGGCTGTTAAATCCCCTGCAGTTTACGGCCCATTTGTTGGCATCAATGCGTGCCACATTCACGCCCGGGGCCATGCGCAGGGCATCAGGGATACTGGTGGCCCCGGAGCGCCTGATATCCTCCCGGGTAATCACGAAAACAGCGGCAGCACTGTCAGACAGCCGCTGGCTTTTTTTGTTCACGGAAGTGACTTTGATGTCCATAAGTTCTTCAATGGAGAATTCAGTCAGATCTGGGTCCGGGTTCCGGGCGGCCGGGCATAAGCCAGGTAAAAAAAAGAACAGGCCCGGCAGAAGTAAAAGCAGCACAATTATTTTTTCCTGGAAAACGCGTGGCACCTGAACCCTCTTTCTTTAAATTCCGGGTTGTTCATCGATATGAGATCTTTTCAAGCAATGCCTGATAGGCGTTGCTCAGTTCCACAAACCTGTCGTGGCTGCCGCCCCTGTCCGGATGATGCTGCCTTGCAAGACGTCTGAATTCCCGGGTCAGGTCTTTTTTGTCCATGGATGCCAGGACCTGGGCCGTGAGATTAAATATCTTGAATGCCCGGGATAACGCAAGCTGCCGGGTGGCACCGGGCTGCTTAAACCAGCGGCTTCTTTGACGGAACTGAAAATCTTTAACCATATCATCCAGCAATACCGAATCCCCGTAAGTGTGATCAAAAAACATGACTGCATACCGGATCAGGTATTCATTCAGATGGCTGGTCAGTCCGAAAAGATCCTTGTTCAACAGGCATAACTCCTGGATAAAAAATGCTTCCACCTTATCCTGGTCCAGGGCATGGGGCATCTGCTTGGCCATGAACCTTTTGAAAAAGCGATGCAGATCAAGCACCGTATATACATAGGATTTCAGATCTTTTTGTCGCAACGCCCGCTCTTGTTCCATGAAAAACTGCTCGAGTTCATCCCGGGACTTGTTGTGCAGCTGTCTGAAAATCACTGCCGGCATATTCACCAGGGGGCCCTGGTCCATATTGCCGAATTTAAGAAAATGGGCCCGGCGTTTGTCAAAGGCATGAACCTGTCTTTCAATGGTTTCTTTCTGGGCCCGGGTCATGGGCGTATACTGCTTGAAAGAGCGCTGCCAGAACGTCTGGGTGGCTCTGCGGATGTCGGGCCGGACAAACGGCCGGAACAGGTCTTCAAGCTGTTCACTGTCAAAGGTGCCGGCAAGATTTGAAATCCTTGACTCCAGATCCGGGCTTAAATACCAGGCATTGCCGCCGGGATAATCAATCCAGGCCCCGGGGCAGGGCCCCAGATTTAAAATGTCCCGGGCCACCATCTGTTCACCCTGTCTGACAGATTCCCGCAAGATATAGGTGGTCTGCCTGTCTTTTTTTATCTTTGCCAGGTACATGGCTAACCGTGGACCCCTGGATTTTTATATGCCAGGGTATCCAGTTTGACCAGGTTGTATTGTCTTACGCCAAGGCCAATGTCCTGGGCATACGCAAGCTGGTGTTCCCAGTCTACGTACGGATAAAGTCCTTTGAACTTGTCCTCCCCCGGGTCCAGGTGGGTGGTCAGCACCGAAGACGCAAACCCCTGGGCCTGGTTGACAAGGTCTGCACTGGCCTGGTCAATGGCCACGGGATCGCAGGATGCCACCACACCGATATCGTTGCAGATGGGGGATTCGGCATAGGGCAGGCAGTCACATTTGGGGGAGACATTGGTGATAAAATTGACAAACAGGCATTTGCCGGCCTTGTCTTTCAGCACACCGGCAGTATACTCCATCATCTTTTCAAGAAACACGGGGACATCCTGGTTCCAGTTGATGGTGATGGACTGGGTGGGGCAGCGGACAATGCATTCGGCACACCCGATACAGGCCGCCTTATTCATATAGGCCTTTTTGTTCTCAATGGTTATGGCCTGCCCCGGGCAGTGCCGGGCACACAGGCCGCAGCCAATGCAGGTTTTGCGTTTGATTTTAGGACTTACATTGGAATGCTGGTCCAGCTTGCCCCGGCGGGATGCACATCCCATCCCCAGGTTTTTAAGGGTGCCACCGAATCCGGACAGTTCATGCCCCTTGAAATGGGCCAAAGCCACCAGGGCGTTGGCATTGATAATTTCCGAACCGATAAACACGTCCCGGTTGTGTTTGAGATCCACCTGGACAGCAGTCTCGCTTTTTCCGAACAGTCCGTCGGCAATGATCAAAGGGGCCCCGTCCATGGATGAATAGGAGAACCCGTTTTCCACGGCGGTTTTGATATGGGATACGGCATCAGACCGGGTTCCCACGTAAAGGGTATTGGCATCAGTCAGAAAAGGTGTGGCGTCTGCTTTTCTGATGGCCCGGATAATTTTCCGGATAAGAACGGGCCGGATATAGGCCGTATTTCCCTGTTCACCGAAATGCACCTTGACCGCTGTCAGATCGTTTTTCTCCAGAACAGCATGAAGTCCTGCCGTGGTTACCAATCGTTCCAGTTTGGCCGGAAGATTCTCCCTTGATGTGGCGGTCATGTCCATAAAAAATACATCTGCCCCCATTAAATTCTCCTTTTTTGCGTTGTTTCGGGCTTATTTTTATCAAAAATAAAATATCGGTCATGGAAATTCAATACAGGTAAATATATTGGCCGCGATCGCCCTGGGCATCTGCGTCTTTAAAATTGACAAATGGATGAAGAATAATATACGTTAAAACTCGTTTTTTTAAAACACAAAAAAGCTATATCACTGTAACCTAAACACATTTTACACCAATACAGGCAAAGGAGATGCTGGTGGAATCGGTGCTCTCTATTGGCGGACTGGGAAAATCTTTTTCCGGCCAGCAGATTCTTCAGGATTTTGACCTCGAAGTAAAAGCAAGTGAGTTTATTACACTTCTCGGTCCTTCGGGATGCGGGAAAACAACGCTTTTGCGCATCATTGCCGGTTTTGAAAAGCCCGACACCGGCACCATCCTCCTTGACGGAAAAAACCTGCTGTCCCTGCCTGCGGAAAAACGCAAGTTAAACACCGTATTTCAAAGCTATGCCCTGTTTCCTCATCTCACTGTGTTCAATAATGTTGCCTTTGGCCTGAAAATTAAAAAAATCAACGGCAGGGAACTTGAGACACGGGTAAATCAAGCCCTTGAACAGGTAAAGATGAATGATTTTTCCGCACGGTATCCCCATCAGCTTTCCGGGGGCCAGCAACAGCGGGTGGCCATGGCCCGGGCCATTGTCAACCGGCCAAGGATTCTTCTGCTGGACGAACCGCTTTCTGCTTTGGATGCACGGCTGCGCCGGGAAATGCAGCTTGAGCTGAAAAAACTCCAGCGGGAGCTTGGCATCTCCTTTATTTTTGTCACCCATGACCAGGAAGAAGCCTTGTCCATGTCGGACAGGATACTGGTGATGCAGGAGGGCAGGATTGCCCAGCTTGGCACCCCCCGCCAGGTTTACGAGGAGCCTGAAAATCTTTATGTTGCCAGATTCATCGGCGATATCAACTTTTTCCCGGGGAAAATCAGCACGGTTTCCGATTCAGGCCAGGTGGAGGTCACCATCTTTGGCCGGCAGATCACGGCCCACACCCAGCGGCAGTTCCAGCCGGATGACAAGGTCGTGCTGCTGCTGCGGCCCGAGGATTTAAGGCTTTATGAGCACCCCCCAAAGGAGATAAAAACCTTTGCCGGCAGCATTGTTGAACGCAGTTACCGGGGGTCCACCCTTGATACACTGGTCCGTCTTGATGACGGTCCGTTGTTGACAGCCTGCGAGTTTTTTGATGAGGATGACCCGGATTTTGACTACAGCGTAGGCGAACGGGTATATGTTTCCTGGGTTAAGGGCTGGGAGGTTGTTTTGCCTGATGAAAATTGATAGCAAAACCCGGTTCAGCATCATCGTGCTGATCTCAGGATGGTTTATCCTTTTCGGTGTTATTCCTCTGGTGCTGCTTGTCATTACAAGTTTTCTGACCATGGATCCGGCAAATCTGGTTCGTCTTTCTTTCAGTCTGAAAGCGTATTCACAGCTGCTTATTGATCCCAGCTATATTATCGTTTTCATCCGTTCCGTTAAACTGGCACTGATAACGACGCTGCTATGCCTGGGCCTGGGCTATCCCTTTGCCTGGTACACAGCCAGGATGCCGCCGAGATGGCGCACCTCAGTCCTCGTACTTCTGATGATTCCCTTCTGGACCAACTCCCTTGTCAGGACCTATGCCATGCGCATGGTGCTGGGTACCCAGGGGATACTCAATAAAGCCCTTTTAAGTCTGGGATTCATCCACACCCCTTTGAGAATCATGTACACTGATTATGCGGTTGTGGCAGGGCTTTTTTATCTGATGCTGCCTTTCATGGTGCTGCCGTTGTATGCGACCATTGAAAAGCTCAACTTCCAGCTGGTTGAAGCGGCCCGGGACCTTGGCGCAGGCGCTGCCAGCGCGTTTATCAAGGTCATTTTTCCGCTCACCCTGCCCGGCATCATGGCCGGCTGTGTCATGGTGTTTGTACCCACCATGGGTCTTTTCTATGTGGCCTCCCTTTTAGGCGGTGCACGCCAGCTGCTTGTGGGCAACCTGATCCAGCAGCAGTTCCTCAACGCAAGGAACTGGCCCCTGGGCTCGGCAACCAGCATTGTCCTTATTATTTTCATGGCAGTGATGCTGATCGGATACGGGCTGCTGTTACGCCGTTTCGGCCGGGGGAAGGGAATCAGCGGATGAATATATTAAGGCTGTTTTACTTTGCAGGCATATTTTTCTATCTCTATCTGCCCATCAGCGTGCTGGTTGTCAATGCGTTCAATCTGAACAAATACGGCATGAAATGGGGGGGATTTACCTTTAAATGGTTCACGGCCATGCTGGGAAACCACTCTCTGATGGAGGCGGCCCGCCATTCCGTGGTCATTGCCGTATGCGCGGCCAGCCTGGCCACAATGATTGGCGCCCTTGCCGCCATCGGGCTGAACCGGTACCGGTTTTTCGGACGAAAAGTCATCCAGGGTACAAGCATGACCCTGATGATGGCCCCGGATATTATCCTTGCCATTGCCTTTCTTGTTCTTTTCGTCACCCTGGGCATTGGCCTGGGGTTCTGGTCTTTGCTGTTTTCCCACATCACCTTTTGCCTGCCCTTTGCCATCATGACCATCACGGGAAGACTGCAGGATTTTGATCCCAACATTCTTGATGCGGCCCGGGACCTGGGGGCATCGGAAAAAAATATTCTCGCCCGGGTGATCCTGCCCATGATGCGGCCGGCACTTATCTCAAGCTGGCTTCTGGCATTTACCCTCTCCCTTGATGATGTCATCATCAGTTCATTTGTCACGGGTCCAAGTTACGATGTACTGCCCTTGAAAATTTTTTCAATGGTTAAGGTGGGAGTCAAACCCGAAGTGAATGCGCTTGCCGCGCTTCTGGTCCTGCTCTCCCTTGCACTGGTTATTGTCAGTCAATTAATGTTGAAGGAGAAAAAAAACCATGAAAACACGATTTAAACCCCTTATTATCCTTGCCGCCGTGCTGCTGCTTGCCGCCCTTCAGGCCCAGGCCGCAGAAAAAATTTTTATTTACAACTGGACAGAATATCTGCCCGAATCAGTGCTTGAACAGTTCACCAAAGAGACCGGCATTGAAGTGGTTTACACCACCTATGACAGCAATGAGACCATGTATGCCAAGCTCAAGCTGATCAAAAAAGACGGGTATGACGTGGCCGTACCCTCAACCTATTTTGTTTCAAAGATGGGCCGGGAAGGTATGCTCATGAAACTGGACCACGCCCTTTTACCCAATATGAAAAATCTTGACCCGGAACTTTTGAACAAGGATTATGACCCGGACAACGCCTACTCCATTCCCTATATGTGGGGCTCCACCGGCATTGCCGTGAACACCGACGAAATCCCCAAAGAACAGATCACATCATGGAAGGATCTATGGAAACCGGAATTTAAAGGGAAACTGCTGCTCCAGGACGATTTGCGGGAAGTGTTTCACATGGCACTGCGCATTAAAGGGTTTTCCGGCAACACCACGAATCCCAAAGAGATTGAACAGGCGTACCTGCTGCTCAAGGATCTGATGCCCAATGTGCTGCTGTTCAACTCCGACTCCCCGCGTCTTCCCTTTCTGGCAGGCGAGGTCAGCATCGGCATGATCTGGAACGGTGAGGCATGGATGGCCCGGGAAGAAAATCCGGCAATCCAGTATGTATACCCCAAAGAAGGCGCAAGCTTCTGGGTGGACAGCTTTGTCATCCCCCAGGGGGCAAGAAACCCCAAGGGCGCCCATGCGTTTATCAACTTCATGATGACCCCCGAAGTGGCCAAAGCCTGTGTTGAGGAGTACGGGTACCCCACCCCGGTGACCCCGGCCATTGCCCTGCTGGATACGGACATCAGCAGCAGCCGGACCATCTTTCCTGACGCGGGGATCATCAAACAGGGCGAGTTCCAGAATGATGTGGGACAGGCCATTGAAATTTATCAAAAATACTGGGAAAAACTTCGTACCAGCAATTAGTAAGGAAAGAAACCCGGTACCAGGGCCGAATCATCCTTATTTTTGATCCGGAATCGGCCATGTAAAAAATTGAAAATAGCTATAAAAGAAATATAAGCTCATAAGGATTTTCAATTTGCCAAAAATCCTTATTTTATATAGGTCTTGAATCGTTTCTGGTGTAGACTGGATAATTGTTGCTACCGGAAAGTAAAAGATATAAGGAGTTCAGTCATGATGATCAATGTCAGTAAGCCTGCCCAGGAACAGGTCAGGATGTACTTTGAAGGCAAAGAAATTGCGCCCGTCAGAATCTTTCTCAACACTGCCGGATGCGGTGGCCCAAGCCTTGCCATGGCTTTGGACGAGAAAAAAAGTACAGATGCCGTGTTTACCTTTGATGATGTGGAATACGTCATGGATAAGGATCTTTTGGAAAAGGCAAGTCCTGTGGAGATTGATTTCGCAGGGACCGGCTTTCGCCTTGACTCCGGCCTGAAACCGGCAGGCGGATGTACAGGTTGCAGCGGCGGGACATGCGGCAGTTAACCGGAGGGTAAGTATGGCTGACGAAGTCCTCCTTCATCCCAAACTGGAAAGACAGCTTACAGCAATGGAAGGGCAGGCCAATGCGCCATTCATTGCAGCAGGCCGTGCCAGAAAAATCATTGAGGCCATGACCCAAGGCCAGACATCCCAGGCAGCCGGGCTGTTCAGGGCACGTTCAGATGCCCGGGTGAAAAATTGCTGGAAATATGACCTTGGTGCAGGATACCGTCTGATCTGCATCCGCACCAAACAGATCATTTACGTCATGCATGCAGGGGATCACGAAAGCTGTGATGCCTGGCTGAATAATAATTCAAAAAGACAGCCCCAAAGTACTGAAATAAAAATGATCTCCTTCACCATTTGTGACACCCCGGAACCCTTTGATTTTCAAACAGTCCGGTCCCCGGACCGGGAACCGGATTTTGACGATCAGTGCCTGGCATCCATTCCCCAGAAATACCTGAGAAAGGTGTTCTGCGGGCTTGTGGCCGGTTGATACGCTGACGGTCAGCGGACATCGGGGATTTAAAACAATGCTGATGTAAAAAGATTAATGTAAAAAAATTAAGATCTAAAAAGCAACCCTTTTCAAAGGAGAACGTTATGACCGAGGCAATAAAACTCGATAAAGGAACAAAGGCAGCGTTCAAAGAAAAACTGATGAACAAACTGCCGAATGGTGTCAATCTCAATATGTGCCTGACATGCGGCGCATGCGCTTCCGGTTGCCCGGCAACCGGTCTTGAAAATATGGATCCGCGCAAATTTGTCAGAATGGTGGCTTTGGGCATGGACAAAGAACTGACCAAGCACCCATGGGTGTGGATGTGTTCCCAGTGTCAGCGGTGTGTTTATGTCTGCCCGATGAATATCGACATCGCGGCAATGGTGTTTGAGGCCCGGCAGTTATGGCCCCGGGAAGAAAGGCCCAAAGGCATCGTAGGTTCCTGTGATATGGCCCTTAGAAACTCCTGCGGCAGCGCCATGGGCATTTCTGAAGAGGATTTTGAATGGGTGGTTGGGGACATTCTTGACGAAGTTCATGAAGACCAGCCGGGCTGGGAAGATCTTGAAGCACCGGTCAATAAAGAAGGGGCACACTTCTTCTTAAGCCAGAATTCCCGTGAACCGGGCGTGGAACCAGAAGAGATGGTTCCACTGTGGAAGATCCTGCATATGGTCGGTGCAGACTGGACCTATGCCACACGGGGCTGGGGTGGTGAAAACTACTGCATGTTCCTTGCAGATGACAAATGCTGGGAAAAAGTTACAAGAAACACCCTTGAATCTGCCATGGACCTGGGTTGCAAGGTGTATTTAAACACCGAATGCGGCCATTCCACCTTTTCCGTCTGGAAGGGTCAGCAAAAATTCGGTATAGAAACCAATCTTGAAATTGCTCCCATGGTTCCATACTATGCCAAATGGATCCGGGAAGGCAAACTGAAACCCAGCTCCGACTGGAACAAAGATCTGAAAGTTAAATTTACGGTTCAGGATCCCTGTCAACAGGTTCGTAAAAGCTTTGGTGATCCCCTGGCGGAAGATTTACGATTTGTTGTCAAAGCCTGCGTTGGCGAAGAAAATTTCATTGATATGCAGCCGAACTATTCCAACAATTTCTGTTGTGGCGGCGGCGGCGGATACCTGCAATCCGGTTTCAATGCACAGCGCTTGAAATACGGTGAAATCAAAAAGGATCAGATCGTGGCTACCGGTGCAGCGTACTGCGTTACCCCCTGCCATAACTGCCATGATCAAATCCATAAACTTGCCGAACACTATGAATGTCATTACCATGTCCTTCATTTGTGGACACTGCTTGCGTTTGCCCTGGGCGTACTTGGTGAAGGTGAACGCAAATATCTGGGACCGGATCTGGCTGAACTTAATATGCCGGAAGAAGCAGACGAATGATCAACGCATTTCGTGACATTTTAGATTTTTTATAAAACAAGACAAAAATTTTCGGGGGCAGGATATGATCCATATTCTGCCCCCGAATTTCCCAGATGGTGATTAACCGAAAATTTCTTTTATCCGTGTGTCATCCTGCCAGACCGCATCGGTCTCCTCATAGAGCTGCTTAAGGGCATGGGCCACGCGCGCCTGCATCTGTTCAAATCCGCCCTGCCCCATATCATCCTCCGGCACATGGATGGGTGAACCAAACCGGATGATCACCCGGGAAAAGGGTTTGGGCACCATGAAACGGTCCCAGGAATTGAAAATCCACAGGTTCTGCCCGGAGGTAATGGTGGGAACAATGGGCAGACCCGCATACTGGGCAATGCGGATCAGACCGGGCTTCACCGTACCGAACGGGCCCTGGGGACCATCCACGATGTGGCCTATCCTGTACCCCTGCCCGGCCAGACATTTAATGGTTTCAAGGGCCTGCCTGCCCCCATGGGATGAAGATCCCCTCACCGCCCGCCAGCCCAGAATATTCACAGCCCGGGCCGCCATTTCACCATCACGGCTCCGGGAAATCATAATGGCAATGGGCTTTCGGGTTGAAAAAAAGGTGATCCCCGGGAAAAACCGCTGGTGCCATGAGGCATAAACCAGCTGTCCCCCGGCCTTTAAAATGTCCTGTTCATTGTCCGGATCAACGATCCTGATCCGGTAGGTGGCTGACAAAAGCCTGACAAAAAACACCCCCGCATAGGGAAACAGATAATGGTATAGAAAACGCTGGAATTTCTTTTTCATCATTTAACCACTCCTTCATCATTTAACGACGACTATGACCAGAAGCCTGAACAAAAAAATATAATCCGGAGTTCATTAACACAGCGTATCGTTACTACGCAACCCTATGCGTTACAAATGGTAACGCATCGTCTCCTTTCCTGTATTCGTTTATGGATAAAATAAAAATATACGATATAAAATCAATGTGTTAATCTAATTTTATTTTTATAGTAAGTCCGTGGCATAAATTTTGGATTAATGAATTTGGGACGTTATTAGCTTACCCTTTAATACAAAAGGACAATTCAATGATGTGGAAACTGCTGCAGAAAATGAGTAAAAATCTGACCCTGGCGATTCCGGCAATGATGCTGGCCGGTTTTATATTCGGCATTTTCATGGATGCCGCTTTTTTAAAAACCCTGATTATTCCGTTCACCTTTTTAATGGTTTACCCCATGATGGTGACACTGAATATCCAGAAGGTATTTGAGGGCGGAGACGTCAAGGCCCAGGTGCTCACCCAGGTGATCAACTTTGGCGTGGTTCCTTTCCTGGCCTATATAATGGGTCTGATCTTTTTTAAAAACCAGCCTTACATGGCCCTGGGGTTGCTTCTGGCAGGGCTCGTACCCACGTCTGGCATGACCATTTCCTGGACCGGATTTGCCAAGGGCAACCTGGCGGCTGCCGTAAAAATGACGGTTATCGGCCTGACCCTGGGCTCCATTGCCACGCCCTTATATGTCCGCATGCTCATGGGTACAAGCATTGAAATTGACATGGCAGGTATTTTTAAACAGATCGTGGTCATTGTATTCATTCCCATGGCAGCCGGTTACCTGACCCGCAGACACCTGGTAAAAAAACACGGGGAAAAGGGATTCAAAACATCAGTGGCACCCAAATTTCCGCCGCTGTCCACCCTGGGTGTTGTGGGCATCGTGTTCATTGCCATGGCGCTTAAGGCCCGGGCCATTGCCGCAGCCCCGGGCATGCTTGCTTACATCCTTATCCCTTTGGTGATCATTTACGGATTCAACTTCACCTTCAGCAGCCTTGTGGGCAAATGGCTTTTGCCCAGGGGGGATGCCATTGCCCTTGTTTACGGATCAGTCATGCGCAACCTCTCCATTGCCCTGGCCATTGCCATAAATGCATTCGGCAAACAAGGGGCCTCGGCTGCCCTGGTCGTGGCTGTGGCCTATATCATCCAGGTCCAGTCTGCGGCCTGGTATGTTAAACTGACGGATAAAATATTCGGGCCGGTTCCTTTGGACGCGGAACCGCCGTTGAAAACAGCGCCCCAAAACCTGGCGGAACCGGCCCCCGATGCCCGGGAAGAATCTCAAATCTCCATGGTTGCCGACATTAAAAAAATCCTCTTTGCCACGGACATCACATCCACGGCAAAATATGCGGCCCGCTATGCCTGTGCCATCGGCAACAAATTCAACGCAAAGGTATGGGCCATCCATGTGGTCCCGGATCTTTTGGCAGAATATTCGGCAGGCGCCGGTGTCACCATAAAGGACCCCGTAAAACAGGAAGAGTTCAACCGGGATGCCGTTGAAAATGCTGAAAAAATTCTTGGGGAACGTATCCGAACCACATCAGAAAAGGTGGTCCGGGAAATTTCATTCTGCCCCTTGTCAAAGGACCGCATAATGATCAAAACAGGGGATCCGGTGGAGGAAATCACCCAAGCTGCGGCCCAGGGAAATTTTGATCTGATCATCATGGGCACCCACGGAGACCAGGGTATTGAGGATATTCTGTTAGGCAGTACAGCCCAGGGAGTCATCCACGCATCAAAGGTCCCTGTCCTTGTGGCCCGTCCGTCTTAACACTTTTTCAATTTATTAAAACTCGTATGGTTCCGCCCTTTTCAACAAAAAATGCGGGACCATTTTTCTTAAATTACGAAGTCCCACTTCCCATGCGAAATGTTCTATTGACAAGCCGGAACAAGCCACGATATGATTTTGCATGTTTTGTCTCCCCTAACAAATTAAAAAGTGGCAAATGGTATCATCATGAAAATTATTACACTTGCAAACCAGAAAGGTGGTTGTGGAAAAAGCACCATTGTTTTAAATCTTGCCATTGAATTTGCATTGCAGCAGTACCGGGTCATCATCTTTGACACGGACCCCCAGGGCAGTTGCTATGAAACAGCCGAAATTCGCGATGATCAGGGGGAAACGGCGCAAATCAAGGTTGCAGCCATTTACGAAAATCTGTATCAGGCCATTGAGGAATGTGAAAAGAATTATGATTTTGCCATTATTGATACGCCGCCCCATGACAATGAAGTTGTGACGGTTGCAACGGTATGCTCTGATCTTATCATCATTCCCGTACAGGATTCTCCCCTTGATATCCGCAGTACAAAAACTACGGTAAACCTGATCAACGAAGCCAGGAAACTAAATCCGAACATTGAGCCCTATTTCCTGCTCAGCCGTATTCAAACAAATTCAGTCATGGCGCGCGAGCTTGCGCAAGTATTAAAATCAACGTATAAATTTGATATATTGAAAACTAAAATCGCAAACCGGATGGCATATAAATATTCCCTGATTTACGGCCAGAACGTGTCGGAATTTTCCGGCAAGGACAGTGCCGCAGAAGAGATCCGCTCCCTTGCCAAGGAGGTTCTGTCTATTCTTGACCGGTAGATGGTAAATACTATTTAAGGAGCCAGTGCTATGAAAAATAAGAGACCTTCATTACTTGATGTTGAAGTGTTTGCCAAAAAAAGAGCAGACAACCAGCTGGATAAACTGAAAAAAATTGAAAGGGCGACCTTTGAAGCACCTGAACAGCCCTTTGAAATTGTAGACGAAGAAGTTGAACCGACATCTTATGCCCAGGAACCTGAGCAGCCCACAGAAGAAGTTCCTGATGCATTCATGGAAGAGCTTGTTGATTTTGTCACAACGTATAGAAATGAAATTCTCTCCTTGAAAAATGACCTGTTCAAGGTCAAGGAACAGGTCCGCATATTCAGTACCATGATGAACAGCCAGCAAAAAAAGATCTCCCAGCTCATGGCGTCGCAGCAA
Source organism: Desulfobacter vibrioformis DSM 8776 (assembly GCF_000745975.1). Lineage (GTDB taxonomy): Bacteria > Desulfobacterota > Desulfobacteria > Desulfobacterales > Desulfobacteraceae > Desulfobacter > Desulfobacter vibrioformis. Next base: position 24,932 of record NZ_JQKJ01000008.1, on the reverse strand, counting down.
CAAGGGGACACGGATAATTCTGTCACGGATGATAATTATTATCGGCTGGTGCTCAGAAACATCATCTGGCTGAAAGAGGAAAAAGGATTTACCACCAATGACGTTATCCGGCTGTTCCGCGCAGAAGGATTCCAAACCCCTGCGCCCCATAAAGCCTGGGATAAAAAAGTCGTTGAACGGTTGTATGCCGAAGCCAAAAGGACAATTTATTAGCCGGGTCCAACCATCTGAAATAAAATGCCATGTTCAACGCGGGCTATTTGTTAAAAGTTCCTCGTCATTTTTTCACATTGTTCTAATCCTGTCTTCACAGGGATGTAACATAATTTGCGTAAATTGCGCGGTTAATAAGATGTTCATCTCATTAATAAGGATAGAAAATGATGAAAATAGACCTTCATGTGCACTCCAAGTTTTCCAAACGCCCTTCCCAGTGGATCCTGCAGAAAATCAGCTGTCCTGAAAGTTTCACGGACCCCATGCTGGTATATAACACAGCCAAGGCAAAAGGGATGTCCTTTGTGACCATATCCGACCACAACACCATTGAAGGCGCTCTTGAAATCGCTCATCTGCCAGATACCTATATTTCCGAGGAGATCACTTCCTATTTCCCGGAAGACGGTTGTAAAGTCCATGTGCTGGCCCAGAACATCTCCGAAGTCCAGCATGACCAGATCCAGAAAATCCGAAAAAATGTCTTTGATCTGGTGGCTTATCTGAATGAAGAAAACATCGTCAATATCATTGCCCACCCTCTCTACAGCGTGAATGACCGGCTGACCATCAACCATTTTGAACAGATGATTCTGCTGTTTAAAAATTTTGAACTCAACGGCGCCAGAAACGACAAACAAAACCAGATCCTGGCCCAGGTACTCAGGCAACTCACCCCCATGGACATTGAACGGCTGTCCAACATGTATGATTACCAGCCCCTGTTCGATACACCGTGGAAAAAAAATCTCACTGGCGGCTCCGATGACCACTCCGGCTTAAATATTGCCAGGACCTGCACGGCTGTTGATAATGCAACGAATCTTGACGCTTTCATGACCGGTATCCTCAACGGCAAATCCCGGGCTGTTTCCGATCCGTTCACCCCCCAGACCATGGCCCACAACCTCTACGGTATTGCCTACCAGTTTTACTCAAATCGCTTCAACCTCAGGCGCCACACGGGCAAGGACCAGCTGCTCAGATTTCTTGACCAGTCCCTGATGCCGGTATCCAATGCAGATACCGGCCTTATGTCACGGTTTTACACCTTCCTGAACAAACGTAAAACCCGCCAGGAAAACACCAAATCCGTTTCCATGAAAGATCTGATCAGAAGAGAGACCGAACGCCTGTTTGATGAAAACCCGGACCTGATGAATATTGCCAGGGCCCAGTCAAACAAAATACGCCTTGGCTCGTCCCTGGGAAAACAGGGACAGAACAGAGAAAAACTATGGTTTGATTTTGTCAACCAGCTCTCAAACAAAGTTTTATCCCACACAGGCGATCTCCTGCTTGGCCAGGCATCCGGCGCAAACCTGTTCAACATATTCCAGACCATCGGTTCCGTGGGTGGGCTCTACTCACTTTTAGCACCCTACTTTGTGGCCTTTGTCCACTTTGCCAAGGACAATGAAATGAACACAGCAGTCCTTAACCGCTTTGCCAGGTACAGAAACGGGATGCGGCCCCCCAGATCCAGAGTCAATCTCGGACATTTCACCGACACCTTCTACGATGTCAACGGTGTGGCCCAGACCCTCCAGCAGCAGGTCCAGGCAGCATTGAAAAACGACAAACATCTGACCATCATTACCTGTGATGCCCAGGCGGAAAAAACAGGACGCGGGGTGAAAAACTTCACCCCCATGGGCGTCTATGAAATCCCGGAATATACGGAACAAAAACTGTATTATCCGCCGTTCCTGGAGATGCTGGATTATTGCTTTCACCAGGGATTTACCCATATCCACTCTGCCACACCCGGTCCAATCGGCCTGGCAGCCCTGGCCATTGCAAAAATCCTGAAGCTGCCCCTGACCTCCACCTACCATACCCAGTTTCCCCAATATGCCCAGTATTTGACCGGGGATGATTTTATCGAAGACCTGACCTGGAAATTCATGATCTGGTATTACGACCAGATGGACCAGATCTATGTTTCCAGTCAAAACTCCTTTGACGAACTCACGGAACGGGGCATCAAGGCCGAAAAAATCCGTATCATACCCCGGGGCATCAACACGGAGATCTTTCATCCCTCAAAGCGCTGCGACATACTGACTTCCCATTACGCAGTTAAAGAGGATGCATTGAAATTTCTCTATGTGGGCCGGATCTCCAAGGAGAAAAACCTGCCGCTTCTGGTGGATGCATTTAAAACGCTTTCCACCGCCAGTGACAAGGTACACCTCATTGTTGTGGGGGACGGCCCCTATGCCGGTGAAATGAAAGCCCTGCTCAAAGACTATCCCGTGACCTTTACCGGTTATCTTTCCGGCGAGCCTTTATGCCGGGTGTATGCCTCTGCAGATCTCTTTGTCTTCCCCTCCACCACAGATACCTTTGGCAATGTGATTCTGGAAGCCCAGGCTTCGGGCCTGCCCGTGATCGTATCTGACCTGGGCGGCCCCTGCGAAAACATGCTGGACCGTAAAACCGGCATTATTGTTAAAAGCGATGATGGTGCGGCCCTGTTATCCGCCATGCAGGAACTTGCGATCACCCCGGGACTGTGCAGTCAAATGTCCCGGCGGGCCAGGGAATACATGGAAGACCGCTCCTTTGACAATGCATTTATACAGTCCTGGGAGTTCTACAAAAAGATGGATACCCCGGGGTCCATGGAAGAACTCGCCAAAGCGGTATGATCATGGCCCATATAAAATCAGGACTGAAAACTGCCGTACGTATGCTCAAAGGCCGGATGCCCGGCCAGCTTGTTATCCAGATCACGGACCGGTGCAATGCCACCTGCCCCCAATGCGGCATGCGCAAAACCAGTAAATTTGACAGAACCCGGCTCACCAATGATCAGCTCAAAGAGATCATCGATGCGGCAGGGGAAAAGGGATTTCAGGCCATCTCCTTTACCGGCGGGGAGCCCATGTTGCTGCGCAAGGATCTGCCGGAACTTATCCGGCACGCCGGAAAAGCCGGGATTCCCTATATCCGCACCGGCACCAATGGATTTTTTTTTGCCGGCCATGACAGGCCCGACTTCAAAGACAAGGTAACGGTCATTGCCCAGGAACTTGCAGATACGCCATTACGCAATTTCTGGATCAGCCTGGACTCATCCGTCCCGCACATCCACGAGCAGATGCGCGGGTTTGACGGCGTTGTCCAGGGCATGGAAAAAGCATTACCCATTTTCCATGACACAGGGCTTTTCCCTTCGGTGAATCTTGGGCTGAACCGCAATGTTTCCCAAATCACCCGGGCCCTTGCACCGCCAACCCGAAAAGATCTTTCAGATCCGGAAGCATCCCCCTTTTACCAGGCCTTTATCCGGGGGTTTGCCGACTTTTACAGCAAGGTGATTAACATGGGATTCACCATTGCCAATGCCTGCTATCCCATGAGCATGACGGACAGCGTGGATAAAGCGGACCTGGATGCTGTCTATGCCGCAGCGTCTGCAGACCGGGTGGTTTGTTTCACGGCCACGGAAAAGGCGCTCCTGTTCAAAGCACTTTCAGACACCATTCCAAAATTCAGATCCAAAATAAGAATTTTTTCACCCCTTGCCAGCCTTCACACCCTTTACAATGTCTATTCAGGCCAAAATAAAGATACGCCATACGGCTGCCGGGGAGGCATTGATTTTTTTTATCTGAACTGCACCGATGGTAACACCTACCCATGCGGGTACAGGGGCGCTGAAAGTTTAGGTCCGTTTCCGGACTTGAACCTCAAGGCCATTGATCCTAAGGGATACTGCCTGGCCTGCGACTGGGAATGTTTCAGGGATCCCACCGAACTTGGCGGCCCATTTATGGAAGCCCTTGCCGCACCATTGCACCTGGCAGCCAGAATGACCAAGGATCCGGGGTACGGCACCTGCTGGGTTAAGGATCTTCAATATTACAAAGCCTGCGATTTTTTTGACGGCAGACGGCCTCCCCGGGCATTGGCTTTAAAAAAATTCTAAATCTTTTTTTCCTGGTGCACGATAATGGCAGACGCAGGCACCAGGATTTTTTCATGCCATCTGCCCATCCAAGACAATAAATCAAATTGACACCCTTGTGCTATTTTTTTATACTCGCTGACTTAATGACAATATTTGTCGCCTGATATCATTTTTAAGCGGCGCATCTTAATCTGAACATTATTTTGGAGCGAATCCATGCATCGTGATAATTATATGAATGCCCTTCGGGAAGATATCGTTGAGACCATAACCAAGCACCTAACACCGGTGGCCCAGCGGTACGGTTACAGCGATATACCCCTGGAGATCAATGTAAAATGGCGTCCCATGGTGCTGGTTATCGGCAATTATTCATCCGGTAAATCTTCCCTGATCAATGAATTTCTGGGCGCAAAGATTCAGGATACAGGCCAGGCCCCCACAGATGATTCATTCACCGTACTGACCTATGATGATTCCGTGCCGGAAACAGAAGGAATACGGGTGGTGGAACAGCAAGACGGCAAGGCCTTGCTTAATGATCCTGAATTTCCCTTTTCCACCCTTCGCAAACACGGTCAGCGTTTTGCAGCCCATTTTCAACTGAAAAGAATCAACTCGCCTTTTCTAAAAAATCTGGCCATCATTGATACCCCCGGTATGCTTGACAGCATTACCGAGCGGGATCGGGGATATGATTATCAGGAGGTCATCGGCGATCTAGCCCAAAAAGCCGGACTGGTGCTCGTTCTGTTTGACGCCCACAAAGCCGGAACCGTGCGGGAGGCTTATAAAAGCATTCGGGATACCCTGACCACCCATACCTTTGAAGACCGGATCATCTTTGTACTCAACCGTATTGATGAATGCACCACGTTTAATGATCTGTTGCGGGTTTACGGCACCCTGTGCTGGAATCTGTCCCAGATTACCGGACGAAAGGACATCCCCATGATCCGGATGACCTATTCGTCCAATGCAGTTGCCAGCACTAAGAATTCCGCACTTGAGCCCCCGTTTCTCCCCCTTCTTGAAAATCAGCGGGAGGATCTGAAACAGACCATTTTACAGACCCCCCTGCGCAGACTGGATCATCTGGCATCCTATCTGGAAATTCACGGGGATCGTCTGGCCCATTATATTGAAGCGATTCAGACCTTTGGTCTGGAATTCAGAAGTTTCCGCATACAAAAAATGTTTATCGGGTTTCTGATCAGCCTTCTGGGAGGAGGCCTGATTGCCTTAATCATGATGACACTGGCCGCAATGGCTGATCCCACGGCCCTATTGTCTGTGGGCGGTATCGGTGCCAGTCTGATTATGATTTTATGGCTGGCATTTTTCCAGAAAAAGCTGGAACTAAAATTCCGCGCCACCCGGCTGGAAAATATTGATACCCTCACCCCCGTTACCGACCAGACCCGCAAAGACAGTTGGGGCGCTATCCGTGACCTGGTGTATCAGCATCTGAAAAAAAACAAAGGCGACTATACCCTCTATGACATCAAAATAGATCGGTTTGACATCCGGCAGGTCAATGAAATCACCACCCAGAAGATTCGAGAGGCATTGAGCGAGTTCCGGGGCATGTCTGAGGAGGATTTGAAAGAGTGGGGAAAAGACAATCTGACCCGTTAAACCGATGAAAAAGATTATCGTAACGCATCCATTTGCGATGGATTGGGGCTATATTTCAAGCCCTTGATAATCTTTTTATTCTTTGTTATACCTTGCTATTAAAAAAAAAGGAAGTTCTTAATCCTTTGTCAACGTCACAATTTAAGGAGATTGGAGGGGATGCAGCGGAAATTTTCGATCCCCTTGCTGGAATATTTTGATACCCGGAACGTGAACATCGGGGTTGGCGAGATACGTAAGCGAAGAGAAGCTTGACCATAAACTTTTTTTATTGGCAAGGAGAAAAATATGGAAGACGGGAAGAATGCTGCTCACGGCGGAGATGCGGTAAAGAAAAAGAGTTTTTTAAAAAAGCTGCTCACATCCAAATGGTTTTTCATCACTGTGCTGATTCTGGGTGTTTCCGGATATGCCACATGGTGGGGGATGAATTGGTGGAAAGATTTTACAGCAAAAAGGGGCGGGCAAACCCATGAAACGCAAGTGGTTCCGAAAACCGACTTGGCCCATGACACTCACAGCGCGGCAAAGGACGCCACACCTGGTCCCCTGACCATCCATCAACCCGTTGCGCAAAAGCAGGATTCTCATGGAACCGCTCAGTATGCGGCTAACTCCCAAAATCACACAGTCTCTCACACAACTGTGAATGAGACCGCTGATAGAAATAACGCAGATAGTTATGCGCCCGCAACAATGGCAGCTGATGGACATGGAACGACGCAGGCCGCGCCGGTGCGCACAGGCCCCCGCGGAGTGGCTTTTGTGGAAGCCTGCATCAAGCCCCTTGATTATGAATTAAACCACAGATTTTTGGGGTGGCGCCCCAATGACATCATTAGATTTGCCGATAATATCAAGAATTTGCAATTGGGCATTTTGGAAGTGACCCGCAGAACAGCGGTCGCCCTGGCTGAAAATCTGTCACGGACCGGAAGCACCGACGCCTACGTTCCCAGTCTCGAATACGCCATGAACTCATTCATGATCAAGCCCTCCGAATATATGTTTCCCTCGGCTGAGAGTAAATATCAGGAAGGATTGGACGAGTGGCGAAATTATCAGAACATGCTGGAAAGAAGGGAGGAGCGTTTTTATCGGCGGGTGGACAACCTGGTTCCTCTGCTCAAGGCATATGAAAGCATCCTGGGCAGTTGCGATGAGAATCTGGTCAAGGAACTGGGAAATATCAGTACCTTTAAGGCCGATGATGTCTTTTACTACACAAAGGGCGTGGCTAGCGCCATGGTCACCATCCTTGAGGCAGTGGCCCTGGATTTTGACGACACCATCGGATCGGTTCAGGGCATGGATGTGCTCCATCACACGATTGAAGCCCTTTATCATGCCTCGCACATAGATCCCTGGATCGTTCTGGAGGGCAGCCCGGACGGCATATTCGCCAACCATCGGGCCAACATAGCGGCGCCCATCAGCCATGCCCGCTTTTATCTGGACGTGCTGTCCAGGTCACTGACAGGTAACCTGTAACGCATTTTTTATTATGACGGTTTTTGGGAGGGCAGCGATCCCCTCCCAACGAAGCCGATATATAGTATCTGCGTGACGTTCTCCAAACAGCCTTTGGCCGGTAATTACAGCATATCGTGTTCCGGCTCATTTTGAAATGCTGGCAAGATCCCGTTTACTTCATCCATGACGGTGCATCTATGGATGCCGTCATCGTTTTTCTGCCTTGGGGCAAATCAAGCGATAGCTTCTATAACAGTCGTTCTTTTGTTCTCGATATTTAAAACCGGCTTTCATCAAAATGATACCGCTCCCCTCCCCTTTGTCTTTAAGTGATCAACCATCCATTTTTATCAATTAACGAATCAATCGGAAAAAATAAATGCCACAGATCTTTCGCCGAATTTTTGTTCGTATTCAAGGCACGGCTCAGTAATCATATTGTTTTCTGATGCTTTGAGTCGCAACGAAAAATACGGATAAAACAGCCAGCGAAATGGGGGATTTATTTTTTTCCGCAGCCCTTAGTACGATTTGCTATTCAGCCAAATATTCAAGACGCGACAGCGATTTTAATGTCAAAAGCTCAATTAGGGAAGCAAATTTTCTACGGGGATGTTCATCTGATATCCTTGCTGTGCAAATTAAAAAAACCGCAATGATTTATTGCAACATACTGAAAAACAGAAATTATTTTTATATGCCCACTTAAGGGATTTGATTTGACAAATTAAAATTACTCTGGGACTGAAATTTTAATACTTGACATCAAGGCTATTCATAAGATAATACGGAACTATAAATTAGTTTTTATTATTTTATTGGAAACTTGAAGATTTTGTCTAAAGACAGGCGATTTACAAATCTTCATAATGAGATACATTCGGGTCTTGATCCTTATCAAAAAGAGTTTGGATGTATGAATGAAAGGTAAAATAAGGGCACTTTTTGCCGAAAGGCAAAGGCGATAAATAAACTTAATTTGTTCAAGTTGCGGTATATCAATAACTTTTAAAACCCGGCCTTAATGTTAGCGTAAGATTTTCTCTGCTGTATAGTAAAACAATTATTCCACCGGAATTTGGTGGGTATACATATTGTTCGACAAAGAAGCATCGTACGAGAGTCTAAATCAAAAAGAAGGAGGGGAAATGGAAAGTACAACTAGTAGTCGCCGTAATTACCAGATCAATTTATTTAAACCTCAAACCGTTTTTCTCAAAGAGGACGTTCGTATCATCAGTTCTCAGTATTACCAGTTGGGCTGCAGCTGCGTTCGGCTTTCATATCCTGTTGAAGCCGATTGAAAAAAGGACGCCGGAACATAGGATATCCTGTTTATAAACAGGTAGATCCGAAATTAAATTTTACTTTTCTTAGATAAGGAGGAAAATCTATGTCACATGGACCTGCGACGCAATGGGGTGAGGACAAAGCAATTGCCTACAAAACAAAATTTGGTTTGTATTTGTTCATTATTTACGTTTTAGTCTATATCGGATTTATCGCTATAAACGTTGTCAGTCCGAAAACAATGGCGACGATAGTTTTTGCCGGTCAAAATCTGGCAGTTGTGTACGGCTTTGGCCTGATTGCTTTGGCCTTCGTAATGGGAATCATTTACGATTATCTTTGTTCCCAAAAAGAAGACGAACTGAATGAAACGGAGGGTTCTGAAAAATGATATACAATGCATCGCCGTTTGCTGTTGGAATATTTGTTGTCTTTGTACTTGGTGTACTCTGGCTATCATCCTATTTCGCTAAAAAAACACAGACATCACAAGGTTACTATGCTGCTGGCGGAGATATACACTGGGGTGTAAATGGTATTGCATTCGCAGGCGATTATCTTTCAGCCGCCTCCTTCCTTGGAATATGCGGAATGATTGCATTCAGCGGATACGACGGATTTTTATATTCAATCGGGTATCTTGCCGGATGGGTTGTTGCGCTGTTTATTGTGGCCGAGCCGCTGAAGCGCTATGGTAAATACACATTCACAGACGCACTTAACTATAAATATAATTCAAGGGGCATTCATCTTACAGCGGCTATCAGCACGCTGATTGTCTCTTTATGTTATCTTGTGCCTCAAATGGTAGGCGCCGGAAGCCTTGTTACGCCCCTGCTCGGCATGCCGCATTACGTCGGGGTTATCCTTGTCGGCGCTATCGTTATTTTTATTGTAGCCACAGCAGGGATGGCATCAACCACTTACGTTCAATTCTTAAAAGGCGGCCTGTTGATCATTTTCTCAACAATTCTTTCAATTTGCATATTTGTGCATGGCATTAAACAGCCGCCATCGGAAAATTATCATAAATTCAAAACAATAAATGCCACTGTGACCGATGGGGATGTTACGGCAATTGACAGCGTTGAATACAAAATAGCCGGGGCATATAATGATACAAAGGGCCATTATGTAAAATTGAACAAAGAAGGCGTAAATACATGGTGGCATTTGGTTGAAAAAGATGGAAATGCCTGCCTTGAGGAGGCTCTTTCAGTTGTACACAGCAAAGACGGCAAAGCGCTTTACAATGGAGAGCCGAAGGAAGCCGAAAAGTTCTTCCAGGTAGGCCATGTAAGCAAACTCATGGTTGATGGAAAAGAGGTTACAGAAACAGGCAGCCTTAGTCCATTTAAATTCCTGTCAACAATAGAAGCCAGCACTATCGTCCGTTTCACCAAGGTAATATTTGTTGACAATGGTGATAAAGTACATCTCTGGTATCAGACGCCGACACCAGGTGAGTCGATCATGAGACCTGGATTAAGATTCAAGGTAGATAAGGGTTCAACCTTTATGTCCAAGCTTGATTTTGTCTCCCTTATGATAGCATTATTCTTTGGAACTTCTGCACTGCCTCATATTCTGATCAGGTATTATACAGTATCAAGCGCAAAGGCAGCGCGTAAGTCAACTATCGTTGCCATAACATCTATCGGTTTCTTTTATATCCTTACGCTTTTCATGGGACTGGGGGCAATGACGACTGGTGTGCTTGATGTTCAGAGCAGTAACATGGCCGGTCCTCTCCTGGCTAAATTTTTTGGTGTTGCAATATTTTCTATCATATGTGCCATTGCCTTTGCAACGGTTCTCGGGACAGTATCCGGACTCATTGTGGCAGCATCCGGTGCTGTTGCCCATGACCTGATGTCCAATTATATGGGAATTGAAATGACCGATAAGGGCCAGGTAAAGGCGGGGAAAATCGCGGCAGTCGTGGTCGGGATACTCGCTATATTCCTGGGGATAGCATTCAAAGGGGTAAACGTATCATTCCTTGTCGGGCTGGCTTTTGCGGTTGCAGCATCCGCAAACCTGCCCGCAATTATAATGATGTTGTTCTGGAAGAGAACCACTGCAAAGGGTATTTCCGCATCCATCGTAGTGGGTATCATAAGCGCTTTAACAATTATTTTACTTTCGCCCAAGACCTTTGAGGTCTATGGACTTCCCGCTTCAAGCGCGCCCATACCCATGAATAATCCTGGTATAATATCAATACCGCTTAGCTTTATTACGCTGGTTGTTGTGTCATTATTGACAAAGAAAAACGAGTACGACTGGGAGGGCAAAGAAAAACGAGCAGCATAATATACACACGTAAAAACAGAGCATTAAACTAAAAAAAGGAGAATATTTTACAAAAAAAAGGAGAGTGTTTTACAAGCTCTCCTTTTTTATCTATATTTAAGTGTAAGACCGGGTTAATCAATTTTAATGTTATTAGTGTATAGTATAACAAGTAGAAAAAGATCATCGGGGGGTGCGGTTTTTTGAATGCGCTTATTGCCCACCCCCGGACGGCTGAACTTGTAGTTAAACGTTCAAGATGCTCAACCAATTATGTTCAACTAACAAAAGGAGGGTTTTCCAAATGTCTACCAAAAAAGTTATCAATCGTTGGTTTGTCATCGTTGGCGCTATTCTAATTCAAATAGCCTTTGGTGTTGTTTGTGCATGGTCTGCCTTTACCAGAGTTTTGTCTGATCCGGACGGTGCTTATCAATCCACTGCACCCCAAACAGCATGGATTTTTTCAGCCGGTCTTTTCTTCTTTGCTCAGATTCTGATATGGGCTGGCATATGTTCTCATTTCCTTTGGTGATAAATGGTTCTCGGATAAAAAGGGTATACTTACCAGTTTTGCAGTTGCAGGTTTTGGCCCTATCGTTTAGGTAAAATAAATGGGCCGATTCCCGAGGGGATTCAGAAGGAGGTTCCAGCGCGTATCTGCTTGGGTCTATTATTGCAGGAATTGTTGTGCCCTGGGACGGTCTCATTCTTATCGGGTTTCCATATAATATAGTATGCTTATTTTTTAAGAGCCCCCTTTTCAGTTGTCTGAACAAGGGGGCTTTTTCGGTTAAGGCAAGCCTACCGGAAGAATTGTTTTGCTGTATTGTTCGTTGAGGACTTCCGCCATGGCAAGATAAATTGCGCTCAGTCCGCAGATGATGCCTTCAAAACCGGCAATTATTCCGATAAGGTGTGAACCAGTCCAGTCTTTGATTGCAAGAAGAAAAAACAATACCGTCAGCGATGCAAAAACAAACTGAAGGCCTTTGTTCGATTTTAATGTCCCGAAAAACATGAACATTGTAAAGATTCCCCACATGAACAGATAGCAAGCCATGAATTTTGCGGGCGTCGGATCTGCCCAGCCGAGTTTGGGCAGCAGTATAAGCGCTACCAGAGTCAACCAGAAATGACCATAGGATATGAATGCCGTAACGCCAAAAGTATTCCCTTTTTTAAATTCAAGGATACCGGCGATAATCTGGGCCAATCCCCCGTAAAAAAGACCCATTGCCAGGATCATGGAACTAATTTCAAAAAAACCGGCATTATGAATATTCAAAAGCACAGTTGTCATTCCAAATCCCATTAATCCGAGAGGTCCCGGATTTGCCAACGTTTCGTCTCTCATCTTTTTCTCCTGTCTCAAATGATTAAAAAAAACTGTAAAAACACTCCTCTTAAAAACACTTTATTCTGCCAACCTGCCCGAAAGCTTCCACACTGATTCAGGAGGGGGGAGAGGCGCAATCCCTCAGGCGGTTAACAAACGATTTCAAAGCATCTGTAATTCTTTTTTAGTCTCTTTCATACAAAACCTCAGCAATTAAACAGGTCAAAAAATCAATTTCATTAAAATTAGCATATATTAACCTTAGCAATCATTGTGCCATCGACTCCTTGAAAGCGTTGTCGAGTAGGTTTATTGTCATGAATAATCAACCCAGATGCCCATTATCACTGTTAATAATCCGCATATTTTAGTTCTGCTAAAAAAGGGGGGTGGCAGGTGAGGCTTTAAACGGGAAAAAAATTGTTTTGGGCAGATTTGGCCCGAATAAAAACAAAGAAGCACGTAACGTATTGAAATATAAAAATAAAAATGAATGAGCGGTTTTGTCCCATTTTGGGACAGATAAAATCTATAAACCATTGTTTTGCAATAGAGTGTCCTGCGAAAGTCATCACTTCTTAACCGCACGTTGTTTGGGACGGCCTTTATGGGATATGAACAGGGTCGGCAAGCTTGATCTTGCCAGGGTATTAGGGAAGATGATTTTTATATAGCGCTTATGAGGCCGTGGGACATCATTTTTCGATAGAGCGTCCTGCGGGAAATACCCAGTTTTTCAGCGGCTTTTTCTCTGTGCCACCGGCAATGGTTAAGGGCAGAAAGAATAAGCTGTTTCTCAAACCGGGAAGCGGCATCTGTCAGCGGAAGTGCTGCAGCCGAATCGGAAACGGCAATGGGGCCTGATGGGGGTTGAGGCGGGATTACAGGGGGATCAATATCCGGGAGAGCCATAAAATCAAGGCTGTTAAAGGTAATGTACCTGCGAAGAACATTCTGAAGCTCCCTGACATTTCCGGGCCAGTGGTAATTGTACAGCGCTTTTATGTCTTTTCCGGGCAACGCATCAAAGTGAAGGGCTGATTCCATCTGGCTGAAAAAATAATCGGCAAGGAGGGCAAGGTCTTCCTTGCGTTCACGAAGGGGCGGGATATCTATAGGTATCACATATAAGCGGTAAAAAAAATCACTGCGGAGCCTGCCTTTTTTAACCTCCGCCCATAGATTTTGGTTGCTTGCGGCAACAATCCTGAAATCGGAATAAAGCACCTCATTGCTCCCGACCGGCGAATACCCGCCTCCTTCTATTGCCCGCAAAAGCTTGACCTGCATGTTTAAGGAAAGCTCTCCAACTTCATCAAGAAACAGCGTGCCGCCCTGTACATGGGAAAGAAAACCTTTTTTGTCATTATGGGCACCGGTAAAAGCGCCTTTTACATGACCAAAAAACTCATTTTCCAGAAGAGATTCAGAAATAGCACCACAATTGACAGGGAGAAACGGTGCGTTTTTTCTTTGGCTGATATCGTGTATCGCCTTTGCAACCAGCTCCTTTCCCACCCCCGATTCGCCGTGGATAACAACGCTGTCAGCACTGGCAGCCGCCCGTATAATTATGTCATAGACCTCCTGCATTTTTTGGCATTTGCCGATGATATTGCAGAACTTGAAACGCTCACCCATTGAGGACTGCAATAGTGAATACTGTTGCTGGAGCTGTTCGGATTCACGCTTCATGGCGTCTTCCTGAATTTTGCGAAGCGTAACATCCTGAAGCGTTGTGACTGCACCTGTAATGTTGCCTTTATCATCAAAAACCGGGGCCGCCAGAAAATATATATATCTTGGTTTTCCGTTAAAATTTTCAAAATAGTCTGTTGCTTCCCAGGCATTGGGCACAATGCTGGACTGGGCCGGATTTTTCGTGCCGTATATTTCAAGGAACTTTTCATAGTCCTGTTCAACGACAAGATCGGCCAGAACGGGCCGTTTCCTGGAATAAAAAATCTTCCACTGGTGGTCTGTGCCGATAATCTCTTCAGCGGAAACACCGGTGAGAAGTTCACAGGCTTTGTTCCAGACCTTTACCCTGTGGTCGAGCCCTATGGCAAACTGGGCAATCGGCGTATATTCAAGCACAAGGAACTCCGGCCCGGGTCTTGGGCTCTTCTAAAAATTCAAAGAATTCAGGAATAAGTTCATCATGAAAATTTTGAGGAATACATAAGAAGGCGTTTTCCAGGACCGTAACGGTCTGTGATCGGATGAGGCGCCCCCCTCTGTCAGGCGATCTGCTGCCCCCGGAAAGAAACTGTTGTTCAGGCGGCAAGGTATCCGGCAGGCAGGGGGTCATGACTGATGCTGACAAATTGTTCATATTTTCCTCCTTTATGCCGTTCAAACACGGGTTTACGGTTCAAGCACACGTTTGAGCCTGCCAATATTATCAAACGCCTTGCATATACAAATATCGACTGAAAAGACACCTGTCAACGGCTATCGTATCAGTATTTGCTTTAACTTTTCCATATTCCGTCAAATTTCCCGACGACTGGCCCTGCCCGTCCCTAAAGCTTTAATTGCAGTTCTTCCTGTAATTTTAGCACCTCTTTAATTATATTTTTAAGCGTTTCCTGCTCTATTGCAGTAAGATTAATTAACGAAATGGTGTTGGTTGGCCAGTCATTGTCAAGTATAAGGCTTACCTGCCACTTTATTCGCAGATGCATAAGAAAATTATACATTTTTTCAATCTCTTGGGCCTTACTTTCAGAAATTAAATCATATGCCATCAAATAATCTAACCGCAACATACTATTTGTTTGTTTTATAGAATAAAACAATGCCTTGGTTCTTAAATACCCGACAATTGGTAACAGGAACTTTTTAATATCGACTCGTTTTTTATCGAATACCAGCTTAGTTGCGGCGACTGTTTTAGCCAACTGGCTGAAGAATTCATTTTTACCTTCTAATTCTTCATATACAAAATCAGTCAGTTCTGATAATAGCTGCTTACTTCCAAAAACCAAACGCATGTCAAAGAAGAGAGAACCATCAAGAACATTTAACGTAACAGGGTTATTAATCCATTTTGAAAATATATGCTTCCATTCATCAATATGGTTGCACCACTCAGGGTTACCTGCCATCAGATCGCCCTCGCAACGCGCATAACCTATCTTATGCAGGTTTTCATTTATTATCACCGACAGGCTTAAAAAATATTTTTTATTATCATCAGACTGCTCTGCAAAAATTATAGCATTATCCTGGTCGGTTTTAAGTGTTTGTTCTCCCCGGCCTTCGCTTCCCATAGCTATAAATGCGAACTGGCAGGGCGGCTCTCCTACTTCGGCTATTGCCATTTCTATTACCCGTTTGTTTATGGCATCAGCTATTGAAGTAATTATGCGAGATACGCTGCTGATATTATCTGTACTGGTAAAAACTGCCTGTATCAGTACAGGCACCTTGTTGTAAATATTTCGTATATCGCTGATAACATCACAATTTTGTATTTCCTGTATTAGAAAGGTCAGCGAATTATTCTGCATTTCGAGACAATTCAGATAACTAATGTAACCATAAATTCTATTGTTATTATTGGTAACCATAAGATGCGAAATAGCATGCTCCTTAAATAAAAGAACAGCTTCGTACAGTAATGCCCCCTGGTTTATACTGATTACCGGCGATGTCATTAACCTGACTACCGGACTATCCATAGTAATTCCATTATTCATTAAACGACACCGGATATCTTTATCGGTTACAATTCCTACTGTTTCATCGCGGCTTCTTACACTTATAATTTCGCTGCGCATCTTATTCATTAGCTCAATAGCCTTACCTATCGGCATATTTATATCGCAATGAATATTTTCGTTAACCAGATTCTTAACCGGCTGGTTCATTAATTGCAGTGAAAGCTGAACATCCTCAGACAATTTCTGGGTATCAAGCCTGAGTCTATTTTTTTCAGTAATATTTTTTATAACAACTATATATGCTGTATTATCAGATATGTACGCTGTACTATCCGACTGTTCAACCTGTGTTACATAAGCTACGATATGTTGGTAACCGGCTTTATATTTCAAAAGCTCGGTTTCAAAAGCATATGTTTTATTGGGATTTTTAATTCCTGAAACCATTTCATCCCAGCTTAATTTAAATAGTTCTGAGAAATCGGCTCCAACCAGCGACCCGGTTTCATTATCGAGCAGGCTGATAAATTTACTGTTAGCAAATACAACCTTACGTTCAACGACCATTAAGGTGCCTTCGGTTGATGCAGCCACCAGGCTTTTATATCTCTGATTAGACAACCTTAATTCATTTACAGCATCTTTACGTTTTTCCTCAATGATTCTGGTTTGCTTTATTACATAAATAAGAATTACAATTATAATGCCAATAATAAGAATCGATATTCTTAATAACCGATTTCGCAACGCTTTTATTTCCAGCCTTACATCATCAAGATATATACCGGTACCAATTATCCAGTTCCACTCCTGATAAGCTTTTACATACGATAATTTCGGTACTTCGCGCGGGGCATCCTCTTTCCTTTTCCAATAATATTGAATGATCCCCTCGCCTTTTTCCTTGATTAAATTAGCGGCATCAGCAAATAACTTATTCCCATGTTTGTCTGAAAAATCAATTAGGTTCTTCCCGTTTAAGTCCGAACGATATGGATGATTAATCATTACAGGGTCGGTGGTCGTAATCCAGAAATAATTTTTATGATCATTTCCATACCTCATCCTGTCCACCTCCTCGGCAGCCAAAACTTTCGCTTGGTCCAATGTCATCCTGCCGGCTTTATATTCCTCATCATATTCGGATAAAACACTCCAGGCTGTATTCGTTAATTCATGAATCATTTCCTTTTTTCTTTCCATGACACTGCGCTCAAACATTGGGATAATAATTGCATAAAACGAAACAATAAACATGACTATACTTACTACCGCCAATACCGTTGATATGACTATACCCGATGTAAACTTTTCACCACTTTCTTCTTTTATATTGTTGTATATCAATGTCATTCGCTTAACCCCATCGCTGCAGAACTCATGAAGATTTCCGTTTCAAGGCATCAAATTTTATTTTACGAATTGGGTTGTGCCCCCGGCACATAGACCCACCAATGGCCACATTTTACAAGAACCGTTCCACCGACTATATTCCCCAATGTAACAATTCAAATGTTAAGGGTAAACATATTTTTCCAGTTAAAAATATCCAGACTCTCACCGAAGCCGGAGAGGCGTACTGTATCCTGATATTTTTTAATAAATATCCCTGTTGGAATAAAATACATAGTCATAATCCTGGTTGTTTATGATCCCTTAAAGTAAAAAAGTAAATTCTAATAAATAGTTCTTGCATTCATTAAGGGAAAAAGGTAGAGAGTTTCAATCTGGATATCGTTGAGGCAGTGGGCCATTTATCTAACCAAGTACTTTATTTATACCTAAGCACTCCGAAAGGTGTGCACGAAGATCCAACAAAAGATCAGTAGGGTAGCGAAGGAGAAGGAGATTACAAGATGGTAGCGCACAGTGAAAAGTCGTATGGCGAACAACGTAAGAAAGCAAGCGAGTTTAAGACTCGAGCTGAGTATCTTGACCATGAATTAACTATTATGAAATTTCGTCGCTGGCGGGTCAACCTGCCCTTCCGGGATTACGGCATCGAAATCGAGGATTTTGTACCAGCTATTGCCGCCACCATCGGAAAGGTTGTGATGGTAACCGCCATGGTAGCCGCCTTTGCGGACCAGTACGCTCTTACACCCGAATTCGTCGCAGAGAACGTCCGATTAGAGATGCTGATCGCAGGTGCTGTCTTTGTCCTGCTTTTTTCTGCCTTCCTTAATCCAAATTCAAACCTTGCGGGCACCCACGGCCCGATGATCCCCCTCATCCCGGTTGTCGCTGCGGCTGGCGGGCATCCGCTGGCTCTGGGTATCTTGATCGGCTTATTCGGCCTTATTCTCGCCATTACAAAGGGCGGTTCCAAGCTGATGAATCTGACCGGAATAGGAGTCCGGGGAGGGCTTCTGATTTATTTAGGTGCTGTTGGACTTATGGGACAGATCGGCAAACTTGGAAAATGGGCGGCAGGAGGTGGCGTCGGCGTGGTTTCCTTTGTGGTCATCGGCGTAACCGTGCTTGTCTATGCCTATCTGGCGCGTATTCAGAAGCGCTGGCTGGCCATCCCACTTTGTTCCGCCATCGCAGGTATCATCGCATTCACAATGGGCGCTGATTTCAGCTTTTCTACGCCGCCGGGACTTCCCCATTTTGATCCCATGTGGTGGTGGGGTACGAATACAGGATGGAAAATGGGACTTCCGAACATCGGCCATTTCATTGCCGTTATTCCGTTCGCCATTCTGGCCGTTGCGATGTGGTCGCCGGATTACCTTGGACATCGGGTATTCCAGGAACTTAACTACCCGAAAGGGGCTGAAAACGTTCTTATGGACGTGGACGATACCATGATGGTCGCATCTATTCGCCAGGCCATCGGTTCCTGCCTTGGCGGTGGCAATATAGCTTCGTCCTGGGGTACATACATGATTCCTGCAGCCATTGCCAAGCGTCCAATTCCCGGTGGTGCGATTCTCACCGGCATTTTCTGCGTGGTGGCCGGTATCCTCGGCTACCCCATGGACCTTGCCATGTGGGAACCTGTTCTGCGGGTGGCGCTTATTGTTGGCGTATTCCTGCCGCTCCTTGAAGCAGGGATGCAGATGGTCAGCAACCACAAGGATTCCCAGAGTGCCGGAACCTGTATCTTTGCCTGCGCCTTTGTAAATCCGGTGTTCGGCTGGGCCGCTGCCATGCTCCTGGACAACCTGGGGCTCATCGGCGATACTGAGCGGGCTAAGATGCTCACCTGGAATGAAAAACTTGTCATCCCAGGGATCATGTTTATCGTCTGTGTCGTTTCCCTAGGGCTGGTGGGTCAGCTTCCCGGGATACCTGGAATCTTCTAAAAACTTATTACTGCCGCACGGTCCGCGGCAGCCATTTAAAAAGCCCGTCGATGCTTGGCATCGGCGGGCTTTATATATTAAATCTTTGAAACGCTGTCATTTATGTGCTAACTTTTCTCCGTTAAAAACAGCTCAAGGATACTGCAATGAAACTTGAAGAACATGTAAAGCGAACCGAAGACCTTTTTGGTATACCAGGACAAGATATACACCAATGGCTTGATGGCTTTTTTGATACAAGCTCATTTGAAAGACTGCTTGCAGGGCAAAGCCCGGCTAACTATGACCCGTATTCACACCGAAAATTTCGTCATTGCATTGAAGGATTGGAAGAAGCTTATGAAAAGTTTGAGGGCAAGTATTCTCGTGAAGAAATCAAAAAGGTATTTGAAACACATGTAAAGGACGATTATAGGGGGTATCTTCCCAAAAGAGAAGACTTTGAAAACGGTACGTTTACAGAAAAATATCACGATGCCGCAGAAACTGAAGATAAAAAAATATTGAGTTTTGAAGAACTTTCCGATTATTTTCAAGGCGAATCCTACAATTATCAAAAGGAAAAAAGCGAGAAATTTTTTGATGGCTTCGGTAGTCGCATTGTGTTGCCGACTATATTGGCGATGATACTCTTTATCAGTTATATATTCTTTTACGTGGTTCCTTTCTTTGAAGATAACATGCTAAACCAGAAAAAGCTGATGGTAAAGGAGCTGACAGCAACAGCAGCAAGCGTAATTACACACTATCAAGTATTGGAAGAAAAGGGGGAGCTTACCCCTGAAGAGGCCAAACAGCGTACTATAGATGAAATAAAAACGATGCGCTATGGCAGCCAGGATAAAAATTACTTTTTTATCATTGATATGACCCCTAAAATGATCCTGCACCCCTATCGTCCTGAGCTGACAGGCATGGATTTGAGCAACTATACAGATGAAGAAAATAAAAGCGGAAAAAAACTGTTCGTTGAGTCCGTTCGAATTGTAGAATCCAGTGGAGAGGGATATTTAAGATATCATTGGCAATGGAAAGATAACCCAAACAAGACTGCTGAAAAGCTATCGTATGTAAAAGGAATTCCCCAAAGAGGCTGGATTGTTGGTACAGGTATATATATCAATGATATTGCAGAAGAAAAAGAGGCTTTGCAGCTGCATATTTTCCAAATCGTTGGCATTACGGTTGACGGACTATTTATGCTGTTAGCCTATTTTCTTTTACAAAGCAGACGCATTGAAAACGACCGTAAAAGGGCTGAAGCAGGTCTAAAAGAAGTTAAAGACCGCTATCGGGCGCTGGTCGAATCTTCACATGAGGGCTACCTTCTGACTGTAGACGGCAGAATCGTATATTCAAATTTCAGGTTACAACAAATGTTAGGATTTTCTGACACAGAGCTTCATCAAACCGATATCTGGGATATTATATTTCCTGATGTGGAAAATAACAGCAGGTTAAGAGAACACCTGAGCAATGTATTCAAAAACGAGTCTGATTCCGGAGAGTTTGAAGCTGTAGCTGCTGATTCTGTTGGAAATTCTATTGATGTTATTATTACAACATCTCGCATATTTCTATCTGAAAAACACGGGCATGTTATTTCTTTACGTCCTATTGTTCGCAAAAGCTATATTGGGGTTGGAACCGCCACAAGTCTTCCGACTGATTATACACCCATTCATGATTCTCTTATCAAAAAAATCAGGGAGAGTAATAGAATCGGACATGTTGTCCAAAATATGAATAAACTGCCGGCAATTATTCGAGAAATGATTGATATAGGCGCCAGGCCGAGAGCTTTGCGCATGGTGATTGGTACTACTTATGATGAAGTTATCGTTCGTTGTATTGAGCTGTCAATAAATGAAATCGGTCAGCCACCGGTTGCTTTTGCATTCCTTTCTCTTGGCAGCAATGCAAGGCATGAGATGACCATGTTCTCAGACCAGGATAATGCAATAATTTTTGAAGATACCACACAAACAGCTCTTGACAAGATAAGGGCATATTTCCTGAAGCTTGGAGACAAGGTTTGCAGCAAGCTCAATGCTTCCGGTTATCATTTCTGTCCGGCGGGCATTATGGCGTTACACCCCAAATGGTGTCTTTCCGAAAAAGAGTGGCATAAGAAATTGAAAAATATAATGAACACCCCAACGCCTGACGGGTTTCTTGAATTTAACGTATTCTTCGATTTGAAATGTACTTATGGCAATATTGATTTAGCAAACTCAATACATTCACAAATTCAATTGTTAATGCAACAATACCCTCTATTTATCAATCACTACGCGAAAAATGCGTTGATACATAAACCGCCCCTTAATGTTTTTGGACGGTTAAAAACTGAACGGCAGGATGGCGCAAGAACCTTGAATCTTAAAGAAGCACTGCGTCCGATTGAGATTTTCTCAAGAATTTATGCCTTAAAGCATGGAATTAATACTGCAAATACGATTAAAAGACTAAAGGACATTAGAGAAAAGGAAGAAATATCCGAAGAATTCCACAAAGAAACTGTCTATATATTTAATTATCTATGGCGGTTAAGGTTTTTCAATCAAATTTTTAAACATACCGGTTTGGACAAGGTGAATGATGATTTAGGCATCGAAGAACTCAATGATTTAGAGGTTGAACATCTAAAACAAGTTATTTCCAGGATCTCAATGCTTAGAAGAAAAATCAGTCTTGATTTTATCGAAACCGTTTCGGCAGAGAGATAAGGGAGTTCGGAAACTACCTTCCTTTAAATTCCAAATTCAGTTTTGTTTGCATTTCAGAAATTAATGAAAATGTTTTCTTTAAAGTTGATTTTTCAATTTCAGTTAAATTTTTAATATTGACAGTATTATCAGGTTTTCTGAATTCGTTTAATGCATTGGTTTGGGTATGAAAACGTAATCCCATTAAAAAATTGTATGCTTGTTTTAATTCCTCATACATGGGTTTTTGAATCACGTTTTGATTTAATAATTGTTCAACTCGTTGTAAGGTATTGGTTTCAGAAATTTTTCGTTGCAGGGAGAAAACCTTAATAAACGTAATAACCGGAACAAGTATTTTTTTAATATCGAATGTTTCGTTATCACCACCGGCAATATTTCCAAAAATGTTTAACGGGGACCTGTACTGAATAACAGTTTGGGCAAGGTGGTAAACAAAAACGGCTTTTTTATCAATAAGCAGGTTTATATGTTTTCTTAGTTCGTCTGTGAAAAAATTATCGCCATAAATACACCTGAAATCGAAAAAAACGGCAGTGTCTATTATGTTTTGAGGTTGGGGGGTGTTAATCCAGCTTGTAAATTGCTTTTTCCAATCCGATAAGCTTAACGTGTATTTTGGATTTTTGGCCATTATTTCACCTGTACATAACTCATATCCAACATGGGCCAGGTGATTATTGATAGTTTCTGCAAATGTCAGGAAGTAGTTTTTAATTTTTTGGACATTATTTTCCCCGACATCTTCAAAAATAATGGCATTGTCCTGGTCGGTGGCAATGGTTTGTTCTTTTCTTCCTTCGCTGCCCAATGCAACAAAAGCAAACTGGCATGGAGGTTCTCCGTGGTCTTCCAAAGCAAAAGTTATTATACGATTTGTCATTGCATCGGATACTGATGTAATAATATGGGTAATCAATGCGGTTTTATTACCACTTTCCAATAACGCATTAACAAGAACCGGTATCTTGTCATAGATCTTTTTAAGTTCATTAACAGTTTCGGCATATTCAATTTCCCTGAGGATATAGCTTAATGAATTATGCTGGATTTCAAGTATATCTTCATGGCTAAGGACTCCGATAATTTCATTTTTATCGTTTTTTACAGCCAGGTGGCTGATGTTCTGTTTCCTCAATTTCAAAACAACTTCGTAAAGTAAGGCAGTATTTGAAATGCAAATAATTGGGGAGGTCATCACGTCCACAAGGGGAGACTTCCCATCTTTGTTTTTTGCCAAAACTCTTTTACGCAGGTCGCTGTCATTGACAACCCCAAGCATTTTATCATCATCGGCAATAAAAATGAGATTCATCTTTTTCCGGTCCATTAATGAAGCGGCTTCAGCTACTGTTGTTTGCAGATTGGTTTTTACAATCGGCTTTACAAATTGAGAAATTGGCTGATTCATTAATATCAGGGAGCTTTGAAGTTCGGTGCTTAAATTCTGGACGATTTTTTCTGTTTGTTTTTTTCGTGATATATCTTTTGTGACCACAACATATGCTTCCTGTTCTTCAAAGAAAATTCTTGTTACCGAGATCACAATATCATGAAATACAGTTTCACCGTGTTTTACCTGGGTTTCAATGGAAATGGATTTGTTGGTTTTTTCGCAAGACAATAAAACTTCTTCCCAGCTAATGCTGAAAATATCCTCAAATTTAGACGCAACAAGTTCTGTATGTGTTTTTCCGGATAGCTGTTCAAACATTTGATTGGAAAAAATGATCCTGCTGTCTTTGATCATAATGGTTCCTTCGGATGACGCTTCTACCAGTGTTTTGTATTTTTGCCTTGATTGTAAAAGGTCATCTTCAGCCTCTTTTCGTCTGGCTTCAATTTTAAGGCTTTGCCGGATTATAAAAGAAAGGATAAGTATAATTATTGCTGATATTAATAATGAAATTCTTGTTAACCTTCCTTTTAAAGCACCTATTTCAGCTTTTACATCATCCAGATAAATACCGGTTCCTATGATCCATCCCCAGTTTTTAAATCCTTTTACGTATGATAACTTTGGAACAATTTGAGTGGAATCGTCTTTCCATTGCCACATGTAGTTGATAAACCCTTCGTCCATTGTTTTTACAACTTTGATTGCTTCAATAAACAATCTAACCCCTTGGGGATCTTTATAGTCCTCCAGCATTAAATTGTTCATTTCGGGACGATAGGGGTGCATGATCATCACTGGTTTCATGTCGGTGATCCAGAAATAATCTTTTCCCTCGGCACCATATCGCATTTTCCCAATTTTTTTTGACGCAAGGCGTTGTGCTTCCTCAAGGGTAATTAAAGACGCCTTATATTCATCGTCATATTCTTTTAATAAACTCCATGCCGTGTTGGTCAGTTCCCTGATCATTTCCTTTTTATTGTTCATCATGTTTTTTTCGAATGATGGTATCAGAATCACATACATCGAAGTGATGAAAAGCAAAATGGTAAGTATGGACGGGACGATAATAGAAAAAAAGAATTTTAGTATGACTTTGTTTGACATGACGTATTTATTATTTAGTTAAAGGTTAAAATCCCGCAATGTTATTGCAGACATTTTAGTTTCCATATATTTAGAACTATTGTATTTTACATACTATAAAGGTTTATTTAAAGAAAGGACAGAAATTTCCTTTTTTTCAGCAAGACACCAATGCCATTTAAAACACAGAACCGGCAGAAAGTTTTAATCTGAACCCAGCAGACTATGACAGCAGATACAAGAAGGGACAAAAATGGTCCCCACTTCTATTTTTCAATAACTCAACTTTCGGAGGAGTAAATTTACACCCCCAATAATTCCTCAGGACCACTTGAAAAGCCGAAATACTTGAGGGCTTGACCCATCACCTGATCAAGCATCTCTTGTACCATACGCTCGTTAAAATCAAATAGTCGCCGAATATTTACCAAAGCTAAACGCATGATCCGCTCCAAAGAAACCATAAAAGATAGATTGTTCATCTCATCATTACAAGCCCTGAAGAGTTCCCCGAATGACCGTTGATCCACACATTGCCGCTGATAAAGGCTGAGCATGTTATATCTGGC
>NZ_JQKJ01000007.1 GCF_000745975.1 Desulfobacter vibrioformis DSM 8776 | reverse complement strand
TTGATCCGGACAACCTGGATGGCCTGGATAAGTTCCGCATCATCCGGTGCATCGGGCACACCTTGGATAAAGGCCGGCATAATCCCGAAGATAAACAGATTCAGTCCCAGGGCCAGAACAATGGCCGAAATCCAGACCAGAACTGTACCCGGCTGAAATCTGCGGGACCCTTCCCGGTATGAAAGCCGAGCAGTACCGGTCATTTATTCTCCTTTGGGCAGGCTTGCGGCAAGGGCCACGTTTTGCGCCCCGGCCAGTTTACAGGCATCCATCACCGAAATCACAAGACCGGTCCGGCTCTCCTTGTCCGCCACAATCACCACACCGGCTTCGGGATTTTCAGCCATGGCCCGTTCAACCCCCGAACGCACGGCCCGGACATCCATTTCCCTGCGGTCCAGGTGAATGGTGTTGTCCCGGGTGATGCCGATGAGAATGGTGGCTTTGTTTTTTGCCACAGCCGTACTGGCCGTGGGCCGGGAGATGTCCACCCCGGTCTCCTTGACAAAGGAGGTGGTGACCAGAAAAAAGATCAAAAGGATGAACACCATATCGATCAGGGGCGCAATATTCAGTTCAAGGGTCTTTTTCGCGGCCCGCCTGGATGCGGATATATTCAGCATGACACACTCCTGCTGCGGATAAAGGGTTTAAGGTACATGGCTGTGGAGGCGATGCGGTGTTTGAGGTTTGAGGCCCGCCGGTTCAGCCACCCGCTCATGTAAAGCCCGGGTATGGAGATCATCAGCCCGGTCTGGGTGGTGACCAGGGCCACGGAAATCCCCGAGGCCATGGCCCGGACATTACCCGTGCCAAATACAGTGATCACATCAAAGGTCTCCATCATCCCCACCACCGTGCCCAGAAGTCCCATGAGCGGGGCCACGGCAGAGAGCACACCGATCAGGGCCAGGTACTGGTCCAAAGAGGCGGTCAGGGCCATGACCGTTTCATCAAGAATCCGGGCGTCCAGATCCGGGTCCGGCACCGGGCTGCGCCGGGACAGAAATTCCCTGATCAGAAAAGCATTGGCACCCTGATACCTCTTTTCAGGCCACTGGTTGTCCCGGACCAGTTCCCCGGCCATGGCCCGGGGCATGTTTTTCACATACAGGCGATGCAGAAAAAACAGGCGGTTGAAGATCAGTATCCACATCACAAGGGAAACGCACAGAATGGGCACCATCACCACCCCGCCGGAACGGATATAAGCGGCCATCTGGTAAAAAAACTCATCCATCCGGATCGTTCCTTAATTCTGATTGCTATCTGTTGCGCTGGAAATCTCACGTGGCCGGCACCCGTTCCTTGCCTTGAACACCATGTTGACAAAGGCCACGGACTTTTCCTCCATGGTGCTGATCTGGGTTTCCACACGCCGGGACAAAAGGGTGTGAAACAGCATAATGGGAATGGCCACGGTCAATCCGAGCATGGTGGTGACCAGGGCCTCGGAAATGCCGCCGGACATCATTCTGGGGTCCCCGGCCCCGTAATAGGTGATCACATGAAAGGTATTAATCATGCCGGTCACCGTTCCCAGAAGCCCCATGAGCGGTGCAATGGCAGCCAGCATGCCCAGGGTGGATAAAAACCGTTCAATGGGGGGAATTTCTGCCAGGATCGCTTCCTGGAGTACATTTTCCATGTCCGTGCGGGTCTGCTCCCTTACAGGCAGTGCCTTAAGCAGAACCCGGGGAATGAATCCCCGCTTGTTGGCCTGCATCAAATCCCGGCATGCCTGCCAATTTCCGGATGCAAGCAAAGGGGAAAGCTTGGCCATAAACGGCTCCACCCGGATCTGACGCCGCCAAAAAAAAACCAGGCGCTCCACCAGGATGAGTACGGCAATGCCCAGCAGGGCCAGGATGGGCCATACAAGGGGACCGCCCTTGGGCACCTGGTCCAGCAAATTCAATTCATGGGTAAACCGCCGAAGGGCACCGCCTTTGGAGATATCCACGGGCACACAGTCGCTTTGCCCGGCAAGATAGGCATTGATCTGGTCTGCAAATTTTTTTGAGGGCAGCTTGGACAGGGCGAAAAACCGGCTGCTTTGATCCGAATAGAGCAGAAAACCGGTTTCCGATTCCCGGCCCTGGTCATCTGTGAGCACATACAGGGAGGTAAAATTGCCGATGCTCAGAATCCTGGCCTCCCTGTCCTTTCCCTGGCGGTCCACCACCATGCCCCGGCCCAGACCGACCTGCCCCGAAGCCAGAATTTCGCCAAACAGGATATCACACATTTGGCGCAGATCATCCATGGACCAGAACCGCTCCTGGTTGACCACAGGTGCAAGAAAACTGTTCCGGTCTTTATCAAAGGCGCTTTGGGGGCTTTGGACCAGAAGGCTGTTGAGATCCTTGGCGCAGGTTCTGACAAAGCCTGCCAGCTCCTTGTTCACCATCCTGGATTCTTCAAGACTGGTCTGCAGTTTTGCCTGTTCGTCTGCCAGGACATCAATTTTTTCCTGAAGCCCCCCATTGGCTGTCCGGAGGCGGCTATTCTGGGATTTCAGCGTTGCAATGGCCGAAACAAGGGCATCTTTGTCCTTTTTGATGGCCTGGGCATTTTCCAGGGCCTCGGCCCGGGCTGCGGCAAGTTCTTTTGCCGCCTGGGCAGCCATGTCCCGGCGTTTTTGTTCAAGATCTGCATAGGATTTGCGCATATCTGCGGCCATAACTTTTGGCGCAGGGACGAGGCAGACCACAACTGCGGCCAGGATCAGACCGACCCCAAAAGGAATTGACAAGCGTTTCACCGGTATCATTTCTGATCCCCCCCTTCCGGGGCAATAGCCCCCAGGGGCAGGGCCACCACTTCCATGGGCCGGTGTTTGGCTGCCATTTCCACCACGGCCTCAATGGCCGGCACACGGGTTTTGTCCAGGGTGCGCCACTGATTGGCCGCCACGTCAAAAATCCCGGCGCTTTCCCGGTCCAGGGCCAGAAAGAATAATGCCACCCTTCCCATACGGAAAATGTCCGCAAGGACTTCTGTGCCGTCCGCAACAATTTTTTCCCGGTACACCTCCACCGTGTTGCCGTATTCGGCCTCCACAAACAGGGCTTCCATCATTTTTCTGTATTTTTCGGCAATGGTGATATCCGGATCATCCAGGATCACCCCCAGCCGGACCAGCCGGTCATTGCGTTCCCGGGATAAAAACGGGGCGTCCGCTGCTACAAGGGCCTTCAGCCGCCCAAGAAGGTCCCCTAAAAACGGGGCCAGTTCCGTCCTGATCCGCTGGGCCTCCTCTTTTTCCCGGGTAAGGTCCTGGTTTGATTTTTCCAGGTCCCCTGCCTTGTTGGCCAGGTTCCTGTTGGCAAAGGCAAGCTGTTCATTTTCTGCTTTAAGGCGGTCATACTCCTCTGCAAGTGCCTGGCGCCGGGCGTCCCATTTTTCCCGGGCCGCCTGGGCAGCCTGGCGGGTATCCACCGAGGCGGCAACCGGAGCTTCAATATCCTTTGGCACAGAGACCCGGGCATGGGCGGCAGATCCTTCCCATACCGGGAGTATGAGCAGGCAGGCCATGACAGCGCACCCCATCCATGTTCTGCCACGATCCCGGGCGCCCTGATTCTTTTCACTTCCCATTATTTTCCCTTTCATCACCCTTGAAGTCCAATATTTTTTAAATCTTTGGCGTGTTTTAGCTGGTTCCACAAAACGGGCCGACCAAATCATCTCTGTAGTACAAGACCAAAAAAAGAAAGTCAAGGCTAATCTATGTCGTGTATTCCAAATTAATAAGCCAGATACAAACAAGACAAACATAGACTTAAATCTGACCTACAAGCATGCCTATGTATATTCACGCACACAGGGGCAGCTTGGGGATATGGCGTTTTCGAATTCGCCGCACCAGATCGACTTACCTAACCCATCAAGGATTATGGTCCAGTGTGAGGCACTGGGGCTTGACCAGACAAGCCGGAATATTTTTATTACCTGGGAAAAGGTCCTTGCACTCATGGAATAACAGCCGGGGGGTGGCCTGGTGGGTGGTGGCCAGATGAGATGAGGATTCATCTTTAACCATCACTGGTCGAAAAAATTTTTATTCTGACCGATTTTCCAAATTTGTTCGGTTTCATATTCAAGGTAGGTTTTCAGTTCATCGAAGTTGAAATTCGCCAGCCGTTTAACACCGAACAGGGACTGTGCAGGAAGATCGTTAAACCGGCAGATTATCTCCTGGACCCTGTCTTCAAGGTCTTCCGGTACCACCACATCTTCGACAATGCGGTTTTCCAGGGCCTGCAGGGCGGTGATCCGGTCCTGCAGCAGCAGTTCCTTGGCTTTGCCGGGCCCCACGGTGCGGCCGAGAATAAAAGGCGCACCGCCTTTGGGCAGCATGCCGATTTCGTGATAAACATTATGGAACATCGTGTCACTGGTTATAATGCGGTAATCACAGGCCAGGGCAATATTCAGGAACAAGGAAATCACCTCGCCGGTGCAGATATGGATGAACATTTTATCCATGGCCAAAATGTCTAAAATGGTCTGGTCAATGACATTGCAGTACCGGTGCAGTTCATAACGGTTCATGGTATTGGAGAACCCAAAGTGGCCCGGATCGCGTTCCGGAGACTCAAACAGAAAAAACTTTAAGTATTCATCGCTGCCGGAGTCACTGAACCCCGAATGCATCACCACGGTTTTGATCTCTTTTTCCTCGGCAAGGGCCGCAAAATAGTCATGGAAGAAATCCATGCGGTCAAAACTGATTGCATTGTGAAAAAAATTCCCTGAAATCTTCAGCCACAGGGCACCGTCCCGAAATTCAGACACAAAGAAGCCGGGGTAGGATACAATTAAGTCGCGGTTATTCATACATGAACTCCTTTTCAATTTGCTCGATCCGGGTGTCTGTATTTATATCCAGGGTGAGTTGCCTGTTCAGTTCCGCTATTGCGACCTGGGTATCTGCCTTTGCCCTGGCCATGTCCAGCCGATTCTTGTAATCCTGGGCTTCAACCGTGGCCAGCAAAAACGCCTTGGGGACATGGTCTCCTTCGTCGGCAAACATCCGGTCCACCTTGCCGGCAACCAGAAATCCCGTGGGGGTGGTTTTATCCGCGGCCAGGGTACCGGAAACAGAAATAATCCGGGTGGCAGAGACCTGGGTCACCGGCGTCACGAGAACCGGGGTCTTTTCGGGAAGATGATCCACGGCCTGGGCTTGATTTTCAGTTTTGCAGCCGACCGCGAGCAGGCAGCCTGCAACGACCAGGATAGCCGCGGTTTGGACAAATGGTGATAACAGCTTGATGTTCAATTTTCTCTCCTAGGTTCAATATAAAAAATGTCCCCAAATAGGACTTCATTCACATGTATTGGTTCGACTATTGCACTCCACACCATACGGTGTGATCCACTAACGCCATGGACCTGACAATATTGGCCAGTTTGATGCCAAGCTCCGTTTTCCCCGGTGTCTGACATCCGGTTCGCCAGCGCAGATGAATGGACCAGTCGTTCTCCACAAGGCAGTTGCGATAGATCATGATGATCACAGATTTTGGCTTGAGGACATCCACACTGGCCCGGATGTCCGCAAAAAATCGTTCCTGGTCCGGAAATTCAAACACCTGCGCCCCCATCCGGGCGGTGATAATTTCAACCCATTGTAAGGTTTGCTCTTTTTGCTGAACCGTTTTTTCGGGGTCGTTCTTTCTCTCTTTATTCGTTAGAACCGATTTCATGCCTGTGACTCCTTAGTTTTAAGTATGCTTCGGCCCACCAAAGATAAAATATTTTTTTCCGCCGGTTGATGGTCGGGCACATGGCATTCTCCTTTAGGTTGGCTTGTACCTTTTTTGCCCAAACACAGGTTTGCGTTCAGGCACTATCTATATTCATCAGAATCATATTCTCAAAATACATGCCATTTGTTTAATGTATTGAATTTACGTGACAATAAATTGATCTGATATTATAAATTCAAAATATCGTGTTTATAGCTGCGAAATATGGTATTTGGTGTCAAAATATACGCTATCTAACGTTTTGGAGAATCAACCATGGATGATATGACCATGGTATTGACCAAAAGAGAAAAAAAATAAAGGCGTACCGGCTGGAAGTTGCCGGTACGCCTTGCAAGCGCGTCAATTGGGAAGACCGCGAAACAGGTGAATGGACGGTGGGATGAAAAAACGAAAAGACGCGCCCTAGTACTATGGTTGACGTTTAAAAGTTAATCTGGAATTTGGCACCAAAGTAGGCGATCTCATCCTGGTCACTTTCCTCGTAGTCAACTACACCGACTTCCGGTGTAATGGTGACGCCCGATGCCAGCGTAATGGGCACTTGCAGATAGTAGGCATAGACTTCGTCTTCATCGTCATCATCATATTCGCCCTGCATGTAACCAAAGCCGGCTTCAATGGCGAACATATCATTGAAGGTGTATCCGGCCACGATTTCTCCGCCATAGTTGTCCACATCTTCAACCTTGCCTGTGACGGTATTAACTTTGGCATAGCCTCTGCCATCATCATTTCCGGTGGTGTTGCACTCAATCAGGTTACCGGCGTTCTGTCCGTAGAAAGCCTCAATGCCCAGGTTAAAACCGGCAGCCGCCCAGGTGCCTCTGGCCACGATGACATAGGAATCAATATCTTCGTTATCATTGTATTCAAACGTCGCGTAACCTCCGGCAATATCAAAGGTTGCATTGTTGGTTATATCAATGCCGTAGGAAACTTCGATTCTGGGGATCACCACCTGGATATCGTCATCTACAATATCGGTGCCGTCGTAATACTCTGAATCCGCAGAGATGGCAGCAATCTGGAATCCGCCAAACTGCAGTCTGACCTGGGCATGACGTCCGGGGTCGACTTCGCCATAGCCACCCAGGCCATTGTCATCGTTCCACGCCTGGTTGGAAACAGGAAGGTACATAGGGGTATAATCCTTGCCGACAGTTAATTTGCCTGTACCAAAATCCCAGGTGCCGTAAAGTTTACGGACGTTGGCGTCTCCATCAGAAGCACCGTATTCAAAATGGCCGGTCAGCTCATCGCTGACTTTTACCTTGGCGCCGATCCTCGAATTACTTTGCAGCTCCTCAGTCAGGTTTGTTTCGTCTTTCAGATCGCTGTCTTCCCAGAACATTCCCACCCGGGCAGATCCATAAAAATTCCAGTCCGAAGCGATGGCAGTTCCTGCACACAAAAACACCATAGCGAACAGCAGACCCATAATTTGTTTTTTCATTTTTTTCTCCTTTTAAAAAAATAAAATATTAACTCATGTCTGCTCCGCCATGTCCCTTATGGAGTGCATGGCAGTTCAGATCCGCCTACATAATTTGCCATAATCATGCCAAAATAATAACATATGAAAAAAGTGTAGCAGTTACGGTAGGACATCAAAAATCAAGCGCTGTTTTCCGGGGTATGGCCAAGGTTCATTTCCATGGTCACTTTATGCAAAAATACCTGACCAGGGTCTACATAATTTGGGGGCCTGTACCTTAAACGCGGAATATCGTGTTTATAACTGTGAAATATGGTGTTTGTGGTTAAAAAATACGATATATAAAATTTGGAAGAATCAACCATGCAATGATATGATCTTTTTCCACCAGGCCACCATGAAAATCTATCTGTATGGGCAGCAGGAAAATAACCTGGTTTCCCGTGAAATGGGACGCTTTTTTAAGGCTGGCTGCTGCCGGGGGAGGTGGGTGAATATGGCCGAGGCCGGAATACGGAACACAGTTGACCCGAATATTGCAGTTCAGTGACTGTTATCAATCTGGGGCTTGGGGTGTTCCTGCCGCCGGACCGGGGAACCGCTCCTGAGTCCGGCGGCAGGGAAAAATTCCCCGTTAGAGAGGACAGGAAAGGGTAAAGAGTACGCCGCCGGTATTCCAGCCGTCATCCCCGTCATCTCCATGCTTGAACGGTGCGGAAACATGCTCGACCCCGTATCCCAGGGAGACCACCACAGGGGGCTTTTTCTCCCGGTGGAACCGGAAGCGGAACCCCGCAGATCCGGAGATAATACCATGAATGCCGGTCTCTGCGAGACCGGGAAGGTTATCATCGTCGAAAAGATGGGCAATTCCTACCCCGAATTTTAAAAAGAGAAATTTATAATGAACATCGGCAAGCACCCTGGCCTCCAGGGTCGTGGTATCCCCGTAATGTTCGCTTTCCAGGTAACCGGCCCCGAGCAGGGTTTCAAAAGCGGTCCAGGTGGTCAGGTTTTTTCCCAGTGTATAGTTGAGCGTAGTCCATTCATATGCGTCCACAGTATCAGGCCCGATACCGGTCCCGTCGCTCCGGCCGTGGAAAACTGAAACCCCCTGGTAGTCGATAAACCTGTTGCCGGCCCATGCTGCGGGAAGGATCAACGTCTGAACGAAAACAAGAATAAAAAAAGCAGCTTTTGCGCGAATACCAATTTCCATTTGATTTCTCCCGGTTTTAACTTTTACAACTGGTTTACACTCCAGTTCATGGTCTGTTCCGCATTTTCACTTCTAATTTTGCCCAAACACAGGTTTGCGTTCA
Source organism: Desulfobacter vibrioformis DSM 8776 (assembly GCF_000745975.1). GTDB lineage: Bacteria > Desulfobacterota > Desulfobacteria > Desulfobacterales > Desulfobacteraceae > Desulfobacter > Desulfobacter vibrioformis. Next base: position 163,303 of record NZ_JQKJ01000007.1, on the reverse strand, counting down.
GGCACTATCTATATTCATCAGAATCATATTATCAAAATACATACCACTTGTTTAACATATTGAATTTATGTTGTAATAAATTGATCTGATATTATAAATTCAAAATATCGTGTTTATAGCTGCGAGATATGGTATTTAGTGTCAAAATATACGCTATATAGCGTTTTGGAGAATCAACCATGGATGATATGACCTTTTTCCACCAGGCCACCATGAAAATCTGCGGCAGCCTGGATGAAAACCGCATGATTCGTGAGTGCGGACTGTTTCTGAAACAGTTTTTTCCCTTGAGCAGCATAATGCTGTGCACCTATGAAGAGGACAAAGGCGCAATCCGGATACTGTCTTTAACAAACAACCTGCCCAAAGAGGCTGAGGGCCAAGCCCTGTTCCTTTCCCCGGAGAGCCTGACTTTTCTGGAAACCCATACAGATACCGGCAGGGTTTCTCTCTATGGGCAGCAGGAAAATAACCCGATTTCCCGTGAAATAGGACGGTTTTTAAAACTGTCCCGGTGTTCGAAAATTGTGCTGCACCTGAGGCTTGACGAAGAACTGCTTGGAGCTGTTTTGTTTTTTTCCAACAGTTCGGACGAATTCAATGCCGAGCATGCCCGCCTTGCCGTCCTGCTGCATGATCCCTTTGCCGTGGCCCTGGCCAATGTGCTCAAACACAGGGAATTGATGCGCCTCAAAGACCTTCTGGCCGAGGACAATCAGTACCTGCGCCGGGAACTCCACCATATTTCCGGTGATGAAATCGTGGGCGCGAGGTTCGGTCTTCGGGATGTCATGGAGATGGTCTGGCAGGTTGCGCCTATGGATGCCAACGTGATGCTGACCGGGGAAACCGGCGTGGGCAAGGAGGTGATTGCCAATGCCGTCCACTATGCCTCTGCCCGTCGAAACGGGCCGCTCATCAAGGTCAACTGCGGGGCATTTACGGAAAATCTTCTTGACAGCGAGTTATTCGGGCATGAGAAAGGAGCGTTTACCGGGGCAATGCAGGGCAAACGGGGGCGGTTTGAGCGGGCACATAAGGGGTCCCTGTTTCTTGATGAAGTTGGCGAACTTTCACCGGCAGCCCAGGTTCGTCTTCTCAGGGTGCTTCAGGACGGGTGCTTCGAGCGGGTTGGCGGGTCCAAGTCAATTTCCGTGGATGTCAGAATTATTGCCGCCACCCACCGCAATCTGGCCCGGATGGTAAAAAACGGGCAATTTCGGCAGGATCTGCTGTTCCGCCTGAATGTCTTTCCCATCCATATTCCGGCCCTGCGTGAAAGAAAGTCAGACATTCCGGAATTGGTCCACCATTTTATCAACAGAAAGCGCAAAACCTATAATCTATCCAAGCACCCGGTTATTGCCCCGGGCACCATGGAACAGCTCACGGCCTATGAGTGGCCCGGCAATGTCCGTGAACTGGAAAATATGGTGGAACGGGCACTGATCCGGCACATGAGCCAGGAAGAAGAGCAGCCGCTTCAATTCTCAGACCTTGTCGGGGAACTGCCGGGGGACAACGCAACACGTCCGGATTCCGGGAATACCTGCGAACATCGGACCCTTGATGAAGCCATGAAGCAGCATATCTTTTCTGTAATGAAAAACACCGGCGGCAGAATCCAGGGCAAGAACGGCGCCGCAGACATTTTAAACATTCATCCCAGTACGCTGCGCAGCCGTATGGATAAGCTGGGCATCCCCTATGGACGAAATACAGGGGCTGGGAATTAATAATTTTTTATTTCCACAGCATTGACCTAAAAGAGAAAAAACATTTAAAAAACAAACCGATACTTTAGACGATCAAGAAAGGGTATTATAATGCATCAGCATGGGTACATTGGCCGCAAAATGCGGCTGCCGAAACTTGAAGATCAACCGGCAATCATTATTGCGGCGTTTGGCTCTTCTTCCAGGGGGCAGGCAGCCATGGACGCAGTTGAAGCCCAGCTTGCCGAAAATTTTGCCGGCTATCAGATATACTGGGCATATACATCCGAGATCATCCGCAGGAAAAAAGGGCTTCCCAGTCTTCTGGAAACCCTGGCCAAAGTGGAGTCTGACGGGTATCGCAAAGCCGTTGTTCAGCCCCTGCATGTTTTTCCCGGCACAGAGTATCAGCAGGTCCGGGAGTCTTCTTTATATTTCCCCGGATTACGGGTGATCTTGAGTGAAACCCTGTGCCACCGGTGGGATTTTATCCACGAGGTCCTGGAAGAGGTGTCAGCGGATTTTCTCACCGGGGAAAACCAGATCAACCTGCTTGCCCTGCACGGAACCCCATTGGCCGCAGATCCCGTGAACATGATCTATATGGGCATCAGTCATCTTGTCTCAGGTTTGTATGACAATGTTTATGCCGCCACGGTTGAAGGGATTCCCACCATCCAAAGCGTTGTCAACCAGATCAAAAAAGACCATGCCCGGACACCGTTTACCCGGATTCGCCTGATCCCCATGCTGTTTCTGGCCGGCATGCATGTGGAAAAAGATCTCATGGGTGACCAGGACAGCTGGCGCAGCATGTTTGAAAAAATGGGAATGGACGTGGACTGCCCCACCATCACCTGCGGGGAACAGGAATATTTCAAGGGACTGGCATTCAGAAAAGAGTGCATCCAGTTTTTCTGCCAAAGGCTTAAGCGGGCTCTTGATATTATGAAACATTATTAAGGTCGATCGGGACAGCCCCGCTAAACCATGTATATTCACGGACACCGGGGCAGACCGGGGAGATGGCGTTTTCGAATCCGCCGCAGCAGATCACCTTGCCTGACCCCTCCCATACCCTGGCCCAGCGTGAGCCCTTCCATTACGGCTCTGGCATTGACCGCTTTTCATGCGGTTCAAAAACTTGAAATAGCAGATATCGCCATTATTCTTTACAAAGTGACGGCATGGCGGATATTATGGTGCATAATTTTTCCGGACCGACACTTGAGTATTCAAACAGGACGTATGAAAACCAAAAAAGGAGAACATTCATGGGATCTATTACACTTGGCGGCAACCCGGTAACTTTGGCTGGTGATTTTCCCGGAACCGGTGGACAGGCAAAAGAGTTTACCCTTGTGGGACAGGATTTGTCTGACATTAAACTGTCTGCCTTTGCCGGTAAACAGGTGGTGCTCAACATTTTTCCAAGCCTTGACACCCCCATCTGTGCAACCGCTGTCCGCAAATTCAATGAAACAGCCGGTACCAGGGAAAATACGGTTGTACTCTGCATCTCAGGGGATCTGCCCTTTGCCCACAAACGGTTCTGCGTTGCCGAAGGCATCGAAAACGTTGTGACGGCATCGGCCTTCCGTAATCCGCAGTTTGCCCTTGACTATGGGGTGGCCATGCAGGACGGGGCCCTGGCTGGCCTCACGGCCCGGGCCGTTGTTGTTATAGATGCAACCGGTAAGGTGATTCATGCCCAGCTTGTTCCTGAGATTAAACAGGAACCGGATTATGAGTCAGCACTTGCTTCACTGTCGTGATCATATAAAAAACCAAGGGACTTAAATGAAAGGAGAAGGGTTTAACATGTGTAAAAAAAGGATCGGCGTTTCAGTCCTGGCAATTGTTTTTACATTTATTCTGGGATTCCAGGCACCTGTACTGGCCGGCAATTCCCTGCTGGAACAGGGTTCTTCATTTATTAAGTCCCTGAACAAGAGCGCCAGCAGCAGTTCCGACAGTGCCAGCACCAGTGCCAGTGCCAGCAGCCTGACCAACAGTGAGATTATTTCCGGTCTCAAGGAAGCGCTGAAAACAGGTGCTGAAACCGTTGTCAGCCGGTTGGGCGCTGAAAACGGGTTTAATTCCGATGCCAGTATCCATATCCCTTTGCCTTCCTATCTTTCCAAGGTAGAGATCTTAATGAACAAGGTCGGGATGGGGTCCTATGCAGAGGATCTGGAACTGAAACTGAACCGGGCTGCCGAAGCGGCTGCGCCCAAGGCCAGGGCATTGTTTGTAAATGCCATTTCGCAAATGTCCTTTGACGATGCCAAACGCATTCTCAATGGCGCAGATGATGCGGCAACCCGGTATTTCAAGGAAAAAACCTCCGACGATCTCACCGAGGCCTTTACCCCGGTGGTGGCGGAGACCCTGGAAGAGATCGGGGCAGTGAAATCCTATGACCGGATGATGGAAAAGTATAAATCCCTGCCCCTGGTTCCAGATATAAAGGGCAGCCTGACAGATTATGCTGTTGAAGAGGCCCTGAACGGCATTTTTTATTATCTGGCAAAGGAAGAAAAGGCGATCCGGGAAAATCCGGCCAAGCAGACTACGGCATTGTTAAAAAAATTATTTAACTGATTCATTCGGAAGAAAGGGACGAACCTATGGTTGAAGTGGGATTTTTCGGAGCAGCAGGAGAGGTGACCGGGTCCATGCATATGCTGGATACAGGCGTTGATAAGATTTTACTGGATTGCGGCATGTTCCAGGGCCGGAGAAAAGAGAGCCGGGAGAAAAACGAAAATTTTCTCATAAACCGGTCTGAAATCACCACCATGGTTCTTTCCCACGCCCATATTGACCATTCCGGCCGGATCCCCCTGTTGACAAAAGAGGGGTTTTCCGGCCGGATTGTCACCACCCGGCCCACCAAGGACGCTCTGGATTACATGCTCCTGGATTCAGGACATATCCAGGAGTCTGATGCCCAGTACCTTAACTATAAAGCCCTGCGCGCGTTTCTGTATCAGGCAGAGCAGTCCAAAACCAAACAACAGATTTCCAATAAGGAAAAAGCCGGGATTAAAAAGCTGCTGAAAAAAAGCCCCCATGAACTGAATGTGGGGGCCATTGCCGCACTGCACAAGGAACACGGCCTTGGGATGGTAACGCCGCTGTATACCCAGGAGGAGGCACTGGAGTCCCTTTCTTTTATTGACGGGTACCCCTTTGGCTCAGAAGTGACCATCGGAAAGGGAACCACGGTGAAATTCTACGTGGCCGGCCATATTCTGGGGTCTGCCTTTTCCCTGATTACGGTGAAACCGGAGCACGGCGGAAAACCCCTTAAAATACTTTTTACCGGCGATGTCGGCCGGTTTGGAAAACCCATTTTAAAAGACCCCACCCTGGAGTTTGATGAAGAGGACAGGGATATTGATCTGATGATCATTGAAAGCACCTACGGGGACCGCGAGCATGCCCCGGTGGCGGACCTTGCCGGCAGCCTGAAGGAGACACTGACCCGGACCATTGAACGGGGGGGCTCTCTTCTGATTCCTTCCTTTGCCTTTGGCAGAACCCAGGAGCTTATTTACATCCTTCACCAGTTATATGATTCCGGCACGGTTCCCAAAGTGCCTATTTATGTGGACAGTCCTCTGGCATCAAATATCACAAAGGTCTTTGGGGAACATCCGGAAACCTATGATAAGGAAACCCATAAAACGTTCCTGGAAAAGGGGATCAACCCCTTTTATTTTAAAGACATCAAGTTTGTTGAGTCGGTGGAGGAGTCCATGCGCGTCACCCAGGACGACACCCCGCACATCGTGATCTCGGCATCAGGCATGTGTGAGGCGGGCCGGATTCTTCACCACCTGCGTTATAAGATCCATAATCCCAAACATACCATCCTGATAGTGGGTTATATGGCATCCCACACCCTGGGCCGGCGTATTGAAGAACTGGGCCTGCAGAGAAAGCAGGCTTCAGGCAAGGCCCCGGAAGTCAAAATTCTGGGGAAAGCCTATCCCCTGAGAGCCCATGTGGAAAAACTCGGCGGGTTTTCCGCCCACGCAGACTGCCATGAACTGATGCAGGTGGTTGCGGAATCCAATCTTCGGGTGAAAAAGATTGCCGTTGTTCACGGCGAAGCTGAACAGAGCGCGGCATTTGCCCAGCGTCTCAACGAGAATGGATATGATGCCTTTGTTCCTAAATGCGGGGATGTGTTTAAGTTGGCGTGATTGGGGTGGTTGTTAGGTTTTAGGTTTTAGGAAATTCCTATACTTTCAAGTTTTTTTCAAGCAATACAGCAAATCCGATGAAAGAAAATTTGACTTGAATTTATGCCGGGAAAACCAGCGATTATAAATTTGATCAGCACACAATTGTGCGGTGCCCACCATATCCTCCAACGGTGGGCACAAAAAGCGTGCCCACCCTACCGGCTGGTCATTCATAAGTTCGTTTTTCACCATGAAGTTAATGAAGAGCATGAAGATGACCTTTCTTCATGCTCTTCATTAACTTCATGGTCTTAATATATGAGGCATGACCCGCCAAATTGACCAAATCTTGCAAGTTGAAGGTTGAACTTGCAATTTACAAAGGAACGATACCAACAATGCAGGGTTAAAATGGGCGCCGCAGGCGCTTCCCCTTCTTGTTTCCAGTCTCTTGTAAAAAGCCTTCCTGTCATGGATTAAGTTCAATGACGGAAAAACAGACCTGATCAAAACTGCCGGATTCATCCACCACGGCCAGGTGATACAGTCCCGGAACCGGCATGGGCATAAAAACCGGGGCTGATCCGTCTGCATTCACCAGGGGTTTTTGATTCAGAAACCACTGGCGTTCCCCCCTGCCGCCCAGGGCGCTTAAGGGAATGGCCGGAGAACTGGACTGTCCCGGCTGGCAGGTCAGGATGCTGTGGTCTGAAACCGAAACAATCCTTATATCAGGCAAAGCCAGGGGCGCCATACCGGGACAACCGGGCGAATCCTTGGGCAGCACGGCAGCCCGCCGCCAAAGGGCCGGGATAAAGGGCTCGGCCTGCCATGGCCACAAGGCCACTGTCTTTTTTTCAATACCTCCGCAGGCAGGTGTTGCCCGCATTCCCTGGCTGTCCACCCAGAACGTCCGGACCAGGGGGGCGGTAAGGCCGGTTTCGCCGGTCATGGTTGACGGAATCTGTCCGTCAAGGATCCAGGCATCAAATTTTTTGGCACAGGCCCCCCCTGCCCTGCCCCGGATGCCGGATGCCCCAAGGCCGGACGGCCAGCATATGGTCTCCTTTGTCACGCTTTCAGGCGGTTTCAGTGTTCCCGTCCCAGCGGCGAAGCTCTCCATAACCTGGCCAAGAAGCGGAAGCGCCGTGATGGCGCCATACTGTCCCGGGGACGGGGAGCCGTCTGGCCGTCCGATCCATACCCCCACCGTGTAATCCCCCTTAAGGCCCATGGCCCAGGCATCCCTGAATCCGTAACTGGTCCCGGTTTTCCATGCCATGGACAATGCGCCGGACAGCCGTCCTACCCCCTGTCTGCCCGGAAAGGGCCGGGACAGGATATCCCGGATAATAAAGGCAGCACCGGGGCTCATCAGATACCGCTCCTGCACAGGTTCCATGGGGCATAAACGCGGCTTTCCGGCAATACCGCCCCGCCCGATGGCCGTATACAGGGTGACCAGGGATTCCAGGCTGGTGCCCACACCGCCCAGGGCCATGGAGAGATTGGGTTTGCCTTCAAATTGAAACCAGGCCCCTGCGTTGCGCAACCTGTCGTGGAACCGGCCCGGACCAAAGGCTTCCAGCACCTGGACCGCAGGCAGATTCAACGAATCCTGCAACGCCCGGGTCACGGTCACAGGCCCGGAAAATCCCCGGGTGAAATTGCCCGGGTCATAGTTTTTTTTATATCTTGGCACGTCCAGGAGCATGGAATGGGAATGAATCAGACCCTGATCCATGGAAAGGCCGTAAATAAAAGGTTTCAAAGTGGAACCCGGGGATCTTAAGGCCTGGATCATATCCACATGGCCGCGCCTGGATGAATTGAAAAAGTCAGCAGACCCGGCATAGGCTTCAATTTCCAGGGTCTTGTGATTGACCACCAGCACGGCGCCCGACTGTTTCGGGGGCAGCCTGTCCATGTATGCCCGCAAAAGATCGGCCACGTGCATCTGCAGGTTTTCATCAATAAACGTGGCGATCACTTCTGCATCCGGGTAAATGGCTTTCAGGCGCCGGGCTGCCAGGGGCGCTGTCATGGATGTGGGAAACCTGAAGGCGATCACTGGTTCCTGCTTGGCTGCCCTGATCTGGTCCGGTGTCCAGATGCCGAACCGGGCCATCCGGTCAAGGACCTTGTCCCGGGCCTGTGCGGCCCTGTCAGGATGGCGGTCGGGCCGGTATCGGGACGGGGCCTGGGGCAATACGGCCATCAGGGCGGCTTCGGCCCGGGTCATCTCGTTTGCATCCTTGCCCAGCCAGGTGTAGCAGGCCGCTCTGATCCCTTGGATATTGGCGCCAAACGGGGCATGGGTGAGATATAACCCAAGAATTTCATCCTTGGTAAAATGGTATTCCAGTTGCAGCGCCCTGAACATCTGGCGCAGTTTGACACCCATACGCGGGAAAAAGCCTGAACATGAGGGGCTGTGCCCCTGTTCACCCAAATCAAGAAGCCGGGCGGTCTGCATGGTGAGCGTTGATCCGCCGGATACAATCCGGCCATGGGCCAGGTTCTGGAAAAACGCCCGGCACACGGCCAGGGGGTTGATGCCCGGATGATAATAAAACCAGCGGTCTTCATAGGCCAGAAGGGCTTGAAGGTACAGTAAAGAGACCTGGCCGGGCCTTGCCGGGTACCGCCACACCCCGGTTTTGTCGGCAAAGGCCCGCAGGGGGACCTGGTGGCGGTCCACAATAACGCCGGACACGGGCCGGCCCACAGTATCAAAGGGGAACAGGCGGTCCAGGGCAATAAAGCACAAACCGCCTGCCAGCAGAACAAAGAGCAGGATTCCGGCGATCTTTGCCGGGTTCAGGCCAATGCGCCGGCTTGTTTCAGGCATTGACCGGGCAGATCCCAACGCCGGGAATTTTCCTTTGAAATCCTTCTTTCATCCGGGATTCATTTTTCACCGGTTCCAGGCGAACTTACATGGGTCCGGACAATGGTTTCACCCACACCCCGGATATAAGGCCGGTACATATCTTCCACCAGGGGGGGCGGAACCTTGAAAACACCGGGACTGACCACCCGCACAGCGTAGAAAATCCGGCAGGCATCATTGTATCCAAGATCCAGGGCTGAAATAAATCGGTCATCCCTGTATTCGGTGTGGGCTGTGTGACAACCGCCATGCCATTGGGAAATGGTTTTGCCATCCACCTTGATATCATCAATGAGAAATGATCCGGACACATTGGGGTCTTCCAGCTCAAATCCGGCAGGCAGCATGTCCACCACCAGGGCATGGGGCATTTTCTGTTTCTGGGATTCAACCTTCAAGGCCACAATGATCCGGTCCCCGGAAACGACCGTGGAAATATCCACAGGCGTTGCATTGGTGTCCAGAAACTGCCGGGAAATGCTGACACCATGGCTCTGGGGGGCAGGCAGGCTGTTGGGGTATCCCGTGAGCACAAGGTCCAGATAAAGATTGGACTTGCCTGTATTGTTCACGGTGAATCCTTTGGCAGCGGTTCCCTTTGTGAATATCACCCGTCCCGGACCCTTTCCTGTGTGGGCACCGGCCTGGTTCCCCACGGTCACATCGGCAGCCCATGCCCCGGCCGGATGGGCCAGTTTGGCCGCCCCTGCCATGACCAGGCTGTTGCGCTCCTGGGTGGAGAGCCAGTGCCGGTCTTTTATCACATGGGCAAGGTCGTGGAGGAACACACCCCGGAATGCATAATCAGTAAAAAAGGTAGTGACATAATAGTAGGCAGCAGCAAGATCCCGGACGTTGGAGCCGTAATCACCACAATACACCTGTTTGTCATTCCGCCGGGTTTTAATGGCCAGGTCAAAGGCATCAAATGCCTGGGTGCGGTCACCGGCAAGCCCAAGGGCAGTACCCGCATGGACCAGGCCCAAGGGTGTGGGATGGTTGGCTTTCACATAGGCATAGACATTCCTGGCATCGGCCAGTCCCAGGGAGCTGATCCGGGCAAGGACAAAGGCGGCATAGGCCCGGGTTGCAGCCCTGAACATTTTGTCGTCCGTCCATCCCGGACAGGGAATGGCTTTTGGGCGGCGAACGTATACGGCAAGGCGCGTAAGGGCCTTTTTCACCGCATTCACAGGCACTTCATACCCTGCGTCCACAGCTTCAACCATCATATGGGCGGCATAGGCTGTCAGCCAGGGACTTTCAGGGCTTTGTGAACTCCACAGTCCAAAGGCCCCGGAGCTTTTCTGTTTTTCAAGCAATCCCTGGATGCCACGCCTGATTTTTTCATTGGTGGCTTCCCTGGTGCCTGCCTCAACACCCAATTGCGCGAACTGATCAAAGGAGAGCAGTACATGGGGAAAAAACCCCGATACGGTCTGCTCCAGGCACCCGTAAGGATAGGCAAGCAATTCACTGACATGCTGGGCCAGATTCACCGGAGGCTCTGAATCCAGGCTGGCCAGCACGGTTACCGTATCCGGAACCAGGGTGTCCAGGACTGCAGACGGCGTGGAAAAGCGTTGTCCCGGTTTCAGCAGTTTCTGCCAGGTCCGGGTCTTATGGGGATAGGGAGACCGGGTTTCCAGGAACCAGGTTTTGGTCATCTGTGGTGAGACACCCGGCCCCTGGATCCCCTTTAGCCGGCAGGTGATGTGTGCCCGGCCCGTGGTGGTTCCTGCTGTAACCGGCAGTTTGACGCTTGTGCGTTGATGGGGTTCCAGGGCAATGGTGTGAGCGGCCTGGCCGGTGAGAGACACCGGTCCAAAGATCTCCGTTTCCAGGGTTATATTCTGGGCAATATCTGTTAAGTTGTTCAGTTCCAGCATGATAAAGCCCTGGTCTCCGCAGGAGAGAAATCGCGGCATGGTGGCCTGGACCACGATGGGCGAAGCCAGGATCATCTCCTTGTCTTCGGAGCCAAAGGTGTTGTCCGTATGGGCAATGGCCATGATCCGCACCTGTCCGTCAAAATCCGGAAGGTCCAGATGGAATACAGCTTTGCCCTGGTCGTCGGCGTCAACAGCCTTCTGGTGGATGGCCAGGATCTGCACATCGGTTGAAGGCCGGTCTCCGCCCCGGGTCAGGGCTGCCGCATCCCCGCCAAACCGCATCCTTGCATAGCTGCCGTCTGCGGCTTCAATGAGTTTCTGGTAGATGTCATGGAGCTCGGGGCTGTATTTGCGGGGTTGGAAAAAGTAGCCAAAGGGGTCCGGGGTTTTAAACCGGGTCAGGTTCAGAATCCCGCTGTCCACGGCAGCCAGGGTGACCATGGCATGCCTGGCCGGCTTGCCGCCGGCATCGGTGAGATTGACCGCCACATCCACCCGGCAATTGGGTTCTGTTTTTTCCGGGGCCTGGATGTCAACCTTCATACGACGGCCGGTGCGGTCAAGGGGCAGGTGGATCAGTCCCACGGACCGCTTGGGCAGTTTGGCATTTCTGCTTTCTCCAGGCCGGATCACCAGTGCGGAGACATACAGATCGTGACGCGCCCAGTCCGGATGAACAGGGATGGAAATCTCTTTTCCCTGGGCAGGAATATCAATGGGCAGGGTTAAAAGATTGTCTGCCCCATCCACGAACAAAAAGCCTTTGCCGCCCTGGGGCGCCTTGACCGTCACCCGGGCCGTGTCCCCGGCCCGGTAGCCGGGTTTATCCAGGGTCAGATCCACACGGTCCGGCCGGTTCATGTCGCTTTCGTCCTGGCCCCGAGAGCGCCAGCCAGCCCATACATTTTTACAGCTTGTCAGGCCTGTGGCCGGATTTTTTATTTCAATACGGTATCCGCCCCATTCCACGGGGACAGTTACCTGGGCCCTGCCCTGGTCCGGAATATCAAGATCAAACCGGTCCACGGGATAGAACTGGCTGTTGCAGCCCCAGTGCCACGCGTCGTCTTTATATTCCCAGTAATATTCGCGGTGCTCCCGGATAACGGTGACCTTCAGGCCATGGGCAGCCCTGAGCCGGCCCTGGGTATCGGCCAGGACCACTTCAAACTTTGCCGTGTCATTGCCGGGTACCTGCTCGGGATCATCTTGTGTGCCGGACATATTTCTGATGCCCACAAGGCTCTGGGCCGGCCACACCTGCCAGGAGGCGTTTCTGACCACCGGGCGTTCCCCGGAATCGTACAGGCTGACATTGGCGGTGACCCAGTGGGGAGAGGTGACCGCCTTCCACTGGTTATCCACGTCAATAACGCCTTTTCCCGTTTCATCCAGACGGATGTCGTCACAGGTGAACGTCGTATTGACAAGGTCGGTGATGGCACCGAATTCAAAACCGGGTAAGGTTTTTTTGAACAGATCCCGGGCCGGCTTTACATGGATCACGGCATTGGCACGGCTGCCGCCGGCAGGGGCCCCGTACAGAAAGTCACCCTGGATATGGATGGCAAGATCTTTATCCGGGGCCAGGATGTTGTCGCCTGTCTGGTCAATGACCAGCTTCATGCGCTCGGGCAGAAACTCTGATACCAGAAAGGGATAATCCTCAAACCGGTCTTTGCCATTGGAAAATTTCACCCGCCATTTGCCTGTCAGGGCATTGGCAGGCAACTGAACACTTGTGTTGAAATGGTTGCCGTTGCCCGGCTTCCAGGTAAATTCCCGGATGGTTTTTCCGTCGGGCTGAACCACCTTGGCTGCCACCTTTATCGCAGGTGCCATCTGCCCGTCCTGGTTCCTTAAGATGCCGTCAATCACAACGGTTTCCCCGGGACGGTAGATATCCCTGGGGCCGTATACAAACAGGTCCAGGGGCCTGAACGGGGCATGGCCCATGGCAAACTCCGACAAATCAAGGGCCGGGGTATCCATGGCCATCAGGCTGATATGATACTTTTTGGAAACAGATACCAGTTTGAGTTTTTCAAAGTGTCCTTTTATAACGCACAGGCCGCCGTTATCCGTTGCCTGCTCAAACAAGGTCTTTCCATCCGCGTCAAACCCCTTGATGACCGCCTTTCCGATTGGGTCTGCCGTTGAAAGGCTCTGGATGAAAAACCGCAGGGAGGTGTCATATACCCTGGCATGTACCCCTAAATCGGAAATGGAAAACCAGGTCATGCGGTAGCCGTCGCGATAAAGGCCTGCCCCCCGGAGCACGGCAATATAGATGCCGGGCGTTTTAAGTTCCCTGATATGGGTGATGGGAATGTTGAACCGGGTGCGCAAGTCCTTTTTTACGTCCAGGTCCCAGCGGCCGGAATAGACTAGTTCTGCTATCGCCCCAAGCGCATCAGAGTCATAATAACTTAAATATGTGGAATTCCAGAATTCATCCTTAAAGCCTGTCAGCCGGTCCGGCCGCACCCTGAAAAAATCAATGTCTGCCTGTTTGATGTTCAGGCTGTCCACGGGCAGTCCCTTGATCAGGTCCGGGGCCAGGATGAATCCCGTGGAGCCGAATGAGATCATGGGTTGGGCCGACCGGGTGGTGATTTCATATATGACCTTCCCGGCCAGGGCCTCACCCTGGGCCGGTGCCAGTCCTTTTGCCACATGGATGGTATAGGCGGTGTCCGGTTTTATCTGGGTGAAATAGGCCACCTTGGTATCCTTGGCCAGGATCCAGGCACCGTCCACAGGTGTGGCGTCATCGCCGTCTCCTTCAGTAATACTGAAATACTTGCCCAGATCCTGTTTTGCATCCAGGGGTAAAGAAAAGGTGACGGCCAGGGCGTTTTGCCCGTCCACGGTCTGCTGGCCGGAAAACCGGGCTTCAAGTTCGGCGCTTTGGGCCGGCACCTGGAGTGCGAAAAGGGACAAACATAACGCGATTACCGGCAAAAAAATCAGGCGAAACTGTTTCATGGCATTTTCCTTTTTTTAGGTCCAACCAGGCAATTTATCACATCTACCGGGGTCACAATCTGTTTTTCCCTGACCATGATATTTTCGGTCTGCCGCCAGGCCCTGGCATCAATGACGCCGATTTTTGTCCCGGGGTCAGGTTTGATCAAAGGACGGGTGGCTTCAAGCTGTTTTTGGCGGATATCGTCCCGGGTGCCGTTATCCTTTTTTTTAATCTGGGCTAAAACCTGGGCTTCATTGGCCGGATCCACGGCAAATTCCCAGGCGGACAGCAGCGCCGTCATAAAGGTTTTTACCGTGTCCGGGTGTTTTTTCATCATGGCACCGGACGTCACAACCGAGTTGGCCACAAAGGACACCCCATAATTCGCAGGATTGAAAAATTTGACCTGTTCGCCTTCTGCGGCCAGCCTCTCTTCCAGAATAACGCCCTGGGAATTGCGGTATACCGGCCACACATCAACTTCTTTTTTAAGAAACGGGGTGAAATCAAACCTGACGCTTGAGATGCGGACATCTTTTGACGTAAGCCCTGCTTTGGCTAAAAGGGTGTTCATGATGGTTTCATCGTTCCCCCCGAAGGTGACCCCGATATGCCGGCCCTTTAAATCGGAAAGGGTCTTAATTTCAGACTGATCCGACCGGTAGATCCACTGCATGGGGTTGACCTGGAACAACTGGGCCAGGACCACCACATCAGCGCCTTTTTCAAGGGCCCGGATGACCTGGTCCGCAGAGGCCACGCCAAAGTCTGCATACCCCAGCTCAAGCTCTTTGATGGCATTTTTCCCGGCCCCGCCTTCGTTTACCGAAACATCCAGCCCTGCTTTTTTAAAAAAACCGCCGGTATCGGCAATGATATCACCGACCACAGAGGTGTTGAACAGCCATTTCAGGCGGTAATTCAGCGTATCCCCGGCAAAGGCGGGGGGAAGGGCACAAAAAAGCGTCATGCAAAGGACCATGACGCCTGCCCTGATCACGGCGATGGTGTTAATTTTTTGATTCATAACAGATCCCCTCCCTTTGGTGCAAACCATTTGGTTTTCATTTGTTCGCCCACAGTTTCCAGAATGCCCTGGTAAACCGAGATAATGATTCCGATGGAAAACAGGGCCACAAGAATGCAGGCAAGATCGCTCTGGTACAGGGCAATGCGTATACTGTAACCGATGCCTTGGTCTGCGGCAATGAACTCGGCCACAATGGTGCCGGCCATGGCCAGTGTGGCTGATCCTGCAATCACTGTGGTCAGCTTGTTTAAATTTTCAAAGGCCCGGATTTTGACTTCCAGCTGCCAGCGCATCCGGCCGGTGGCAATGTAAAAATGCTCAATGTCCTTGATGGGCGAGGCCATGATCCCCAGGACAGACAGGAGCAAAGGAAAATAACAGATCATGGAGGCAATGAGCAGACGGGATAAAAATCCGTCCCCCATGAGAATAAAAATGATCGGGGCCAGGGCCACAATGGGGTAGGCCTGGATGTTATAGGCCATGACCTTGATAAACGAGCCTGCCCAGGATGATTTGCGGCCGATGATTCCCACAAAAAAGGCCATGAAAATGGAGATCATCTGGCCCAGCACCGTTACGGAAAGGGTGTTGAGCACATCAAGGAAATAACCGGCCAGCATCCGGTGGGCCGTATCAAAGATCAGCGTTAACCCGGGGATAACATAATTGGACAGGCCGGCACCATATTTAATCGCCAAAAGGCATGTAAGACCCAGGCAGTAAACAATCAGAAACTGGTAGATTCGCCTAAACAGCATTCATAATCTCCAGCATGGACCGGTCAATGGCCTGGGGATCGGCTGTATATCCTGTTTCATAATTCCGGCCCCGCACCACGACGGCACCCTTGCTTTTCCCGGGATGGCTTAACACCAGGATGTCTTTGCAGAATCGTGCCACTTCCATGAGATTGTGGGAAATATAAAGAAATAATTTATCCGGAAACAGCTCCTTTACGGCCAGGACAATGGTTTCCCGTAAGGCTTCATCCACATTGGCAAGACTTTCGTCCAGTATCAGCAGATCAAAGTCCTGAATAAGGTAGCGGATAAGGTTCATCCGGTTCTGCTGGCCCATGGACAGTTGGGAGAATCGTGACCCAAGAAGGGCGTCCACTTTGAAGATTTTGACCAGTTCCTTTCTAAGATCTGAATTTTCCGGCGGGCAGACCTTTTCAAGATGACTGCCGGTGTCGGCCCAGCCGGGCAGGCGCTCCTGGTTGTAAGAATATAAAATGGTGGAAATGCCTTCATAAATCAAGGCATCCCCCCCGGGACCGCTGCTGCCGCCGGCAAGAATCCTTGCAAAGGAGGTTTTGCCCACGCCCGATGGCCCGAAAACGGCATTAAATCCTGGTGCGGCCATGGAAAAATTCAGATTTTCCAGGACTGGTTTGTCCGCCTCCGGGTAAGTGAAGGTCAGGCCCCTGCACTCAAAACGCATATCCTTCTCCAATGGATCATTTAAACAGGCTAATCCATACCGGGTCTGGCACTAAAAATCAACTTTAAAGGCAGATTTGACCCAGGCAGTCGCCCAGGCCCGGGAAAAAGCAAATGGGGATTGGGAACCGCATAAATTCTTTGCACAAACATCTGCCTTCATGTATGATAATTTAAACTTAATATGGTCTAAACGGTCCGCCCGCACGATTTTTCTTTAATTCTCATTTTGCAGTGTTTTCTTTTGTACCCGTTCGAGCGGACGCATACAAATTTCATTCACATATATTAAAGATAAGTTCATGATAAATTCAACAGGTAAGTTTAAGTCCATCAGCGACCTTATCGGCAGGGACGATGCCAAAGCCCGGATGCGTTCTATTTTTGAAGAAATCGGCCGTGGAGAGGGAAAAATACTTCTGGTTCCAGGGCATTCCGGTGCCGGGAAGACCTCCTTGGTCCGATGGCTGGCAAAACCGGTTAGGTTGGAAAACGGCCTGTTCGTGACAGGCAAGTTCAATCAGTATCACCAAAACACACCCTATTATGCCGTGGGCCAGGCATTGAGCGCCCTGTGGCGTAAGATATGTCCCATCATTGATGCCGACCCCGGGCTGGAGGCCCGGCTGCGGGAGGCGCTCGGCGACCTGGGTTTTCTGCTGGGCGGCCTGATTCCGGAAATCGAGACGCACTTTGGAGAAGGCCCCCGGCCCGAGGAGATCAGTTACGTCGAGGCCAGGCACCGCTTTACAACGCTGATCCGGAATTTTTTGAAAACCGTCTGCCTGCCGGAACATCCGGTGGTGGTCTTTATCGACGACTGGCAGTGGGCGGACTCTGCGTCCCTTGAACTGCTCCGGAGACTCGGCGGAAAAAACACGATTCGCTACTTTCTGCTCATCGCCTCCTTTCGGGACGAAGAGGTGGACGCCACCCATCCCCTAAGTCCGGTCATTGCCGATCTCAACCGCAGAACCGCCCCGCCGGAGGTGATCGAGGTCAAGGGCCTTAAGGCACCGGCCGTCAAAAAGCTGATCGAAGACGCCCTGGATGCCCCGCTTGCACGGCCGGAGGCGTTTATCGACGAAATTATCAGGATTACCCGGGGCAACCCGTTTCATATCAAAACGCTGATCTCCTTTCTATACGACGAGGGAGCGCTTCGTTTGGATCCCGGCGGCCGGTTGTGGCACTGGAACCTGGAACCAGACAGGCCCCGGACCATTGTCGATCTGTTCGTCCGGCGTATTTCCCGTCTCGAACCCGGAAGCCGGGAACTGATCTCCATGGCCGCCTGCATTGGTAACTTTTTTGATCTTGATACATTGAGCCTCATCAGTCATCTGTCCGGCCATAAATGCAGGGAGCGCCTATCGCCTCTGTTAGAAAAGGGACTGCTGGTACCTGGGGATCAAAACCCAAAGGCATCCCCGGCGTCCGGGCGTTCGTTTATGTTCCTGCATGACAGGGTGCAGCAGGCCGCTTACCTGATGATTGATGCAGACAAACGGCCTGGGCTCCACCTCAAGATTGGCCGGCTGCTGCTTGCCGGCCTTACACCGGGTGAAACCGGTAACCGCCTTTTTGAAATTCTGGAACATCTCAACGCCGGCGGAGCACTGATCTGTGAGCCGGCAGAGCTTGGGCAAATGGTTGACCTGAACATGACGGCATCGTCGCGGGCGAAAGCAGCTACGGCCTTTACGGCCATGATGGCCTTCAACCGGGCTGCCTTCAACTTCGCGGCGCGGATGGCCGGGGGGATGGACGCCTTTTGGCACACCGACCATCCCAGGGCCCTGGCCCTTCACCGCAACCTTGCGGAGAGCGAATTCATGGAAGGCGACCGGAAACGGGCGGAAGGGCTTATCCGGGATGCCCTGGCTTTTACGGCATCAAGCATTGAGCGGGCCGACACCCTTAACATTCTGATCATCCAGTATACGCTGCTGGCACGGTATAAAGACGCCATCTCAGCCGGGCGTAAGGCATTGGCTGAATTTGATATCTTTTTGCCGGAACACGATTTCGAACACTTCCGGGATCAGGAAATTGACGGAATTCGGGAGAAGCTTTCCGGACAAGCCATACCGGATCTGTATGAACTTCCCCTGATGACGGACCCCGAGATGCTTACGGCGATAAGACTTCTGATTACCCTGGGGCCGCCTTGTTACAGAACCCACCAGCGATTGTGGAGCGTAATTGTCCCAAAGGTGGTGAATCTCACCCTGGCCTTTGGCCACGTTCCACAGATCGGATACAGCCACACGGCATTGGGCGGCCTGCTGTGCTGGGTCAACGGGGATTACCGGACAGCCAAAGCGTTCGGGGACCTGGCCGAACGTATCATGAACACGAAATTTGATTTCCCTTCAGACCAAAGCGTTTTTTATCTGATGATCGGCAGCTCCATCCGGCACTGGTTCAATCCCCTGCATGCCGTAAGCGAAGATTATATCCGGGCCTTCGAGGAGGGACGGCGGTCCGGCAACCTTCAATACGCGGCTTACGGATTCGGGCACAACATGTACTGCCGGTTTTTCCAGGGGATGGCCCTTGGCGAACTGATTGCCGACACCGAACGCTCGCTGTCCTTCAGCAGGAGCCGGATGAACCATTGGGCCATCGACTTGCTCGAAGGCGGACTTCTCATCTTTGAACCGCTGTCTGATCCCGGCACCGTCCCGGACCGGACATCCCTGGATGATCATCGTTACCTTAACCGGGTCGAAACCAATCAAAATATTCAAGTGCTGTGCATTTACAAGATCTTCAAGTCATTTTACCACATGCTTTTAGAGGATTATCCCCGGGCCCTTTCCCTGTCCAAAGAGGCGGACACCCTGCTGTATACGGTGGGGACCCAGGGTCTGCTGCCCTGGCCCGAGCATGTGTTTATCCGGTTTCTCATCCTGTCGGGAATGCCCCGGGATAAAAAAGCGTGCGTTCAGTCGGCCAAACTGGCGCAGCTCCGTGATATCCTGCGCCAGCTTGGCGTATGGTCCGAATGCTGTCCTGAAAATTACGCCCATAAACGTTACCTGGCAGCAGCCGAGATCGACAGGATGGAAGGCCGGACAGATACGGCGATCCTGCACTACGACCGGGCTGTCGCGGCTGCACAGGAGAACGGATTCGTCCAGTGGGAGGGCATTGCCAACGAACGGGCTGCCCGGTTCTGGGAGAGCCTTGGAAACGGTCACCTGGCCCAGGCATACTGGCAGCAGGCCTATGTCTGTTTTCATATCTGGGGCGCATCTGCCAAACTCACCCTGATGGAAGACGCCTTCCGGAAACGGCTTGGAACGTGGTATGCCGCCCAGGGGACAAAAATATCGGGACAAAAAAGTTTTTGCCAACGGCATATCGGGCTGCTCAAGGAGCGTGCCTCAGCCAGGCAGGAGCTGAAAAAACAGCAGTCCGCCTCAAAAGTCACAGAAGAACTAGCCGATGCCGTCAACCGGCTCCGGATCGAATCTGCGGAACGGCGTCAGGCAGAGGCTGAACTGAAGAAGACCATGGAAGAAAACAGAAGCTACATTCTTCAGTTGGAGCAGAAGAACAGGGAGCTGGACGAATTTACCTACATCGCCAGCCATGACCTCCAGGAGCCGTTGAGGAAACTGATCGCCTTTTCAAAGCTGCTGGTCAAGGATGTGGGGCCGGATTTGAACGAACAGGCGGACAAGGATCTCTCCTTCATCATTGATGCGGCCCGGCGAATGGAAGTCCTGATCCAGGACCTGCTGCAGCTTTCCAGAACCGGGCGCGAGGAGATCCCCCTGGAAGCCGTCTGTCTCAACCAATGCCTGGACGAGGTCGCAGCCATGATGCAGTCCACATTCCAAATGACCGGAGCCACCTTGATTCGGACTGACCTGCCCGAGGTGCTGGGTGACAAGACACTGCTTTCGCTCGTATTCCAGAATCTGATCCAGAACGCCCTCAAGTTCAACAACAAGGACACGCCGGTGATCGAGGCAACCTGCGTCCGCACCGGCGACAGCCTGGTGCTCGGAATCAAAGACAACGGCATCGGCATCAAACCCCAGTACACCCGGCAGATCTTTCAGCCCTTCAAACGGCTTCACGGCCGTTCCGAATACCCGGGAACAGGCATCGGCCTTGCCATCTGCAAGAAGGTGATCGAGCGCCACGGGGGAGAGATCTGGGTGGACTCCGTTTTCGGGGAATTTACCCATTTCCAATTCACGCTCAACATAAAAAAGGAGATTCACCATGAAGCAGAATAAGGCTGCTGTCATCCTTCTGGCCGAAGACGATCCGGCAGACCAGGAGCTGACCCGGCGGGCCCTTAAAGAGGGAAAAATTGAAAACGAACTTCACATTGTCAATGATGGGGAAGAAGCCCTGGACTACCTTTACCAACAGAACTGTTATGCGGACCCGTCCCGCGCTCCTAAGCCGGATATCCTGCTTCTGGATCTTAACATGCCTAAAATCGACGGCCACCAGGTTCTGGAGCAGCTCCACGGAGACCCGAGGTTCAAATACATTCGGATCATCGTGCTGACGACATCCTGCCAGGAAAGGGATATCCTGCAAAGCTACGGCCTGGGTGTCAGCTCCTACATCACCAAACCGGTGGATCCGGATCAGTTTTTCAAGGCAGTGGGCACCTTGAAGGAGTATTGGTTTCAGATTGTGAAACTGCCGCCCAAAGGGAAACAAGATTAAAAAAGATTGGAGTTATCCATGGATGAACAAAAACTCATCATATTTGCACTGGACGATGACGACGGGGATCTGGAATTGTTCCGTCGTACCCTGAAGCAAATTCCCCAATGGAACATTTATTTTACCCCGTTCACCCGGTGGGAGACGTTTCGAACAGAGGTTAAAAGATGTGCCCTGGACCTTTTGTTCGTGGATTATTGCCTGGACGGCCTGACCGGGCTTGACGTCATCAACGCCCTTAGAAAGAGCGGTGAAAAAAGACCGATCATTGTACTGACCGGCCAGGGGGACCAGAGAGTCGCCGCCGAGATCACCCGGGCCGGTGCGGATGACTATCTCGTCAAGGACCAGGTTACCCCGGATCTTTTGAGACGGACCATCCACAGCACCCTGGAGCGGTTCAGGGCTGCCGAAGAACGGGCGGTCCTGGAAAAACAGCTCCAGGAGGCCCAGAAAATGGAAACCCTCGGAGTTCTTGCCGGCGGCATCGCCCACGACTTCAACAACCTGCTGATGGCTATTATGGGATATGCGGATTTTGCAAAGATGAAATCCCACGGCCGGGAAGTCGAAGCGGACCTGGACAACATCATCGCAACCAGTAAGCAAATGGCGAACCTGGTCAGGCAGCTTCTCTCCTTCAGCCGGTGGGAAAGGGATAAGATGGAGCTGATTGAGATTGGGCAGGTGCTCTCGGATTCGCTCAATATCCTCCGCCACACCCTGCCCCAAAATGTGAAATTCAGTCTTGATGCACCCAAGTACCCCGCGCTCATTATTTCGAATAGTACGCTTTTAAATCAGATCATCCTCAACCTGTGCATCAATGCCTCCGAGGCCATGCCCGATGGGGGAGACATCATCCTGAAGTACCGGTCCGTCGAGGTGGCGGGCAATTACCTGCTCACCCATCCCAACCTCTGTGAAGGAAAATATGTTCTTCTGGAGATCCGGGACAGCGGAAAGGGGATGCCTGAGCAGATACGGCACCGGATCTTTGAACCGTTTTTCACGACCAAGCAGATGGGCAGACAAAAAGGAACGGGATTGGGACTTTCCATTGTCTGGAACAACGTCAAGAAGATGAACGGGTGGATAGACGTGTATAGTGAGATTGATGCGGGCACAGTATTTAAAATTTATTTCCCCATGGGCAGGCGGTTGTCCAAACCCCATGCGCCCAAGAACATGGAGAACATCATGGGCCGGGAGGAGACCATTTTGGTGGTGGACGATGAAAAATGTATCCTCAACCTGGTAAGCGAGATTCTGGCACGACTCAATTATAAGGTCTGCGTCGCGTCCAACGGTGCTGCAGCCGTTGATTTATTCAAGGACCGCCATTCTGAGATCGACCTGGTCCTTCTCGATATCGCCATGCCGGAAATGGACGGGAAAGCGTGTATCCAGGGCCTTATCAAGATCAATCCCGGCGTCAAGGTGATTTTTTCAAGTGGCCAGGACCTTGCCGAGGAGGCGGAAGCGCTTAAAGCACTCGGGTGCGCCGGTTTGATCCAGAAACCGTATTTCCTTGCCGATCTTGGCGCGCGAATAAAGGAAGTGCTAGGGTAACTTGATCCCTTCCTGGAGGTGTTCATCACGGAAGCCAGACAGCACCTATCTGTTTTTATAATCTTCTTTAACCAGACAATGCCTTTTCATCAATTTATGAAGCTGCCGGGTGGTAATGCCGGAAGCCTCTGCCGTAGCGTTTATTTTCCCCTTGCACCGGGTCAGCATCAAATCCAGGTACCGGCGTTCAACTCTGGCTGCCTCCCGGGTTCTGACCCGGGCCAGGCCCAGGGACAGATCAATGGTATCCGGGAGGGACTCAGCTTTGTGGGTAAACAGTTCCGCAGGAAAATTTTCAGGGCGAAGTACACTTGTTTTTTCCAAAATAAAGGCCCGTTCCAGCACATTCTCCAGCTCCCTGATATTTCCAGGCCATGAATAGGCAAGGAATGCCTCAAGAACCTGGGGATGGACATCTGAAATGGTTTTTGAATGGAAGGTATTCAGCCTTCCCAGAAACGCCTCCGCCAGCCGGGGAATGTCCTCCTTCCGCTCTTTCAGGGACGGCAGGGTAACCGGAAAAACATTGAGCCGGTAATACAGATCCGACCGGAAACGCTTTTCATCACACAATTGTTTCAAATCCGCATTGGTCGCAGCAAGAATGCGCACATCCGCCTGGAGCTGCTCTTCTCCGCCCACCCGGTGAAAGGTGCCGTCCTGGAGAACCTGGAGCAGTTTGATCTGGGCCGAGGGCGTGATCGTCCCGATTTCATCCAAAAAAATGGTCCCGTTTTTGGCAATCTCAAACTTCCCCAGCTTTCTTTTGACAGCCCCGGTAAAGGCGCCCTTTTCATGGCCAAACAGTTCGCTCTCCACCAGGGTATCGGGAATGGCCCCGCAATGCACCTCAATGAACCGTTCATCTTTTCTTAAAGAGAGATTGTGAAGGCACCGGGCGGTAAATCCTTTACCGGTTCCGGTTTCACCAGTCAACAGCACCGTACTTTTGGTGGCAGCCACAGCCCGGATTTTTTCAAATACGGATTTCATGGCCGGACTTTTGGTGTGAAGCAGGTCAAACGCGTTTTCCTGCCAGACCTGCTCCCGCAGATAATTGAGTTCCGACGCTGCCCGGTTCTGCTCAATGATACGGGTCACCACCAGCCTGATTTCATCAGGCACCAGGGGATAGGTCAGATAGGCTTGAGCACCGTCACGGACGATTTTGACAGCCTCGGCAAGCAGTTCAGACGGGGCCATGATAATAATACTTGCATTGGGGCATACCAGGCTTATGGTTTGAAAAATGGCTTTGTAACTGCTTTTTGAAGCCGCCTGTTGAAGGAGCTGAATATCCAGAAATACAAATTCCGGCCGGCGGTGGCGCAGCACCTGCAGGGCAATTGTCAGCCGGCTGCTGCTGTCAATGTCATATACCGGTGCCAGGTGCTGATGCAGATCCCCCATATGCGATGCCTGCCTGACAATAAAATGAAGTTTTTTCACGTCACTCAACCCTGATACTCAACCCTGATACTCAACCCTGATACTCAACCCTGATCCCCGACTCTGATAACAGGTTGTTCCGATATTCGGATTCTTTAATTCCTTTTACGATCCCCTGTTTACAAAAAAGGATTCATAAAGACAAGCTTATTTGACAAGCGCCTCCTACCAGGCCCGGCACCCTGACGGCATAGAACTATAAATTCCGATAAAATTATAAACAGGAACTATTACTTCTTTTTATTTCCTTTCATCCGCCATCCTTCAGCCTGCCTTCAATGCCATAAAGTTAAGAGGCTTCCAAATTAAAACCATGAAGAGCATGAAGGACATGAAGATTGCTTTTTCGGTATATATTCTTCATGCTCTTCATGTTCTTCATGGTAAAATAAAATATTCAATGCTTAAGTTTATGGCATTGCCCACCCCATGGCATCCATCCTGCAGAATCCTCCCGCACTTTTAAATGTGATTACAGCAAAGGTGAAATCTATGGACATGGCCGCCCAAATCCACCAAACCCGCAAAGCATTCCCCGACCTTTACCACACCATGCCCTGGATCTCACCCGGGGCAGCCAGGGCAGCCCAAGCCCTGCGCAGGGAACTGCTTGATGAGATATCCACCCATACCCAGGCCCGGTGGGAATTTGCCGGGACCAAACTGTATACCCATGCGATCTCCCCGGGCTGTGCCCTGTGCGGACAAGGCACCTGGTCATGCCTGTTCATAAACGGCATCTGCAATGCCCGATGTTTTTACTGTCCATCGGAACAAAAGGACCAGGGCCCGCCAATGACAAGCTCAATTGAATTTGAACGGCCCAAAGACTATGCCGACTATGTCAAAAAATTTGGTATCCGGGGCGTGGCATTCAGCGGCGGGGAACCCATGATCAGCTTTGACCGGATCATCTGTTTTTTAGACATCCTTGGCCGGGAGGTGCCTGATCTTTCCCATATCTGGATGTATACCAACGGCACCCTTGTCACCACAGACCGGCTGAAAATCCTTAGAGACAAAGGTCTTAAAGAAATCCGTTTTGATTTGCCAGCCGCGGACTACGCCCTGGACAGCCTGAAAAAGGCCGTGGGAATCATTCCTGTTGTCACGGTTGAAATGCCGGCGATCCCCGAGGATCTGGAGAGGACAAAGCCCCTTTTAAAATCTCTTTCCGGCCTGGGGGTCAATTTTCTCAATCTTCACCAGATCCGGTGCACCCATTTCAACCTGCCAAAACTGATCAGCCACGGCTACACCTTTTTGCATGGTCCCGGCGTGTCTGTCCTTGAAACCGAGCTTGCGGCCCTGGAGCTTATCCTGCACAGCCTGAGAAATGAGATCAATCTGCCCATAAACTACTGCGCATTCACCTATCGCCAGCAGTTCCAGAAAGCTGCGGCAAGGAAACGAAATGCCGATCTGATCAAACATGCATGGGAAGACATCACAGCCACCGGGTTTATCCGGACCATGACCCTTTCAGGAGACCCGAACCAGACCGGCGCCGTTGCAAGATACCTTGAAACAAGAGGCAAAAAAGGAACGGACTGGACCGCCGGCAAAGATGGCATCACCATCCCCCGGAGCCTGTGGCCCAACAGCCTGAATCTTTCAGATTTAACCCTGACACTGAAATACCATTCCACCGCTTTGCGTGCTGCCCCGTCAATGCGCTACCCGCATATACCAGTCCAGCTGAATAAAGACAGCCATGTCATTATTGAAAAAGATAACCAGCACCCGGGCATTCGAATTGCCGGTCGGCAAATTCCAGGGTTTGCGGAAACATTTTTATTCCCCAATGAACCATATGCCACTCTGGTACAATCCGGTCTTGATCCCGTACTTGAAGAAAAAATTTGCAGCTTTGAAAAATTTTCCCCGGGCCTTGCGCCCTATTTTTAATATGCGGATCGTCTCCGGGGAGAATTTTTATGCACCTTGACAAAAACCGGATGCCTGCTCTAATGTATGCCTGACTTGGGGGTTCTCATTACAGGCGGAACATAAGCAATTGTGCCTGCCCCTATCTGTTGACCATTACAACCTGGTGGAAAAATGCATTCTAAATTCAGGATTAATCTTGAGGCAGTGGAATATTATCTGAGGACGGTCCAGAAAAATTTCGAACATATTAACGACAGTCTGGATATGCGCCGGGAACCCATGCGGGATGAAATTGTCGAAAACATGCTTGCCGGCTACCGCTACATCAACACCCTGCTCGAACAGGATTTAAGCCTGGTGGAACAGACCGGGCTGCACCATTTCCTTGAACTTAACCATATTGTCCTGTGCGGGGAGGATTTGAAAAAAAGAAAGGATTTCCAGCAGCACATCCTGGCCACAAGCGACCGCTTTTACGGCCAGAAAGAATTCTGCATCAAGGATCTGCGTTCCTGGGCAAAGAATCATAAACATGTCCCAGCCTGGAAACGCGCCGCCGGCATGTATATTCTCCATGTCAGCCAGCCCCAGCTTTTTTTCGAAGGCAACCACCGGACCGGCGCACTGCTGATGAGTCATATTCTCGTGCGTAACGGCAAACCCCCTTTTGTGCTGACCGTGGATAATGCCAAGGCATATTTTGACCCCTCAAGCCTTGCCAAAGCCACTAAAAAGGACCTGGTCGGCAAATTATACAAATTGCCGAAAATCAAAAAAAACTTTGCAACATTTCTTGAAGCCCAGGCCAACCCGGAATTGCTGCTGCGTCCTTCATGACACCTGCAATCAGGGTGTTCAAAATCCTGCCCCAGCACGCCGTCAGCCCCGATTTTCTTGACTTACACTCCCCTCATTAAATCTTAACAAAATCATAACATTTGAATAGTAGTAATACTCATCATGTTGATTCTTAACCAAAAGTGCAGTTTAAAACGTTAACAACAGGAGAAACAGATGAAATTCAAATCGTTATTTAATGTTGCCTTATCCGCTGCCGTTGCAGCATCCTTCATGATTGCGGGCTCCGCAACTGCAGGTGAAACCAAAATTACCGGTGCCGGTGCCAGCTTTCCTGCACCAATTTACAGCGAATGGTTCAAAGATCTTGCCCAAAAAACCAATGGAGAAATCAAAGTAGACTACCAGTCCATCGGTTCGGGTTCCGGCATCAAAAACTTCATTGCCCACACCGTTGATTTCGGCGCCAGTGATGCAGCCATGAAGCAGAGCGAAATTGACCAGGTGCCCGAGGGTGTTCAGCTGCTGCCCATGACCGCAGGCGAAATTGTTATTGCCTACAACCTGCCCGGCATTGACGGCATCAAACTGCCCCGGAGCGTATATCCCGAAATTTTCCTGGGCAAAATCACCAAATGGAATGACGCCAAAATCGCTGATGCCAACCCCGGCCTGACCCTGCCTGACACCCCCATCACCGTTGTTGTCCGTTCTGACAAATCCGGTACCACCTTTGGCTTCACCGGTCACTTAAGCGCTATTTCTTCTGATTTCAAATCCACTGTCGGCCAGGGCAAAATGGTTCAGTGGCCCGGCACCAACATGGTAAAAGGCAAAAAGAACGACGGCGTGTCTTCTGCCATCCGCCAGACCCCGGGTGCTATTGGATATACCGAATACGGTTTTGCCAAGCTGAACAAACTGCCCATGGCATGCCTGGAAAACAAAGCCGGCAAATTTGTATGCCCCGGACCTGAAGGCGGTGCTGCAGCCCTTGCCAACGCTGTTCTGCCTGAAAATATGATCGTGTTCATCAACGATCCTGAAGGCGATGCATCCTACCCCATTGCAACCTTCACCTGGATGCTGTTCTACAAAAAGAACAAAGATGCAGACACCGCTGCAGCCCTGCGCAAAATGGTCGAATACTGCCTGGATGACGGTCAGAAAATTGCTGACAAAGCCGGTTATATTCCCCTTCCTGAAAGTGTTGTAAAAAAAGTTAGGGAAGCTTCTAAAAACATTCAGTAAAAACAATTTTCTTTCTTGATCAGGGGCACTTTCCTTTAAAAAAGGGAAAGTGCCCTGTTTCTTATCCGGAGACTTAAAAAAATGGCCGACAATGAATTCTTGGGTAATGTCGGTGGCAGGACATTATCCAAACCGCCCACCCCGGGCGACATTTTTTTTGACAAATCATTCAGGTTCTTAACCCGGGCTTTTACCTGGGCCACTATTTTCCTGCTGGCGTTCATCGTCTATAAAATCGGCGGAAAAGCGTTGCCGGCGTTCCCTGATCTGGGGATTAAATTTCTGTTCACTTCTGTCTGGAACTCAAGCGAAAATGTGTACGGGATTCTTCCCCAGATCTGGGGAACAATTTACAGTTCCTTTCTTGCCCTTATTCTCGGTGGTTTTTTCGGAATTACCATTGCAATATTCATCACCCAGGATTTTCTTCCATATAAAGTTGAATTTGCATTAAAAAATATTATTGAACTGCTTGCCGCTATCCCAAGCGTTGTCTACGGGCTGTGGGGCATTTATGTTCTGGTTCCGCTGATCCGTCCTTTAGCCAATTTTCTGCACGAATACCTGGGATGGATT
This sequence comes from Desulfobacter vibrioformis DSM 8776, assembly GCF_000745975.1. Classification (GTDB taxonomy): domain Bacteria; phylum Desulfobacterota; class Desulfobacteria; order Desulfobacterales; family Desulfobacteraceae; genus Desulfobacter; species Desulfobacter vibrioformis. Next base: position 134,924 of record NZ_JQKJ01000007.1, on the reverse strand, counting down.
CCTTTTTTTTCCACCCGGCTTTCGGGCCTGGGCCTTCTTCCGGCAGTACTGGTGCTGTCCATCATGATCCTGCCTACGGTTGCGGCCATTTCCCAGGACGCCTTCAAAGCCATACCCCATAAAACCAAGGAAGCCGCCTTTGGCATGGGCACCACCCGCTGGGAAGCCATCCTGCGTGTTATGCTGCCCACAGCATCCGGTGGTATTTTCGGTGCGCTTGTACTGGGGTTTGGCCGGGCCCTTGGTGAAACCATGGCCCTTGCCATGCTTGTGGGCAGTATGTCCACACTGACCCTGTCCTTTTTTGCCCCGGCAGACACCATTGCAGCCCTTCTGGCCAACACTTTTCCGGAAGCAAATGTCGGGCTTGAAACCGGTGCGCTCATGTATGCCGCCTGTGTGCTCTTGCTGATTACCCTGATCGTTAACATTGCAGGTGCTGTCATTGTTACCAAGGCAACACCGGGAGGAGATAGAAGATGAGCCAGACCGGCCTTCAACTACCGCAACTGGAACGTCAGCCCATGGAACCCAGAGCGCTTAAGTCAATCATTTTAAGTGCCATCACTATTGCCTGCGCGATCACAGCATGTATTCCTTTATTTTCAGTCCTTATCCTGCTGATATACCGCGGCGGTAAACGACTGACCCTTGAACTGTTTTACACCCTGCCTCCGGGTGCCTTTGACGCCCATGGCGTCGGCGGTTTCGGCAATGCGATTCTCGGTACCGCTTTTATGGTGGGCATTGCCGGTTTGATCAGTATCCCTTTTGGCATTCTGGCAGCGGTTTATCTGGCAGAACTTGATCCCCACAGCAAAATTTCAGAAACTGCCAGATTCTGCGCAAAAACAATGACCGGTCTTCCGTCCATTATTGCCGGTGTTTTCGCCTACGCCGTCGTTGTCCTTGTCATGGGCCATTATTCGTCATGGGCCGGGGGCATCGCCCTTTCCCTGCTGATGATCCCCACCGTCATGCTCACGGCTGAAGAAGCCATTAAAATGGTGCCAAACCCCATGCGCGAAGCAGCCTACGGCATGGGATGCACCCCAGCCCAAAGTCTGGTCAAGGTTATTTTGCCTGTTGCCATGCCAGGCATCATAACAGGCGTTGTCCTTGCCGTGGCCAGGGCTGCCGGAGAAACCGCGCCGTTGCTGTTCACGGCCCTTTTTTCAGAAAGCTGGCTTTCTCCCAACAATCCCACAGCATCCTTGGCCGTACTGATCTACAACTGGTCATCCAGTCCCTATGAAAATCTCATTGAACTGGCCTGGGCCGCATCGCTGATCCTTGTCGTCCTGGTATTTGTTCTCAACATCATCAGCCGCAGCATGGGTGGTAAAACAAAACTGTAATTTTAGGTCAAAAAAATAAGGGAGTATAAACGCTCATGGAAGCATTAAAAGAAGTGGATGCAAACGAAGCCTATGAAAACGACCTGCCGGCAGATGTTGCATTGGATTGCAGAGCACATCAGATTTTTTACAGCGATTTCCTTGCTGTCCGGGACAGCCACGTACCCATAAAAAGAAACCAGATCACCGGCTTTATCGGACCCTCGGGCTGCGGTAAAAGTACGGTGCTTAAGAGTATCAACCGCATGAACGACCTGATCCGGGGATTCCGGTTTGTGGGGGATGTACACTTTCACGGGATCAATATCTACGATAAAAATATTGATCCCGTATCTGTACGCCGGAACATCGGCATGGTGTTCCAGCAGCCCAACCCGTTTTCAATGTCCATCTTTGACAACGTGGCCTTTGGCCTGCGCTTGAACCGGTATAAAGGGAACATGCACGAAAAGGTTGAAAAGGCTCTTAGAAGTGCAGCCCTGTGGAAAGAGGTAAAGGACAAACTTAAAAACAACGGCCTGTCCCTTTCCGGGGGCCAGCAGCAGCGCCTGTGCATTGCAAGGGCCATTGCCACGGAACCCCGTGTTCTTCTCATGGACGAACCCTGCTCCGCCCTGGACCCCATTGCCACCCGCCAGATCGAAGAGCTGATGGTGGAACTGAAAAAACAGTTCACCGTTGCCATCGTCACCCACAACATGCAGCAGGCTGTCCGTGTGGCTGACCAGACCGCGTTCTTTGCCGTGGACATCTCCAAGGGCGGCCGTACAGGCTACCTTGTTGAAATGGGGCCCACCAAAGAAGTGTTTGAAAATCCCCAGGAAGAGCTGACCAAAGAATACCTGCACGGCGAGTTCTCCTGATCCGGCTCCCTTTGCACAATTAAGCGCCCCCCTGGAAAAGATGCTTTCCCAGAGGGGGTGTCGTTTTGGGCAACCTGAAATCCTGGAAACGCCTTTAAGCAGTGTGACACGCAAAAAGGGGAAGACCATCCGGCCTTCCCCTTTCTAAATATATTTTCTAAATATATGCCGTGTAAACGGTTCGTTAAATTAACCGTCCGCCGGAATAATTACATTTTCTTATGGCAGTCGCCGCATTTAGTGCCGACGCTCAGGCCTTTTTCCTTGTGACAGCCCACGCAGTTTTCATGGATGGCGGATTCAAGGTGCATGATGTCAACAGGTTTTTTCTTGTATTTTCCCTGGAAGTTTTTGTCGCCAGGTGTTGCGTGGGTATGGCATACTTCGCATTCTTGAACATCATCTCCTTCTTTCAGATCGGCAAGGGGCTTGCCTTCTTTGTCATGATGGCAGTCGCCGCAGGAAATGTTGTACGCTTCATGATGTTTTTTATGGTCGAATTGAACCAGTTGGTACGGGTTTTTTGAATCCGGCCCTTTTTTGCGATTTGCATCTAAAAGTTTGCTTTTCATGGTGATCACGTCATCTGCCTGGGTCCCTGCCTGAATACCGGAGGCAGTGAAAACCACAGCAATTCCTGCAGCCAGCAGGAGGGCGAAAAATTTTTTACTCATAACCTCTTTTCTCCTTTAAAAGTTAAAACGATATTGCTTTTTACCGACGATACAGCCGATTATATCTTTATAATTTATTCCCGTTTTTTTTACACCCAAGCCCCGGGTAAAGTCAATACCAACAAAATGAACCGGATTGCACCGAGAATTTTCACATTTGAAATTGAAAATTAGCAAGCATATGATATGGTATCCGCATGACAGCTTTTAATCCGAAATTTTCAATACCCCACATGGGCCCCAAGCCCGGAACGAACAGAGTAAACCATCAAGGATGAACTCCCATCAAAGGACGGATCGAGATTAAGTCCGGTCAAGGTATGTGAATGGCAAAAAGAAATAAAAATACCAGAAAAAAAATAAAAGAAAAGCAGCGATACATTGCAAACTTGGCGTTTGATGATCTTGTGGAAAAAGGAGATAAACACACGTTCGGTAAAAACCCCCGGGAGGCCATAAAAATGTATAAACTGGCCATTAAAAATTCAAAGTCAGAAGACCAGGTCCGGGTAGGGCATTGCAAATTGTTTGTAGCGTATATGCAAAGAGCAAAGGAACTTGCCCGTAAAAACATGCCGGAGGAGGCCGCATTATTACAAAAACAGGGCATGAACTATCTGCCGACCCCCGACGTTATGGATCAGCCCGGCATCGCTTTGGTCATTGAACTGTGTGATATCGGAAAAGCCTTTGACTACGCAGAACAATATGTTGCCCTCAAAGGAGCGGATCCTCTGGTGGGTGTTTTGCTTGCCGACCGGCTGGTAAACCAAGGGTCTTGGGATTTTTTGGATAAAAAACAAGCCCCGTTCTTTATTTCCCGGGATGCCGCTATTGTTAAGGCATGCATTCCCTTGATGGATAAAGGCCAATGGCAGCAGGCATCTGACGGAATGAAGGCATTGCCGAGAAATTCCGCCTTTGCACATATCCGCATGTTTTGCAGAGCCATGGCGCTGTTTGGACAGGAAGATGACAAAAACATGTACAAGGCTATTTCCCTGATCCCTGAAGCATCCGTGTTCGCTGAAATTGCAGCCGTGCTTGGGGCAACGGTTCAATCCGTAAACGAAAAAACCTGCATCAAAGAAAATAAAACCCTTGCGGCATGCCTGTGGCAAGGAGCGCTGGACGTCTGGGATACGGCTGAAAAAATCATTGAACGGGAAGAAAAAAAACAGTTTGACAACACCATGAAGCAACTGATCACGGCCTTTTCAAAACAGATCCTGCCGGATGACCCGGAATATGCCACGCAATATCTTGTGGAAACATTATGGCAGCAGGATCTTTCCAATGAAAGGACGTTCATGGCACTTGAAAAAGCCCTGCTGCCCCGGGATGCCGCATTGCTGGAAGCCAAGCGGAAAATTTTATCCATGAACAACCCGCTGGATAATGCGGCGCAATACCTTGACCATCTGAAAAAAACGGATTCAGATCCCCAGGCCCTTGCCATGGCGGAGTCTGCCATTTTTCTCTATGTGTGCAGGGCTGATTTTTCGGAAAGAATCCAGGAGGAGTTGATGAGGCTAAGCGACAAAACCGCAGCACGATTCGGTTTTTCTCCCGGTGAAGGGATTGACAGCCTCTGGATGCAGTGTGCGGCCCGGGGACTCCAGTGTGATGCCGGCAACAGAGAACTGTATGAACTGGTGGCCCGAATGAATGTCAGTACCAGGGAAGCCAAAAAGATCAAGGAGGGGCTGTTGCTTTCCATGTGTGAGACCTTCCCCGATGATCCCTACCCCTGCATTGAACTGGCCTCGCTGTATCATGGCAAAAACGCCTTCAGGAAAGCCGAAAATATACTTAAAAAAGCCATGGAACTGGCCCCCTATGACAGCCGGGTTCAGGATATGCACATTATCGCCCTTGTCATCTCCGCTGACAAGAGCCTTAACAAAGGCAATTATCAACGTGCCCGGCAGGATCTGGAAAAAGCACAGAACCTTGATGCCGGTACCAATGCCCTTCTTTTACAAGAAAAGAAGTTATTTTACCAGATTTGTGAACACCCTGAAATGACTGAAAAGGTCATTGGATTAAACCTGGATCAATTTTCTTTATTCCAAAGGCTTAGACTTGTTTCCATGCTTCGCATGGATGTTCAGGATAAACCCCAAAAAAATAATTCAAAGGTATCTCACAAAATCAAGTCCTTGTTTAAAAACGAACTTGGGCAGGTTCCGGGCCTGAGTTCGGAAGAGCTGCTGGCACTTCTCACCCCTTTCCCGCGGGAGTGGCAACATATTTTTGCAAGCCTTAAAATTCACCTGGTGTTTTTGGCGACCGAAAACGGAATACTCAAGCACCTGAACGATGACGATCTTATCCGGCTTATGGACCGGGTTCTTTCAGCGGATCATGTGACCCCCTTTCACCTTGAATTGCTGAGACGGACCCGAAAAGGAAAAAAAGAACCTGGCCATGATCTGTTGACATTTTACGCCCTTGTCCTGGAAGGTATCCAGGATAATGACTGGGATGTGGATGGCCTCATGGATTTGGTGGAAGATGCAGATCCTGAAATGAAGAAAAAATTCAAGGCTGCCGGAGAGCGCCTTTCCCGTCATACCCATGGTCCCTACCGCCATGCGCTCCAAAACCTTGAATTTGAATTATTAGATGATCTGTTCGATGATCTGTTTGACGATCTGTTTGACGACGACGATGATGATGATGATGAAAAATTTAATCCATTTGATTCCCTTCCAGGAGACATGTTGGATTTTGAGCATTTCAAAGATCCTTTTCTGAAAAATCTTTTTGCAGACCAGGGAAAGCAGCTGAAGCGGGAAGATCCCAAAGAATTTTGGGGGATGTTTGAACATTTGAAAAACGAGATAGAAGAAATTATTGATAGCGAGGGATTACGCGGTGCATCCACATCCGTATTAAATAGATGTAAAAAGGATTTGATGAAGAAAAATCATGAAATTAATGGGTTGATTTTGATACTCAATCTTATTTTTAAAGATGAGGGCAAAAAGAAATTGTCCCGGGAAGCCAAAATCATATTTCTTCAGTAAGGCACAAAATCAATCCTAAAAAAATTTGTAAGGAAGAAATATGCTGAAATCTTATCTTGTTCTGGGGTTATCCCTTAATGCAACGGATCTGGAAATCCGAAAAAAGTACCTTCTGCTGGTAAAGACCCACAGCCCGGAAAAAGATCCTGAAATGTTTCAAAAGATCACAAGCGCCTATGAGTCCATCAAGGATGCAAGAACCCGGGCCGCAACAAAGCTGTTTTTTGCGCTGAAAAACGTGGAATCCAGGCAGGCCATTGAAACCCTTGCCTCATGCGTTAAAATCACCCGGCGCACCCCTGGGTTGCAGGAACTGTTAAACGCCGTTGGCAAGGAGATGGAATAGCAGGTGGAAAAATCATCTGACAGAGAAAAAAGGACCGGGAACTGGTTTAAAAAGACAGCTTTTTCCTTCACAAAAATGAAAGGCGTGATCATACAGCGCTGTAAAACTGTCTTAAAGGGCTATTCCCGGGTATCTTGGGATGATGAGGATGAGATATCCGAAGACCGGACCGCATTGGAGACCGGCGGGATGCAACCCTGGAAAACCAAGGTTCTTGAGGACTTTAAAACCTGGCTTTCCGAGGTGCCGGACCAAGATCCTCCCGCCTTGTCTGTGACGCCGGATACCTGTGATCTTTATACCCTGCTTTCTGAATTTACGGCCTTAAAACAGGAAATTAAGATGCAGAACAGGGAGCAGCACCGGACATTAAAGGCCCTGGATCAGATCACGGCCATGACCGACGCTTATGGTGAGATCATGGACCATTTTAATGAAAAGACAAGACAGATTGCCGACTTAGAGCAAAATATTCGAATGGAGACTGAGAAAAGAACCGTGTCATATTTTTTTGATATCCGGGACAGCCTGGTGCGCGGCAGGGCTGCCTGTCCGGCATCTGTTTCCCAAAAGGGATTTTTCAGGCGGGCACCGAAAAACATGGACAATATCCGTGACGGATATGATATGGCCATCCGAAAATTTGACGCATCCCTTGCCCTGCTGGGCATTCATCCCATAGCGTCCACGGGCGCCGTATTTGACCCCATGGCGATGAGAGCCCTGGAATCAAGAACTACGGAGGGGGTGGAAAAGGGAACGGTGGTGGAAACCGTATCCGGAGGCTTTAAAAGGGGCAATGAAATTTTACGGTATGCCCAGGTGGTTGTCGCCGACTAAATTTTTTAAAAGGATTTTAAGGAAAAAGGACTTTTTTATATGGAACCGATTATCGGGATAGATCTTGGTACGACAAACTCTGAAGTTGCCTTTATTATGGATGGCAAATCAACTGTTTTAATGGAGAATGATAACGGAATTGTACCTTCCTGTGTGGGTCTCGGGGCAGACGGAACCATGAGTGTGGGAACAGCCGCCCGGAATCAGGCCACGCTGTACCCTGACAAAACGGTTCTTTCCATCAAGCGTCTCATGGGCTCACAGGAAAAAGTTGCCCTGGGAAACGACAGCTACACCCCCCAGGAGATTTCCGCTTTTATTCTCAAGGCGCTCAAGGAGAGGGCCCAGCGGATAACAGGGCAAACCATTACAAAAGCGGTCATCACTACCCCTGCCTATTTTACGGATGCCCAGCGCCAGGCAACCCGGGAGGCGGGCGAGATTGCAGGGCTCACCGTGATCCGGATACTCAACGAACCCACAGCCGCAGCCCTTGCCTATGAATCTGCGGATGCCCACGCCCGCACCATCCTGGTGTATGACCTTGGGGGCGGCACCTTTGATGTCTCCATTGTAAGAATTGAGGACGGGGTGGTGGAGGTACTTTCTTCCACAGGGGACAACCATCTGGGCGGAGATGATTTTGACCTTGAGATTGAGAATAGGCTTCTGGAGCATATTGAAAAGGAATACAGCATTGACCTGTCAGAGGATACCATTGCAAGGGCAAGGCTCAGGCATGCTGCGGAAAAAGCAAAAATAGAACTGTCCAGCGCCCCCTATGCCGCCATTGAAGAGGATCACATCGCCAAAAAGGATGGCATGGATGTGCATCTTTCCTATGAATTATCCAGAGTGGATTTTCAATCCATGATTGAGCACCACCTTCAAAAAACAATGGACAGCGTGAACAAAGCCTTGAAAGATGCTGCCATGCTGCCGTCAGCCCTTGATAAAATTATTCTGGTGGGGGGCTCCACAAGGATTCCCAGACTTTCGGCCATGCTGGAAGACAGTTTCGGCATTTTTCCCAACCAGGAAATTGATCCGGATCTGTGTGTCGCCATGGGGGCCGCCATCCAGGCCGGACGGGAAATGGGACTGGATTCCGCCGGCATATTACTGGATATTACCCCCTACACCTTTGGCACTTCTGCCATAGGAGAGCTTGACGGTGTAATGACCGAGACCCTTTTTGTCCCTTTGATCCGAAGAAATACAAAGCTTCCTGCGGTTAAAAGCGAGGTGTTCTGGACTGTTTTTTCCGGGCAGGAGCGGGTGCAGATTGAAGTCTATCAAGGCGAAGACCGCGACGCAGTGAACAATATTCTTATTGGCACCTACCGGCTTGATTTAAGTCCTCATCAACCGGAAAGTAGCCCGGTTATTTTGAAATATGAACTGGATTTTAACGGCATACTCAAAATAACTGCCATTGAAAAGAACACAGGCAAACAGATCACCGGTGTCATCGAGAATGCCTTTTCCGAAATATCCCAGGACACTGTGTCGGCATCAAAAAGCAAGATTGATAAAGTGTGGGAATCCCTGGACGATTTGGATTTGGATTTGGATTTGGATACGGCAATAGATGATTCGGATGAAAAAAAGCAAGTCCCGGCTGAAACGGACGACGCGTTTGAGTCTCTTATTGCCAGGGCCAGGGCTACCCTTGAAAATGCTTCTGCAGAAGATTGTGAGGAAATTATTAACCTCATTGAAGAGATCAAGACTCTGGCCGCTGATAAAAAACTGGATGAGGCTCAAAAATCAGCCCAGGCCCTTGAAGATATTCTTTTTTATCTTGAGTAAGGCAGGGAGGCCCCATGGAAAAATGTCCGGCTTGCGGGGCTCTGGTGAGTCCGGGGCAAAGCGTTTGCCGCAGGTGCAGAACCGATTTATCTGTGTTGTTAAACATCGAAACCCAGGCCCAGATGCATGGGAAAAAGGCCTTGGAGGCCTTTGAAAAACAGGCTTTTGAGGAGATGTTTTACCATGCGAAAAGGTCTGCTGCCCTTATAAATACGCCTGAATCCGGCAGATTGCTGGCAGGTGCCGCGGTTCTGGCCGGAAAATATGAAACAGCCCTGAATATAAGTATTATCAATAATTTCAAGTAGATAACATCAACAAAATGCCAAATCATATTCATGGCATTATCCAACCCATCCCAGGGACACCCCTTGCGGGTGTCCGTAATTCAAACACAGGTGGAATACGGAGCGGTGGGGACAAACATGGATAACAATCTGTCAAAACGATTTAAACAGATTGATCAATTGAAAACGAAACAGGATTCAGACCTTTCAGATCAATGAAAAGCATCTTTGTCTATGTCCTCTGCTCCAGGGTCGTCATCAAATTCTGGGATTTCTTCTTCCTGTTCATCATCATTTTCACCATCTGACTTAGAATTTTTGCCGAAAAATCTTGTCCCGAGAATACCGATTTCATACAAAAGAATCAGCGGCATGGCCATCATGATCTGGGTGACCACATCCGGCGGGGTGATGATCGCTGCTGCCACAAAGAACAGAAGCAGGGCATATTTCCTGTTTTTCCTTAAAAAAGCAGGGGTGACCAGTCCCATGCGGGACAAAAAGGTCAGCACAAGGGGCAGCTCAAAAACAAATCCAAAGGCCAGAAGCATTTTGGATGCAAAGGAAAGGTACTCCTTCATGGAGGGCATGGCCTGGATGGTTTCCGTGGTAAAGCCAAGAAAAAACTGGAACCCGTATGGGAAAACAATAAAATACCCGAATGAGGCCCCGGCAATAAAAAAAATAAGCGATAGAATGATGATGGGCAGGATATATTTTTTTTCGTCCCGGTACAGCCCGGGAGAGACAAACATCCAGAATTCATAAAACAGGACCGGGGTAGCAAGGGTGATGCCTGCCAGTAACGACACTTTAAGATAGGTGAAAAAGGCTTCGGGCAATCCTGTATAGATCAGTTTTGCATTGCCGCTTTTTGCCATGGCAGTGACCAGGGGGGCCGTCAGAATGTCAAACAGTTGTTCCTTGAAAAAATAGGCCGCAACAAACCCCAAGCCCACGGCAATAAAGGAATGAATCAGGCGGTCACGCAATTCGCCCAGGTGCTCGGTAAACGGACTTTTTTCTTCCGGATCGCTCATGTCAGATACCTGATGGATTTATGCTTTAGGGGGCGCTGTGTCGGTTTCAGGCGCAGCCTGGGCGTCTGCATCCGGACTGTCCTGGGGTGATTCCGAATTTTTTTTTGTTTCAGGGACGCCAGGGCTTTCGGATTCAGTGGACATCTGCTGGGGTTTGGATTCGGGGCCGTCTTCTGTTATATCCTTGATAACGTCCTTAAGTTTGTTTTTAACAGGCTCTGGCTTGACCTCTTGAACGGTCGTCTCTATATCAATGGAATTTTTCAGATTCTGGGCAGATCGTTTGAATTCCCCCATGGCCTTGCCAAGGGTTTTGGCCACTTCCGGCAGTTTTTGCGGGCCTATGACGATGAGGGCAATGGCCAGAATCAGCAAAATTTCCGGCATTCCTAGACCAAACATATGCTGGTTTTACTCCTTGTGATTGCTTATTTGGATTTAATTACCATGTTGTTTTTACATTGAACCTGATTGGGTGTCAACCGGGACCGGGTCATGGGTTTTTGGCTGCCGCTGTTTTTGCCGGTCTTTGCCGTCTCCTGTAAGGCTTTTTATCTTTACTGGCACCTTTTGTTTGATTCTGTTTAAACTTTTGTTTTGAAGGACATGGGGCCGGTGCTGGCAGATCCGCCTCCAGAGTTGCCGTGGGATATTCGCAGCTGACCTTGTGGCCAAGGACCTCTTCAATTTTCGGGATTTGAAACGAACTCATTTCATCGGCAAAACTGACTGAGGTGCCGGTGGCGCCGGCCCTGCCGGTGCGGCCGATTCGATGGATGTAATGCTCGGGTTCCAGGGGCAGGTCATAGTTGATTACATGACTGATGTTTTCAATGTGAAGTCCCCGGGCAGCCACATCCGTTGCCACCAGAACATTGAGATTTCCTGTTTTAAACTGGTTGAGTACCTTGAACCGTTTGTCCTGGGGCACGTCCCCGGACAGAACCCCTGCGTTCAGGCCGTACCTGGATAGTTTTTCCGACAGATACCGGGCCGTATCCTTGCGGTTGACAAAGATGATAACCCGTTCAAGTTTTTCACTGATCAGAAGATTGCATACATTTTTAAACTTATTTTCTTCCGTGGTCAGATAGACAATCTGGGTGATGGTATCCGCAGCCGCCTGTTCCGGATCAATTTCAATGCGCACGGCATCCCGGGTCCAGGACTCGGACAGGCGGAGAACCTCGTCTGTAAGGGTGGCGGAAAAAAACAGGGTCTGGCGCTTGTCCTTGTGGGGGGTCATGTAAATCAGGCGACGGACATCCGGAATAAATCCCATGTCCAGCATTCGGTCTGCCTCGTCAATGACAACAATCTCCACCCGGGACAGATCAATCAGTTTTTTTGAGATAAAGTCCAGAAGGCGCCCCGGGGTTGCTGTAATGACGTCCACGGGTTTGTCCGTGAGAAGGGTCTGCTGTTTGTGATAATCGGTGCCGCCAAAAACAGAGACAATGCGAAGATGGGAATATTTGGCAAGTCCCTTGAAATCCTTTTCAATCTGGTGAACCAGTTCCCTGGTGGGGGCAAGGATCAGTGCCCTGGGATACTTTTTCTCCCGCTTGACCGGTGTGCGGACAAACCGGTTAATTACGGCGATGATAAAGGTGGCGCTTTTACCTGTTCCGGTCTGGGCCTTGGCCGTGGCATCCCGGCCCTCAAGGGTGTGGGGAAGAAGCCGGGCCTGGATATCTGTACAGTATTTAAAATCAAGGTCGCAGATGGCATGCATCAGCCCTGTGGGAAGCTTAAAGTCATGGAACCGGGTTTTGCCCTCCTGGGGGGGAACCTGAAATTTCTCCAGGGTCCAGCGCGGTCTTTGGGGTTTTGGCCGGGGCTTTTTAACCGACCTGGCTTCCCTGTCAGGGGGCAGTGCAGCCGGTTCAGGGGTCCGGGTTTCTGGAATACAGGTGCTGGGATTTTGTTTTTGGGGGGGTCCGGTAAAAATTTTTTTTATGAATCGGATTAATTGTTTCAAAGTGATTTAAACGTATCTTTTCTTTATTTTGAGGGTAAGTTAAGGTAAATATCTAAACGGTCAGTGTGTTTCTAACAGACACGCCGTTTTTTGGGAAGGAAAATTTCGCGTTTTGCGGAACGGTGCGGGTCATGTTTTTATGTATAAAATTCCTTACCTGCAGCAATGTTTGGAAAAAGTCAAAAAAACTTGACTTTTCAATTGGTTCGCGATAACACGTTTCATAAAAATAACCTGAACCAGGGTGATATAGAATGCTGATACTATCCAATTTTTTTATGGCTGTTGCCATTGTCCTTGACTATGCGCTAAATATATATATGTGGATTGTTATTGCTTCGGCGGTGCTGTCCTGGGTGAATCCCGATCCGTACAACCCAATAGTCCGGTTTCTTCGCAAGGCAACGGAACCGGTGTTTTACCAGATCCGCAAACATCTTCCCGTGACCTTCGGCGGTATGGACCTGTCCCCGATTGTTGTATTTTTAGTGATTATTTTTATGCAGAATTTTGTTGTAAAGAGCCTGGTTGGCCTGGCCCGTTCAATGTGATAAGGACCGCAGAGGAAATAAAATTTGCGGTCCGAACCTAAAGGGAGTTTATTCATGGGCGTTACACCACTGGTGATCAAACAAAAAGAGTTCTCCACCCGTTTCAGAGGTTTTGATGTACAGGAAGTGGATGCCTTTCTTGAAGAAGTGGCAAGGGAACTTGAATCCCAGGAAACTGCCCTGGAAAATTTCAGGCAGGAAAATCACCGGCTGAACCTGGAAAACCAGGGGTATAGAAAACGCGAAGAATCAATGAAAAATGCCATGATTCAGTCCCAGAAAGTACTGGATCAGATGAGGGATAACGCTGAGAAATCAGCCCAGGTCACCATTGCCAATGCAGAGGTTGAGGCTGAAAAAATCCTGAATCAGGCACATAAACGCCTTTCCCAACTGCACAGCGATATTACGGAACTTAAACGCCAGCGTATCCAGCTTGAAATGCAGATCAGTTCGGTGATTGATTCACACTCAAAGCTGCTCGAGATGACCAAAGAAGAAAACAAAGCAGCCGATGAATCAGACACGGCCCTGAAATTTATCCGGCGGGCCTGATTCCTTTGACATAAGCTTCTGGTTACACGCCCTTATCGTACAGGGCTGTGTTGATTTATGGATAGGTGTTTCCAAAATATCTTCGGTTCAGGGGGAAAACAACAAAAAAAGGGGCAAAAATGGCTGAAATTGATGCGTTTTTTAAGCTTATGCATGACCATGGGGCGTCCGACCTGCACCTGACTGCGGGGCAGCAGCCTGCGTTAAGGCTTCACGGCGACATTGAGCGAATTAAATACGATAAGCTGACCAATGATAAGCTGCGCGGCATGCTTTATGAAATCACCTCCCAGGAAAAAATTAAGGAATTTGAGGAGACCGGGGATGTTGATTTCGGATATGAAATTCCCGGCCTTGCCCGGTACAGGGCCAATTATTTTATGCAGAAAAACGGCATAGCCGCCGTATTCCGTGAAATTCCATCGGAGATTATGACTGCCGAAGCGTTGGGGCTGCCGCCGGTGATCTCAAAACTGGCAGACCTGCCCCGGGGGCTTGTACTGGTGACAGGACCCACCGGTTCCGGTAAATCAACCACCCTTGCTGCCATCATTGACCAGGCCAACAGAAACAGAAAAGACCATATTATTACCGTGGAAGACCCCATCGAGTTTGTTCACAAAAGCCAGAGCTGTATTGTGAACCACCGGGAAGTGGGGACCCATACCAAAACCTTTTCCGCCGCGCTTCGCGGGGCCCTGCGCGAGGATCCGGATATTATCCTGGTGGGCGAGCTCCGGGATCTTGAGACCATTTCCCTGGCCATTGAGGCGGCTTCCACCGGTCATCTGGTTTTTGGCACCCTGCATACGTCAAGTGCCCATAAAACCGTGGACAGGCTTGTTGAGGTATTCCCCAGCACCGAGCAGGCCCAGATCCGTTCCACACTGGCAGACGGTCTTCGGGCCATCGTGGCCCAGGTGCTGTTTAAACGGGTTGATAAAAAGGGCCGGTGTGCTGCAATGGAAATCCTTGTGGCAACCCCTGCGGTCAGAACGCTTATCCGTGATTCAAAAACCCATCAGATCCCTTCCATGATCCAGACGGGCAAACAGTTCGGGATGCAGCTTCTGGACGATGCCATCATGGCCCTGTATAAACAAGGAAAGATCAGTCCCGAGGATGCCTATTCAAAGTCAAATAACAAATCATTGTTCCGTCCGTTTCTTAAACGCCCGCCTGCGGATTTCACAGAAGCGTGATCACAGGTTCTGTGACATAACAGGAGCAAAGCATGAAAAAACAGCAGCTTGATTATATTCTTACCAACATGCTGGATTCCCACGATAATGTGTCGGACCTGAATATCACACCGGGAAAACCCCTTCAGGTGGAAAGTTCAGGCCAGCTTACCGCCGTTGATCTGGGGCAAGGGTTCAGCATCCTGACGCCGTTTCAGACCGAGGTTCTGGCACTCAATCTTATTAATAATGACAGAAAACAGATTGAAACCCTGCTGCGGGAAGGCAGCTGTGATTTATCCTACCAGCTGGGCATCAAGGCAAGATTCAGGGTGAACATCTTTTCCAGGTCAGGCAAATACGCCATTGTATTAAGAAAACTTGAGACCACCATCCCTACCATTGAAAAGCTCAACCTGCCGGCAAGTTTTCATAAGATGGCCGATGAGAAGAACGGCATCATCTTTGTTACCGGGGCCACAGGTTCGGGTAAATCCACCTCACTTGCCGCGCTTTTAGACAAAATCAACGCGACCAAATCCGTGCATGTGATTACCCTGGAAGATCCCATAGAGTACCAGCATACCCAGAAACGATCCACCTTTAACCAGCGGGAGCTGGGTATGGATTTCGACACCTTTGCCTCGGGACTGCGGGCTGCCTTGCGCCAGGCCCCCAAGGTGATCCTGGTGGGCGAAATGCGTGACCGGGAAACGGTTGAGATCGGCCTGTCCGCTGCCGAGACCGGCCATCTGGTGGTCTCCACCCTGCACACCGTGGATGCCGGACAGACCATCAACCGCCTGCTGGGCATGTTTTCCACGGAAGAGGAAAGGCAAGTTCGCATCCGCCTGGCCGACACTGTCCGGTGGGTGGTGGCCCAGCGGCTTTTGCCCAAGGTGGGCGGTGGGCGGGTGGCTGCCTTTGAAATCATGGCCACCAACCTGCGGGTCAAGGATACCATTTTAAACGGGGAGTCCGAAGGCAAGACGTTTAATGACATTATTGTGGCAGGTAAACCCCAGGGCATGATTTCCTTTGACGAGTTCATTATAAGTTTGTATGAACAGGGAACGATAGATGAAAACACGGCCACAGCCTATGCGTCACGCAAAGATATTGTGGGCAGGGGGCTTGACCGGATCAAGAGTGCCAGGGGGGAATCCACCAGTGGCATTCAGTCCCTTGAAATTGACCGCAGTTACGGGGAGGAGGACGACTTATTATGAAAATTGCTTGCCCGACATGCGGCAAAGATACAAATCTGCCCGATGATAAGATACCAAAAAACAAGGATTTTTCATTCAAATGTCCCAAATGCGGGGCCTTGGTTCCGGTCAAGGCATCGGCTAAAAACCCCGGAGATGCCGGTTTTGAGCCGAACATCGCCGGCATGGGCCCGGATGATATGTCCGGGCTGAAGGCCGGCGGTGCGAAAAAGGCGCTGGTCTGCCTGGCCCCCTGCCTTGGCCGTAACCGGATCATGGCTGGACTGGAACATGCCGGTTTTACGGCCCATCTCCCGAAAACGCCGGCCCAGGCAGTGAAAAATCTTGAATATTATGTTTACCCCCTGGTGGTGGTGGATGACGCCTTTGATACAGACAAGGCCATGGCTGCCAAGATAAATAATATGGATATGTTTCTTCGCCGCAAGACCTGTCTTGTCCGGATCGGTCCGGGTTTTGAGACCGGGAATGCCATGACAGCCCTGAATCTGAGCGCAAACTATGTGATAAAATCCCAGGATCTTGAGCAGGAAGATGCCTCCCTGGCGGATCATGTTCTGGCCGTGGCCCTGTCCGAACATGAACAGATGTATGCTGTGTTTAACGATTCAATGAAGGCTGTGGGCAAAGCCTGAAATCTCCCTTTGTCCTGTTATGAATCTGCGCGCGCAAAACTGGTATGGACCAGGAACCCTGACAGAGTGGCTCAAACGGGTATGTTCGGTTTTAAATCTGACCATTCTTATAGTTACCTGCATTATTGTTGTATCTGAATTCCGTTTTGACTGGTGCGAGCGTATGGTGGGCAATTATCTTTCCTTTACCAATGACGCCCGCCCTGAAACCGGTGCCATCTGGGACGCGGGACGGCAGATGGTCAGTGCGCTGCAATCCCTGGATCAGATGGCCCTTGCCCGGGAAAGTGCCGGACGAACCGTGCGGACGGCAGATTCCTTTGCAGACCTGGCGGCCAAGCTGGGGCCCGGGGAGTGGGCCAACCTGGACAAGGAGCGGTTCAGGGAGCTGTATCTGTCTTTACCCCCCTACCGCCGCAGGGATGTGGTGGATCCGGTGCGTCTGGTGTGGCTGCTCAACGGCGGTGCCACTGACCGGATTTTCTGCGAAGGCCGCATGGGCGGCATGAAAATTTTTTTCATTGATACCCAGAACCGGGTTGTTCAGCAGGTGGACCTGGATGTCCAGGCGTTGGAGAACGACGGCGGTGGCGCCGTGGTTCCGGGAACCCTGGACAATGCCCCTGAATTTTTTGGCAGAATCTATCCGGCCTCTCTTTTTTTTACAGCCGTCTCAAGGCTGCCCGGGGACATGAGATCAGATTTGATACTGGATACCCAGGATCTTTTATCCGAAAAAGGCGCCCTGGGCCGGGTAGGAGTGGGTAATTCCGCCCAGGACGGTTTTATCTGCCTGGGATTTGAATTCCGGCACCTGGGCCAATCCCGGGTGGTGGAGGTCAAAGCCCGGGAATGGGCTGTCTGGCAATTGACCCTGGTGCTGAAGGGAGAAGGCTGATGCGGCTGTTTTCATGGCTGCTCTCCCTGGTGCGCCTGCTGTTCTATACAGGGCTTCTTGCCCTTGGTATTATGCTGGCGGCAGGCTGCCTCATGGTTTTTCATATTTCCCAGGACCTGCCCAAACTGCCCTCGCCTTTAAGTCGTATCATTGAAACCCCCCAGAGTCTGATCTATGCCGCAGACGGCCAGGTGCTCATCGCCCTTGGCGAAAAAACATCCGTTTCCCTGGACATGGTCTCTGCCGATTTTCTCAATGCCATTGTGGCCACCGAGGATCACAGGTTTTTTGAGCACCATGGTGTAAATAAGCTGCGTACCTTTAAAGCCCTGTATATTACCCTGTTTAAACCCGGCCGGATCCAGGGCGCCTCAACCATTACCCAGCAGCTGGCCAAGAATCTGTTTTTCAGTTTTGAAAAGACCTGGCAGCGTAAATTCAAGGAGATGCTGGTGGCGTTTCAGATTGAACAGGCCAATACCAAGGAGCAGATTCTTGAGGCCTATATCAATCAGATCCATTTCGGGGCCGGGGCCCAGGGCATTGAAAAGGCAGCCCGCATGTATTTTGATAAATCCGCCCAGGATCTGACCCTGGCCGAAGCGGCGCTGCTTGCGGGCCTTCCCAAAGCACCCACCCAGTATAATCCTTTCCGGTATTATGATAAGGCCCTTGCCCGGCGGCGGGTGGTGTTAAACCGCATGGCAGCGGCCGGGTTTATCACGGCAGATGAGGCAGCCAAAACCGATGCCATCCGCCCGGAACTGCACGATGGCCGCAAAGATGCCCGTACCGGCAGTTATTTTCTGGATGCCCTGATTCAGGAACTTGTGAAAATTTACGGTGAGGATGTGGTGTATCATGGCGGCATAAAAGTGTATTCCACCATGGATTCAAAACTCCAGGCCGATGCGCGTACCGCTGTCGCGGAAGGGATGGCCCGGCTTGACGAACTCATGGGATTGGATAACGGAGTGACGGAAAAACCCCAGGCCGCCCTGGTGGCAATTGATACGGCCAGCGGTGCGGTCAAGGCCATGGTGGGCGGCAGGGATTATTATACCAGTGAATTCAACCGGGCCGTGAACAGTAAACGCCAGGCCGGCAGCGGATTTAAACCCTTTTTATACTATGCCGCCTTCAGGAATAGAAAGCTGCACCCGGCCACCGTGTTCCAGGACAGGCCTGTGGCCATTCCCATTAAAGGGGCGCCTGACTGGTATCCCCAGAATTTTGAAAAAACCTTCAGGGGGCCCATGATCCTGAAGCAGGCCCTGATCCAGTCGGTGAACACCATCGCGGCCCAGGTGGTGGCAGATGTGGGGCCTGCTGCCGTGGTGGATGTGGCAAGGATCTGCGGCGTAAAAAGTCCGCTAGAACCGGTATATTCCGTGGCCCTTGGGACGTCTGGCGTCAGCGTCATGGACATGGCAGCCGGGTTCTCCACTTTGGCCTCTCTGGGTATTTACCATGACCCATTTTTGTTCTGGCGGGTTGAGGATGCAAGGGGCCGGGTGCTTTTTGAGCATATTGTCAAAGACCGCCGGGTATTGGATGCGGCAACGGCTTTCCAGGTGGTGGACATGATGGAAGGCGTTGTGGACGCAGGATCGGGCCAGGGGGTCAGGCGCCTGGGATTTAAGCGGCCGGCAGCCGGGAAAACCGGCACCACGGACAATTATAATGATGCCTGGTTCACCGGATTTACCCCGTCCCTTTGCGTGTCTGTGTGGACCGGGTATGATAAAAAGAAAAAACTTGGCGACAAAAATAGAAGGGGGATTACCGGGGGCCGCGGGGCTGTGCCCATCTGGACGGATTTTATGATCCAGGCCATGAAAGGGGAACCTGAACGTGATTTTTTGATTCCTCCGGATATCCGGTATGAAATCGTGGAAAAGACCACGGGATGCCTGGCAGGTTCCCGGCAAAATCAAAATATGGTTGATGGCACAGATGCGCCGCCGCCCGTGCCAGACCCTTCCGGTACCATTCGTGTGGCGTTGAAAAAAGGCCAGGACCCCTGCCGGGGATATTAAGATGATTCGCATGATCCGACATATCAGTGTCCGGTTCTGGCTGACAACCCTGATGGTTCTGCCGTCAGGGTTTATCTTGTTTCCCCGGTTATCCGGGTGGCTTTCGGATATGCCTGCTTCGGTGTTTATCCCCCTGATGTATGTGTTCTGTGGCCTGGGACTGGGTATATTCATGGATATTGCCGGGCTTTGGCGCATCAGGGGACTGGTCCGGGAAGCGCAGTTGTGGGAGCGTTCCGGTATTGCCAGCCGGGCTGAAAAAAAGTTTATCCAGGCCGTCCGGATCTATGACAGTGCCTGGATATCGCCGTTGGCTGCACAACGGGCAGAGCCCATGCTTACCTCTTCCCTGGCGCGGTTTTACCTGGCATCGGGCAGCCAGCGCCGGGAAATCCAGGGTGCAGCCAGTGCCTGGCTGGCGCAAAATCCCAAAGACGAAAGCCTTGCCCGGTTCTGGCTTGAACGTATCCAGGATCAGGATATGTCCGGAACATTCACCCAGTCCATACTTACGGTGCTGGCAGATAGCTGGTATGCAGATCCTGATCTTTGCCGGATACTGGTGGCGGTGTTCCTGGACCAGGGCCGGATGGATTTTTCAGCAAGGCGCCTGTACCAGTCCTTTCTGGATCTGACCGGCGGGGATAAAGAGGCATCACAACAGGATAAGGCCCGGGCTGAAACGATCCGGGATATGATGTCTGCACGCCTGGATACGCCTGCACCGGACCCGGACCCGGAAATGCCGGAACCGGGATGGATTACCCTTGGGGATGACCGGATTGATCCGGCGACATTTACGCCCAAGGATCAAGGGGACGACGGCCAGTTGGCAAGTCTGGGTGACCAGGCATTTGAAGAGGGTCCGGCAGGATGGCGGTCGGAAGAAGAGATCTATACCGGACAGCAAACATCCGGCCGGATGTCGGCCCTGGTGTCCGGAATCGGCAGAAAAGCGGCCGGGGGTGGATCTTTTATCGCAGACCGTACCGAAAAAGCCAAACTCACTGTTTTAAATCTGATCCAGGACCGGGAAAAATGGTGGGGCCGGGTGCGGGTCATCATGATTACCTGCTTGGGCGCCTGGCTGATCTTTTTTGTCTGGGGCACGTTTTCCCACATGTTTAAAACAGCAGAGCAGCCGGCCCAGCAGATCAAGGTCGTGATTCCAAAACCGTTTACCATCCAGGTGGCGGCCTACCATAAAAAGGCCCATGCCGACAATTATATGGCAACCCTCGCCCAAAAGGGGATCGAAACCACCATGACGGTCACGGACGGCGGGGGCAAAACCTGGTATCTGGTCCGCGTATCTGAGTTCACGGACCAGAAAAGTGCCCAGTCTTACGGCAACCGGCTCAAGGCTGATCACATCATTGACGACTTTTTTGTGACTAAAAATTAAGCCTGCCTGGGGGGGGAAGGTTTCATTGATTATGCCCATGGGGAAAATACCGATGTTTTTTTGCATTCCAGCAGACAAGTATCAATCCCCATGCTTATTCATGATTCCCGACGGGGGTGCAAAATAAGTCAACAGGTATTAACAGAGCGGGGTATACCGTGGGTAAGATAGAATCAAACACGGATTAAAAGGGGGAAATCGTGGCAAAAGCAAAAAAATCTGAGAATGTTCCGAAGGCAATGCAGGAAGTTTATGATAAAATTGTGGCGATTACGGATGAGGTTGCAAAAAAGAATCTTAATGATGAGTATGCTCAGACGATTCGGTACGCCACTGCCGCCCTGTGCCGGAAACGCCCGTCTCCCTTGTTGAAAGGGCGGGTGGAGAGTTGGGCTTGCGGCATCACTTACGCCATCGGGTTTGTCAATTTTTTGTTTGACCGGAGTCAAGACCCCTTCATGAGTGCGGCGGACCTTTGTGCCGCCTTTGGGGTGAGTAAAAGTACTGGTGGAAACAAATCAAAGGAAGTCAGAGATATTTTGAAAACTTTTCAACGTGACCCCAACTGGTGTCTTCCGAGTGAAATGGATAATAATCCTATGGTGTGGCTGATTTCGGTGAATGGTTTTATGGTAGACGCCCGGAACGCTCCGAGACAAATCCAAGCGTTGGCTTATAAAAAAGGCATGATTCCCTACATCCCGGATGATAAAGCATAAGCGGAAGGCAACCGGGTGAAACTCCCCATAGGATTTTGGAAAACATCCTGGGGTTATGATTCTGACCATGGCCTTACAGATTGATCACCTTGTCGGCCAGCTGCATGGCTGTGACAATATCCAGCATATTGGTGGTCTGGCCAATGGCTTTTTTTTCCATCAGGCCCAGGTGGGTCAGGCAGGTCCCGCAGACAAGAATCGTGACGCCTGATTCTTCAAGTGCGTGCAGTTCATCAAGCACTTCAGAATCAAGCGTTGCAAGGGAGACGCCATGATTGACAAAAACCAGACGCCACAGCTCCTTGCCCATCTCCTTAAGCGTTTTGATGAAATTGATCATCAGCTTTGCGCCCAGTTCATCATCTCCAACGCCCAATTTGTCGGATGCGGCCATTACCATGATTTTTGCCGGGATATTTTCTTTGGATAACTCTGGAGCGGATGCCGGCTGTCCTGTCGGCCCGGAAGTCAGCTTTACGGCAGCGGCCTGGTCCCGGGTGCCTTCCACAACAGACATGGCCATGTCGGATTCCACACCGACTTCAAAACCGGCATAGGTTAAAAACCGGCTGACATTTTCAACGGCGGCATCATTGTCCACCAGCACCCGGATATGCGATAATACTTCGCTTTCAAGGCATTTTTTTGTTTCGAGCACGGGTGCCGGGCAATCCATTTTCCTGCAGTCAAGTTCTTTTACCATTTTATTTTAATCCTCCTTGTTAGAGATGAATCGTTTTTTTTGTGCCCAACCACAGATTTGGTAAAAACCTGAAAACCGCCATTTAACGGGGAAATCCCGGCATTGGGCAGGTTTGACAGGATTGATGCGGCAGCCATTGCTGTCCAGGAAAATACAGGCCCCGTCAGGCGCATCAATAATTGAAAGTCCGTTGCGGTCCCGGGTCAGACAGGTGAAGGTCTCTATAAAATCCAGGACATCCATATTCAGAAACTCCGCAATGATATCCGGTTCTTTCGCACCCAGACGGACATATCCGCTTTGTCTGCAGCAGGCCCCGCATCCTAAGCATTCAAACCGTGTCAGATTCAGTATGTGGTCGTTTGTCATTGTTACCCCCGGTGCTGGGGTTTTATTTTGCAGGACCGGCCAGGGTAATTTCAACTGCGGCCCTGAAGGGGTCATCTGACGCTTTTGTCTGTTTCATGTCATCGGGTTTTCCGGGGCCGTGGCTGGTGTCGGAAGACCCCTGGTCGGGCGATTCGCCTTTGGGTCGGTCATGTTTTTTGCCCTCCAGATTTTCCCGCCGTTTTATGGCAAAAGAGTTGCTTTTGGCTGACAAGGCAATGTTCATCACTGCACCGGCTATCCGGGGTACGTCGAAAAATATTGCATCAAGGCTGATCACCGCTTCAAAAATTAAGGTGTGTCGGCCTGCTTCTGTCAGACCAAGGGCTATACCTGTGGTCCGGGCCTCCGTCATGGACATGGTCACGGGTCCCGAAGAGAAGGGATAGGTCACGACCAGGGTGTCCGGCAGTTTGAAGGACGCGTGGCATTTGAGCTGGATTGAAAAAGGCTTGGCATTTTTTTCTCCTGTTTCCATGGACAGGATTAAACCGTTCTGGGTCAACTGCCGGGCTATTCCGGGATCGTTGACTTCAGCCAGCAGACAGAGCTGTTCGGCATTGTTGCTGATCCATATTTTTGTGTCTATTTCGCTGTCTTTGTATTGCGGGGCGGATCCGGGCCAGTCCGCTTTGCTGCCGTCTGCATTGATGTTCTGGCTATGCCATTTTCCCAAGGCTGTTCGTGACGGTTCGGGTTTGGGCGAGGCGGCACAGCCGACAATTAAACCTGCTGCAACCAGGGTTATTATTTTTTTAAAAAATCTTTTTTTGTCCATTTTTTTATTCATGCACATTTGGATTTCCCCCTTGTGCATTGTTTTTTACTGCATTTGCCTGGTAAAGACAAGATTGTCAAACGAACAGATTGATATTGGGCAGGCGTAATGTCTGGGGCGGCGGGTCCAGAAGACGCCGTATGTTGTTGCAAAGTTGATTCATATCTTCAGCCCGTATCAGGGATTTTAAAATGGCGTTGGAAAATTTAAAATTGGCGCAGAAATACGGGGCAAATTTTTTAAACATTTTCAGGGCAAAGCGGTCCTCATAATAGCCGCTTAACAGCCTTGCCATGTCCAGGGCGGTTTCCATATAAATGGACGGTTCCGGTTTAAAGCCTTTTGTCCACTGGGCAAAAATCCAGGGTTGGGCCACGGCCATTCTGCCGATGGAAAGCCCCTGGCAGCAGGTTTCCCGGATCATTTTGATTCCGTGCTCGGGGGCAAACAGGTTCCCGTTGCCAAATACGGGAATGGTGACAGCGTTCTGTACTTTGCCGATCAGCTCCCATCTGGGGCTTCGACTTCTTCTGTCCGGGGCCACCCGGGGATGAAAGGTTAAGGCATCTGCGCCTGCATTTTCAAAGGCCCGGGCCATGGTCACAGGGAAGTTGTGATCATCCTGCCAGCCGGTTCTGTATTTAACAAAAACCGGGCATGACACCGCCTTTCTGACGGCAGATACAATGTCAACCGCCTTATCAGGTGTTTTTAAAAGTGCGGCCCCGCATCCTTTTTTACAGATTGCGGCAACGGAACATCCGAAATTCAAGTCCACCCCGAAGAAGCCTTCGGCTTCAACGCGCCGGGCAGCCCGGGCCATGATCTCAGGTTCTGCGCCAAATATCTGGCATACGGTGTGATCCAGTTCTTCGGGGCGCCAGGAAAACACATGGGATCTCCCGGGATTTTCATGGGGAACGGCTTTGGCAGAACACATGCCCGTGAACAGCAGGCCGAATCCTGAAAACCGGGTCACAAGCTGCCTGAACGCGATGTGCCCCAGTCCTGCCATGGGGGCCAGCACCATCCGGTTGGAGATGGTTTTACTGCCGATGGTCAGGGGCCTGAGCAGATATCGGGACAGGTCTTCGGGCGTGTTGACAACCCTGGCTGCTGTGTGATCACAATTCGATTGTGTCATTAAAATCCATGCTCACTATTTTTGTCCCCGGGCACTGCAGGTTAACCTGTTTTATAAACGGGGTGATATCCACGGCCCGGGAGATCGGCGGGAAAAAATCATCCTGGTGGTGGGGAAGCACAAATGCCGGCTTAAGGGCTTTTACATAGGCCATGGCCCTGGCGCAGATGTCCGAATGGCCCTGGAGGGGCACAAGTAGAAGGTCCACAGGCTCTTTTGCCAGCATCTCAAGTTCCGCACGGGTGGAACCGCCGGTGCCAAAGAAAAGAATGCGTTTGCCTTCAAGCTTAAATTGCCAGCTTAAAACCTGGCCGCAGGGGTAATTTTTCAGCAACGGCAATATGTCCTTGATCTGTTTTCCTGCGCGTATCAGTGTGGTGATTAAGAGTTTGGCATCAAAGCGGATGTGACGGCTGAAAAAGGCTGTGGCGTTGATATGTGAAAAACGGATGTCATCCCCGCAATTTTTTATTTCCATCAGATGAGCGGAGTCCATGCCCATTTTTACCAGGGTCCGGGCAACAACGGGGGAGCACACCACCCGGGCGTCCGTGGGGTTAACAATGTCCGGAATATCCAGGATATGATCAAAATGGCCGTGGGAAACAAAAACGTGGGAGAAGGGCGCAAGATCCTTGGGTTTTATTGTCTGAACCGGCCATGCCCGGGCGTTCCGGCTCAGATAGGGATCAATAAGAAAGGAAGCGTCCCGGGACTGGATTTTAAAACCGGCTGTACCTGTCCACTGAATTTTCATGTTGTCACCATTGGCTTGATTGTGGGTTCCCGGGTGTTGTATCAGCCATGGCCTGTTTGTGCAATGCCTGCAACGGGACCGTTACAGGTTGCCGGACAATGCCAGGGCATTTTTATTGATGGCAATGCCTGAATCCGGCTGGATAATATCATGGTGGGTGGATTTAAAGGGCAGAAAAATCAGGGATACGCTTTGGGGAACGACGTCGGTCCCGGATAAAATTTCAAGAATTTCTTTTCTGGGCTTCAGCAGGGCCGCCATGGTAATGCGAATGGTCTGGATGGCCTCGGAAGCAGGCAGATTTACGGGCTGGTACACATTGTTTTCAATGGTTTGGGACAGGGCCGGTTCCAGCTGGGCTGAGGTGATCTGGCCCAGGAGCCGTAAAAAAATGTTGGGACGGACTTTAAATGCCGGACTCCAGAAATGCACCGGTTTTTCCTCCCATTCCCGGGGAATTGCCAGTGGCAGGTTTGCCATCCGGGCCAGATCCGCATGGCTGGACAGGTTTATGGGCGAGATTTGGGCACTGATCCGCCAGAACGGCACCATGATGTCATCCTTGTGGGCAGGGGCTGCGGCACTGAATCTGATTTTTGCAAGTTTCTCCCCCCTGGCCCGCCACAGGCAGTGGCAGTTCCGGCAGACCAGGACCAGTGAATCGCCGCTGCCCCCAAGATCCGCCCCGCAGCCCGGGCAAATTCCGGCAATGAAATGGGTTTCAATGCCGGGCCGGACCCGATCCAGGTTGGATAGATCCGGAGTCATCGCTTTTTCCAGGGGCAACGCCTGGTTGGTAACCCCGTCCACAAGCTGTTGCTGCCTGGTGTAAAAAGGAGAATAAATAAGACTGAAGGTTTCTCCGATATCCTCTTTAAACGTGGGTTCCTCCGGGTTTAAACCCACTGTTTTTTCTTTTAATACCAGTGCCGATGGCAGGGGCCGAAAAAATTCTCCCCTGGTGTCGGGCCTGATCAGTTTCATGGTCATGGCCTGGGATCTTAGACCCAGGGAAAAGGGAATCTGGGGCGGCATATCTGCCACAGCCAACGTGGAGATATCCGTAAATCTGGGGGTTATACCGGATGCCGTGCAGGTGTAGCGCACACCCTTGAAGCGCCAGTAGGGCAGGTATATCAGGTTTACATCCCGGGGCACCTGGGGGGCCCGGGGCAGATAATACCTGGGAAATCCTTTCTGGGAAATACAGGACCGGACCCGGCAGAATTGGCACACAAAGAACCGGGTCTCTTCCCCGAGGGTGATTGGTGCCCCGCACTGGGGGCATTGATGCTGGACCGCGTAGCTAATATTTTTCTCCGCACTGGTTGCAGAACATTGCACCAGGCAGATTTTTTGCCCCGCAATTGCCGCAGGTTTTTTCTTTTATCTTTTCCATGACCTGTTTTCCGCATCTGGGGCAGAATTTTGTGCCGGGTGTGATGTTTTTGCCGCAATACTGGCACCGGGCAAAGATCACCTGCTGGTGGCCGCACTGGGGACAGAATTTTGCGTCCAGGGGAATCTGGTTCTGGCACTCCGGACAGGCTGTGGCCATGGCGGCCTGGTTTGCCGGCTGTCCTGCCGGGGAAGGCATCTGCTGGGAAAATATGCCGGGCAGCATCATGCCGATGCCTAGGCCCAGTCCTGCCTGGGCCCCGTCCGAGGCTATGCCCTGGGGGTTCTCAGCAATCTTTTCCATGGCCATGGCGGTTTTCATCTGCATCAGTTTGTTCATGTCATCAAACAGCCCTAACCGGCTTTTGTCATCAATGGCCTGCTGGACCTCGGGGGGCGGGGTGATGGCATTGATGTAAAGATGGGTCAGATCCAGTCCGAATCCGCTGAAATCCTCATGCAGCCTTTGGGCCAGGCCTTTGCCCAATTCATCGTAATGTTCCGGCAGATCAAAAATGGAGGATATCTTATCTCCAATATAGTCGTTAAACCTGGAGACCACCACCTGGTTAAGGTAATCACTGATATCAGAACTTGTATAAATGCCCTGGGTACCGGCCAGGGTGTTGACGAACAGGACCGGCTGGACAATTTTCAAGTTAAAGACACCAAAGGCCCTGAGCCTCACCAGGCCAAGGGCCTTGTCCTTGAATGCCACCGGGTCCCGGGTTCCCCATTTCAGGTTGGTAAAGGTTTTTAAGTTGATAAAGTATACTTCTGCTTTCAGCGGGCTCTCCATGGCCCAGGGAAGGCTTGCGATTTTTGTTAAAATGGGGATGTTGGCGGTTTTTAGGGTGTGCCGGCCGGGACCAAAGGCGCCAACAGCCTTTCCCTGGTAGAAGAAGACTGCGGCCTGGCTCTCCCGGACAATGAGCTGGGCCCCGAATTTGATTTCGCCGGAGCCTTTTTCAGGCAGACGGTGAACCAGTTCCTGTCCGGTTTCGTCAAACCACTCCAGTATTTCAAGGTAAATCAGGTTGTTGGTTCCCATGGGCGCCCCCTTGCTGTTTTTTTTGAACGGATTTGAATTAAAAAAAGAGAGCTTTTATTTTAAAGGAAGCTAACCGCCGGTGTCAAACGATATTCAGCGTTGGACCTGGGTAAATGGCTATATTGACAAGGGGTTGGACCTATATTATTTATATGATCTCTATGAAATGTTTAAGAAGCCTTTCATTTTTAGCTGCAAGGTGTAATCCGGGTATACCCGGGTTAGAACCGCGGTCGTTTAAAGAGGAGTTTAAAAATATGCCGGACAGGCATCAGCAGGAAAAAGAGCAGTTCCGCCGCCTTTTTGGCCAGCGGGGGCTTGACCGCTTTGAGGAGCGGTTTCAGATACTGGAATCTTTTTTAAAATTGGAAAGCCATGTCACTCTGGCCCAGATTGCCGATCAGGTCAGGCAGGATGGCCTGGGTGTGGATGAGGAATTTCTGCGCCAGTGCATGGCACAGCTGTGCCGGTTCGGATTTGCCCGCCAGGTGGTATTTGACCGGGATGAAACCATTCGATACGAACACCGCCATCTCGGGGTGCATCATGATCATATGGTCTGCACCCAATGCGGTGCAATTGTTGAGTTCCATGATGAGGCTTTAGAAAACCTTCAGGACAAACTGGCTGCTGAATATGGTTTTTTCATGCTCCAGCATAAAATGGAGATTTATGGCCTTTGCGGGCAGTGCATGGCTGAACGGGACGATCTGATCCCCTTGTCCAGGGCCAGAATCGGAGAAAGGGTTGAGATCGTCAATGTGGCTGCTGGCAGGAACATGCAGATGCGGTTTGCGTCCATGGGGCTTCGGACAGGTATCTTTGTTGAAATCATTTCCAGTGCCATGGGGGGGCAGATTGTCATTGCATCGGATTGCAACCGGCTGATTCTGTGTGCAGGCATGGCTGCAAAAATCTGGGTTCGTCCCGAAAAAAGACCCGGGGGGGCATTCAATGACGGAGCAGGGGAGGAATGCCTGCCGTTTCTCAACAATGAATCCCTGCCGCTTACCCGCATGGCACCGGGAAAACAGGGGAGTATTGCCCGGGTGAACGGCGGACACTTTTCCCGGCGGCGGCTGGGAAAGATGGGGTTTCTCCAGGGCGTTCTTGTCCGGGTAATGAATAACAGCCCGTCATCAGATTCCATTGAGGTCATGGTGCGGGGGCATCGTTTTTTTCTGTCAGAAAAAGATGCTTCGAAAATCTTTGTGGAGAACATCGTTCCGTAACTTTTTTTTGCATCAGGACGGGATGAAAGGCTTGGCACTATACCTTGCATGCCAAGGTGCTTTTCTGATATACCGGGTACGATATGATTGAAATTGAAGTCGACCGGAGATATTTATGTATCGTGTAATAGAAAAAAAATTTTTAATATTTTCAGCTTGTTGTATTTTTATTTTCCTCGGTACCGGCATTGCTTTGGCCTCGGAACGGTTATCGGTAAAATCTTCCGTTGCCAATTTAAGAAACGGTGCAGGAACCCAATACAAGGTGCTGTGGCAGGTGGAAAAATACCACCCTTTTCTTGTGATTAATAAAAAAGAGGACTGGTACGAGGTTAAGGATTTTGAAGGGGATTCGGCTTGGATTCATAACACCCTGCTGGGAAAAACAGATACGGTAATTTCAATGAAATCAAAATGCAACGTCCGCTCAACACCGGATGAATCAAATGACAAAAACATAATACTCAGAGTGGAACGAGGTGTTCCTTTCAAGGTACTCGGCCGTAAAGGGGACTGGATTAACATTGAGCATGCTGACGGCGAAATTGGCTGGATTTTTAAAACGTTGGTATGGTAGCCCAGACAAAGAATTCAGGCAAATAATTCAGACAAACAATCAGATAACAAATTAATTTTATAGGTAAAATTTCATGGCGAATCAAGGCGTATCAAATGAGCGGAAAAGAGAACTGACCCAGATGGATCCGTTCCAGGAAAGTATCAGCAGATCTGTTGAATGGGTCTTAGCCCATAAAAAACTATTGATGATCTCAGCCGGTGCTTTGGTTGGGGTGGTGGTTGTGTTTTCTGCGATTCTGTTCAGTTTTAAACAGTCTGAAGTCAAGGCGTCCGAACTGGCTGCCAAAGCCTATGAGAAATATGAGGAACACTATTCCCAGGACCGGGATGCCCGGAAAGGATATGATGCGGTTAAGGATGATTTTCAAACCCTTTTTGATGAATATCCAAACACCAGTGCCGGGCGCATGGCATTGATCAATTTCGGGAACATATGTTTTGAGGCCAAGGACTATGATCACGCATTTGATCTGTATTCCCGGGCTCTGTCAAGTATGGGGGATAAGGCCGGCGTGAAAAACTTTTTGCTTTGCACCCTGGGAACCATCTGTGAATTGAAAAATGATCCGGAACAGGGAAAATCTTATTATTTGCGTGTGGAAGAGGGCCCATCAAACCTTTTAAAGGATGATGCCCGGTTTGCCCTGGCCCTGATTTATGAAAAACTCAATGATGCGGATGCCAGCCGCCGGATGTATGAAAAAATTGCCGAAAGCCAGGGCACTTCCATGTATAAGGCCATTGCCCAGGCCCGAATCTCAGCTCAATAGTGTTATGACATTGACATACAAACTAAAAAAGGCTGCCTGGGCAGGGCAGCCTTTTTTAGAAAAGGAAAAAAAGATGAAAACACTAACCGTGGTTAGTGATAATTATTAAAAGCAAATTCCCTGCCATTCAACTCAAAATAATTCATAAAATATATAATCAACTGAAAATTAAACATATATTTTATTTTTTGTAAAAAAATAAAATGCTGCTTATGTGGTTATGGCATGACAGGGTTCAAAATTTTGAACTTTTAATATGCCATTTTCCCGTAAAGTGCGTGTCTTCCCTGAATAATGATCTTTCCCGGGATTCAAAATTTTGAACTCCGGTTTAATATCATTTTTCATCCTGCTTTAACTCCTTGTCCAGATTAAATTTTTTTAGTTTCTGGTTTAATCCGCTTTTTCCAATACCAAGGATCTGTGCGGCTTGGGTCTGGACATTGCCGGCCATCTTCATTGCCCGCAGAATCATTCTTTTTTCTACTGCGGCAAGGGTTTCTGAAAGGCCTACGCCATCAGGAATGCCGTCAAGTTGAAGTGTGCCGGATTTGGGATTGCGGATCTGGGCCGGCAGGTCCGAAACGGTGATCATGCTGCCCGGGGCCAGGATAACGGCCCGTTCAATGACATTTTCCAGCTCCCTGACATTGCCTTTCCACTCATACTCACACAGCCGCTGGACCGCTTCTTTGTCAATGCCTGTGACACCCCCTGCGGACTCCGGGCCCTGGGTGTATTTTTTAATAAAATGGTTAATAAGCAAAGGAATGTCCCCCAGTCTGTCACGCAAAGGGGGGATGCTGGCTTTGACCACGTTGAGGCGATAGTACAAATCTTGCCTGAAATTGCCTTTGTTAACTTCATCTTCCAGGATCTTATTGGTGGCGGCAATGAGCCTGAAATCCACAGGCAGGCTTGCGGTCCCGCCGACCCGCTCCACAGTACGTTCCTGGAGTACCCGTAACAGTTTCACCTGAAGCGGCATGGGCAGCTCCCCGATTTCATCCAGGAAAAGCGTGCCTTTATCAGCCATTTCAAACCGGCCTTTTTTCAACCCCACCGCACCGGTGAACGCCCCTTTTTCATGTCCGAAAAGTTCGCTTTCCAAAAGAGACTCGGCAAAGGCAGAACAGTTCACCGCAACCAGGGCATGATCCTTGCGCATGCTGTTATAATGAATCGATTTGGCCACAAGTTCCTTGCCAGTGCCGCTTTCCCCTTCAACGAGCACCGAGGCACTGGTGGGGGCCACCTTTTTAATAATTTCGTACAGGGCCTGCATGGGGTTGCTTTTACCAATGATGTTGTCAAACTGGTACCGGGTCTGGATGGCATCTTTAAGCAGCGTATTTTCCCTGACGATTTTGGACATGGACAGGGCCTTGGCAATGTGGGCAATGAGTGCTTCGTTTTCAAACGGTTTTAAAATAAAGGTGTAGGCGCCCTTGTGCATGGCTTCCACCGCCTTTTCCACACTGCCGAATGCGGTCATGATGATCACCGGAAGATCCGGTTTTATCTGTTTGGCCTTTTCCAGGAGGTCAATGCCGGACATGCCCGGCATCTTGACATCGGATAAGATCAGGTCAATGGGCTGGGTATTTAGAATGTCCAGGGCCTCCATCCCGCTTGATGCGGTGAACGGTGTATACCCTTCTTCGGACAGAACTTCCCCTATAATCATTGGGTAGTGTTTTTCGTCATCTACAATCAATATGTTTTCCATGATAACTCCCGGATAAATTCCTGGATATTTTACTGCGCCAAGGGCAGGCGTATCTCCACCCTGGTTCCGCAGGGTTCGACATTGGTTATGCTGATATCTCCTTTGTGCGCCTGAATGATGTTTTTAATGATACCAAGACCTAAACCGGTTCCCATTTCCTTGGTGGTGAAAAAGGGGGTCCAGATTTTTTTCAGCACATCTTCGTCAATGCCCGGGCCTGTATCTGTGAAGCCGGCATAAACAAACCCGGGCTCATGCCATGTGGCAATGGTGATGCGCCCATCCTTTTGGTCCATGGCCTGAAATGCATTTAGAAAAATATTTAAAAATGCCTGGTAAAGCATGGCAGGATCACCAAGGATGTCCGGCAGGTTGCCCTGGCACTCCCGGATGATCTTGATATCTTTATGCGCATCTGAAGACGATAAAAAAGCGATGTTTTTTTCTATGATATCTTCCAGGCAGCAGGGTCTTAAGTCTGCGATTTTAGGTTTTGCAAAATCAAGAAAATCTGTGATGATACGGTCTAAGCGGGTTGATTCTTCCACAATGATTCCCGGAATACTGCTGGAGGGGTCCAGTTTGGCCATCTTTTTTTTCATCAGCTGCGCAGAGCTTTTTATAATACCTAAAGGATTGCGAATTTCATGGGATACACCGGCAGTCATCTCTCCGATTGCAGACAGGTGCTCTGCCTGACGCAATTTTTCTTCCAGTTTGAGCCGTTCTTCAGCTCTGTGCTCAATAATATTTTCTCCATATTTCACCACAAATCTGAGAATAAGAAAAAGAATCCCCATGATAATGGCGCAACTGACGACAATCAATCCCTGGAGTTTAAATACCTGCTGGTAATCGTCAGATACATCCCTGATAATCTCAATAACGCCGATGACCATCCTGTCCTTTTCCCGGGTAAGTTGAACTTCCTGGATTAAAGGGGCAAAGGTGACAATTTTTGTCTCCTGGGGAAACCAGAACGTCAGTTCAATCCAGCTGCCCTGCTGAATCAGCTCGGAGGTTACCTCTCTTTTCATGGCTTTTTCATAATAGACTCCGCCGGCATTTTTTTTGCCGATTCGGGATTTATCCAGACTGTAGGCAATAACATTATCCGTTGCGTAGATATTGACCATTTCCACATGGAAACTGTGCAGGGTGCTTTTGACAACCGTGTCAAGAAGCTGATGCTGGCCTGGTTCGCGCAGCTTTATCTCCCCATATTTGAAAACCACAGGCCAGACAAATCTTAAAAATATCTGGTGATTGAGGTTTTCCACTAACAGCCGGTTATACTCTTTACTTTTTTCAAGCAGTATTTTTCTTACCCAGTGGGCATTCAAAGCGGCAATAACAATGGTGGCCGTAAGCATGACCACAAGGCTTGAAACAGTGAAGGCTTTGACTAGAACAAAAGGCCGGGAGCCGGAATTGCCAGCCTCGTTCAGTTGCTTTTTTTTCACATTAATCCATTTTTTATATCTTTAATAACGCTTAAGCATTGAGTGTTTTATTTTACCACAACGGGTACGACATTCACGAAGATGTCAGCATACTAAATTTCGTGTTCTTCGTGAACTTCGTGGTTTTAATCTGCATCTTAACTTTATGACGTTGAATATATAGTCATATTAATATAGGATATCAATAAATATTTACATTCTTAAGTTCAGACCCTTTGCGACAGCCACTATTGAGGATAGATGCGTATGAAATTCGGGAAAAAAAGTCATCTTGCAGGCCTAGACATTGGGGCTGCATTTGTTAAAGTGGCCGAACTGAAAACGACCAAGAAAGGCAGGACCCTTCATAAATTCGGCATCGCAAAGGTGCCTGAAGGCATGATTCAGAACGGCAGAATTGCCGATATGGCGGGGTTGTCCGAAATTATTCGCTCCTTATTTAAATCGCAGAAGATCAAGGAAAAAAATGTGGCGGTTTCCACCGGCGGGCATTCCGTGATTATCAAGACCATCAGCACATCAAAGGTGTCTGATGAAGAGCTGCATAAAAATATCCGGGCGGAAGCCGAGCAATATATTCCTTACGATATCGATGATGTCAATATCGATTACCAGATTCTGGGAGACAGCGAGTATTCTGAAGAACAGATGAATGTGCTTCTTGTGGCGGTAAAACAGGATCTGGTGGATGAGTATGTTGAACTGATCCAGATGTCGGGCCTTAACCCCGTTATTATTGACGTGGATACGTTTGCCCTTCAAAATGTTTATGAAATCCTTCCTGATATTGATCATGGGCGTATCACCCTGCTGCTCGATGTGGGGGCTTCCAAAACAAGTATGAATATCGTTCAGAATAACTATTCCATGATGATACGGGATCTGACCAACGGGTGCTACCAGCTGGTTTCCGTTGTCAGTGAACAACTTGAAATTGACCGGGAAAAGGCATTGCAGATCATCATGGGGCAGATTGATTATCCGGAATCTGAACAATCATTGGAAGCGCTTTATGACATGGTTATCGGCAACTGGTGTTCAGATATCTGCGAGCTGGTTTATACCTTTGAGTCCAGTTCCGGCAATGCCAGGGTGGAAAAGATTGTTGTCAGCGGTGGGGGCGGTTTCATAGACCTGCTGGCTGAAAAATTGACTGCGGCGCTGAATGTAGCAGTGTCAAAAATTAATCCCTTTGCCGGACTGGTCAGCGAGGCCAAAGAACTTGCCGAACTGGAAGCGTACCAGCTTCTGGCCCCCATTGCACTGGGGCTTGCCATGAGACAGGTGGATGACAAATGATACGAATCAATCTGTTGCCGTTCAGGCTTGCCAGGAAAAAGGAAAATATCCGCCGCCAGGTATCTGTCTTTTTTCTTTCCCTTGTTTTTATTATTCTGGCACTGGTTTGGGTGTTTGTTCAACTGAATAATGAACTGTCCCGGACACAGAATGAGGTGGCCCAGGTAAGGGCCGAAAGCCTCAAGTATAAGAAAAAGGCAGATAAGGTTTCCCGGATTAAGAAAGATTTGGCGATTCTGGAAGATAAACTGGCCATTGTTGCCACCCTGAAAAAAAGAAAGAATGAGCATCAGATTTTATTGGAACAACTGGCGCAACGAATTGTGAAAACAAAAATGTGGCTGTCCAGTGTGGCCGCAGATGCTCAAACCGTTTCTTTAAAAGGGATTGCCTTTGATAACCCGACCATTGCTGAATTCATGAGAAATCTTGAAAATTCCCAGATGATTGGGGCCGTCGATTTAAAACTGTCAAGGACAAAGGAATTTGACAATAATATTCGGTTAAAGGAATTTGAAATATCCTGCACAAAGAGACTGCCCGACCCCGCATCCGATGAGACCGATAAGGATGAAACGTCCCAAAAAAGGAAAAAATAATGGCAGGGGGAAAAAAAGACAGCACCGTGAAAAAAAAAGGGAACATGGACGCCCTGTTTGAAAAAATAAGTGCGTTGACCAAAGTTCAGCGCCTGCTTATCTGTCTGGGGTCATTGGGTTTAATCGGTGCCGGGTTCTATTTTCTGCTGCTTGGCCCAAAGCTTGATGCCCTTACGGCAGCCCGGGAAGATCTGGAAAATCAGAAAAATATTTTGTCAACGTACAAGATCAAAGCCAGCACCCTTGAAAAGGTGGAAGCCCAGATGGCGCAAGTCCGGGAACAGTTTAACATTGCCATGACCGCCCTGCCCGACAAAAGAGAACTGCCGTCGCTGCTGGATGAAATATCCAAGGCAGGAAGGGATGCCGGGCTTGAAGTCCAGTTGTTTGCGCCCCAGAACATGGTGAGAAACGAGTCCTACACAGAAATCCCATTGTCCATGACGGTTGTGGGCCGTTACCACCAGATGGCTGAATTTTTTTACCGGGTTGCAGGACTCAATCGTATTGTCAATATGTCGGCCATTAATATGAACCGGATTGCCGAAAAAGAGGTCGCTGACAAAAATAAAATCCAGATGAAATGCGTGGCCGTTACCTACATGTTTGTTGACCCCCAGGAAGATGGAGATACGGGGAACAAAAACAAGAAGAAACGTAAAAAAAGGTAGAAGACGCCGGATATGGAAAAATTAATTAAAATATGTTGCCTAGCCGGTTTGGTTGTTTCCTTGCTGTTTGTATGCGCCTGTAATGAGGATCAGGCCCCTGGGCCAGAACTGGCAAAACAGACCCTGGTGGTTTCCAAATCCATTTCCAAACCAAATCCGCCGGCATCGCAAACGCCTGATCCCGGGGATGCCGGAAAAAAACAGGCATTGGTACCTGATTTGAAACCAGCCCGGGATTCTGTGAACGCCGATGGGGAGGACAAAGATAAAGCCGATGCCTTGCAAAAAGCAGGCATTTCCATGCCCATGGAACAATATGACAGCAAGGGCCGGGTGGATCCGTTCATTCCTTTGATTGCTGAAAAAAACATCCCTGCCGGGTCAGGCGCCTCCGTGGATACAAAGCCCAAGAGACCATTGACTCCCCTGGAAAAACTGGAGTTAAGCCAGATTAAACTGGTGGCCATTGTTGAAATGTCAGACCGGACCATTGCCATGGTGGAAGATGCTACCGGTAAAGGGTATGAGGTTGCCATTGGTACCTATATAGGGTCCCAGGGCGGGAGGGTGACATCCGTCACCATGAAAGGCATTACAATTGAAGAAAATATGGACGCGTATAACGGAAAAAGCCGCAAGCGGTATGAGGAGATTAAATTTCATAAAAGTGAGGATGGGGAATAAGATGATGGTTAATTACCGGTCTGCTGTCAGACATTATGGGATAGGTCTTATCATGCTGGTTCTGTGGCTTTCCTTTATGTCAGGGTGCGTAACCCAGAAGACCGCAGCACCTGAACGTGCAGCCAAGGTGCAGGAAAGCCGGACTTTACGGGACGATTCGGCGTCTTTGCCCGGAACGGTTGACAAAATATGGGTCAACCCGCAAGCAGATGTGTTTGAGGTATGGATCCAGGGTTCCTTGGGGGCGTTGAATGATTACACGTCCATTAAGCAGCCTTTTCCCTTTGCCGTGAGCGTTTATCTGCCCAATGCCCGGCTTGCCCCTGGTGTGGATGCCGTATCCTTTTCCGACACCCGTGTCAGCGGTGTAAAGGTGGGATTTGTTGATCAGGCCCGGACAACACCCAAGGTAGATATCCTCCTTAAAGCGGATCTGCCGTACATTGTAGAGGAAAAACCGGACCGTTTGGGTATCATTCTAAAAGGCAGTCAGGCCGATTTTGAACAGACGGCTGGGGCAGATCCTGTTCCAGATGAACCCGGGCAGGGCTTGGACGCGGCTGCGGAGCTGCCCCAAGACATTCCCATCCTAGGAACGACGGCCCATCTGACCCATATTGAATTTGATAACAATACGCTTGGCCAGTCTGATATTCAGATTCAGACGGATCATCCGGTTCGATACGAAACCATTCAGAACAAAAATGATTCCATAGGGCTGATATTGTATAATACAATGGTGCCCAGCCGCCATCAGCGGCCCCTTGTGACCCGTTATTTCAATTCTGCCGTGGAACAGGTCATGCCCCGGCCAAATCCCGCAAATCCCAATGATACGCTGGTGGATATCAAAATCAGGGAAAACGTGCCGTTCCAAGTGATTCAAACCACCAAGGGCATTCATATGACCTTTGAAGCATCCACCGTCTCTGCCCCTGAATTTGAAAAAGCCCAAAAGGATCCGGACCCCGGCCCAAAGTCCCATGCCGGATTTAAAGAACCGGATCAGGGGCAGCCAACAGCTCAGAAAGAGGAGGCTTCCCTGGACCAGGATCCTTTGTTGAATCCGTCCTCGGTTCGTTACACCGGTGAAAAAATCAAACTGGATTTTTATGAAACAGATATTAAAAATGTTTTCAGGATATTGAAAAGTGTGGGAGGCGTGAATTTCGCCATTGATAAAGATGTGCAGGGCAAGGTGACAATGAGCATGGAAGATCCCGTACCCTGGGACCAGATCCTTGATCTTGTATTAAAAATGAACCGCCTGGGTAAAAAGATGGAAGGCAATGTCATCCGCATCGCCACCACAGCAACCCTTGCCAGGGAGGAAAACGAACGCCAGGAAGCCATTGCTGCCCGGCAGAAATCCGAGGATCAGAAAAAGGCCCTGGAACCCCTTGTCACCGAATATATTCCTGTCAATTATTCAGATGCAAAGGCTGATATTGAACCCCATGTATCCCAGATCCTGACCCATGGCCGGGGCAAAATTTCAGTGGACACCCGTACCAATATGCTGATTATTACCGATACCCAGGCTAAAATCGACCAGGCCAATGAGCTGATCTACCGCCTGGACAAAGTGACGCCCCAGATTATGATAGAGGCCAAGGTCGTCGAAGTGACCAAGGAGTTCTCCCGAAGTTTCGGAATCAATTGGAATCTGTCCAATGCGTCTACTGTAACATCAGGCTTTGTTGATGATTACGCTGTGTCTGTTAATACAGCAGGTGTTTCAGGTCATTTTTCCTTTTTCGGACTGTTCGGGTCTTCTGTCAGCGCACTCAATGCCCAGCTTCAAGCGTTCGAAGAACAAGGCGACGTCAGGATCGTATCCTCTCCAAGAATTCTGACCCTGGACAACAAAAAGGCCATGATCAAGCAGGGCGCACAATATGCTTATCAAGACGTTAATGCTGAAGGCACGCCTGGTGTGAAGTTTAAAGACATAGACCTGTTGCTGGAAGTAACGCCCCATGTTACGCCGGATAACAGAATTTCCATGACCGTGCACTTGACCAAAAATGACGTTGCCAGCATCAGTTCCGATGGTGTCCCGACCCTGGCCACAAATGAGGCGGAAACAGAGCTTCTCGTGAATAATAATGATACGGTTGTCATTGGCGGTGTTGTCAAGACGACCCAGAGCCAGGACAGTGATGGTGTTCCTTTTCTGGAAGGCATTCCCGGGTTAGGCTATCTTTTTGGTTCAAAAGCCAAGGTTGACGATCGAAATGAACTGCTTATTTTCCTGACCCCTTCCATTGTCCAGCTTGAGCAGAAAAGGCATATTGTGAAATAGGATTTTACTGCAGGTCAAACAGACGCTGCTCTGCTTTGAAATAGAGACTGGAATTTTCAGGAACCAGCTGCATAACCACCTGCCAGGCTTTAATGGCCTGGCGGACCTGGCCGCAGGCTTCATACGCCTGGGCAAGGTCTGCATGGAATATAACCGTGTCCGGGTATCTTTTTATATTTTGATCCAGATAAGCGATAGCTCTGTCTGTCTGGCCGGTTCGGATATATAGCTGGGCAAGACCATGGACCGCCTGAATGAATCCGGGCACTTCCCTTAATGCGTTAAGAAAATATTTCTGGGCCAGGGGGTAATTGTTCTGTTCCATCTGTGCCCACCCGATATTGGCCAAGGGGTAATGGGGGGTGGGGTAGGTGATGTCTTCAAGAACCTTGTTGAATGTCTTTATGGCAATGTCCCATTTTTCATCCCGAAGATACGCTGCGCCAAGATTGTTCAGGGCTTCGGTGTAATCGGGTTTGAGCGCCAGGGCTTTGTGAAAAGCCTGGACGGCCATATCCTCTTTTTTTTTACCCATATAGGCCAGTCCCAGGCTGTTTTGAATATATGGGTCGTCCGGCGCGATTTTTTCTGCGTCAAGCAGTTTGGTCAATGCTGCCGTATAGTTCCCCTGGGCCTGGAATACATCGCCCTCTTTCTTGATGGCCTGGGCGATTTTGTTCTGTTTTTGGGTCTGTGCCGTTGGGGTGCAGGATGCCATGACAGTACAGATACAAACCAGGATATACAGTTTTGTTTTCATCGGGCCGGCTCCTTAGTTAAGCATAATCACATCTATTTTCTCATTTTCCAGAAAGGTTGTGGCACTTTTGAAAAGAGGGGTCCGGGTCAAAAAAAGCTTCTCCATCCCTTTTTCAGCGTAAATGCCCGGGATATTTTTCACTTTCCGGTTTGCCTTGAATGACGGGTCTTTCCACACCTGATACCCAAGCCTTGAAAAAAGGCGGGTACAGATATCTTCAAAGGTGAGAGCCGAAGGCAGATCCAGGATCTGGTATCCCTGGTGTTTTAATACGTCAAGAGCGCTGCCGTAGACGCTTCCCGGATTGATTAAAATATCAGGGGCGTGGTCATGGGTGATTCTGCCTAAAGAGATTGTCATCTGTACCTTGTTTAAAGATACGGGGAAAAGGGCCTGGGGCTCATAGGCATAGGATGTGACAGCCAGAAGCGTCCGGATTAATGATTCCTGGGATTTTGGCACATCTTTCATGGTCTGTGTGTTGAACTGTACCGTGGTATTGAGGACATCACTGAATTTTTTAAACTGCAGCCCCTTCCAATAGGCTTTCATGGTGGCAACAAGATCCGGGTCCATGGATGATTCTGTGGTATCGGGTTCCAGCAGCACGGTTTTTTTTCCGGTAGAGTCACTGATGACAGGCGTTTTTGACAAGTCAATAAATTTAGGCCTGCCGCCGTGGCTGCCGAGCGGGAAAAACAGTTTCCCCTGGTGCATGAGGCGGCCCCGGATAAGCTGGGTATAGCGTTTAAGATGCGCCAAATCCGCCATGGAAATAGGTTTTGCCGTATGGTGGGGGGCGGTTTGTGTTTTTTCAGGAAAATGGGTGGAACGGCGATCTGCAGGCGGTGCATGTTCTTTTCCCATGGCAATGAAATCCTTAAACCAGGGCTGGGAAAGAATTGAAGGCTCAGGAATTATAATGCTTTTTCCCTGATAGATGCAGTTGATGTCTGTAATGCCTGGATTCAGATGGAGAATGGCTTTTTCTCCCACCTTGGATACATTGCCCCTGGGTGTTAAAAATTCTTCGGAAAGCAGTTTAGATATGGTGTCTCCGGCCTTGAGTTCGTGTTTGTGGGTATGCCGGGACAAAGTGGCGGGCTTAATCTCTGTGGAGAACGCCAGCACCGGCACCGCCACAGTGCTGTTGCTGTCCTGTTCGTAATCATTTTTATCCACCTGCTTCAGGGGAATCAGAATTTGGCTGCCGGGAGAAATGGCATCAATTTTGCCGAGTTGCGGATTAATGGCTTTAAATATATTTAAAAAAAGCGGGAAATCCGATGTGGATATTTCTCCTTTCCGGCGGAAAATTTTATACAGCCATTCATCTTTTTGGACCAGGTAAGGCTCGCACAGGTAAACCCGATTATCGTAGCGGAAAAGGGAATACTTCTTAAAACTGGTTTTCACCCCCATTGCTGAAAAAGAGGCGCAAGGGGTGAATGAAACCAGTATGACCGGGATAACACCCCATCTTATGATGATGGCCCGGAAAAAAGACATAAATTAAAGCCCTAGACGGGTGGCGATTTTTTCTGATACATCCTTTACGAATTCCTGGAACTGGGATGCCCCAAGGGGTTTTTCCTGGGACGGAATCAATTCAGGGTCATCCGGGGAAATAAAATCCGGCAGATTAATAAACCGGCTGTCAGATGAAATACCGTATGCCCCGGCCAGTTCGCCTTTAAAATAAAGATCCTGGAAACCGGAAAATTTAATGGCATGGGCCGTGGCATCCAGAATCACGGTTTCGCTGTCATCCACGAGGTTTAATGCCTTTGCCCGGACCATCCCGGCAAGACACTCGCCCCCCTGGGTGCAGGTGATATGCCCGTTCTGGTTGGCTGTAAGCTGCCAGTCCATGATCTGCTGTTCTTTTACCTGGACCACAAAAACATTTCTGTGGCCGCTGGCTGCATCATATTCCCGGGCGATCCGGATGACCCTTGGCATGGATACGGGATTTCCGATCATGGCTGCCTGGGCTACACTTGGCTGGGTCTGGACCGGCGTAAATTTACGTTTGCTCTCATCGGATTCCAGATAATATTTGTATACCGGGTCTGCATGTTCGGACTGAACCCCGATGATCTTTGGCAGAGTATGGATGATGCCGGTGTTGTAAAATTTCAGGAATCCGTTCATGATCGCTGAAATATTGCCGGCATTTCCAATGGGAACCATGACCACTTTTTTATCCATATCCCAGTCAAAGTCCTGGGCGATCTCATAGGAGTAGGACTCCTGCCCCAGGATACGCCAGGCGTTTTTGGAGTTGAGCAGTACCACAGGATAGCTTGAAGACAGGTGCTCCACAATTTTCATGCAGTCGTCAAAAACCCCTGGGATTTCAAAAACCCTGGCACCGCTTCCCAAAGGCTGGGCCAGCTGGGCAGAGGTGACCTTTTTATGGGGCAAAAGTACGGCGGATTTTACTTTAGACCCCAGATAGGAGGCATA
Source organism: Desulfobacter vibrioformis DSM 8776 (assembly GCF_000745975.1). Taxonomy (GTDB): domain Bacteria; phylum Desulfobacterota; class Desulfobacteria; order Desulfobacterales; family Desulfobacteraceae; genus Desulfobacter; species Desulfobacter vibrioformis. The sequence continues at coordinate 92,701 of NZ_JQKJ01000007.1, read as the reverse complement.
AAGGGCTGCCGATGCCGAGGTGTCACCGGTGGATGCACATATCGCAATCACCTCGGAGACAAATCCCTGGTCAATAAGATATTTTATACTGGACAGGGCAGAGGCCATGCCCCTGTCTTTGAATGAGGCCGAAGGGTTCTGGCCGTCGTTTTTGTAATAGAACTTTACCCCGGTTTTTTCCTGGAGCCCGGCGTTGGCCTCCACCACCGGCGTGTGCCCTTCACCCAGATAGATGATGGATTCAAGGGGGATGCTGGGGCCGATGAATTCGTGGTACCGGTAAATCCCTTTAAGCGCCGGTATCTTAAGCATTTTCCGGTAATCAAAGATTCTCTGCCAGGTTTCGCCTGAAATGGCGTTGAGCTGATCTTTGTTCCGGTCATGGATCAGCAATACCTGGTTGCATGCCGGACACACGTATAACAGTTTTTCAATGCCGTATTCAGCACCGCAGCCAAGGCATTTATAGTACATTTCCCCCCGGGGCGAGGGTATGATATGCGGCCTGATATCCCCAGGAAACAGATTAAGATTCATAGTCAATTATTTCTATACCTCCCATATACGGTACCAGTGCCTTGGGCACTCTGACGGTTCCGTCTTCCATCTGATAGTTTTCAACAATTGCAGCAAAGGTTCTGCCCACGGCCAGACCTGATCCGTTCAGGGTGTGGCAGAACTCCGGCTTTTTGGCGTTTTCCCGCCGGAACCGGATGTTTGCCCGCCTGGCCTGGAAATCAAGGCAGTTTGAACATGAGGAAATCTCTCTGTATTTATCCTGGCCGGGCATCCACACTTCAAGGTCATAGGTTTTCGTGGCGGAAAATCCCAGGTCACCGCTGCACAAGGTGACCACCTGGTAGGGCAGTTCCAGGCGCTGGAGAATGTCTTCCGCATTGGTCAGCAATGATTCAAGCTCCTCAAATGAGGTCTCCGGGGAGGTGATTTTCACCATTTCCACTTTGTTGAACTGGTGTTGGCGAATCAGTCCTTTGGTGTCTTTGCCGTAGGAGCCTGCTTCGGACCTGAAACAGGGGGTAAATGCCGTGAATTTCATGGGCAGCCTGGACTCATCCAGAATTTCTCCGGCCGGGATGTTGGTCATGGGCACCTCTGATGTGGGAATCAGGTAGTAATCCCAGCCCTCGAGCTTAAAAAGATCTTCTTCAAATTTAGGCAGCTGGCCCGTGCCGGTCATGGTTTCCTTATTTACGATAAACGGCGGTAAAACTTCCTTATACCCGTGTTCGCGGGTGTGAATATCCAGCATGAAGTTGATTAAAGCCCTTTCCAGGCGTGCGCCTGCGCCCAGGTACAAAGGAAATCTGGCCCCGGCAATCTTTGCGGCACACCCAAGATTGAGAATGCCTAAGCTTTCGGCAATGTCAGCATGATCCTTGATCTGAAAATCAAAGGACCGGGGTGTTCCCCAGGTCTTTTCAAGCCGGTTTTCAGTGTCATCCTTTCCCATGGGGACATCTTCATGGGGCAGATTGGGAAGATGAATAAGGAATTCCTTGATCCAGGCCTCCAGGTCATTGAGTGCTTTGTCCATTTCCTTAATTTGTTCAGAAACGCCCCTCATTTTATCTATGCTTGGCTGGGCGTCCTGGCCGGATTTCTTCATTTTGGCAATTTCATCGGAAACAGTATTTCTTAAATGGCGTAACTCTTCAATATCAATTAAAAGTGCTTTTCTTTTTTCCTCATTTTGAAAAAACGGGGAAAAATCAATGTTCGCCCCTCTTTTTTTCATGCCCTGAACAACAGTGTCCAGGTCATTTTTAATCAATTTGATATCAAGCATTTTCGATTTTTGTCCTGCATGATTATAGGGTTGAAAGGTGACTGATTATAATATTTTCACAATTGTATCCAGATAACACGGGCCATGTAAACAGTCAACGATTATTGCCGGTTGACAATTGTCCGACAGTGTATAATATTTCTCAAAAACTTTATTGTGAAATAATAAGGAATAGCATTATGGATGAGACCAAAAGCGGTAAAAACAGTGTGTTAAGCCTGGTGGCTGAGCGCATGAACGCCCTGCCCCCGGAACAGATTGAAGAAAAATACAATATTATTGAAAATAAATTGTTTGAATTTGCAAACTTTTTAGAATCCCAGCAGGTGTTCCTGTACCCGCCAGGAAGTAAGGAAATTCCTACGGAAAACATCATCCGCAAAGCCATGGAAATCGGAAAAAGTATTATTCTTCCGGTATTTACGGATGTTAAAAATACTTTTCTTTTGTACAAAATCAGTCATTTTGACAAGGATCTGGTGCCCAACGCCCATGACATGCTTGAGCCCAATCCGGAGCGATGCAAAAAAATCGCCCTGGATGATGTGGATATTGCCATTATTCCGGGCCTGGCCTTTGATGACAAGGGCGGGCGCATGGGATTCGGCAACAACTACTATGCAAAGCTGATTACAAAACTGCCTGAAACCTGCCGGAGGGTATCTCTGGCTTATGAAGAGCAGATTGTTGACCAGATCCAGATGGAATCAAGGAAATATACGGTGGATATCATTATTACTGATACCCGGGTAATTTATAAAATTTAGTAATCCGGAAAAATTAAGGCAGAAACAGGGAACGCGCAATCCATATGAAATCTAAACATTATAATGGACCCCGAAATTTGAACCAGTTGCTAAGAGACACTTGACGCAATGTCATAAAGTTAAGAAACTTTTCAGATTAAAACCACGAAGAACACGAAGTTTAGTTCTCTAATATCTTCGTGAACTTCGTGTTCTTCGTGGTAAAATAAAATCTCAATGCTTAAGTTTATGGCATTGGGGCCGCAGTGGATTCAGAGACAAGGACACTGCCTTTTTCGGCACTGCCGCAGATCCGGGCGGCAATAATGAAAAGCCCCAGAATATGGCAATATACAATTTGTTTCTTGTTTCCCATCTCTTGTTTCTTGACCTGTAACCTGCTATTAAAAAATGCGAACTAAAAACCCTCCTAGGAAAGCATAAGATGGCAGACAATTTAAAAATTTTTTCCGGGGGATCCAATCCGGATCTGGCAACGGAAATCTGCAGGCATATCGGAATTGCTTTAAGTCCAATGGAAACCTCCCGGTTTTCAAATGACAATCTATTTGTTCAGATTAAAGAAAGTGTCAGGGAAGAGGATGTATTCGTGATCCAATCGTTGACCACACCGGTAAGCGACCACCTCATGGAGCTGATGATTACCCTGGATGCCCTGCGCAGTGCATCTGCCAAACGAATTACAGCTGTCATCCCTTATTATTCATATGCCCGGTCCGATAAAAAGGATGCCCCAAGAATTTCCATTGCGGCCCGTCTGGTGGCAGATCTTTTAAAAACTGCCGGGGCAGACCGGGTTTTGACCATGGATCTGCACGCCGATGCCGTGCATGGATTTTTCAGTATTCCCGTGGATCATTTAACAGCCATGCCCACAATCTGTGATTATTTTGCAGCGCTCCTGGACCTGTCAAAGGTGGTGGTGGTGGCCACGGATGCCGGCGGGGCTAAAAGGGCCGGCCGGTTTGCCAACCGCCTGGACACTTCCCTTGCCATCATTGACAAGCGCCGGCTCAGCGATTCCAATGTCCAGCAGGGACTGGTTGTGGGCAATGTAAAGGGTTTAAATGCTATTATTTTTGACGATGAAATATCCACAGGGGGAACCCTGGTGAGCACTGTTAAGACCTTGAAACGGGCAGGTGCGGCTAAGGTTTATGTTGGTGCGACCCACCCGGTACTTTGTGGGCACGCCGTGAAAAATTTAAGTCAAACCGGTATATCCGAGATTGTGGTCACCAATACGGTGCATATCCCTGCAGACAAACAATTTCCCCAGCTTAAACCCTTGTCCGTGGCACCGCTTTTTGCAAGTGCCATCAAGCACATCCATACAGGAGAAAGTGTCTCAGCGCTTTTTAAGCCGTAACAGGCAGGGTTATATATTAGAAACCGCAGCAACTGCTTCTGTTGCCTGATTCCCGGGCGAGGCAATCTCCCTGATAAATACAGGCAGGCAGTCCCAGATTTTTTTGGGTTGTCTGATGCTTCTGCCACTGTCAATGACAAGACCTCCGGTCTGTTTACTGACGTTAAAAGGATCCGGCTTGGATATCAACGGGGCCTGGCTCTTGTCTGTAAAAGGAAGAACAAGGGGGCCTTCACTTTCAAGGACATAAGCCATCTGTCCGTTTTTAAGAAAAACAATGCTGCCCGGAGGATAAAGTCCTACGGTTTTAACAAAAGCATGGAGAATAAATTGAAGGATGGGGTCTTTGTGCACGTAACTGCGGAACAGGCCGGTAACGGCAGTAACCTGGTTAACGGCTTCCTGGTAGCTGCGCTTGGAAATCATGGCGTCATAGATGTCCATCAGTTTGCATATCCTTACATAGGGCGGCATCATCCCGCACGCCAGCCCCACAGGATAACATCCAGGCTCTCCTTCATATATCGGTCCATGATGATATTGGATCATGTTGCTGAGCACAGTACTGTCCAGATGGTTTTTTTCAATGATCGTAAATCCGAAATCGCCGGTGTGTCTGCGCAGCAGTTCGGTTTCATCTTTGTTCAGGGCAGAGGTCTTGTTTAAAAGCGCCTCCGGCACCATGGATTTGCCCAGATCATAGATAAACAGACCAAAGGACATCTCATCTATCTCCCCGGGATAGTAATAGGAAAACATTCCGGAAGATCCCTTGCCGGTAAGGGATGGCGATGACCAAAGCGATTTTTCAACAGCGCTTGAAAAAGCGCTGTTAAATCGGTGCAATACCTGGGAACCTAAGGCGCAGACATTGGCGGCATGGCTGTAAAAATAGTCATCATAGACAAACCACTCCCTTGGCAGGTATGCAAAGGGGTGGCGGTTCTGGTCGGCAAGAGATGCAAGTTCTGCTGCCTGCTCTGATACGGCATCCACATCAAACTCACCCTTTGTCTGCCGGATCTGGTTCACAGCGGTTTTTATGCCGGCCTGGGCTTTGATGCTTATGGATTTGGCAAACCTGCGCAGTTCCTGGATCTCCTTGAGCCGCTCGGTTACGTTTCTGGTTTTTATGGGTTCCGGATCGAAAAATGCCTCGGGCAAAGGGTCGGGCATGCCGGCAGGTTTCATGTTTATTTTTTTTCCGGATGCATCAAACACACCGCCGTTCACCGCCACAGGCACTTGTCTGAGGCCGTTTTTTCGAACGATTTCAAGTGGTTTAATCTTTTCCACCATCACGTCTTTTGCCAGAAGCAGGGTGCCGTTGCTGTTATACACATCCACCCCGGTTTGAACCCGGCCGCCCTGGCGGACAATGTCAATCAGCTTATCTATGGAAATCCTTGATTTAATCATAATTCACGGGTGCAAACCTTTCCAACTGCCTTTGACAGGTCTATGAACTCTTGGACATTTAAAGTTTCTGCCCGCCGGGAAGCGTCAATGCCGGCATTTGCAAGGGCCATCCCCACAATCTCTTTTGTTAAACCCATCTCACCGCCGGACATGGCATTGTGAAGGGTTTTTCTCCGTTTGGAAAATGCTGCTTTAATCACGCTGAACAGCAGGATCTCATCCTTTTCCTCCATCCCTTGGGTTTCAAAGAAATCAAAGCGCAGGACTGTTGAGTCCACTTCCGGCCTGGGAAAAAAGGCATTGGGCCTGATATCTGCAACATGGCTGATTTTTGATGCGTACTGAACCACCGCAGAGAGCCTTGAATAATTTTTGGTTCCGGCTGACGAAAGAAGGCGTTCGGCAAGCTCCTTTTGAAACATCAGAAACGCGCGTGTCACAACCTGCCGGATTGTAACCAGCTGAAAAAGGATCTGGGATGAAATATTGTATGGCAGATTCCCGATCACCACAAGTTTTTCTGTTCCTGCGATCTCCCTTATATCTGTTTTTAAAATGTTCTGATTGATAATCCTCACATTGCAAATATTTTCTTCGGCCAGTTCCCCTTCAAGCAGGGGAATTATACGGCGGTCTTTTTCAACGGCCACAACCTGCTTGCAGGCCTTTGCCAAAGGCAGGGTGATTGCCCCCAACCCCGGACCGATTTCAAGCACTGTGGTTTCTTTATCAACCCCGGTTCTATCCACAATCATCCGGGCCGTAGCCGGGTTGGACAAAAAATTCTGGCCAAGTTCTTTTCCGGCATATACCCCGTTTCTCTTTAATAACTCCCCAGGATGCGTCATTCCCCTTTTTGCTCTCCGTTTCTTTGCTATTTATCTCCAGGACGCCATATGCCACACATTTTTCGCCTTGGAAGGGGGATAAAAGATTGACAGCAGCGGTTTTTCTTTAAATTTTTCTTTAACGTAGATACCAGTAAATCACAGTTTTTTATTAATTTCCATAAAATTTAACGCCTGTCGTGATATAGTCTTTTACTTATTTAGATATCGACGACTTGACTTTAGTATAGTTAAGAAGTAATTTTTGGAACATGATGTTTAAAAAAGAGTTGAGACGCAAAGCATATCCCTGGAAAAATCTTACTAACCCGGAAAACCCGCAACCCAATTGTCCCTCCTTATTTTCTTGTTTTGTTTGACAGAAACCGAGGAGTAAGGCACTAAAATTTGAAATTAAGCGCCGGACAAAAAGCGACCCAATCTTATTTGAAGATACGGAAAACGCCATTTTAGAGGAGGTTTAACATATGGAACCCGCCGAATTAAGTAACAATTGGGAGATACTTATAAAAATGTTTCTCCATAGCCTGGACATTCCGACTAAAGAAGATATTGCTAATCTTCATAGGAGGCTTGACAAACTAGAACAAATGATTTATCAGAATCATCCGGCGAGCAAACAGAAAAGTAAAATCCGGACGCCACGAAAAAAGAGTGCCTCTGCCATTACACTGGACATCATCGGCAACCACCCGGAAGGCACTAATTTTAAGACCATTAAGGCGGCCACAGGTTTTGACGATAAAAAATTGAGAAATATCATTTTCAGGCTGGATAAGATAAAAAAGATCCAACGGGTCAGCCGGGGAATTTACAAAAAAGTTTAATTATCTAAGAGCATTTTTTATATGAATCAGACTGCATTTACACCCGGGCAGACCATCAGCGGCTACAGAATTCAACAAGTATCGGCCCTGCCTGCAATTAACGCCCATCTCATCCAACTGGTCCACGAGAAGACAAACGCTGTCCACATCCACATTGCCAATGGGGATAAGGAAAACACCTTTGGGGTATTTTTCAGAACCGTGCCCACGGACTCCACAGGGGTTGCCCATATTCTTGAACATACCGTGCTGTGCGGGTCTGAAAAATATAAGGTCCGCGATCCCTTTTTTTCCATGCTCAAACGAAGCCTGTCCACCTTCATGAATGCATTCACCGCATCAGACTGGACCATGTATCCCTTTTCCACCCAGAATAAAAAAGATTATTTCAACCTGATGGATGTCTATCTGGATGCGGCATTTTTTCCGGATCTTGATTCTTTAAGCTTCAAGCAGGAAGGCCACCGGCTTGAACTGGAACCAGGGGAAAACGGAGAATACGAACTGGTGTATAAAGGGGTTGTTTACAATGAGATGAAAGGCGCCATGTCTTCACCTGGCCAGGTCATGTCCCGGGCACTGCTTAAAGGGCTTTATCCGGATACGACCTATGCCAATAACTCGGGTGGCGACCCCGCAGACATTCCAAAACTTACCCACGAGGATCTTAAGGCGTTTCACGCAAGGTATTACCACCCGTCCAACAGTTATTTCTATACGTATGGGGATCTGCCCCTGGAAGAGCGTTTAAATTTTATTGAAGAAAAAGTGCTCTCCAGATTTGATTTTCTTGATATGGACACCCGGGTGCCTTCCCAGCCCCGGTGGCAGGCCCCTAAAACCATGACCCAGGCATATGCCTACTCAGACACTGATAATATCGCCGCCAAATACCAGGGGTGTGTGGCCTGGCTGACGCCTGATATCGCGGATCATTTTGAAGTACTGGTTATGACGGTGCTTGAACAGATTCTCCTTGGAAATTCCGCATCTCCATTGAGAAAAGCACTCATTGACAGCACCCTGGGTTCTGCCCTGTGCGATGATACAGGATTTGATTCGGATAACAGGGACACTATGTTTGTCTGCGGGCTCAAAGATATTGAGGTAACGGCTGTCCCGGAAGTGGAAAGAATTGTTTTTAACACCCTTGAAACCCTTGTCGACAAAGGTATCGATCAACATTTAATTGATTCCGCCATCCACCAGATCGAATTTTCCCGCAAGGAGATCACCAATACACCATACCCGTACGGCATTAAACTGCTTGTGGGCGTGGCTTCGGTCATGGTTCATGAAGGGAATCCCGTATCCGCCATCAACATTGACAATGATTTGGAAAAACTGCAGAAAGAGCTGGCTAAAGGCCCTTTTCTGGAAGGCCGGATTCGCCGGTATTTTTTGGATAATCCCCACAGGCTCCTGTTTACCCTTGTCCCGGATGAAGGGCTTGAAACCCGTCAGGCCGAAAATGTACGCCACGAACTTCAAGCAAGACTAAAATCCCTGGGTGAAGCAGAGCTGGCGCAGATCAATCAAGATATGGCAGCCCTGAAAGAACGCCAGGAAACAGAAGAAAACGTGGATGTTCTGCCCACCCTGGCGCTTGAAGACGTGCCCCCTGAGATTGAAATCGTTCACCCTGACACCATCAAGGGCATCACCTGCGCCACTGCCTTTGACAAGGCCACCTCGGGCATCCTTTACTTTACCTGCCCGGCAGGCGCCGGAAACATTGCGCCGGATCTTTTTCCCATGGTACCGTTTTTCGCCCGGGCTTTTACCAATACAGGCACAAAAAATTCTTCTTATGTGCAGATGGCCGAACGTATGGATCTTTATACCGGCGGCATTTTCATGTCCCCCTTTTCCGGCACCCATTTTGACCAGAAGGGCGAGGGCCACTCCTTTCTGGCGTTGCAGGGGAAAGCCCTGGACCGAAACATTGACCATCTCTTTGATATGGTGGATGAATATATCAATGCCGGTGGATTTAAAGACCATGACCGGCTCAAAAACCTGATTCTACAATATCAGGCAGGTCTTGAGGCCTCCATTGTCGGATCCGGACACAGGTATGCCATAACCCTGTCTGCCCGGCACCTGTCAACCGCTGCCAGTATCGATGAACTGTGGCATGGCATCGAACAGTACATCCGGATCAAGGATCTTGCCACCAGGGTGAATAACGAGAAAACACGCGCCCAGGCCCTGGCTGAACTGGAAAAAAACCTTTCTGCCATGGCTTGTGCCGTCATGAGAAAAGATAATTTCAAACCTGCTGTTATCGGATCTGCGGCGTCCATGGTCCAGGCGGATAAGCGCATTGAAAAAATTTACGACAACCTGCCCAACGGCAGCAGCCAGGCCTTTTATACCCCTCAGATAGAAACATATACCCTGCGGCCCTACGACGGCTGGATGACCAATACAGCTGTTTCCTTTGTGGCCCAGTCCTTTAAAGCGGTGCGCATCTCCCATGAAGACGCACCGGCCCTGTCCGTAATTGCCAAACTTTTGCGTTCCCTGTTTCTCCATCGGGAAATCAGGGAAAAAGGCGGCGCATACGGCGGATTTGCCCTGTTCAACATGGAAGAGGGTATTTTTTCATTTGGTTCCTACCGGGATCCCCATATCAAACGGACCTTGGATGTCTACGCAGATGCTTGTGATTTCATCACCCAGGGACGGTTTACCCAGACAGATATAAAAGAGGCAATACTTCAAGTTTGCTCGGACATTGACAAGCCTGAAACACCAGCGCCTTCAGCGATGAAAGCCTTTTACCGCCGGATCACCAAGTTGTCCGATGAGATCCGCAAGGGATTCAAGGATGCCCTGCTGGGTATGGACAAGCAAAAGGTCGTGGAAACAGCAGGCCGGTATTTTTTCCGGGACGAGTCTGCCAAGGGCATTTCTGTGGTTTCCTCAAAACCCCTTCTGGAGCAGGCCAACCAGGCCCTGGAGGCAGAAGGGCGTGAGCCGCTGGTCCTTCATAAAATTTAGGTGTTTGGACCAGCCTGTTTTTATAAAAAGTTTAACCACGGAAATCACAGAAGACACTGAAGATAAAATTCTGTGATTTCCGTGTGTTCTGTGGTTAAAATGTTTTTCATGGTTTGTTGTGTCCGCTAGGACATGGGGGTTATACAAAGGTCGATTGAAAATGGATATCTGTTCAGAAAAATGCATCAATCCGGAACTGGTGGAAAAAACGGCAAAGCAAATGCCTGCGCCCGACACCATCTTTGGCTTGGCGGAAACATTTAAAGCCTTAAGTGATGCCTCCAGGGTTAAAATTGTCACCGCATTGCTGCATCATGAACATTGCGTGTGCGATCTTTCCGCGCTGTGTGGCCAGAGCGAGTCCGCCGTATCCCACCAGCTCAGGCTTTTAAGGGCTCTTCGGATAGTTAAAAACCGGCGCCAGGGCAAACGGGTCTATTATTCACTGGATGATGACCACGTGCGCACCTTGATCCAGATGACCCTGGATCATATCACCTACCAGCAAATATAGCCCTTCTTAACTCAGCCCTATCCCGTATCTTCGCTTTCCATATCTTTTTTAACCTGCTTTAACCTAAAAAATTGGTTGACACATATTTTTTAATTTTATATTTACATATGAACAATAATTCATATGTTCAATTAAAAGTAAAATATATTTAACAAAGGTAAAAAGCCCCTTAATTTTAAAAAAAAATTAATCAGGACAAACATAATGATAAACACAATAAAACAAATATTTTTAGAAATTTGGCATGTTTACCTGGATGTCTCAGTGTTTATGCTGTTCGGCTTTCTGGTGGCGGCCCTGCTCTATGTATTTTTCAAAGCAGACAAAATCAAAAAATACCTGGGGAAGGGCCGGATCAAACCGGTGTTGCTTTCTGCTTTATTCGGCATTCCCATCCCCCTGTGCAGTTGCGGGGTAATCCCGGTGGTGGCAGGTTTAAAAAAACAGGGCGCCAATGACGGCGCAGCGCTTGCTTTTATGATCGCCACGCCGGAATCCGGCGTGGATTCCATTGCCGTATCCTGGGCCATGTTGGATCCGGTGATGACGATAATACGGCCCATTGCGGGGCTTGTGACCGCTGTAGCAACGGGCATTGCAGAAAATTTTCTTAACCGTCGTGAACCGCAAAAAGAAAAGCAGTGTGTTAATGCAGATCCCTTTTTTGATGTGGTCCCGGATTCGGGATGCGCCTGCAGTTCCTGTGGCGCTATTGATGCAGAAGAACCTGGTAAAATAAAAACAGAGCCGCCCTTGTCCCGGCGCTTGATTCAGGGACTGAACTTTGCATTTGGCGATCTTTTAACAGATATCAGCAAACCATTTGCCATCGGCATATTAATTGCCGGGATTATCACATTCTTTTTTCCTGCTGAACTAGGCGACTGGTCCAGGAATAATCCATTTCTTTCCATGCTGGTCATGCTGGCAGCAGGTATTCCCATGTATGTGTGCGCTACATCCTCCACCCCCATTGCAGCAGCCCTTATCCTCAAAGGGCTAAACCCCGGTGCCGCACTGGTCTTTCTTCTGGCAGGCCCTGCCACCAATGCCGCCACCATGGGGGTGGTGAAAAATATCTTCAGTACCCGGGCCCTGGTTATCTACCTGAGCATGATCGCCGTTTGTTCCATGACCATGGGGTCCCTGCTGGATTTAAGCTACCAGTTGCTGGGAATCCAGGCAACGGCTGTAATCGGCCAGGCCGCCGAAGTGATCCCCCACAATGTGGAACTGGCAGCAGCCTTGATTCTGGCAGGACTTTTCTTAAGAAATATGATCACCCGCAAACATGACCATCAGCACGGTCACAATCACACATGATATTAAATTTGTTTAAAAAGCTGGGACATTATTTTTTCCGCCTCTTCAGACAGTCCATTCCCTGCCCTGGCGATATCCAGGGTATGGGCGCCCAGCAGACGGTACAGGGATGAAAATTCCGGTATTTTTTCGTCAATGTCAGCCAGGTGCCGGAACACTGTTTCATGATCCCCCCGGACCACAGGGCCTGTCAGGGCCCGGGTGCAGCCCCTGGACCCGATATTGAAAAGAGTGCCCTGGATCAGGGGGGACAAAATTTCAAATGCCACATCTTCCCGAAGCCCTGTTTCCATTAAAAGGGCCAGGGCAAACCGCACCAGAGTCACAAGGTAGTTGGACGCCACCACAGCCGAGGCATGGTAAAGGGTTTTGGATTCCGTTGGGATGGCAAAGGCCAGGGCGCCAAGGGCTGCGGCAATGTCCTTGCCCTGGGAAACGGCATCGGGGTCCCCTTCAACAGAGATATTGATTCCCTCAAAGGGGCTTGCCTGTCCCGGTTCATAAGGGGCAAAGGACTGCAGGGGATGAATGGAACCTACAACTGCCCCGGCCTGTTTTGCCTGGGTAAGAATCCCTGAAGAATGGGCGCCTGACAGGTGAAAAACCATGGTTTTCGGTCCCAGGGCGTTTTGTTGGACAAGATCGCCGCAGAGAGACGCTATGATGTTGTCAGGGGTAGTGATGAAAACAATGTCACCGGCCCGGGCACAGTCAGCGGCCGTATCAAATACGGTGCCGCACCCGGCTGCTGCCCTGGCGGCCTGGGCCGAAGTCCTGCTCCTGCTGAAAAAACCTGCCGGTACATACTCTTTTTTAAAGAGGAATGTGGCCAGGGCGATGCCCACCCGTCCACAGCCGATCACGGAAAATTTTCGCTTGGGAGTATTTATAATTTTATTTGTATGAATGGTCCTGGGACGGAAAACTGCCCTCCCTGACCTCTTTTATATATTCATCAAGTCCCTGGGCAGCCAGGGCTGCAATGTCCACGTATTTTTTCACGAATTTGGGTATAAACCCGTCATTGATGCCCAGCATGTCGTGGAACACCAGAATCTGGCCGTCGCAAAAGGGACCGGCACCAATGCCGATGGTGGGAATGGTCAGGGCCTGGGTAATTTTTTGGGCAATGGAAGCGGGAATGCCTTCCAGAACCACGGAAAAAGCACCGGCTGCCTCAACGTCCCTGGCATCCTTAAGCAGTCGTTCTTCATCCCGCTGCACCTTGAATCCCCCCATCTGATGTACGGACTGGGGCGTAAGACCAATGTGGGCCTGGACAGGTATCCCCGCCTTTGCCATGGCTGAAATGGCAGGACAGACATCCGCACCGCCTTCAAGTTTTACAGCCATGGCACCGGCTTCCTTTAAAAACCGGCCGGCGTTTTCAACTGCCCTTTCCAGGCTGCTCTGATAGGACATGAAGGGCATGTCACCCACTACCAGGGATCTTGTGCAGGCCCGGGTCACAAGTTTTGTATGGTAAATCATCTCATCCATGGTCACGGGCAGGGTGGTGTCCCAGCCCTGGACCGCCATGCCAACGGAATCGCCCACAAGGATGATATCGATTCCGGCACGGTCCACCATGGCGGCAAAGGGATAGTCATAGGCGGTGAGGGCCGTGATTTTTTTGCCCTCCTGCTTCATCTTCATCAGGCTGGAAGTGGTAACTTTTGTGCTCATGCGTCTCTCCTGATTTTAAGTTATCTGTTAATTCCTGCCGAGTCAAGCCATTTTCTGTACCGGACCATTCCGGCCAGAGCCTTGACAGCACGTTCCGGCGAGGGGAAAAATACCCCCTTATAGTCCAGATCGTCATAACGGTAAAGGGTGCGGCTCAATTCATCGGTTAAAAGGCTGACACCGACTACAGGTTTACCGTATTTCTGTGTCATTTCAACGACATATCTGGTGTAGTCCTCCTCTTCTTTGAGAAAGCCTGCCATAAACATATCTGCCGTTTCCTTTGTCATGCCGGGATCTGTTTTCAGCACAGCCTTTGCCATGCCATTGACCAGGATGCGTCTGCCGTGGATGCCCAGGTGAATGACCGCATCACACCCATCCCATTTTAAAAGTTCCTCCAGGCAGATCATGGGTATTTCCGGATCCCCTTCGCCCACAATATCCACGGGGTTGCCATGACTCCAGAAGTCGGGCAGGCAGTTGTTAAGCCGTTCAATGATTTTTCCGGACAGTTTGGGCACCCCAAGCCCGTATTCTGCGCAAAGGTCTGTGGTGACCACACCCCATCCGCCGCCCAGGGTCATGATGGCCACACGTCCCCCCTGGGGCATGGGCAGGGATGAAAAAACCACAGACAGGTCTAAAAGTTCCATGGGCTGCTCCACCTGGATAATCCCGGCCTGGGTGCAGGCCGCATTAAACACACCTGCATCCGAGGCCATGGCTCCGGTATGGCTGGAGGCGGCCTTTTCTCCATATTGGGTTCTTCCACCCTTGAGTACCACCACGGGTTTGGTTTTTGACAACCGGGTGGCAGATTCAAAAAACCGGGGTCCGTCTTTTACGCTTTCGATATACAACACCACCGTGCGGGTCAGGTCATCAAGTTCCAGGGCCTGCATATAATCTTCAATGGTGATCATGGCTTCGTTGCCTGAGCCCACAAATCCCCTGATGCCGATGCCCTGCTGCTCGGCAAAGGACAGAAGCTGGGTGCCCAGATTGCCCGACTGGGACACAAGGGTCGTGGAACCGGGACGCGGAAAGGCATTTGCCCCGGAAAAATAAAGGGATGCATGGGGATTGCACAGGCCCATGGTATTGGGGCCGATGACCAGGATACCGGCCTTGCCGGCTGCGGCCATGACCTCATCCTCAAGCTGTCTGCCCTGGTCCCCGACTTCCCTGAATCCGCTGGTGATCAGCACCATGCCTTTGACATGCTTTTTTTCCAGGGCCGGGATCAGGTCCATCACCCGGCTTGCAGGCACGGTTACCACAGCCAGGTCCACATCGCCTTCTATGTCATCAAAGTCCTTGTGGACTTTGCGGCCCATAATCGTGCCGCCCTTGGGATTAATCAGAAAAATTTGGCCTTTGAATCCACCGGCATAGGCATTTGTGGGCAGAAGATGCCCCCATTTGCCGGGGACTGCAGAGGCCCCCACAAAGGCAATGGTTTTGGGATAAAACGTGGTGTATAAGGCCTTGAAATCTATTTTTTGATGCACACCAGCGTCACACCGCCCGGGTTTTTCAAGAATCATCAGCCCGTCAACTGCCACAGGGGACCCGTCCTGGCTGATAATCAAAGGGTTGATATCAATTTCCCGGATGCCCGGGCAGGCCATGGCCAGGTCAGACAAGCCCCGGAGCACGGATTTAAGTTCTGTAATATTTACAGCCGCCTCCCCCCTGAATGCCCCCAGAAGGGTCTTGGCTTTCAGATTATCCAGCATGTCATCAAGGTCTGCATCGGACAATGGGGCGAGCCGCAAAACCATATCCTTTAACGCTTCGGTGAGTACACCGCCCACCCCGAACATGATCACCGGGCCAAACTGGGGATCATGAAACATGCCTGCGGTAAACTCCCGCCGCCCCTGGATCAGGGGCTGGACCAGGAAGGCTTCAAACCCATCACCCGCCCGGGACTTCATCCTTTGGGCCGCTTGCCTCAGACGTGCCTCATTGGTGATGCCCACGTCCACCATACCGGCTTCGGTTTTATGCAGCATCTGTTTTGCAATGCCCTTGAGCACAACAGGGTAGCCGACAGTATGGGCAGCCCCATGGATATCTTCAATGGATTCCACTCGTATTTCCTGTACCACGGGCAGACCCAGTTTTTTGAATATTTTTTTTGCCTGGTCTTCGTTGAGACTGGTGATCCCGATTTTAATGTAATTGTTAATGGTTGCTGCAATTTCTTTGAGTAGGGTCATGGTTTCACTCCGTTGAAAATGATGTCCGAAATACCGGCAGCTATTTCATCTGAGGCAATGCCTTCCCGGATAATTTCAAGGATGGCGGGGCATAAAGGGCCACCATTTCATAAGCCCTTGAAAGGTGAGTGATAGTTACTTACAAACTTATATTCTGTCAACATTCAATCGGTCTTTAAAAAAATAATCTGCCATGGGGTCTTCTTCTGGTTAAGAGGTTTGGAAAAATATTTTTGAAGATACAACGTATTTTGAACCTGTTTTCAACACTCAGACACTTTTTTTTGAACCGCTCCAGGATCATTATTTAAAGCGGTTTTTCATAGGTTTTGAACATGCTCTGAACACAGTATTCATCATCTTTTGAACATGGCGCTATGTTTGTCGATATTTTATGAATATCCTTTTGGATAGTTTAACCTGACATCAGTCCGAACCCTCTTTCCAGAACTCTGGGTTGATGCTGATTTAATATTTTCAACATATTTTGAACCTGTTTTCAACAATCAGACTCTTTTTTTGAACCGCTCCAGGATCATTATTTAAAGCGGCTTTTCATAGGTTTTGAACATCTTCTGAACATAGTATTCATCAGCCGTTTACCGGGACAAGAAAAAGAAACCAGAGGAAGGTCGAAAAGCCGAGGGCTAAAAAGGGCATGCCTTTTTTCACAGGAGATAATTTAAGAATATGTTAAAATCTGGAGAGATACCCGCACCATGCTGGCGGTTTTTCAGGGCGGTCCGGGAACCTGGATTTCCTCATGACCGCTTTATTCCCTTTCCGGGCTAGAATAGACAGCCCGGAAAGCAGTTTAGCCGGATGCGTTGGGAGTGATCAGATGAATGTTTTTTACTTTCCGGGGACTACATTTCGGGGTTTTCCTGCCAGATGGCTTTTTATGTTTTCAGCAGCAATGGACATCAGCCTTTCCCTTGCCGCAAGCGTTGCCCAGGCAATATGAGGCGTAATGTAACAGTTTTTAGCCGTCAGCAACGGGCAGTGCTTGACGGGCGGTTCTACCCCAAGGACATCCAGTGCAGCGCCGGCAATACGGCCTTCATTTAAAAAATCAGCCAAATCATTTTCCACAATCAGCGGCCCCCGGGAGGTGTTGACTAAATAGGCTGTTTTTTTCATTTGAGCCAGGGTCTCCCTGTTGATCAATCCTTTTGTCTGGGGGGTCAACGGACAATGCAGGGATATAATATCGCTGGTATGAATCAGGTTGTCCAGATCCGAATAGGTGATTCCATCGGGAAGATCAGGGGGAACAGAGCGGTTGTGGATCAGGATATTCATCCCGAAAGCCACCCCCATGCGTGCCACTGCCTTGCCAATACCGCCATAACCGACAATGCCCAAGGTCAGGCCTTCCAATTCCACCAGAGGATAATCCCAATAGCAGAAATCCTTTGATTCCGACCATTTTCCGTCCCTTACCGTCTGACTGTGGTGTCCGACCCTGTTGGTCAGTTCCAGAATCAGGGCAAAAACCATTTGCGCTGAGGAAGAACCGGAATAGCCGGGAACGTTGGTAACCGTAATACCCATTTTTTTTGTGGCGTCAAGGTCGACAACATTAACCCCTGTTGCCAGCACCCCGATATACTCAACTTTATCCATCGCCGCAATATCTTCAGCCGTCAGCACGGTTTTATTTGTCAACACAATATTGGCGTCGGCCGTTCGTTCCTGGATCTCTTCCGGACTTGTCCTGTCGTAAACCTTCAGATCACCAATTTCCGAAAATTTGTTCCAGTTAAGGTCCCCCGGATTTAGCGTATATCCGTCAAGAACAACTATTTTCATTTTTAACCCTCCTTCTTGAGCTCTTACATTATATATATGGCTGTTCCACCTGTCACCCAAGAACAATAAACTAAAGACCGGTTGTAAATCAACACGGATCGGACGCCATTGTGCCTTAACATGCTAAATTTTCGCTGTATACAAAATTTTGAAGTAATTTCTACAACAGTCTTGATTTGCACCTTGTTGAATGTTATTAAAGTTTCTGTTTGTTCTTTATTAAGAACAAATTGATTCAGGCCGTTGGAACCTTAGTATTTTTTGTATGTTAAGGGTGAACTGCGCATGGTCAGTGAATTCGCCGTTTGTGTTTGCAAGATGGAAGACCTTAAATTCAATTCCGGTAAGCAATTACCTGACAGGTCTTTGATCTTAACATAATAGTGTTAGATGTCTTAAACCTAAACTTCAACAGAGGAATAAACATGACTGAAACAATTAGATGGACAAGAACTGATGAAGCCCCTTTATTAGCAACTCATTCTTTGCTTCCGATTATTAAATCTTACCTTAAAGGATCAGGAATTGAAGTCGAACTGAGAGATATCTCTCTTGCAGGCCGGGTTGCAGCCAACTGGTCTGACCGTTTGAAAGATGATCAAAAGCAGTCCGATGATCTGGCATTTTTAGGCAAGCTTGCCATGGACCCGGCCGGAAATATTATCAAACTTCCCAATATCAGTGCTTCTGTTCCCCAATTGAAAGGCGCCATCAAAGAATTACAGGCCGCAGGATATGATGTTCCCGATTTTCCTGATGAGCCTAAAAATGACGAAGAAGCGGCCATCAAAGCGCAATATTCAAAGAATCTGGGATCTGCCGTTAACCCTGTTTTAAGGGAAGGAAACTCCGATCGCAGAGCCGCTGTTGCGGTTAAAGAGTTTGCCAAGAAAAATCCCCACACCATGGGTGAATGGTCTGCTGACTCCAAAACTGATGTTGCTTCAATGACCGAAGGTGACTATTACGGAACTGAGGTCGCAATAACTGTTGAAAACGCATGTGACGTCAAGATCGAACTGGTTGGTGCAGACGGATCAAAAACTGTTCTCAAAGAAAAGCTTGCACTGGAAGCTGCTGAAGTTATTGATGCATGCGTGATGAGCAAAAAAGCGTTGCGTGCATATGTTGCTAAATCAATTCAGGAAGCTAAAGACCGGGGTGTTCTTCTGTCAGCCCATCTTAAAGCCACAATGATGAAGGTTTCCGATCCGATCTTTTTCGGCCACATTGTTTATGTTTATTTCCAGGACGTTTTTGACAAGCATGAAGGCACGTTTAAAGAAATTGGTGTGAATCCGAACATGGGTCTTGGCGATCTTTACGCCAGACTTGAGGCATTACCCGCAGACAAGAAAGCTGAAATTGAAGCAGATATCCAGGCCTGCTATGCAAAAAGACCGCCTCTGGCAATGGTGAATTCCGATAAAGGCATTACCAACCTGCATGTTTCAAGTGACGTGATCATCGACGCGTCCATGCCCGCAATGATCCGCAATTCCGGAAAAATGTGGGGACCGGACGGAGAGCTTGCCGATACCATCGCCATGATTCCTGACAGAGCCTATGCCGGTGTTTTCCAGGCAGCCATTGATGACTGCAAGAAAAACGGCGCTTTCGATCCGAGAACCATGGGTACCGTACAAAATGTTGGTTTGATGGCAAAGAAGGCCGAAGAATACGGATCACATGACAAAACATTTGAAATCCCCACTGCCGGAACCGTTAAAGTTGTGGATACTGCCGGCAACGTTCTGCTTGAGCAGGCTGTTGAGCAAGGCGATGTTTTCAGAATGTGCCAGGTAAAAGACGCCCCGGTTCAGGATTGGGTTAAACTGGCCGTTAATCGTGGCCGGCTGACCGGTTTCCCGGTTATTTTCTGGCTGGATAACCAAAGAGCCCACGATAGAGAACTGATTAAAAAAGTTGAAAAATACCTGCCGAATCATGACACATCCGGTTTGGAAATTGAGATTATGGCGCCCACTGAAGCATGCGCCTTCTCTTGTGCCCGTGTAAGAAAATCCCAGGATACCATTGGTGCTACCGGTAATGTTTTAAGGGATTATCTGACAGACTTGTTCCCCATTCTTGAGCTTGGCACCAGTGCTAAAATGCTCTCCATCGTTCCTTTGATGGCAGGTGGCGGACTTTTTGAAACCGGCGCCGGCGGATCTGCCCCGAAACACGTTCAACAGTTTCTGGAAGAAGGTCATTTAAGATGGGATTCTTTAGGTGAATTCCTGGCATTTGCCGAATCCCTGGAATATATTGGAAATAAAGGCAACGCTACAGCTAAAGTATATGCTAAGGCTCTGGGCCAAGCCAATACCAAGTTCCTGGAAGAAAGAAAATCCCCCTCTCGTAAAGTAAATGAAATTGACAACAGAGGCAGCCATTTCTATCTGGCAATGTACTGGGCACAGGCCCTTGCCGCACAGGATGATGATGCCGCCTTGAAAGCAAGATTTGCAAAAGTAGCTGCCGCCATGGAAGAAAACGAGCAGAAAATTGCTGATGAACTTCTGGCTGCACAGGGAAAACCTGTTGATATCGGTGGTTACTACGTAATTGATTTCGATAAGACAACTGCTGCAATGAGACCTAGCGCAACACTGAACCAAATCGTTGATAACGCTTAAGTATAGCACTTAAGTCCATCAACTGACGTTCTTAAGCCCAATCACTGAGAAACATTTTGGTGGTTGGGCTTTTTTATTCATAGCCTTTCAAAGGCATGAAAACTTAAGGAACCGGCGCAGATAAAAAGCGTTTCACACACCTTGACAAGAGATCTGCTCTTGGTTAAATAGATTCTATCCCACGATTAACAATTAATATTAATTTTTTCACTTTTTGCATAACGGCCATGACCTGACGGACACAACAAACGATGAAAACATTTTAATCACAGAATTCTATCTTCAGTGTCTTCAGTGATTTCCGTGGTTAAACTTTTTCAGATAACCCACATGGGCCGCAAGCCCACAACGAACCATGAAACCAAAGACAGAAACAATGCAGGGCCAACATGGGCGCCCCAGGCGCTTCACCCTTTTGTTTCCTGTATCTTGTCTCTAGTTTCATATAGAGTGCTTCGTGCGGAGGCAAGGAGAATTACACCATGCTAAAACGATCCCTTTGGCTGTTTGTTATGGTCTGTATCGCCATACCGGCGTTTGCCAACGAAACGCAAAGAAAGCCGGTTACCATTGAAGGCAAGGCCATCCTGCCTTTGCGGGTGCTAACCCGTCCATTTTCCCACATCTATAATGCCAAAGATATAAACAGCGGCACTGTCAGGGAAAACCTGCCGGCATTCCAGCCATTTTACGTGTACACCCGGCCATCGCCCGAAGATATAGAACTCCAGGACGGATGGTACGAAATCGGGGAAAATAATCGCGGCCGGATTATAGGGTGGATGCAGGCAAAAGATGTCTTTGAATGGAAACAGACCATGTGCCTGGCCTATACCCACCCGGAGGGCCGCAAGCCGGTCCTCATGTTTTCAAACCGCGCGGCACTGCAGAATATTCTCAACACAGACGAAATCACCCGCCTCAATGAAGTGAACGGTTTTTACCAGGCCCTGGATGCAAAACAGATCCCTGAGAATTTTCCCATCCGTTCGGTGGAGCCCAAGCAGGCTGTTGATATTGCCACCCAGTTTTACCTTCTGCCCATCCTTGCCTTTGACGAAATTGAACTCCAGGGCCGGGAAGGACGCCTGCTCCAGCTGGCGGCAGCCACAGCCCAGGGCCCGGATGCCAGACAGTCCACAGATCTTTCCAAGAATCCGGATTATCTGGATGAGGCAACCATTGATGCCTCGGGCGTGGATGCCCACGTGTTAAAGCAGATGGATGTGGACATTGTCTTTGTCACAGACACCACCGTGTCGATGAAACGATATATCCAGGCCACCCTGGATGTGATCCGCCAGGTGGCCCAACAGTTAAATACAGACCCGGAGGTTTCCAAAAGCCTTCGCTTTGGCGTCTGGGGGTATCGCGATTCCGCGGACCTGATCCCGGATATCGGATACACCACGTATAACTACACCCCGGAACTGCTCCATGCCGGCCAGTTTGTCAATGCCCTTTCCCAGGTGGATGTCACCCAGACAGACAGTGATGACTACGCTGAAGATGTTTTTTCCGGGATCAGCGATGCCGTCGGTAAAACCGCCTGGACCACCGGCGCTATCCGTATCATGGTGCTGTTGGGCGATGCGCCCGGCCATGAAACCGGTCACAAGTACAATGCCTCAGGCCAGTCTGTCCAGACCTTGCGGGCCATCTGCGACGATGCCGGCGTCTATCTGTTCGCCATGCATGTCAAAGCGCCCCGGGCTAAAAAATATCACGAACCCGCTGAAATTCAGTTCCGGGAACTTTCCGGCAACCCGGGGATGCAGGGTCAAAGCGCCTACTACGCTGTCTCTTCCGAAAATCTGACCGGATTCTCCCAAGTGGCCCGGGATATCACTTCAGCGTTGACCCGCATGCTCAGTGCGGTAAAGCAGGGAAATGCGGCCCAGAGCATTGGTGCGGATACCCCCGAAGCTGCCGGATTGTCCGAAGAAGCACAGCTCTCCCGGGCACTTGCTGATTCTCCGGACACCTCAAAAGTTGCAGTTAATCAGGATGCTCCCGGGCCCATTGAACATGAAATGACAGGTATCGTTGGCAGGCAGAACAGCGAAACCGGTGTCAGTGCCAAAGACCTTGCCTTCCGGATGGTTAAAGCGGCCATGGTGGAATGGGTGGGTAAGCAGACCGGGGCCAAAGCGCCCCGGGATATCGTTGCCTGGGCCACGGACAAGGATCTGCTCACCCCGGAAATTCAATCCATGGAGGTGCGTCTGCTCATTAACAAACGGCAGCTGGACGCCTTGAATACCATCCTCAAAGAAATCATGGCTGCAGGCAGACGGGGACAGATCGGCGGTGAAGACTTTTTCACGGCCCTGCAGGCGACCTCGGCTGCCGCATCCCGTGATCCAAACCTCATCAAAAATGCTAAAACCATGGCGGATACAGGCCTGGTTCCCGAATTTTTATCCGGGCTGCCCTATCAGAGCCGCCTGATGAGCATGAATAATGATCTGTGGATGAGCTGGTCTGTGGACGAGCAGGATGAGTTCTTGAATGAACTGGATGCCAAAATCCAGGCCTACCGCTCCATCCATGACCGTCCCCAGGGATGGGTTGCCTTAAATCCCGCGGATGACCCGGATGAACATGTTTACCCGGTCAGCCTGGAACTTTTGCCTTAATCCATGAAACCCCTGTCCAGGGCAGGAACCGCGCTGTGCCTCCAAGGCCTTGTACATGCCCGGTCCCATGCCGGAATCCGCTTTGAACTCCGGGTGCCTGACATGTGTCTGGCCCCGGGAGAATTCACCGCTGTGGTGGGTCCGTCGGGCTGTGGCAAATCCACCCTTTTGGACATTCTCGGGCTGGTGATGCAACCGGACAGGGCTGATATCTTTACGCTGCAGGATCATGGGCGTTGCCTTGATCTCACCTGTCTGGGGACCTCAGCCAGGGCTGCCGTGCGCAGCCAGAACATTGGATATGTACTCCAGACCGGCGGACTTCTTCCTTTTTTAACGGTGCGCCAGAACATTGCCCTTCCCCTGGCACTGAACCGCTTAAAGGATAACCGCCGGATCCGGGAACTGGCCGCAAATCTGGGCATTGCCGAACAGCTGGACAAACGCCCGGCGTTTCTTTCGGGCGGACAGCGCCAGCGGGCCGCCATTGCCAGGGCCCTGGTCCATTGCCCCGGTCTGGTGCTGGCCGATGAACCCACGGCGGCCGTTGATGAACTCACGGCCATGGAGATCCGGGACCAGTTTCAGTGTTTGGGTAAAACCCTGGGCACCACCACCATCATGGTCACCCACGACCGCTCCTTGCTCAGAGGCCGGGTGGACCGGATTTTCAGCTTCCGCCTGGAACGTGCGGCCCACGGGGTGACCCTCTCCACCCTGCACGAAGTGGAGGCGTTATGACCCATGGCGGCGGCGCAGGCCTTGTCCCAAGTCTTGCCTGGGCAGATTTAAAGCATGAATGGGTATTAAGCCTTTGCCTGTTTCTGGCTGTTGCGGCCGTGATCGGGCCCTTGCTTCTGCTGTTCGGCTTAAAAAACGGTACCATGGAAACCCTGCGGGGAAGGCTGCTTGAAGATCCCCGCAACCGTGAAATTCGCCCCATGGTCTCCCGCTCCTTTACCCCCCAATGGCTGGATCAGTTAAAGAATAACCCCAAAGTTGACTTTTTGGTACCGGCCACCCGCAGTATCTCCGCCAGTGTCGAGCTGATTTCAAAGGGAAATAAACTGGTGCTGGAGGCCCTGCCTTCGGCGCCAGGCGACCCATTGCTGCTGGAAAACCATGCCAGGCCGCCTGAAAAAAAAGAGTGCGTCCTCTCCTGGGAGGCGGCGCGCAAACTGGACGTGCAAACCGGCCAGACCCTATCGCTTCTGGTGAAACGCCTGAAAGGCAGCGGTTTTGAAAGCGGCGCCACCACGGTCACCGTGTCCGGCATTGCAGATCCCCGGGCCACGGCCCGGGTGGCAGCCTTTTTTCCCCTGCCCCTTTTGGAAGCGGTGGAGGCGTTCAAGGACGGGCAGGCCGTGCCGGAACTGGGCTGGAACGGCCGGCTTCCCGTGGCCGGGCCTGTTTTTGACGGCGTGGTGCTCGGCCTTGACCAGCCCATGGACCCGGTGCTCAAGGTCCGCCTGATTTCGGGCACGGGCTTGAGCCATGTCACGGCACTGCCGGAAGGCAGCCGTATGGAAAGCCTGGGCTATCCCCTAACCCTCAGGCCCTATATTTATCTGCTCAGCACAAAAACAGCCGTGCCCGGTTCGGTTTTGACAACCATGGCCAACCGGCTCCGGGGGAAAAACCCCTTGATCCTGCCCTGGGTATCACCCATTGATGCCAGACTTGAGACCAGTCAGAACATATCCATTCTGGCCTTTCCAAGCCCGCCGGCACCGGAATTTGCCTGGAATGATTCGGGTCCAGGGGGGAAGAATCCAAGGCAGATCATATTGCCAAAGGGTTTGAACCTGTCCGGACAGCCGGTCCTGAGCCTGCCTGGAAAAGGCCTTGAATTTCCGGTTCAGGTCCGGACAGACCAGTTTTCACAAGGTGCCTGGGCCCTGGTTCCCCCGGATCTGGCTGGTATCCTGAATCTGGCCCGGAAACGGGAAATCCGCTGGGATGACCACAAAGACCAGTTCATTCTTCACCGCCGGGGATATGCCGCATTCAGGATGTACGCAAGGACCATGGACCATGTCCCGGACCTGAAACTGGAACTGGAGGGGATGGGTATTCCGGTGCATACAGAGGCCGAACGTATCCGGGATCTCAAGGAGCTGGACAGACATCTTTCCATGATTTTCTGGCTCATTGCCCTGGGCGGGATCCTGGGCGGTGCCGGCGCCCTGGCCGCAAGCCTTTATGCCTCGGTGGAGCGCAAACGAAAGGATTTAGGGGTGCTCGGGCTCATCGGCTTTGGCCGGGGCAGCCTGTTAAGCTTCCCCCTTTACCAGGCCCTGTTTCTCTCCTGCGGGGGATTTGCCCTGGCACTGGGCTTTTACCTGGTCATGGCCGGACTCATCAACCATCTTTTTTCCTCCCAGCTTTCGGCAGGGGAACATTTCTGCCGCCTTTATTCCATCCACCTGGCCGCTGCAGCCTGGGGTGTGGTGATCCTGGGACAAATCGCCGCGGCACTGGCAGCCTTCCGGGTGGTCTCCATTGACCCGGCCGAGGCCTTGAGAGATGAATAAGGACAGAAGGAATAATGCACAGACACCTGCTTAAATTTTTGATTTTTCCCATAGTTTCCACAATAGTTTTCACAATGGTGTGTACAACCGCCGCTCTGGGGGTCAATGACAACCCCAGTCCTTTGCACGGCGATTTTATCCTGCCATTGCCAGGGCAGCGAAACATGGCCTTCAGGCCCGTATTCATGGGGCAGGGGGATACCCCTTTTGCCCAGAAAAGCTTTCGCATGGGGGATCCGGACGGCGGGTTCAAGGAGCATCCCACCGAGGTGAGTCTGGGCGGCTCATTTACCGGTGACACTAAATCGGGCAGGGACTGGCTCTTTTACCTTGGCAAATACGAGGTCACCCAGGCCCAGTGGGCCGCGGTTATGGCATTGCCCGCACCGGACCCCAACGCCGGAGCAAAGCCTGTGACCGGCATCTCCTGGTTTGAGGCCCAGGATTTTTTAAATAAGCTGAATCAATGGCTTTTTGCCAATGCCCTGG
Source organism: Desulfobacter vibrioformis DSM 8776 (assembly GCF_000745975.1). Lineage (GTDB taxonomy): Bacteria > Desulfobacterota > Desulfobacteria > Desulfobacterales > Desulfobacteraceae > Desulfobacter > Desulfobacter vibrioformis. The sequence continues at coordinate 66,791 of NZ_JQKJ01000007.1, read as the reverse complement.
ACAAGCTGCCCAGATCCGGATCAAGCCCGGGATTTTTGCGCCTGCCCACGGAAGCGGAGTGGGAGTTTGCGGCCCGGGGCGGGGCCGCAGTTTCTGCCGACGTATTTGACCGCCGGGTGCCCTACACAGATACGTTAAACAAATACGAGTGGTTCGAGGGGCCCAAATCCAGCCACGGCAAACTGAAATCCGCAGGTCTCCTGGCCCCCAACCCCATCGGGCTGCATGACATGCTGGGCAATGTGACCGAGATGACCCAGGGTCTTTACATGATTGAATACTACCAGGGACGTCCCGGCGGATTTGTGGCCAGGGGCGGCCATTTCCTCTCCTCGGAGAAAACTCTGCGCTCAAGTCTGCGCACCGAAGAACCCTTTTACATGGCCCGGGGCAGTGAAGTGCCCAAACCCAACCGGAAAGCCACCATGGGATTTCGGCCTGTACTGGCTGCGGTGGTGTTCGTGGACCGCAATGCCGCAAAATCCTATGCCGATGCCTGGGACACCTACCGGGCAGGGGCCGGGGCCGATACCCCGGCCGCCGTGAGCACTGCACCGACGATTCAGAAAACCAAAGCCGGCACAAACCAGGCCGGGGAGTACCTGGACCGTCTGGAAAAAATAGCAGCCGGCCACCCGGATATGAAAGAGGATATGAAACAGGATCTGAACCGCCTTCGAAGCGTAATCGAAGACATTCAGTTCATCCAGGCCAAGGCCGATGCCGAAACCGCCTATGCCTGGTTCAAGATCGCGGCGGAGCGGGGATTCTTCATTCACCTTGAAAGCCAAAAACTGCCCACGGTACACAAGCTCATTGACGCGGCAAAAGCCGGAAACCGCACCGCCATGGTGGAAAAGCTTGAAATAAGGTGTGCTGAAATCGAGGCCAACATCAGCCAGGCCATGGAGAACTACACAGCCTCTTTGCGCCAGATGGACACCTTAAGCCTGGCATCCCGGCACACGGCCCGGGAGCGGTACCTGAAATTTTTACTGGAAAACGATGCAGCCGAGCAGATCCGGGCGGCAAAGCTGGTGGCAAACCACTTGGCGGAGCTGTCCAGAACCAAGCGCACCACCCTGGATGAGTGGAAAAAACAATTGAGCACCCTGGGGATATAACACCGGGGGATGGCCGCAGAAGGGTGCGGCAGATATTGTACAGAGGTCAATTTTTATCAACACAGGAGAGTTCCTTGAAAAAAGTCATTATACCGCTGATTGCCGGAATCGCTTTGCTGTGGCATGGTCCGGTGCTGGCCGTTGACCAGGCTCCCCCCGTGGATGCCTTAAGTCTTGGGCCCATCACTTTTTTTGAATACAGCCTGAATAAAAATTTGGGGCCTGAAAAATTCGAACTTAAACTGCCCGTGGCCCTGGAAACCCAGGGGCTGAAGGGGCCCCTGCCCGTGGATGACCCGGTGTCATCCTGGTTCTGGGAAAAGTACAAAGATTCCGGGATAAATGGGGCCGTGAATTATGATTCCGAATCCGCCAAAAATTTTACGACACCTTTTATGCGCGTCTTTGGGGTCCAGACCATCGGCACCCCGGTGACACTTAAAATTAAATGTCCTGAACCCGACCAGATCGCCATGCCGCTGTCAGGGCTTGGCGGCAAGGCGGGCAACATCCGATATACCATGACCCAAAAGCGCATGTCAGTGCGGATCCTGGACAGTGAAGGCGATATCCATGTTGATGAAACCAAGGCTAAGATCAGCTTGAAAGAAGACAACGAGGGTCTTGAGATCAGCTGGGTGCCCTCCATGGTGGAGCGAAAGGGCAAAATACGCCTCACCGCCCCGGTGGTGATGGAGCTGAGCCTGATGTACCTGGTGAAGCAGGAGCTGCTTGATGACGGCAAAATCAATGACAAATGGACCAAAAAGAGCTGGACAAAGCGGCGGGTGGCCTGGCTGGCGCTTCCGGTGTGCGGCATGGAAGTGGGGGAAAATGATGAACCCCTGATTTGCCCGGCATCCATGGCACCGGGGCCTGAATGGAAGGTATATTCCCTGGGGCCAGTCAGTGTCCGGGTACCGGATAACTGGGAAAGCACGGTCAGGAAAGACTCGGGCCGTTTTGGCATTGGAGATCATCTGGCTGACTTTGCCGTGATCCGGGAATCGGGCGGAGAAAAACTTTTAAAAAGCATGACCGGGGTCACTGAAAAAAAAATCCGGATTGGCGGTGTGGATGCCAAAGAATACAGAGGACTTGTCAAGGATGGCAAGATCAAGGCCCGGCTGATTCTGTTTGAGGGTGACCTGCCGGACGGCAGACCCATGGGCATTGCCGCGTCTGTCCAAGATGACCGGTTTTCCCCAATCCTGGATGCGATCATCAGCTCCATCACCATGGGCGGGGAAACAGCGCCGGCGCCTTCGGTTCCGGCTTCGCCTGAATCCACACTCCCGGAAACCGGAGAACTGGGATGCGGCAGTTTTTCCTTTGCCGGGGACGGAGGTGACCAGACCCGGTATGAAGCACCGGATGTCCAGGAGCCCGCAGCCCCCAAAGCACCTGAAACGCCCGTTATTGTGGAACCGGAACGCCCTGAACCCCAGGCCCCGGTGGCAGACCCTGCCCATGGCGGTTCCCCCAAAGGGGCGCTGACCATAAAAAAACTGCGGGGATTCAGTGATTTTACCGGCCGCAATGAGACCCTGCGGGCCGATGGATCCCCGGATACCTGGCTTAAACTAAAGATTGAAGGTGCCCAAGGCCTTCGCATCACAGGGCTTGCCCTTAGAAATGCAGCCACCAAAGCCCCGGTCTGGGATACCGATCCGGGCAATGCGGCCTGGCTGCTGGTGGCGGCAAAGAAAAACAAATCCTTAAACCAGGCGGAAACCGGGGCCCTGGACTGGCCGGTGGATGCCAGTCCGGCCAGTCTGGATCTTTATGTGCAGGACAATAACACCATTGCCGCAGGCAGACACAGATTTGAGCTTGTCATCAGCTTTGATAATTCAACCCCCCTTGTGATTCCCATGGAAAGATAAGGGGCATAGTAAAGGAGTTTCATTATGTACAGAACGTCACGTTGTATTTCTATTATCCTGATTTTTGCCATGTGCGTGTCCATGGCCGGATGCGCCACAACAGGTTCCAGTGATGCCCAAAGAACCCGAAATGAAGGTACGGCTGTGGGTGCCGGAGCCGGCGCACTCATCGGCGGGCTGGCCGGCGCGCTTCTGGGTGGCGATTCCAAGGGTGCTTTGATCGGGGCAGCCATTGGTGCGGCTGCCGGCGGTGCCGCAGGCTATGCCTACGGCGATCACGTGGCCTCCCAGAAAGCCAAATATGCCAGCGAAGAAGACTGGCTGGACCAGTGCATTGCCAGCGCCCGGCAGGTGAACCAGGAGACCCTGGCCTACAATAACCAGCTGCGTACCGATATCGCCCGGCTGGATGCTGAAACCCAGGCCCTTGAAAAGAAATATGCGGCCAGACAGGCAAGTAAAAAAACGCTTCTGGCCGAAAAAAAGACCATTGACGCTGCCATCAAGGCCACGGATAAAACACTTGCCCGGGCCAAGTTTGAGCTGGATTCCCAGAAACAGGCCGTGGCCCAGGTCACGGAGAAGAACTCCAAGGATGAGACCCAGGCCCTGGACACTGAAATTGCCAGACTTGAAGGGCTGATCAAGGAGCTGGAGCAGCACAGTGAGGATCTGGCAAGTCTGTCCGGCCGCATGTCAGTTTAATTCGTGCTTGAACGCACCCCCCGGGTTTGGACGGAACGTTGCCCAGATGCAATGCCGCAGATGCAATGCCGCAGATGACTGACGTTTCGTTCAAACACGAATTAGGAGGAATCATGATAAAACGCATCACCACAGCAGGCCTTTGCCTGATTATGTTAATGGGCCTTGGGGCCTGTGCATCCACGGAAACCGACCCCCGCAAGGGCGGGCTGTTCAGCTACAACCCCACAGCCTATCAGCAGCGCATAGCAGACAGGGAAGCCACCCTGGCCGACACGGAAGAGGCCAATGCCATGGCCCGGCAGGAGGGCGCGGCCCTTGACGCGGACAAACAGCACAAACAGGTCGCTTACCAGGACCTGAAAGCCCGGATGGCCAGCCTGTATGCCCAAACCAGCAAACTGGAAGACCAACTGGCCAAAGCCAGGGCCATCAATACCAGCCAGAAGGCAAAATTGAAACGGCTCCAGGATGAAGCCGCATCCATAAAGAGCGCCACCATCCAGATGAACAATTCCGGAGAATCCCTTTCAACCAAAGCGGGAAAGCTTGCGGCCCTGCAGAAGAAAATGGATGAACTCTTAAAAGAGGCCGAGGCCCTGAGTGCTTTGTAACATGGCAAGGCATCTTTTTGTGCTGGCTGCCTGGGTTCTGGTGGTGATCGCGGGACCTGCCGGTGTGACCCGGGCGGCCCCCCCCCTGTCCTGGACCAATGACCAGGCCATGCTCACCTTTTTTGAGGCCGTTGCCAAAATCAAGAAAAATGCCCTGGCTGCCCCGGATACCGGTGATATCGTTACCAATGCCTTGATGTCTTATATGCGCGAAAGCGACCCCTACGGCCATTATCTGCCGCCCCATGCGTACCGGCAGTGGAAAGCGGCCCAGCAGTATTCTTTCCACGGGGTGGGCATGGAGATCATGGAACGTTCCGGCAGGTTTTACTGTTTTCCCCGGCCGGAAAGCCCGGCTGCCGGGGCCGGGCTCCGGGATGGGGATGAGCTGATTGCCGTGGACGGGGAGTCCGTGGCAGATCATTCCATCTACTGGGCAGGCACCCGGATCAGGGGCAGGGAAAACAGCCCAGTGACCTTGACCATCGGCCGGGGCAGGGTTCACCGTGAGATGGCCGTCATCCGCACAGCCTTAAAGGACAAATCCGTATTCAGGGCCGATGACAGCGGCCTTCAGGTGCTGCGTATCAGCCATTTTTCACCGGCCACCCTGGAGGAGATAAAGACAGCCCTGGAACAAATAAATCAGAACCGGACCCTGGTGCTGGATCTTCGCAACAATCCCGGGGGAGATCTGTTTTCGGCTGTGGATATCGCAGGACTGTTCCTGCCGGAAAACGCGAATGTCCTGGCCATTGAAACCGCTTCGGAAACCACCGGATACAAGGCCAGAAACCGTATCTGGAAAGGACGTCCCATCGGACTCTGGCAAAACGGATTCACAGCTTCGGCTGCCGAGGTGCTCATTGCCGCACTCATAACCAACCATGCCGGGCTGAATTTCGGCACCCAAAGCTTTGGCAAGGCATTGACCCAGAAGGTGGTGGAATTGTCCGACGGATCCGCCCTTATTATCAGCCGGGGACGGCTGAAGGATCCCATTGGGCGATGCTGGCAGAACACCGGCATCACGCCCGTGGTCAGAATCCCTGACCAGAACCGGTATTGGGCTCAACTGACCCAAAAACAATTGAACGCGTTGAATAAATAAAGGAATTTTTCCCGGGATGAAAGCGTTTCAAAGAAAAATACGGTGTTTTACCTGTCTGTGGCTTTGTTTTGTTTTCTTATCTGGTTCCCAGGCTCTGGCCCTGACCAATGCAGAGGCCTTGAAACAGACCCTGAAGCAGGCCATCCAGACCCTGCCCCAGGACTCTGAAACGCTTCAGGAAACCCTGTTAAAAACCGGTGAGCAGTTTGAGGCCGCCGGTATTTTCTCCGAAGCCCGGCGCTGTTACCAGTACCTGGATTTTATCTGGGAGAAATTCCCCCCGGCAGACCCGGCCCGCTCCCCCGCCCTGAAACGGAAAATCACGGAATTGAAAAATAGACAGGATAATCCCGTGGCCGGTACACTGCAGAAGAATGCTGCGGACGCCCTGGCCCTTTTCCGGAAAGAGGTGATTCCAGGCAATTTTGCTGAATGCCGGGTAACCCAGAAAGATCCGGACAATGTCTGGATTACCGTGACCCCGGCGGACGGGGCCACTGGGCTCCCGGACCTGGAACTTCCCCTGCCCGTCCTCTATACCGCCGCGGCCCTGGATGATCGGATCAAGGTGGAGATTCCCAAAACTGCCGGCACCTATACCCTCAAGGTCTACAGCTCCCAGGGCCGGTTGCTGGCCCAGGAAAATGTCACGGTGCTGCCGGAACCTTCCTGGGCCGGTAAGCTGAAAATCGAAACCCGGGGCATTGCAGGGTTCGGCGGCACTGCCCTGGAGCCCGATGCCCCCCTGGACCTGATAGTCCACAATACCCCGGAGTGGGCCAGGGGAAGCGCCGGTGACCGCCCCTGGGTGGGGCTGTTCAAAAAGGATGAGCCCGATGAAAGCAAAAAATACCTTACCTACTGGTACATCAAACAGAAAACCGAATTTACCCGGGTGTCTGCCAGGGTCAAAGCCCCTGGTGAGTACGAGCTGCGCATATTTGACAAGGACAGGGATGACCGGCAGATTTTGCTGAAAACCGATCTGCTGGTGGGTGATCCCCGGCCTAGGGTTGTAAAGAAGGGCTTTGACACCCATGGGGAGGCCCTGGTCTTTGAGCGCAAACAGCGGATCAGGATTTCCGGCAACGCCCTGGTGCCCCATCCTGAAAAGAACCCCGATGCCTTTTGCCTGCTGCTGCCGGCCTGGTTCACGCCCAGGAATATCCGCCACGGCATGACCCATGCCCTGACCACGATCAAGGACATTAACACCCGGGACGTTGAGATGGCCCTGCCCGATGCCGGCGGCAGGTTTCAGCTCCTTTTTTATCCCCATTGGCGGGCGTTGAAATGGAAAACCCTGCCAGAGAAACTGGCCGGAGTGACGGTGAAGGAGAGCGCGGTTCCCCGGCTGGCCCTGCCCGAATCTTCGTTTGCGCCGGGGGCCGTGGTCCATGCCGGAGTCATGGCCGGTGACATTGCCGGGCGCATGACCGTGGGCATCCTGGCACCTGATTATCTCCAGGTCCGGGCGGACAAGGCCGGCTATATCATGGAGAAAAAGCACCAGATCCGCCTGGAGGCCAAATCCCTTTCCGGCGGCCAGGGATGGGTGGACATCAAAGCCCCCATGGACCCGGGCAAATACATTCTGGCCCTGTACGACGGCTGGATGCTGCGGGCGGCCCTGCCCCTGACCGTTGTCCCAAGGGAAACGGCAGGCGCCCGGATCATGATCCCCAAAACCGTTTTCCCCACCGGGGCTCCCTTCTGTTTTAAAGCCTTCCCTCCGGCCCAGGGCATGCCCCAGCACGGCTATGCCTCATTTCAGAAAGATGGACAGCAGGTGATGAAAAAAGATCTATACACCCGGTATCTGGACGATCCTGTGGCTGTGACCGCGCCCGGAGAACCCGGTACATACGATGTACTTTTTTTCGTCAACGGAACTGAACAACCCGTGGCCAGTTCCCGTGTGGAATTTGCCTTTCCCCAGGATGTTCCGCCCCCGGTCTTTGACACAGCCCCCTCCCCCATCTGTCCCGGGGCCATGGCAGCATTTAAAAATGAGTCCCTGCTGCCCGGGGCCTTTCTGGCAAAGTTCAATATTTACAGCACCCGGTTTGAAGCGGACCAGCAGATCCATATCACCTATCACCTGCCGCCCAAAGTACCGGCCTGTCTTGTGGTGGCCCACAGGGAACAGAACAGCGGTCCGGATGACCTGGCCCGGACCATGGGGCAGGCGGTCCTGGTAAAGGAGCTGGATGCCGGCAAGAATATGATCTCCCTGCCGCCCCAGGAGCCCGGAGATTACACCCTTTTTCTCTACGACACCCTGCAGTGGACCAAGGCCGGGCCGCCGACCCTGGTCAGCCGGGCGGATTTCAGCGTCAGGGACGCCTTTCATACCCGGGTGCAGATGCCTGAAAGCGCCTGTGCAAAAGGCGAGATAGTGGTTGCGCTGCACTCGGAGCCTGAACCCGGATTCAAGAAAACATTCAAGGCTGTCTATCTCTATCCCGAGGAGATCAACACAATTTTCCGGCTGCCCGGATCATCGGCCAAAACAACGTTTGTCCGGGTGACGGATACGCTGTTCCACGGGGTATTGCCCCTGGATCTTTCACCGGGAAAGTACCAGGTCAAGATTGACGGGGTGCGCCAGACCTTTCCGCTCACCTTGACAGCAGTGCCTGCCCCGGGAACGGCCCCCCCACAGATTCGCCTGTCCGGTTCAAAAGTCATTCCCAAAGCAAGGGCTGCCGTGGATCTTATCCCGGCACGCGCCTGGCCCGGGGACATGGCATTTGCCCTGGCAGGAACGGACAGCCAGGGAAAGCCTGTTTTCACCTATGGGCCCAAATCGATCAAGGGCAATGGGACCGGCCTGATCCAGACGACTGTCACGGCACCGAACCGGCCTGGTACCTACCAGGTGCTTTTCTGGCCGGGTACGGGTAAAGAGCCCCCGGACAAACTGCCCCCGGAAACCGTGTCCCGGACGCTTACCGTGGCCCTGGACCCGGCCTATGCCGCGGTCCACAAACCGGACATTGAGCTTTGGGCCTATTTCTCCATGGACGACACCCTCTATGTGGACATGAACACCGAAGGCCGCTTCACCGCCTCCATCGGCTTTGACGCCGACGCCTGGATCGGCATTCTGCCGGGGGCCTTTGACACGGCATCTGCCACGGCCGATGCCGCCCGGAAGGCTGCGGTCTGGTCTTTGACCCTGAACGGCAAAGATGCCGGCACCTTCGGGTTCATGGCCCCCGAAGAGCCCGGCCCCTATGTCCTGTGCATGTATGACGGCCTGAAAAACGGCCGGATGGTGTATCACAAAAAAATCACCCTGCGCATTCCGGACATGGCAAAGCTTGAGGCACAAGCCAATGCCAGGGCCGATGCTTTCCTGGAAAGCCTGCCCGATGATGAGGAAGAGACCGCAGCCGTGGAAGAGGCCATCAAACAGAATTATATTGATACCCTTGAGGTGCCGGCGCTCACCCCCATTCCCGTATCTTCGGAGCTGTACGAAAAGCTTGGGAATGCAGACACTACCTCCGGCCTCTTCCGGATCCCCCCAGGGATTCTGTCATATATCGGACCCGATGATGCGTGTGCTGCCACCGGGGACAAACGCGCTTGCGAAGATGACATTGACCTGGCCCTTCAACAGATTCGCAAGGTGAACATCAACTTCGGGGACGGGGTGAACATCCGGGAGGTGGTTGGCGAGCTGGCCGCCAATATGACCACGGAGCTGGCCCTGGGCAATGAATATGTTGCCAAGGCCAAAGAATATTATGACAAGGCAGAAGGGTATTACGACAAGTCCATGAAGCTCAAGGCGACCGTGGATAAGGACGGGTGGCAGAACACCGTGGAAAACGCCCTGTGGGACTCCACCAAATCCATGCTTGAATCCTGCGGCACAGGAAAATGTCTGGAAACATTGGGTAAAAAAGCCATTGAAATCAAATTAAAAGCGTACAATCCCCTGAAGATGACCAAAGAAGAGGTGGCGGCCTGGAAAAAAGATTACGCATCCATGGTGATCTTGTTGAATCCGGAGGATCAAAAAGCCCTCCGGGAAAAAACCGCCAAGTATGCCGGTATTGCCGGCGATCTGGCCGGGTCCGGCGATCCGGGCGCCAAGGCCCTTGAAATGGCCAAGGCTGCGGCCATCAACACCATGAAAGGCCTGACCCTGTCCATGGTGGAAAAGGTCCCGGGTTGGAAAATGGTTAAAGCCTACTATGAAACCCTGAACATTTTAAAAGGCGCCCTGATCAACGAACAGACCGCAAATTTCATGGAAAACTACAGAAAAAACAGAGATTCCGGCGACACTGTCGATCAGGTCAAGGGCTTCATGGGCATCTCGAGCCTGGAAAGCGCCAACCATCTGAGGACCTCTCTGCGTACCCGTATCCAAGGCAATCCCCTGGGCTATGCGCAATACCTGACACAGGAAAACAGGCAACGGGCATCCAGGGGGGAACCCCTTGTCCTGAGCCCGAACGAAATCGACGATGTCATTATGGGCTACATGGAAACATGGTATCAGCAGGAAAAGGCCGATAAAAAGCAGGACGGGTTTTATAACGACATGAAGGATGCCTGGTACAACAGCAAATGCAAATTTGAAACCTATAAAGCCCAGTTCAAGAACCAGAGTGTGTTTGATGCGATGAAGGAACTGGGAACCCACGCCAAAAGCAAAATGGGCGGATACATCTCAGGGGCCCAGACCTATTCATCCATAAGCTGTGCCAGAGATGCCATGGCCTTTAAAAGCTATCTGGATTTAAGATCCCAGGTGATGGAGCAGATGGCCGGATGGACGGGCAAGGCCCCAGCCTGCCGGGCCGGTACCCGGGAGAACCTGCGCATGCAGGATGAGCTGACCTGCATGGCCCTGTCCGAACCGGAACTGTACAAGAAGATGCTGGCGGACAATGCCCAAGCCTGCGGGGCCCTGCCCAAGCCGCTGCCGCCCAAGACCACAGGCGGGTCCAGAATTAAGGCGTTATCCGAAAAAGGCACCCGGGCCCTGGTGGTGGCGCTGACGCGCAGCGGCAATGTGGATGTAATCAAATGCCTGTGCCACCGGCACTCGGTCATGGGCTCCAACTGCAGTTACCATCCCGAGGCCACCAAAGGCAAAAGTCCGGCCTGCGACAGGGGCGGGCCGGTGTGCATTCAGGGCAACTGGGGGTGCACCCGGCTGCATCCGGCCTCGGATGCGGCAAGCCTTGAGGCCTGCCAGGCTGCCAAGGTGCTCAAGGCGTGGAAAAAAAAGGATAACGCCGCCTACCAGAAATGGCTGGACCAGCGCAAACAATACATGTCCAAATAGAGTGGGCCTGGCGTCAGAACGCACGCGAGGTCTTCTTAATCACAGGATGGATCTGCTCAATGATTGAAAAAACTTTTTCAGGATCCAGGCCCAGACCTTTCAAGGCAGACAGGCCGGACAGCTCCTCCATGACTTTACCACGGTCCAGCTTAAATTCATCGTCGGTTTCCAGGGCCAGATCACCTTCTTCAAACTCAGGGGGATTGTCTTCACCCTTCCTGGAAAAAAAACTGAACCCCAGTATCTTGGCCAGGGAATTGGCCAGGCTGACCACAAGCAGTTCCTTGTCCGTATTATCTTCAAACTGCTCCCAGTGGTGAACTTCGGCAATGTTTATAATCTGTTTGGAAAAGTGCATTTTTTTAAGCAGAACCCCGCCAAAGGTGGTGTGGATTTCATGAATGGCAAGCTGCAGATTTTCATCAGTGACACAGACATCCGGATACATGTCCACATAGACCTTCATCAAAAGCATTTTGCCGATATCATGGACCAGGCCCGCCAGAAAAATGGTTTCCAGGTTATCAAGCCCTTTTTCTTCGGCCAGGCGTCTTGCCAGGGTAGCCACGGCAAAGGAGTGAATCCATAGTCTGTCCATTTCGGTTTTAAGGGCTTCATTTTCCGAATCAAAAAGGTTTTTTGTTGCAAGGGCCGAACATACGCCCAGGGTATGTTTAAGGCCGAGCCTCACCAGCGCATCATTAAGGCTGCTGATATCCTCCAGGCCTTTGTAAAGTGAGGAGTTGGCAATGGTGATAAGCTTGCCTGAGATCACCAGATCCTTTTCCACAATTTTTGTCAGATCATCAACAGAGGGGTCTTTGCCGGCCATCAGCGCATCAATCTCTTTGACAATGCTCGGGAACACCGGCAGTATAATTTTTCCCGAATAAAACCGTTTGATAATCTCGGCCACACCTGTACTGTGGGACATGTCTTGTTGGTCGTTTTTTTCCGGGGTAGCAGGCTCAAAGCCCATTTGGGAAAAACTTTGGGCCAGCTGGGCCTGGCTCACCGGTTTTGTAAGGTACCCGTTGCACCCGCGTTTGATGCAGGCATTGATGGTGCCTACGTTCATCCGGGCGGTTATCATCAGGATTTTTACCCGGTCGTTTTTGGGTATTTTGTTCTGAACCTCCTTTTTCCGGATATGTTCAAGAAGTTCCTGGCCGTTCATGACGGGCATGGACACATCAAGGGTGATGACATCAAAGGGGTGTTTTTCCGCCTTTGCCTTCTCAAGTTCTGCCAGGGCCTCTTTGGCGCTGTTTACGGCCACGCAGGTGCCCATATCTTTCATTTTTAAGAGCAGAATTTTTCTGGAGATTTCTTCGTCATCCACGATGAGAATTTTCATGTATCACTCCTTATGGTCAGTTTATTTCCGGACTGTCATCCATGATCTGTGTCTGGGAGTCGTCAAGGCCCTGCATTATTACGGCCCGGGACGTTGTTCCGTCCACCAGGATTCTTACGGGCCTGTCAAACCGGATGTGTTTCAGATACCGGGTGGCAGTGGCAGGTTCCCGGCTGGAGAGAAAATCATAATCAATAAAATCATTACCCTTGTCCTGTACGGTTATATAGGAAATGCCAAGGGAGGTGATGTTCTGAAAAAAATGGGAACCCTGGGAAAAATCCGCCTTGATACTTTCAATGGTGGTCTCCACCATGACCCCCACGTTGGAAATATCGCTCCATACCACGGGAATGCCCAGCCACCGGTCCGAAGACCCCCAGCGTCCCGGTCCGATGAGTACATATTTTGTTCCGGTATGGTTGAACATGGCATTGATTTTGTTAATTTCCCCTGCCACCAAAGGCATTTTATCCGCTTCAAAGGTCTGGGGATCCACATACACGATATCCCGGATATCCTTGTATTCTCCGTTGCCAAGGGAAAGGGTGGAATGGCAGAATGCGTTTTTAATGTCCGTTTCCGTAATGTTTACCCCAAAATTCTGCTTGTATTGGCCCATGGGCCGGATCTGCAGCAGGGAGAAGCGCGGCCTTGACCGGACCCCTTGAACTGGCAGGTCCACGGCAAATTCCACTTCAACGGATGTGCCCATCCAGCGAGCCCCCAGGGCCGTGACTTCGGCCAGGATATCTGCCAGGGGGAAGGTGTTGTATTTTAAAATATTGGCAAAGGTGAGCACAGGAAATCCCTTGTCGGAAAACCGGTCCCGGATACGGTTATCCTGTATATTAAAGGTGGAGCACAGCATCCGGACGGCTGGATGGTCCTTGGCCTCGGCAATATTCAGCCTGGCCAGGCACGGATCTTCACCAATGCCGAAAATTTTTCCACGGGTCGGGAATTCATCCATTTTCAGGGCATAAAAATATTTCTGTGAATTTTTCAGGATATCATCAATCATGGAAAACTGGGGCAGAAACTGGGGATACTTGGGGCAGAACCGAAGGGTTTTTCCGCCGTCCATGACAATTTTTCCAAGCCCCAGCGCAATATAGGAGATGCCCTCTTCCGCTTTGAGATGGGCAATGGGATAAAAATTATAGGACTGGGCCACCCCTGAGATAGAAGGATAAAAATAGTTTTTGTGCCGGGTACCGGTGATCTGCTGAAGTACCACAGCCATCTCTTCGTCCTCGGTTCTGTGCATGGTGGACCGGGCATAGGATCTCGGGGCTTTCAAATAAGTTGAGGCATATACCAGTTTTACGGCCGTGATCAGGCGCTCAAGGCGTTTTTCAATGCCTGGACAGGCATTTGGCAGCATATAGGTTTTATAAAGCCCTGCAAAGGGCTGGTAATGGGCATCCTCAAACAGGGACGAAGATCTGACGGCAACGGGGTAATGCACATTTTGAATATATGCCCTTAAATTCATTTTCAGCGGGTGTGGCAGTTCTGCGTTAAGAAAGCGTTCAACCACCTGGGTGTCATCCAGGACCTGGTCCTGTTCCAGAAACCGGGACAGCTTGTTCTCTTCCACAAACATTTTGAATCCGTCCGTGGCAATGATAAAGGTCTGGGGGATGCTTATATCAATATCCGGGAACTTTTGCCCCAAAGACGGGTCTAACCCCAGTTGATGGGACATGAACGCAAGCCCCCTTGCCTTGCCGCCTAAGGACCCGGTTCCGATTTTCATGAAATCCGTGTCCGCGTCAAATTTTTCCGGGTCAAACTCAATGACAAGCCCCTGGCGGGAGTCTTTACGCCGGGCACGGATGCGCTCTATGAGAAACCGCTTAATTTCTGATGCGTCGGGGAAATCGTCAATGGTATAGGGTTTCAGGCTCATGGCAAAATCGACTTCGCTGCGGGCGAGCAGCCATCGGGAAAAATCATTGTGCCTGGCATGGTGGAGCACGGATGCGTCGGGGATATCCGGCAGCAGCTTTTCAACCTCTCTTAAATTGGAAGCCCGGGCGATTTCACTGTTGTCCGGCATGCGGAACACAAAGGCCCCGAATCCCAGATGTGTGACAAAAAAGCTTTTGATCTGGTCATGGAGGTTGTTTGAATTTTTATTGATAAACTGGGCAGGTATGGCTGCTGCAATGTCCCGGTTTTCTTCCTCCGTACTCAGAATCAAAACGGGAAGATCCGGAATTTCCGATTTAATCCGGGTTAAAAGCTTGCGGCCGGCATGGGGATCTTCCTGCCCGTTAATGGCGTAGCGCATATCTGTTAAAATGCTGAGCACATAGGGCCTGTAGCGCTCAAACAGGTATAGGGCCTGGTCATAGTTGTGGGCCAGCAGAATTTTGGGCCGGCCCCGCCGTTTTAAAAGCCTGTGTTCTTCATTAATGGAATCATCCATAACCGACTGGGTCTGGATGACGATGTGTTTGTACAGGACCGGCAGTAAAGAAGAGTAATGATAGGGAGAATCCTCCACCATTATGATAACCCGGACCTTTGCATTTTGTGTATCAAAGGCCACGTTTTTTTCATCTTCAAAATTTTTGATAATGGCCAGCAGCAGGTCGGCATTTCCTCCCCAGATATAGGTCCGGTCAATAGTCGCTTTATGGGCGGCTTCCTGGTCTGCACTCACATACTGATTAATATCGCAGGTGTTGTGAAACAGCAGGTAAAAGGGGATCTGCGGATATCGCTTTTTTACCTGTCTGCCAAAGTCGTAGACATCCATCCCGGCCAGCCCGGGCATGGCAAGGATCAGGTTAAAAGGTTTGAGTTCAAGGTTCTCAAAGGCTTTTGTGACCGAAGACGCAAGGGTCAGTTTCGGGGGCTTGGACAGATTCAACCCCCTATATTGATTAATAATCCGGTTTGAAAGCCGGCCCTCTTCCTCCATAATAAAGGCATCATAGGGGCTGGATACCAGAAGGATATCCGCGACCTTGTAGGCCATAAGCTCATGATAGATTTTTATGGAAAGGGTTTCAGCGCCTGTATCGTCTGTTTTCATTTCTTTTTCCGGGTCACTCCATGCCCAATGCCATAAAGTTAAGATGCTTCCAAATTAAAACCATGAAGCGCATGAAGGACATGAAGATTGATTTCCCGTTATATATTCTTCATGTCCTTCATTTAGTATAACTGGTATTTTACAAGCTTTCCATCCAACCCTCCGATTTCCAGGTTTTTTTTCCAAGAGGGTGCCAAGGGCACATGTTTGATAAAACCCGGATCCCCGAAATAGACATAGGCTGTACAGCTTTTGCACTGTTCCTTTAAAAACCGGCCAAGGTCTTTGTAAAATAATTTCATGTTCTGGTCCTTGCCCATGCGGATGCCGTAAGGGGGATTGGTGACAATGACCGCGTTTTCCACCGTGTCGAGCTGTCTGAAATCCGCCAGGTCCACGTCAATCTGACCGCCATGGTGGAGCCCCATCAGGTTGGTTCTTGTGGCGTCAACGGAAGTTTCGGCAATATCGCTGCCCCGGATAAGCCCCTTGGGTAATGGCCGGATGGCTTCGTTTGCCGCCGCTTTCACCGCTTCCCATTCCCGGGCATCAAAATCTGGCAGGCGCTCAAATCCAAACTGTTCACGGAAAATCTGGGCCGGAATCCGGCTGTAATGCATCAGGGCTTCGCACAGCAGGGTCCCGGACCCGCACATGGGATCCAGCAAGGGTTCTTCTCCCTGCCATCCGCTCAGGGCGATAATGGCTGCGGCCACGGTTTCCTGCATGGGGGCAGAAACCCTGGCTTCCCTGTATCCGCGCTTGTGCAAAGGCCCTGAACCGGCGTCAATGGAAATGGCGGCCCGATCTTTATGCACATGAACGTTTATCATGATCCATGGCGCCTCGGTATCTACCGAAGGCCTGCGGTTGGTTCTGTCCCTGAAATAATCGGCAATGGCATCCTTGACCCTCAATCCTGCAAAATTGGAGTGGGTAATCTGTGACTCAGACACATTGGCCGCGATGGAAAAGGTTTTTTTGGGCGTTAAAAATTCTTCCCATCGGATTGTTCTGGCGCCCTTGTACAATGCATCCTTGTCCTTGCAGTCAAACTCGACCAGGGGCACAAGCACCCGTGACACCAGGCGGGAAAGGTAAACGATTTTATAAAATGTGGATTTATCCGCTTCAAACCAGATACCCCGGAACACAGGCCGAGCCTTGTTTCCTCCAAGGTCCTGGATCTCTTTTAAAGCCAGATCCTTGACGCTTTCAGCCACCTGGGCAAAATAGCGGGATTCGCGTTCGTAAATATATTCAAGCTTGGCCAGTTTCCGGGTTTTGCCTTGCCCCTTCTGGAGAATGGCCTTTTTGGGTGTGTTCAACTTGGGTTTCTATGCCTCCTGGTAAATTTAAATTCGAGATTTTTGCAGATTTTATATCAGATTCTTTTACTATCCGGCAAGATCGATAAATCCTTGGATATAATCGGTTGTACTGTCCTGGTCCCGGATCCCCACACTGATCTCTTTCCAGATACCGGCCCGGCCGATGGAAATGGCTTTTAATCCAAACCGTTCCTGACTCTCTTCCACAAGCCAGCGGGGCAGGGCGGTGATCCCCCGGCCCGAAGCCACCATCTGGAGCATGATATCGGTGGTTTCAATGGTTTTATGCTGTTGGGGACGACATTGGGCCGGAATGAGGCACCGGGTGAAAATATCCAGACGTTCCAAGGGGACGGGGTAGGTGATCAGCACCTGGTCCAGCAGATCTTCGGCAAGGATGTAATCGCGCTGGGCCAGGGGATGGTTCCGGGAGACAGCCAGCACATGTTCATACCCAAAGACCGGCGTAAAGGACAGGTTTTTTGTTTTTACAGGATCCGGCGTGATGAGCAGGTCGATCTCAAAATCCTGTAACGCCTGTATCCCGTCAAATTGAAACGCCTGTTTCACATCAACTTCCACATCCTTGTACTGCGCAAGATATTCGGCAACAATAGTTGAAAACCAGCGCTGGCACGGATGGCACTCCATGCCGATACAGAGCATGCCCCTTTTGCCCTGTGCATATTGCCCAAGCATCTCCTCGGCCAGGGCAAACTGGGGCAGTATTTTACGGGAAACCTCCAGTAAATATCGGCCTGACCGGGTCAGGCGAAGCCCCCGGCCGTCTTTTTGCCAGAGCCGGGTGCCGATACAGGATTCGAGTTTTTTCATGGTGTGGGTCAGGGCCGGCTGGGTCAGGCAAAGGGCGTGGGCTGCCGCTGTCAAGGTTCCCTTCCGATCAATTTCGTTTAATATGGACAGATGAATCCGGTCAATCATAAATATCTCCCGGGAAAAGGTCGTTTAAAAAAAATACCGATAAATATATATAATTGTTTTATAAACTTTTATCATTTTTATTTATTTATGATGAAGTACCTGATTAACGTGGCAGGGTCAATAAAAAAACGCCGGCCTGAAAAGCAGGCGTTGAATTGATAAGCGTTTCCTAAAATATAGATTGACAAGCGTTTCCTATTTTATTAAATTTTTTTCTTTCCTTTTTCATGGTAGGGTGCAAATCAGGACTGTGGAAAGAATTTTTATTGATTTTGGAATTGAAGAATCTTTTGGCAATGCTGCAAACAGATTCAAGGAGCATTATCATTCAAAATAAGGACATATAAAATGGATGTTATGGGAAAACAAATCAAGCGCCTCTTGATTGCCAACCGTGGTGAAATAGCCATCCGTGTAACACGCGCTGCTCATGAGCTTGGACTGGAAACTATTGCTATTTACTCCCAGGAGGACCGATTTGCGCTTCACCGGTTTAAAACCGGTGAAAGTTATTTGATCGGAGAAGGAAAAGGCCCTATTGAAGCCTACCTGGATATTGAAGGGATTATCCAGCTTGCAAAGGCAAACAATGTAGATGCGATCCACCCCGGATACGGATTTCTCTCGGAAAAGCCCGAATTTGCTGAGGCTTGCGCCCAGGCGGGTATTATATTTGTAGGTCCCTCACCGGATGTTATGCGAAAGCTGGGGAATAAGGTTTCCGCCCGGAATGTGGCTGTAGAAGCCGGAGCGCCTGTTGTTCCGGCAAGTGGTCCATTACCTTATGATGATAAAAAAGTCATTGAGATCGCAGAAGAGATTGGTTATCCGGTTATGTTGAAAGCCAGCTGGGGCGGCGGCGGCAGAGGCATGCGGGCTGTGGAAAGCTCGGATGAGCTTTTGGCCCAGGTTGATGCGGCCCGCAAGGAATCCAGCGCTGCTTTCGGAAGTGATGAAGTTTATATTGAAAAACTTGTCAGAAGAGCCAGACACCTTGAGGTTCAAATTCTGGGGGATTCCCAGGGCAATATTATTCATCTGTTCGAACGGGACTGTTCTGTTCAAAGAAGAAATCAAAAGGTTGTTGAAAGGGCGCCATCCACGTTTCTTTCCGAAGAAAAGCGCGAAGAATTGTGCAACGCAGGTCTGGCAATTGCTAAAACAGTTGGATATGAAAGTGCCGGAACCGTTGAGTTCCTCATGGATATGGACAGTGAAAAGTTCTACTTCATGGAAGTTAACCCAAGAATACAGGTAGAACATACGGTAACAGAGGAAGTAACCGGGATTGACATTGTCAAGGCACAATTAAGAATTGCCCAGGGAATGGAGATCGGGTCTGCCGAAAGCAATATCCCCAGCCAGGAGAATGTCACACTCAGCGGCCATGCAATTCAATGCCGTATTACCACAGAAGATCCTGAAAACAACTTTATTCCTGATTACGGAAGAATTACAGCCTACCGGACAGCCGCAGGATTCGGCATTCGTCTGGATGGCGGAACCGCTTATTCCGGGGCAATCGTTACCCGTTATTTTGATTCCCTTCTGTCAAAAGTAACCGCGTGGGGCGCAACCCCCGAGGAGGCACGTTTGAGAATGCATCGTGCCCTGACGGAATTCAGGATTCTAGGCGTCGCCACAAACCTTCAGTTTCTGCAAAATCTGGTTTGTCATCCAACCTTTATAAACGCCGAATATACCACCAAGTTTATTGATGAAACCAAAGATCTCTTTACTTTTACCAAAAGACGAGACCGGGCAAGCAGACTTCTTTCATTCCTGGGAGAAGTCATTGTTAACGGCAATGAAGACGTCAAAGGCAGACCCGTTCCCGCATCATACGTGCATCAGCCCAGCATACCCAAATATTCTGCCCAGCAGGTCCAGCCAGGCCTCAAGCAATTGCTGGACAGTAAAGGCCCCCAGGCTGTCGCACAATGGATGAAAGAGCAGAAAAAACTGCTGATTACCGATAAGGCCATGCGTGATGCCCATCAGTCGCTTCTTGCCACTAGGGTGAGAACTTTTGATCTTCTGAACATTGCACCGGCCTATGCCGCCCTTTTGCCCGACCTGTTTTCGGTGGAGTGCTGGGGCGGCGCAACCTTTGATGTTGCCATGAGATTCTTGAAAGAGTGTCCCTGGGAACGGCTTCAAGGATTGCGCGCGGCCATGCCGAACCTTTTGACGCAGATGCTGTTGAGGGCTTCCAATGGTGTGGGGTATACCAATTATCCGGATAACGCCATTAAATATTTTGTCAAACAGGCTGCTGAAAACGGAATGGACCTTTTCCGTATTTTTGATTCCCTGAACTGGGTTGAAAATATGCGGTTGGCCATGGATGCGGTTTTAGAAAACAATAAAATCTGTGAGGCCTCCATATGTTATACCGGTGATATTCTCGATCCCAACCGAAGCAAATATAGCCTGAAATACTATGTTGATATGGCAAAAGAGCTGGAAAAAGCCGGAGCGCATATTCTGGCGATTAAGGATATGGCCGGATTGTTAAAGCCGGCTGCTGCAAAAGTGCTGGTTGAAGCCCTCAAGGATGAAATCGGTCTGCCGATTCACCTTCACAGCCATGATACCAGCGGCATAGCCTCGGCAACACTGCTTGCGGCAGCAGATGCAGGCGTTGATGCCATTGATGCTGCAATGGATTCCATGAGCGGATTGACCTCACATCCCAATTTAGGTTCCATTGTCGCCGCACTTAAGAATACGCCGCGTGATACCGGCCTGGATTCAAATTCCCTGGCTATTATTTCCAACTACTGGGAAAAAGTAAGACAGATGTATGTTGGGTTTGAAAGTGAATTTCACAGCGGAACCTCTGAGGTTTATCTGCATGAAATGCCGGGCGGACAATATACCAACCTGAGACAACAAGCCAGGGCACTGGGAATTGAAGAAAGATGGCCTGAAGTGGCAAAGGTTTATAAAGATGTAAACGACATGTTCGGTGATGTTGTAAAAGTGACGCCAAGTTCCAAAGTGGTTGGAGACATGGCTCTGTCCATGATTACCAGCGGTCTGACTAAAGAAGACGTTTTGGATCCGGAAAAAGAAATTTCTTTTCCCGAATCTGTTGTTTCCTTTTTTAAAGGCATGATGGGGCAACCTCCGGGAGGATTTCCGGTTGAACTGCAGAAAAAGATATTAAAAGGTGAAAAACCCATTACGGTCCGTCCCGGACAACTGCTTGCACCTGTTGATATGGACACCGCGCGGGCTGAAGCGGAAAAGCTGGCACAAAGAAAAATTTCCGACTGCGAACTTGCGTCCTATTTAATGTATCCGGATGTATTCATTGATTACACGAAACATCGCAGGACCTATGGAAATGTGAGTGTTCTTCCAACCCTCAATTTTTTCTATGGAATGGCCCGGGAAAAAGAACTGGCGGTTGATATCGCATCCGGAAAAACGCTTATTATTCGTTTCATGGCAAAGGGAAAGGCTGATGATGAAGGAAAAAGAGAGGTCTTTTTTGAACTGAACGGCCAATCCAGAATTGTTAAAGTGCCTGATCGCTCTAAAGTTCCGGAAAGAGCACCACGGGAAAAAGCCAACCCCGCTGTGCTTGGTGAAGTTGGATCACCAATGCCGGGTCTGATTTCTGCAGTTTGCGTTTCTGAGAACCAGGAAGTTGAACGCGGAGATGTTTTGGTTACGATCGAAGCCATGAAAATGCAGACCAATGTGGTTTCTGATGTCTCTGGTATTGTTGAACGCATCGTCGCACCCGTGGGAACACAAGTTGATGCAAAAGATCTGTTGGTTGTTATTAAGCAGGTAAACGATTAATTTTAGATTTCTTGCCGTTGCGTAAAGAAAGCCGATCTCACCCATTGTGGGTGGGATCGGATTTTTTTTAAATAGAGTTTGCTTAAGGAATCCGGACAATAATTTAATCCAATTTTGCTACAGTTCCAACTGTGAAGGGCATACATTGTAGTCCCCTGCTTTTTTTCTTCACCCAGATTCTTACCATAGAAACAGATTCTCCTTCCATGTTTGTGATACTTGGCTGCTCCTCTATACACAGTATATTTTGAATATTAAATTCATAGTAGAAGGTATGGGCACTAAAGGGATCTGCAACGAGGATGACTCTATTTTTTTCATAGGGATGTTTTTTAGGAGAGCCGTAAAACGAACAGCAATTTTTTTTATCAAAATCCAGGCTTCTGAAATATTTTTGTAATTCAAGATTGTCTTTGAGTTCAAGAAATTTGTCAATTGTCATATAAGTACTCCTTAAAATAAAATCGCATTCCGTCATGTCAGGGACTGACGCAAGGTCTGTACTTGACTGTTGAAGTCAAATTATATCACTAATACGAAAATGACCTGTAATAACAACATTGCGATTCTTCAGACCTTCACTTTTAGATCGCGCCGTCTCCCTGAAATTGCTGAAGATTATGTCAAACAATTCATCAAATGATGACCCGTACGTGTGAAAAGACCGGGCAAGGCTTGCAGCTTCCAGGTCTATTGGCATTTTATTCTCAGGGATTAGAGGTTCAACGTGTCTCCTTGGACCCGGCCTCATTCTTTCCCCATACCGGGGTCCCAACTTTCTTTTTTGACTTAGGACCTCAAGATCATGGGTCTGTCGTTTAATTGGATCCGACAGTACAGAATATGCCTCCTGAATGGCAAGAAACTCAGAATGCTCACCTCCGTAATGATCTGGATGAAACTCCTTGACACGCTTTCGGTATGCGTCTTTGATATCATAAGGCGTTGCATCTGAAGTAATTCCTAAAACAAGGTAATAATCTTTTGGCATAATATCACCCCTGAAAAAATCTTCAATTTGAACAATATCAAGATTTTCATCAATTCATTTATTATTTCGGGTCTCCTTTTTGTAGAAAAATAATCAAGAAATATTACTATGTCAATAACAATCTTAATTGTAATGAAAACTATATTGACATAATATTTTTTATATTTATTTTTGATTTCAACGAAGCTGGAGACCTATAAACAGTCTCTTAAACAAATAACCACAATAAAAGGAGTTGGAACTATGTTTACAAGAATGAGTGACATCGACAGAATGTTCGGGGCCATGGATCTGCTCCGAAACAGGATGGAAAGACTGTTCAGTGATCCTGGCAGATCCTGGCTGCAGGGATCTGCTTTCAGATTGGGGTCGGATTCGCCCAGAATCAATATAATGGAAAGCGGCGACAACTTTGAAATTCAAGCTGAAGTCCCCGGTATCTCCAAAGATGAATTGGAAATCAATGTCCAGGGTAATTATCTTCAGATCAGCGGTAAACGATTCGTTGACAAACCAGAGGGCTATAAAGTCCACCGGGAAGAAATAGGAGAAAGCACCTTCTCACGCAGTTTCACTCTGCCCAATGATGTGGATGCGGACAATGTGGAAGCAGCCTTGAAAGATGGTGTCCTTTATCTTAAGCTACCGAAATCAGAAGCTGAAAAGCCAAAACAAATCACCATTAACTAATCGAGATTACAGCAGCATAACGCAAGAATCTCATCTCTTATCGAAGGATGGCTGTTTAGAACCGACCACCTGGAAAAGCTATATGCAGCCATCCTACGCGAAAAACATCAACAAAGGAAAAGGAGATGAACAATGGATATCAAAAAATTAGCACCGTGGAATTGGTTTAAAAAAGAAGACAACGATAACGTATATACTGTCCCGGTAAAATATAATACAGATAAAAACATCGGTAGTTATCCCCTTCACTCGTTGAGTGATTTTCAAAATGAAGTGGACCGGTTATTTGATAGTTTTTTCAATGAATCTGGACAAGCCCGTTTCAATTCAGGATTACGGTTGCCCGAAGGGATAACCGGCAGCGTACTGAAACCCAAACTTGATATAGGTTCAACCCAAAAAGAATACACGGTATCCGTGGAAATTCCCGGGGTCAGTGAAACGGATGTAAGTCTTGAGCTTGTTCATGACACCCTGACCATCCACGGGGAGAAAAAACAGGAAAAAGAGGAAAAAAATAAAAATTTCTATAGGCTCGAGAGATCCTACGGGTCATTCCGGCGAACCCTGTCTTTGCCAGGTGATGCAGACAAAGGGAAAATCAAAGCTAATTTTAAAAATGGTGTGTTAAATATTACCATACCCCGGAAGGAAGTTTCTGAAGAAAGAAAAAAGAAAATAGAGATAAAATGTGCCTGATGTAATGACGTTTTGATCGTTTATGGCATGAGTTATTGTGGCTTTCATAAAATAATACACAATATTGACATGAAAAAAAACGGAATTAAATTAGACAAAAAAACAGAGATGATTTTGTGGGAGCAAAGGTAGCAGGATAGGATGGACACACCTTAAAACTTTCATGAAGACGTCTATTCTTCCAGCCCGAACGGTCTCGCAATATTCTAAAATGACACCTAATTTAAAGAGGAGGGAGAATTATGTTTACAAGGATCAGTGATATTGACAGATTGTTCGAGACCATGAATCTTCTTCAAAAAAGACTGGATAATCTTTACGGCGACTACGAAAAATCATCCGGTTACAGATGGGGATTCGAACAAAACACCCCCCGGACAAATCTCTATGAAAACGGCGACAATTTTGAAATCAGAGCGGAAGTGCCCGGACTTGAAAAAGATGACTTGAATGTCAAAATTCAGGGAAACTATCTTGAAATCAGCGGTCAAAGAAAATCCGATACGCCTGAAAGTTATAAAACCCATAAAACGGAACGTAGCAGCGGATCTTTTTCCAGAAGCTTTACATTGTCGGAAGATGTTGATTCCACCAGAGTTGACGCCACATTGAAAGACGGTGTGCTGTACCTTACTCTTCCCAAAAATGAAGCGGTTAAACCCAAAAAAATAAGCATCAGTTAAATTTTTAATGAAAAGTTTATGAAAAGGAGGTTTGCCATGGATAGGAGCCAGGAAATAACCAAACAGGAAGAAAAAAACATTGAAAAAACAAAAAAATTATATGAAGTCCCCCCTGCTGTTGATATTTATGAAAATGAGGAAGAAATCCTTGTCTACGCCGACATGCCCGGTGTTGTAAAAGATGATATATCTGTTGATATAGACAACGGCACCTTATCGATATCCGGTGTCAGAAAATTGTCTGTAAACGGTTCGATCACCTACGAAGAGTTCTCAAATGTTGAATATGTCAGAAATTTTTCTGTTCCCCAGACCATTGACGTTGAAAAAGTTGAGGCTGAACTGAAAAACGGCGTACTACAGCTGCATTTGCCAAAATCTGAAGCAGCCAAACCCAGGCAGATTGAGATAAAAACCGCATAATACCCAATTCACCCGAAGCATTTATCGCTTTTAAGATCGAGAAATCCACTGATTTGGGAAGCTCTCTCCGGATGGCTTCCCATCCTTACCTAAGATATGCTGATCATAACGGATTCAGGGGAGGACATAATTTAAAATAGCCATATTTTTAAGCCTCTGTGTGGCTGCATTTTATATTCACCCTGGCGCAAATTCAGAATCGTTGCTGTCGTAAAATTCGTGTTGAGCTGAGGTCATAAATTTGGTAATTTTATCAAATTGCTGAAAATCACGTCTTTCCAATATTTACGCTTGCTTTTCTAAATCCGGGGGAAAATGAAAAAAATTTTGGATCTGCCAATTTTTATCAAATTTGTGACTGTGGGTATTGCTACAACAATTCTTCTGATCGGTGTCCTCCTCTTCTTTTATGTTCGCTCTGACAAAGTTGAGACCGTTGATGCATATGTAGAAAAAGCAAGGTCCATTTGCCTGGTCTGTGAATCCGTGCGCCAGGAAATGGAGGAGAAGTGGCGCCTGGGTCTCTTCCCTTTGGAAACGATTACATCCTACGCCCGTTCTGGCCAGATAGATAAACTTCTGGCAACCGTTCCCGTGGTTTCGGCCTGGAAGGCGGCCATGCGCAAGGCGGAACAGGGCGACTACACGTTCAGGGTTCCTAAATTCAGTCCCCGAAATCCACAAAACGCCCCTGATTTTGGTCAATCCCAAAAAATTGAAGGTCCAGCCCTTGAGAAGATTAAAAAGGAGCATTTGGATGAATATTATGTGGTGGATTCACATACCAATTCAGTCCGTTATTTTTTACCTATTCGCCTGTCTGAGACCTGTCTGATCTGCCACGGGGATCCAGAGCAGTCCAAAACACTGTGGGGACGGGATGATGGAAAAGATCCCACCGGCGGTCCCATTGAAAACTGGAACACCGGAGAGATCCATGGTGCTTTTGAAGTCATTCAGTCCCTGGATGAGGCAGATGCAGAACTCCGGCATAGAATTTTTAAAGCCCTTGCACTTGTCGTTGCCGGGACTCTTCTGGCCGCCATGGTGATTTTCCTGGTGGCCCGTTCCATCACCGTTCGGTTAAAACATGGGGTGGATTTTGCCAATGTTATGGCCAAAGGAGATTTGAGTCATGACATTGATATTGAGTGCGAAGATGAGACAGGGAAACTGGCCAGGGCCATGAACAGCATGATCTGCAACCTGCGGGGGATGATGGCGGACATCAATCAAGGGGTGGCGACATTATCCGGTTCCTCGGAGCAGTTGACCGAGGCGTCCCTGGCCATGTCCATCGAATCAACTGAGGCATCTGAACTGGCCATATCCGTGGCCGCGGCTGCCGAACAGATGAGTACCGGCATGGCCAATGTCAGGGTATCCATCGAGAATACCGCCGGCAACGTTAATTCCGTCTCAGCAGCAGCTGAAGAGATGACGGCAACCATCACTGAAATAGTGAAAAATACGGAACAGTCCAGGCAAGTCACTGAGACTGCCGTATCCCAGGCCGGGCAGGTGTCGGAAAAAGTGGTGCAACTGGGATCGGCTGCCCAGGAAATTGGAAAAGTAACCGAAACCATAACCGATATCTCCGAGCAGACCAATCTTCTGGCCTTAAATGCCACCATTGAAGCGGCCCGGGCCGGGGAAGCGGGCAAGGGATTTGCCGTGGTGGCCAATGAAATTAAAGTGCTGGCCAATCAGACGGCGGAGGCGACCACTGAAATCCGGAGGAAGATTGAGCGGATACAGGGCTCCACCCAGGAGACCACAGAAGGTATTGAACAGATTATCCGTGTAATTAATGCGGTTAACCAGAGCGTAAACGCCATTGTGGACGCTGTGGAACAGCAATCCCAGGCCACGGCAGAGATTGCCCGGAATGTCTCCCAGGCTTCCCTTGGTATTTCCGAGGTGACTGAAAATGTCGGACAGTGTGCCACGGCTGCGGATGAAGTGGCTGAGAATATATCCAGCGTAAGCCATGCGTCAGGTGAAATCTCAAACCGCAGCATTCATGTTAAGGCAACAGCCGAGGAGTTGTCAGGTTTGGCAGCCAGACTCCGTGAATTAATGGCGCAATTCAAATTGTCCTAGACTTTTCAAAGAAGGGAGGGAAAGTATGAAACTTAATTTTAAGCATAAAATTATTCTGCCTGTATTTATTCTGCTTATCGCCGGTTTAGGTGGTTTGGCGCTTATATCCAGTTCGAAAGCCAAAAGCGCGCTTCAAAACAATATGATGAGCCAGCTTGTCAAAACCAGCCAATCAACTGTTGTAACAATGGATGCATGGGTGGAGGACCGGACCAAGGATATTGAGACATGGCGGACTATGGAAATTTGCCGGGATACATTTAAACCGGGGACACAAGGAGAGGCGGCCCGGGAAAACACGAACCAGCTGTTTACAGAATGGCGCCAAAGATATGGGTTCTACGAAGCACTCAATATTGCTGATTCAACCGGTGAAATTATCTCGGGGTCTCCCGCTTCAATCATAGGAAAAATCAATGTTAAGGACAGATATTATTTTAAACAAGCCATGGCAGGCCAGACCCAAATTTCAGACATATTACAGAGCAAAGTCTCGGGGAATCCAATTTTTGTTATTTCAAGCCCCATAAAAATTGGAAGTGCTGTTCATGGAATTTTGTTTGCAGTGGTGGATCTGCAGGTCTTTTCAGCAAAATTTACCGACCCTGTTAAAATCGGAGAAAAAGGCTATGCATATCTGATAAACAACAACGGGATGGTCGTTGCACATCCGGATAAAAGCAAGATCAACAGATTGAACCTGGCCCAGACAGAACACGGGCGGCAGATCATAAACGGGAATAATGGATGCCTGGCGGCAACCGTGGATGAAAAAGCGGTTCATAAGGCCTTTGCCCATTCAAGTAAAATCAATATCATTGCAGTTGTCCAGTCTGATGATGAAGAAATGTTCGCACCCATCACCGCCCTTACCCGTTTTAATCTTATCATATCTGTTTTGATCATCCTCTTTGCCATAGCCGTTGTCTGGATAATGGCCTCAAGAATTGTCCGGCCGATCAATGCAACCGTAGCAGCGCTTAAGGATATCTCCGAGGGTGACGGAGACTTAACCCAGCGTATTGCCATCCAAAGCCGGGATGAAATAGGAGAGCTGGCAAAGTGGGTCAATACTTTTATAGCCAGGTTAAACAAAATAATCGTGCATATCGGCATTGATTCGGAGACGGTCTCTGCATCTGCCGAAGAACTGCTTTCAGTTGCAGAATTCATGTTGGAAGATTCAGAAAGCCTTACGGGCAAGTCTGAAGCTGTGGCCTCTGCCGCCGGAGAAATGAGTCAGAGCATGAACTCCGTGGCCGCTGCCAGTGAACAGGCTGCCGGCAATCTGGCATCGGTGACGGATTCTGCAGGACAGATGAAACAAAACTTAAATCAAGTGGCTGAAAACTGTGAAAAAGCCAGGATAATAACCCGAACTGCCGCAGAAACGGTGAATGCGGCAACCAGCAAAGTTGCCAGATTAGGCACCTCTGCCAGGGATATCACACGGGTTACGGAAGTGATCACTGATATTGCCGAACAGACAAACCTTTTAGCCCTGAATGCCACAATTGAAGCGGCAAGAGCCGGAGAAGCAGGTAAAGGCTTTGCCGTGGTGGCAGGAGAAATAAAAGGTCTGGCCGCCCAAACAGCTGACGCAACCATGGACATAAAACAAAGGATTAAGGAGATTCAAAATTCTTCAAAAGCCACTGTTCAGGAGGTTGAACAGATCACCCAGGTTATTTCAGACGTCTCAAGGATTGTTTCGGAAATTGCCGAGGCCATAGAAGAACAGTCCGGCTATGCATCCCAAGTGGCTGAAAACATTGAACAGGCATCGTCCGGAATCCGGGAGGTCAATGAAAATGTCGTTAAAAGTTCCATGGTATCAACGGAAATTTCCGGTGATATTTCAGAGGTCAACGAAGTGTCCGAAGAGATGACCCAGCGCAGCGTCCGAATGAAGCAAAGCGCCCAGGAACTTTCCAGCCTTTCTAATAATTTAAGAAATATGATCGGTGTTTTTAAAGTATCGATTGAAGAGGCCGGTGTGGATAACGGACCGGATATAATACCCGAGGCCATTAATGACCTCATGCCCTGGGGAAGACGTCTGGCTATTGGCATTCCTGAGGTTGACAAGCAGCACAGGGAGCTGGTTTCCATGGTTAATGAACTTCACCGGGCCATGAGGATGAAAATGGGTACCCAGGAGGCGGGATCCATCTTGACGCGTTTGGGCAATTATACGGTGTATCATTTCGAGTATGAAGAAAAGCTGTTTGATACCCATGGATATCCAGATGCCCTGAATCATAAAAAAATACATAAAGACCTTGTGGCCAAAGTTCTGACGTTTAGCAAGGAGTTTGAGCAAGGACGGGCCGCACTTTCCATGGATTTGATGAAATTTCTTACGGACTGGCTGAGAAATCACATTATGAAAACAGATAAGGCGTATGCCCCATTTTTAAAAGACAAGCTGGGGCTGTGAATAAAAAACCGAACGCGATTTAAAAACTGAAGCCATCCCGGTCAGAGACGTTCCCAAGACGGTCCACGATATTTTTGCATGCTTCCTGTAACTGCAAAATCAAAGGGCGGGTATCTTTAATGTTTCCGTCCGCACCCATCCGCTCCAGCCGGAACGCGGTTTCTGCGGCAGATTTGGCGGCCAGATACTTAAACATACCCTTTAACTGGTGGGCGCTTTTTTGCAGTCCCGGGCCATCGCCGGCAGAAATACTGTCCATAATCCGGGTCAGAACAGGACCATGTTGTTTTTTAAATGTCCGGAGGCATTTATCCAGCAGGGATTTATTTGCGTTCATGATCTCCCTGAGTTCGGCCATGTCCACAATTTCTTTGTCTTTTTGAACCGATGCGTCCTCCCGGTAAGCGTTGCTTTTACAGCAGTCTTCCGGCAGAATTCGCTTAATCACATCTGCCAAGGCCCTGGACGTCAGGGGCTTGGTGATGTAATCATCCATCCCGCTGGCCAAAAAGTACGCCCGGTCTTGCTTCATTGCGTGGGCGGTCAGGGCGATGATGGGTACCGGCACAAGGTTGTGCTCTTTTTCATACTCCCGAATTTTTACAGTGGCATCCAGGCCGCTCATCACCGGCATCTGACCATCCATAAATATCAGATCAAATTGACCGGCTTTAAATAAATCCAAGGCTTCCTGACCGTTTTCAGCCACCAGGATATCTGTCAGATTCATTCTTTTCAAAAGGTTTTCAGCGACAATGCGGTTCATTTCATCGTCTTCTGAAAGGAGTACCCGGCACGGGCAAGTTACCCAGACAGCATCAAGATGGGCCTGCTCCGGAGCTTGATCCTGGGTTTCAATGCCAATTAAGGGATCGGCCAATGACATGCAGGCAATAAAATCCGCATACTTTACGGGTTTGTTCAGGCTCATGATACGGGTGTGGGCAGACGCGCTGTGGTGCGGTTTTTGACGCCCGAGAAACGCCAGACGCACAAACGTCGTATCTGAAATGTCGCAAGTCTGCGCTGCGGCCTCAACCAGATCCGTTGACGGCATTCCGGGAAGATCCTGGTCAAAAAAAACATAGCTGAATGGCGTGCCGGACTGCCGGGCGGAAAAGATTTTGCTGCAGGCCTCGGTGATATCGCAAGCTTCCTGGAAAGCGCATTCCAAAGGTTTGATATATTCGATCAGAGCCTGCCTGGCAGCCGGGTTGGCATCAGCGATCAATACCAAAATATCCCGCCCCAAAGCCGTATCGGGCCTCGGTTCGGCGTCAGGCTGCTGTTTAAATCCCAGTTTGCACCAGAAGGTGGACCCCTTATTCTCCTGTGAGAAGACCCCGATCTGGCCGCCCATCAGTTCGGTCAGCTGCTTGGAAATGGCCAGTCCGAGTCCGGTGCCGCCGTATTGCCGGGTCATGCTGGAATCCATCTGGGAAAAAGAGCGGAATAATCCGTGTATCCGGTCCTTTGGGATACCAATGCCCGTGTCAGTCACTGAAAATTTCAGCCGCACTTCGGACAAGGCCTTTAATTCCAGGCTGACCTGAATCACAACGCCTCCCTGCCGGGTAAATTTAACGGCATTTCCGCAAAAATTCATTATAATCTGGCGTAGGCGCACCGGATCGCCCTTTAACATCACCGGCACATCTGCATCAAATATTGTGGCAAAAAAGAGCTTTTTTTCAAATACAGAGATGGAAATAATATCTGACAGTTCTTCCATTACCTGTCTTAGATTGAAATCAATCTCCTCAATCTCCAGTTTTCCTGCTTCGATCTTTGAATAATCCAGGATATCGTTAATGATATTGAGAAGCGCTTCGGACGAGGTTTTCATGAGCATGGCAAAGTGGCGCTGTTCCTGGGTAAGGGGTGTCCCAAGAAGAATTTCAACCATGCCGATTACCCCGTTCATGGGGGTTCGTATTTCATGACTCATATTTGCCAGGAATTGGTCCTTGGCAATATTCGCCGCTTCTGCCCGTTCCTTGGCCCGGGCCAGCGCTTTGTTGGAATGCTCCAGTTCAGATGTCCGGTTCTGGATTTCGGAGTGAAGCAGTCTGGAGTACTCGGCGCTCTGGGTCTGGTTCCGGGTCAGAATATCCTGGTATTTTTTCCCTAGAACCTTGATTTTTCGGTCACGCTGCTCTTTGTGGGCTAGGAGCAGTGCCTTTTCTTCTGCCAGGAGGCGTTCTTTTTTATGAAGCGCCATGCACAGGCGGATAATATCCCGGATCAGGGCAACCGCAGTGGCCGGATCAGCGTCCCGGGGGATTTCACATACAATAACGGAATTCATTTCTCTTAGGGACAGCGACACCAAAGGCCCGTTGGGTCCGGTTAAAATCCGTCCGCTGTCAGCGGCCTGCCGCAACTGGTTCGCAAGGCCGTTATCCATAAAACGGTCTGCTAACGGGCCCAGGGATCCGCCTTTGTCCAGCAAAATTGCAAATCTGTCCGCTGGAAAATATTTGTTCAGCAGAGCAAAAAAGCCAGCGTTAAGCTCGTTGTCCGATTCTTGAAAAATATCATCAAACAAGTTCATCTGCATTGTCATCCCCAAAGGAATAAATTTCCCTGATCATCTCAATTTCCTGGGGCAGATCATCCATTATGGCACGATAGCCCATAATATTTTCCTTGATATGGGAAAGAAGTGGCGGGGACTGTATCCTTGTGTGTGTTTCCGGGTATGCTGCATACCCGGATCTGAAGGCCAGATACTCCGCGATTTGCAGGATACCGGCATGGCTGTCCGGTTTCACCGCTTTCAGGGCATCGTGATGATATTTTATTCCCTGGCAAAGATCCGGTTTCAGCCCCCATTGCTGGGCCAGCAGATAACCGATGAAGGTATGATCCGTTCCCATGATTTTCCGTTCATGATCCGTCAGATTTTGGCTTACCGGGTCAAATGTGCGACAAAACCCTTTGAACTTTTCCTGGGCCACCTGATCCTCAACGATCAGGCCGATATCGTGAAGAATACCGCATAAGAAGCCATCCTCTCCTTTCCGGGCAAAAATGCGTTCTGCAACCATCTGGCAACAGATGCTTGTCACGGCACAATGGACCCACAGTTTTTTTCTGGAAAATTCCATGGTATTTGAGTCCTTACAAAAAAGATTTTTCACTGCGTCGAGAAAAATCATATTTCTCAGGTTGTCCATCCCGATGTAGGCCACTGCTTCAGATATATTATTGATTTTTGTTCTCAGGGAAAAGTAGGCAGAGTTGATCAGCTTTAAAATGCGTAATACCAGGGTGGGGTCAACCCGGATGACCGTTTCAAAATCATTAAGAGAGGCGGTGTCTTCGTTAATCATTTTGATCAGACGGGCGGCAACAGGGGGAACCGTTTTCAGGCCTGTAAATTTATCCAGGTATCGTTTTGCCGTATTGTGGTAAGAGGATGATTCCACTTGATATTCCTGATCAATGACCCTGAAGAATAATACTGGTGGAGGCCATTTTGTCCGGGGTGTTTATTTAACGGGGCAAATTCCCAGTTCGGCCATCTTCTTATCTACAGCGTCCTGCTTCAGCGGTTTTATGAAATAGGCCCTGCATCCCGATTTGATGCAACCGATGACGATGTCTCGTTCACTATGGGCGGTAACCATAATGACAATTGATTTTTGACCTGTATGCCCGGCATCAATCTTTTTGATTTTTTTTAAGACATCCACCCCGCTGATGTCTTTAAGCGAGATGTCCAGCAAAACCAAATTAAAGGGTTTTCCTTTTTCAATGCCTTTTTGATAGACATTCAGTGCATCGGTACCGGAAGAGACCGAAATAGACGAACCATATTTACTGAAAATCTCCTCCATTAAGGTTTTTCCGATTTCTTCATCATCAACAATGAGAATTCTATTCATAGGTAGTTATCACCCCATAGAGATTTTAAATTCATATTTTTAGAAATGAATAATGATAGGCTGATTTCCAGGCGTATGGCAAGATGATTTTTAAACCGGGATTGACACTGACAATCTCAGTCCTCTGTAAAAGACATGTGCATCTTCACAAGTGACCCGGTTGAAAAGCACGGTACGGCAGCACCGGAACAGTGCGCCGTACCGAAAAGAACGTAAGGAAGGATCAGGTCAGCTGCCGGGCGCTCAATTGGTGGTGAAGATCCGGCTTGACCTTTGGGCAGGCCCGTGTCAGCCAGCGGGAGTGGTGAGGCGTGATCAGGGCATAGGGTTTGATCCAGGTCAGGGTGGCAAAAAAGAAAAACCCATAGATAAATGCCAGTATTGAGGAGAACCTGCCAGATTTCAAGGCGTAGATTGTGGCGGACAGGCTGGAACCCATCACAATGCCGATAATGGCCTTGCTCCCGAATATGGCCGGGTGCCACAGAAGCAGTCCCCAGGAAATCAAGAAAAAAAGCTGGGCCACGGTAAGTTTGATCACGTCGGAGACCAGGTTGATCCGCGCCCCAAGCATTGATCCCCGGCGAAAGCGCGTAAAGATAAAGGTTGTCATGGCAATGGTCTCACGCACATTGCTCCTGGCCCATCTCAAATACATTTTGCAAAGCTGGGCATAGCCCACCGGTACCTCGGTAAAGACCTTGGCGTTCTGCTGAAACACGACTTCATATCCCTGGCGAAGAATCATGTTTGTCAATGCGCGGTCTTCGCCAATATTGGCTGGCCGGCCAAGGAAAGTCTGGTTCAGCCATTTATCAAGCACACCAATGGCAGCGGATTTGCGGTATGCAGACAGGGCCCCGGGCGTGCAGGTCACTGTGCGGACCATGCTCTGGCTGGCACGCATGAAATCAAAGCTGAACACAAAAACAATGTCCACCATCCTGGGGATAATACCCTGGGCCTGGTTGAGTACGCGGACATTGCCTGCAACAGCGCCGATGCCGGGATTTATAGCCAAAGGTGTCACCAGATTTCTAAGGGTGTCAGGCGCCACCATGGAGTCACTGTCCACGGTCACCAGTACTTTTCCGGTGCTTCTCTTAAACCCGTCATAAAGGGCCTGGCGCTTGCCCTGGTTCCGGGGCTGGCGTATGGTCAGGATAGGTACTGCAAGTGTTCTTTTGGCCTGTTTAATCCATTCCCAGGTGTCATCCGCACTGCCGTCATCCACGGCAATCAGTTGAATTTTTTTCCTGGGATAGTCGCTGTCAGCAAGACTTTTAAGGGTGTCAAATACTTGGCGGCCTTCATTGTAAGCCGGTACTACGACCGTACATGTCGGCAGCTGATCATCGGACACACCCGGAATGGGCCTGTATTTCAGTACCAGGATGATTCTCCATACCAGCTCTGCCAGGGCCAGGCAGGAAAAAACGGAAAATGAGACAATCAATGCATCTCCCCACCAGGCCATTCCTCTAAGAAATTGGGTGGCAGATAAACCGCCGGCACCATACCGGCAGGCCGTTACCACAACTGCCAGGATACAGGCCAGGGTGATAAATTTTTTTTTATTTTCGATGATCTGTCTGGTTGTTACCATAATTTACATCTCCTTATTCTATAAAATCTATCAGCATCAAAGCAAAGGGCATGCCATAATGTAATACACTGAATTACAAAGATATTTATTTCGATATGAAAGTTCAGATACAACCTGGTTACCAAAATTTCATCTCCGGGAACGAAAATTTCAATTTGTTTGTTTTCATTGAATTGATTTGATTTGATTTGATTTGTAACGATACCACCTGATATTCCTTCTATACATAAAACCTCTTGTGGTGATGTTTTTTTGGGGGTTGAGTCGTTTGGAAATTACAACTAAACAAAGGCTTTTTCAACTCCTAACTTACCGGAAATTTATTAAATTGCATTAAACAGGCATTATCGATTTCAACACCCTTTAAACCGAACCTGAACAACAAATATCAAATGTCCTGGGAATCAAGAATTCCCAGGACATTTGATATTTGAATCGGTTTGACGGACAGGATATGAATTCCTGCCCGATCACAATACTTTTCCTTTTTTGAGTCACCATTTAATGGTGAAGCCCTGTGCGGAATATTTTTTTCCGGCACAGGGTGAGGATGATAGAGAGACAAGGACAGGTGAAGATATGAAGTAGGGATTGGGTGACCTTTGTCATACCTGTCCTTTGTATATAACAGACAGCAAAGGGCATGCCAATAATATAACTCATTGTTTTTTTTTAAATATTTCAAAATAGACGCGTTCTGTGAATAAAAAATGAGTTACAAAATTTTCATTTTTTACCCCCAAAAGGTGCAAAAATCGTAACTTGAAAGTGCAGCAATTTCCATTTCCTAACACCTAAAATTTAACAACCCGCCCCAAGGGCGGTAATTTATCATGCCGGATTATAGCCGCCGGGGTTAAGGATGGAGATTAAATATTGACCGGTGTAGCTGCCGGGATCTTTAGCCACATCTTCGGGCGGACCGGCTGCCACAATCCGGCCTCCGCCGCTGCCGCCCTCGGGACCAATATCCATAATCCAGTCTGCGGTTTTAATCACATCCAGATTATGCTCAATGATCACCACGGTGTTGCCGGCATGGGTAAGACGCTGGAGCACCTGCAGCAGCATGCGGATGTCCTGGAAGTGCAGCCCGGTGGTGGGTTCGTCCAGAATATAAAGGGTGTCGCCGGTGTCCTTTCTGGCAAGCTCCCGGGCCAGTTTGATCCGCTGGGCTTCGCCGCCGGACAGGGTCGTGGCGGCCTGGCCCAGTTTGATATAAGAGAGCCCCACATCCACCAGGGTATCCAGAATCCTGGTGATCCTGGGATGGGCGTCAAACAGGTCCCTGGCCTGTACTACGGAGAGATCCAGCACATCGGCAATGGAGTGATCCTTATACTTGATCTCCAGGGTGGACTTGTTGAACCGTTTGCCGTGGCATACGTCACAGGGTACAAACACATCAGCCAGAAAATGCATTTCCACCTTGATGTATCCGTCCCCCTGGCACGCCTCACACCGGCCACCCTTGACATTAAAAGAGTACCGTCCTTTTTTATATCCCCTGGCCTGGGATTCGGGCAGCATGGCAAACAGATCCCGGATGGGGTCAAACAGCTTGGTATATGTGGCGGGATTGCTGCGCGGGGTCCGGCCGATGGGTTTCTGGTCAATGTTGATGACTTTGTTGATGTGGGACAGCCCGGTGATCTTTTTATGTTTTCCCACACTCATCTGGGAACCATGCAGTTTTACCGCCAGGGCCGGGTAGAGAATCTGGTTGATCAGGGTGGATTTACCGGCCCCGGACACGCCGGTGACGGCCGTTAAAAGCCCCACGGGAATTTTGGCTGTGATGTCGGCCAGGTTGTTTTCACATGCCCCGTGGATGGTGAGCCATTTATTCCCCATGGCACCGGGTGTCCGGCGGAGGTTTGGCACGGCAATGGTCTCACGTCCGCTTAAAAATTGACCGGTGAGGGAGACCGGGTTTTTCCGAATCTGTACAGGTGTGCCCTGGGCCACGATCTCCCCGCCCAGGTGGCCGGCACCCGGCCCCATGTCTACAATCCAGTCCGAGGCCTCCATGGTTTCCTGGTCATGCTCCACAATGAGCAGGGTGTTGCCGATGTCCCGCAGATGCTTCAGTGTGGCCAGCAACTTGATGTTGTCTCTTTGGTGAAGGCCGATGGAGGGTTCGTCCAGGATATAAAGCACCCCTGTCAGTTCAGACCCCACCTGGGAAGCCAGGCGGATGCGCTGGGATTCCCCGCCGGACAGCGTGGGACCGGACCGGTCCAGGGAGAGATAATCCAGGCCCACGTTCACCAGGAAACCCAGACGATCCCGGATCTCCTTGAGCAGTTCGGCGGCAATGAGCTTTTTGCTGCCGGTCAACGCCAGCGAAGAGATAAAATTATATGCCTCTTTCACTGTCATCTCAGTGACATCTATAATGGATTTTTCATTGATTCTGACATGCAGAATCTCCTCCCGCAACCGTCGTCCCTTACAGGACGGGCAGATGGCCGCGGTCATGAAATCAGTATAGTACTTTTTCTGGTGTTCGGACTGGGTGTTCCTGTACCGGCGCATCAGGGTGTGGATCAGGCCTTCGTGGGTGCGGGAAAATTTGCCCTGGATCTTTGAGGAGTTCCAGTTTACGGTCATCTGTTTATCGCCGGAGCCGTAAAGCAGCAGATCCCGGTGTTTTTTGGGCAGTTTTTTCCAGGGCAGATCAAAATTAATTTCCCATTGTTCCTCCATGGCCAGAAGCTGGCCCTTGCCCCAGGAATTTTCATTGTTGAACCGCGGGTTCTTGATAAAATAATTTTTCCAGGGGACCACTGCACCCTCACGGATGGATAGATTAGTATCCGGCACCACCTTATCCGGATCAATGGCCAAAAGGGTGCCAATGCCGTTGCAGTCCGGGCACATGCCCAGCGGCGAGTTAAAGGAAAAAATCTGGGGAATGAGTTCGGGATAGGCGATCCCGCAACAGGAGCGGGCCTCGCTCATTTTCAGGTCTTCGCGGCCCACCATGTGGACAATGAGCTGGCCTGCACCCAGTTTCAGGGCCGCTTCCACGGAATCGGTGAGCCGTTTTTCAAACCCACCATCGGATTTTACCACCAGCCGGTCCACCACCACCTCAATGTGGTGCTTTTTGTTGCGGGCCAGGGTCTGGACATTTTCAAGGTCCTGGACCACCCCGTCCACCCGGACCCTGGCATAGCCATCGCGCTTGAGATCGTCAAGTCGCTCCCGGTGTTCACCCTTGCGGTTTTCCACAATGGGCGCCAGAATCAGGATCTTGGAACCGTCAGGCAGATCCATAATCTGGGAGACCATGGCCTGGGCATGGCCCCGGCCCACCTTTTTCCCGCATTTACAGCAGTACTGGGTCCCCACCCGGGCAAAGAGCACCCGCAGGTAGTCGTAAATTTCGGTGATGGTGCCCACGGTGGATCTGGGATTTTTGGACGCCGACTTCTGTTCAATGGCAATGGTGGGAGAAAGCCCCCGGATGGTATCGTAGCGCGGTTTTTCCATCTGCCCGATGAACTGCCGGGCATAGGAGGACAAGGACTCCACATACCGGCGCTGGCCTTCGGCAAAAATGGTATCAAAGGCCAGGCTTGACTTGCCCGACCCGGACACCCCCGTCACCACCACCAGTTTTTTCTTGGGGATCTCTACATCAATATTTTTAAGATTGTGTTCCTTGGCACCCCGGACAATGATCCGGTCCAGTTCCTTGGTCGGTGAATCATCTTCCAGAGGGTGCAGGGGTGTCAGACTATCAGCAGCATAATTATCAGCTGTCTGGGTTACAGCGGCAGCAGTATTTTTCTTCATGGGTCACCAGGTTTGTTTTGGGTTACCCCAACAACGATAATCACCTGTTTTAAAAAGTAAAGTCCGGGTAACAGGATCTTAACTATAGTGCCGCTCACATGACTTTATATTTTAAATAAGATGACATTGGTCAGGCACTATTTGCCATTTTGATTACTTATTTCACGCTTGTTTTGGGATTAAGATCTATCCCATAGAAATCATCAAGCTCTTTTGTCATTTTATTCAGGCTGCTGTCTATTTTTGCAACGGTATTTTCAAGGTCTTTTGTTGCGTAGATGGGATTTCCATAAGCCACTGTGCATTTGGAAAAAAACATGGGAATAAGGCACCTGTCCCAGCTTCTCATCACTTTAACTTTTTTCCCGGAAAATGTAATTGGAATAATGGGATAACCTGTGTCCAGACCAAGTTTTGCAACGCCTATTTTTGACTTGAAAACAGGCCCCGTAGGTCCATCCACAGAGAGCATTGCAGGGCGCCCTTCCTTTTTCATATATTCGGTAATCTTTTCAAGGGCATTTTTTCCGCCTTTTTTAGAAGACCCCCTGAAAATTTTACAACCGCCTATTTTCTGCATTGAAGCTGCAATTTCCCCATCTTTTGATTTACTTGTAATTACGGCAGTGTTATTCGTTCGGGCGCAAAGAAAAAACAGGATCAGCCGCCCATGCCAGCTTGCATAGATATACTTTTTACTTTTAATAATCTTTTCAACGTTCTGTTTTCCCTTTTCTTCTATTCTACAGGTAAACAAAATAAAAAATACAATTTGTACCACCAGCCATGCCAGAAATCTGTTCATTTCAACCCTTTCGTTTTTGTTGTTTAATAAATTTTTGGACATTTGAGATAAAATACGCTTTATTTATTCCATAGAATTCTTCTTTTGTTGATATGAAAATTTTACTTCACAAGAAAACTTTCTCAACTTTGGAGAACTCTTGTCCACTCTTTTTTACAAAAATTTGCTGAAAACTGTCCGAACTATTGTGAAAAGCAGTTGGATTTTTTTCACTGGCGAAGAAGCCGTAATCCGGTCTTTAAAGCAGATTATAGAACACTTGGCGAAGATCGCTGAGTATGCCCGTCAATTAGATGAAGAAGAAGCGGGGTGTAAAAGCAATGAAGGTTGACTTCCTGGATTTTATTAGCATTCTATAATAAACGATAATAAAATTAAGGATGTAATGATGAGCCGAAACTACCCGTTTGAAACCGGCGTATACCGCCCGCCCAGTGAAGGGGGCAGTGCTTCGCTGCTGGTCCGCTTTACACGCAACTGTCCCTGGAACCACTGCACCTTCTGTACGATGTATAAGGGGAAAAAATTTAACCTGCGACCCCTGGAGGAAATCAAAGCCGACATCAATGCCATGGCAGATCTTGTTGCCGATCTCCAGGCCGAGTCAAAAGCCCTGGGGCACGGCGGCCAGGTCACCCGGGATGCCATTCTGGCATTGCTTGGAAAAGCACCGGGCTTGAACCACCATCCAGGTGCGGACATGCTGATCCAGTGGATGGCGGTGGGCGGAAAAACCGCATTCATACAGGACGGCAACTCCATGATCATGCCGCCCCAGGACCTGATTGCAGCACTGACCCATCTTAAGGAAACTTTTCCCTCCATTGAAAGAATCACCACATATGCCAGGGCACGGACCCTGGCCCAGCGCTCCCTTGGGGATTTGAAGGTCATTCGTGCAGCCGGTCTTGACCGGCTCCACCTGGGTCTTGAAACCGGGGATGATGCCCTGCTCAAGCAGATCAAAAAGGGGGTAACGGCCCAAGGCCATATTGAGGGAGGTAAAAAGGCCATGGAAGCCGGTTTTCAGGTATCGGAATACTGGATGCCCGGCCTTGGCGGCAAGGAGATGACAGACCAGCACGCCGAAAATACCGCCCGGGTCCTCAGCGAGGTCAATCCCCATTATATCCGGTCCCGGCCCTTCAGGCCCGCCCACGGCACTCCGATGTCCGACCAGGTCAAACAGGGGCGGATCACCCTGCTTGATCCCAGGGAACAGTTACTTGAACTGCGCCGCATGATCCGGGCCCTGGATGTAACATCCAAAGTCTGCTTTGACCACATGGGCAACTACTGGCGCACCGCCTCGGGCGACCTGGTTTTCCATCATGAGTATGAAGGATATCAGTTCCCGGATGAGAAACAGATGGTCCTGGACCGCATCGAACTGGGGCTTGCCTTTAAACAAGAACCTGTCCGATTTCTTCATATGTAGTGTTCAGGGCTATGGAGTCCGGCATTTCGCCTTAATCAATCAATTGATTTAATCATTTGACTTAATCAATCAATTGAATTAAATATCCAAAATACGTTAAAAACATAAATTGGGAGACATGGTGGCAAAAAAAAATAATACCCCGGCACCCGGCACCAGAGAGCGTCTGCTAGAAGCCGCCATAGACATATTCGGCAGGCATGGTTTTGACCCGGCCACCACCCGGATGATTGCCAAAGCCGCCAACGTGAATATTGCCGCCATCCCCTATTATTTCGGGGGCAAGGGCGGGCTTTACCAGGCCGTTATCGACTATATTGTTGACCAGATCAAAAAGGAAGCCGGAGAGCTGCTGGAACAAATTGGCAGGACGACCTTCACCAAAGATACCGGCCGGCATCAGGCCCGGGAACTGATCCAGGCTGTTCTGGAACGATTTATTAATTTCATTGCCGGTTCGGAACAAGGCCCGCGTGTCTCCAGAATCATACTGCGGGAGCAGATGTTTCCAAGTTCTGCCTATGACACTATTTTTGAAGGGTTCCTGAAACCTGTGCTCAATGCCTTGTCCACCCTGATCATGGCGGCATCCGGCGAATCTGATCCCAGGCAGGCAACATTCAGGGCCATGACGCTCATGGGCCAGGTGCTGATTTTTCGGGTGGCCCGGGAAACCATTGTCCGGGGGCTTGACCTTGAAGGGTATTCCCCTGGAGAACTGGAAGAAATCCGCCGGGTGGTTGTGGCCAATGCCCTGGCAATCACTGCAATGCCAAGCGAATAGACCATAAGGAAATTGTCATGAAAAAAGTTTTCCCTGTCATCATACTGATCCTTGCGGCTGCCGGTGCATACCTGTATTGGCAGGATCAGAATAAAAAACAGAATGAAAATACCGGCATCCTCAAAATTTACGGCACCATTGATATCCGCGACGCATCCCTTGCGTTCACCGAACAGGAACGGATTGAAGCAGTTCTGGTCGAAGAAGGCATGCGTGTAAAAAAAGGCCAGGTGCTGGCAAAACTTCGCACCGCGAAGCTCGATGCCGCCATCAAGGAGCTTCAAGCCCGGATCGCGGCCCAGCAGGAGACCGTGGCCAAACTTTCAACGGGCAGTCGTCCCCAGGAGATCGAGCAGGCCCGGGCCGAGGTGCAGGCTGCCAGGGCCCGGGCGGAAAATGTCTCCCGCACCGCAAAACGACTCAAGGCCACTTCCCGGTCCGGGGCCACCAGCATTCAGAACTATGATGACGCAAAAGCACAGCTATTGGTTGAACAAGCCCAGCTGGCCGTCAGCCGTAAAGCCCTGGATCTGCTCATTGAAGGACCGCGCAAAGAGGACATTGCTGCGGCCCGCCATCAGCTTGAAGCCCTTGGGGCAAACCTTGACCAGCTTCAGGTGCGCCTGTCAGACATGATCCTGACCGCCCCTGCCGACGGGGTCATCCAATCCAGAATCCTGGAACAGGGGGAACTGGCAGGGCCTTCCAAGCCCGCTTTTGTCCTGGCGCTCTGTGATCCAAAATGGGTACGGGCGTACATCCCCGAGCCCATGCTGGGAAAAATCAATCTGGGCATGACCGCCCAAATTTTTACGGACACGTTACCCGGCCAACCCCTGGACGGGTGGGTGGGGTTTATTTCACCCGTGGCGGAATTCACCCCCCGGGCCGTGGCCACTGAAGACCTGCGCACCAAACTGGTGTACGAAACCCGGGTTTTTGTAAAAGATCCCAAGGATATTCTACGTCTGGGCACCCCCGTGACCGTGGCCATTCATGAAGATCAGACCGAATCCCGTGCCGCTGCTCCGGCAGCGGGGTCTGCGGACTGACCCCGGAAATCGGCGGAATACGTTATGAACAGCAGCGTGAGCAGCGTAAGCGTGGCATTGACAACAAAGGACACAGGCGTTGAAACCGCGCCCCTGATGCATGCCGACCGCGTATGCAAAACCTTTGACACCCCAGGCGGTAAAAAAATCCCGGCCCTGGATGGGGTGAGCCTCAAAATTTTCCAGGGCCGGGTGACAGGCCTTGTGGGCGCGGACGGTGCGGGAAAGACCACACTCATCCGCATTGCCGCTGGGCTTTTGGTGCCCACTGCCGGTCAAATGACCCTGCTGGGCCTGGACAGCGTGGACCATAGTCTGGAAATCCAGAGCCGTGTGGGGTATATGCCCCAGAAATTCGGCTTGTACCAGGACCTGACCGTGATTGAAAATTTAAGACTTTATGCAGACCTCCAGGGGGTTGCTTTAAAAACGCGGCACGACCGATTTGACAAACTGCTGACTATGACCGATCTGGCCCCGTATACCAAAAGGCGGGCAGGTGCCCTTTCCGGCGGCATGAAACAAAAACTGGGCCTGGCCTGTGCCCTGGTGAAATCCCCTGAATTACTCCTTCTGGACGAACCCACCGTGGGCGTGGACCCGGTGTCCCGGCGCGAGCTTTGGAAAATCGTCTATGACCTGGTG
This sequence comes from Desulfobacter vibrioformis DSM 8776, assembly GCF_000745975.1. GTDB lineage: Bacteria > Desulfobacterota > Desulfobacteria > Desulfobacterales > Desulfobacteraceae > Desulfobacter > Desulfobacter vibrioformis. The sequence continues at coordinate 23,492 of NZ_JQKJ01000007.1, read as the reverse complement.
GAAAAGGACAGGATCGGGGTCCTGGTCTCCACAGCCTACCTGGATGAAGCCCAACGCTGCGACCAGGTCAAGGTGCTGCACCAGGGACGCCTTCTGGCCCAGGGAAGCCCGGACAGCTTTACCGCCGGGATGCAGGGCCGGGTATTCCTGGCTGCCCCGGATGAACAGATGCGGGCCAGACAGATTTACACCCGGCTGGCCGGACAGGAAGGCATTGCAGACGCCACCATCCGGTCCGGGCGGGTGCGGGTGGTGCTTAACAGCCCGTTATCCCCGGAAAACGGCAACAACCAGGAAACCGGAAAGCAGAAAATTGCAAGTCTGCTGAACCGCTCCGCCAGTACAATAACAACGGCAGTACCGGTTTTTGAAGATGCGTTTATGGCCCTGATCCCAAGGGGGGATGCCCAGCTTCACACCCCGTCAACGGATCAGGATAAGCCCTGGACCCCGGAACCGTCATCCGGAGAGGATGCAGCCGTCATAACAAACAATCTATGCAAAAAGTTTGGGGATTTTACGGCCGTTTCCAACCTTACCCTTGATGTCCGCCGGGGTGAAATCTTTGGATTACTGGGTCCCAATGGCGCCGGCAAAAGCACCACATTCCGCATGCTGTGCGGGCTGTTACCCGCCACATCCGGAGAAATCCGGGTGGCGGGCCGCAATCTGCGGCGATCCCGGGCCAAAGCCAGGGCACGTCTGGGATATATGGCCCAGCAGTTTTCCCTTTACGGCCAACTCAGTGTGAAGGAGAACTTTAAATTTTTCGGCAGGGCCTACGGCCTTTCCGGCAAACAGCTTAAAATCAGAATGGCCTGGGCCTTTGCCGAATTCGGGCTGGACCCCTGGCAGGACAAGCCGGCCGGAGCCCTTCCCGGCGGGTACAAACAGCGTCTTTCCATGGCCACGGCATTGCTCCATGAACCGGACATCCTGTTTCTGGATGAGCCCACCTCAGGGGTGGACCCCTTTGCCCGGCGGGAGTTCTGGCTGCGCATCAACGGGTTTGCCGAACAGGGGGTCACCGTCATCGTCACCACCCATTTCATGGAAGAGGCGGAATACTGTGACCGCATGGTAATCATCAGCCGGGGCAAAACCCTGGCCATGGGCACCCCCGGGGAAATTCGCAGCCTGGCCCGGACACCTGAAAATCCGGACCCCACCATGGATGATGCCTTTATCGCCCTTTCACAAGGAGACCGGCCATGACCCGGTTTTTCATGCGCCTTTTCGGGGTGCTTCGCAAGGAGACCCTCCAGATTTTAAGGGACCCCAGCTCCATTATCCTGGCCCTGGTCATGCCCCTGGTGTTGCTGATAATTTTCGGATATGGCGTGAGCCTGGATGCCGAACATGTGCCCATGGTCCTTGTCAATAATGACAAAGGCCCCATGTCCCGGGAACTTGCGGCGCGCTTCGCCGGTTCCGCCAATTTCAAAATAAAAACCGCCGGGAGCATGACCCAGGCGCAATCGCTTGTTCTGGCACGCAAGGCTGAGGGCATTATCATCTTACAGAATAATTTCACGGCAATTCTTGGCGGCGCGGCTGCAGGAACCGGCACAGGGTACCTAGCCCCGGTCCAGGTCATCATCAACGGGACTGACGCAAACCGTGCCCGGCTCATTGAAGGATATATAAAAAGTATTGGCGCAAAATGGGCATCCATGCGGGTGGCCCGGGGACAGACCGCCATGGCACCCCTGGTCTCCATATCCCAGCGCATCTGGTTCAACGAGGCTGCCATCAGCCGTTACTTTCTGATTCCGGGCCTGATCACCTTGATCATGACCCTCATCGGCATCCTTCTCACGGCCCTGGTCATTGCCCGGGAGTGGGAGCGCGGCACCATGGAAGCTATGCTGGTGACGCCCCTGCGTAAGGTCGATATCCTGCTGGGAAAAACCCTGCCCTATTATTTTCTGGGCATGTTCGGCATGGGTATGTCCGTGGTGGTGGGCACAACCCTTTTCGGGGTGCCTTTCCGGGGGTCTGTGGGCGCGCTTGTCGGCTTAAGTTCCCTGTTCCTGCTCACCTGCCTTGGGTTCGGGCTTTTTCTTTCCGCGGCCATACGAATCCAGTTTGTGGCGGCCCAAATTTCCATTGTGGCGGGGTATTTACCGGCATTTTTTCTCTCCGGCCTGATATTTGATCTTGAATCCACACCGAAATTCATTCAGATCATCAGCTATATCTTCCCGGCCCGGTATTTTGTCACCATCGCCCATACCCTGTTTGCTGCGGGAGATGTCTGGCCCGTACTTCTTCCCAATGCCATGGTGCTGGCATTCATGGCGTTTTTGTTCCTGGGCCTGGCATATCGCAAAATGTCAAAGCGACTGGAGTAGCCATGCAGACCCTGAGACGCCTGTCAGCCCTGATATTAAAGGAATTCCTCACCATCATAAAGGATCCCAAAAGCCGGTTTGTGGTGATTGTTCCGCCTATTATCCAGTTCTTTATCTTCAGCTATGGCGCCACCTTTGACCTGGAAAATGTCCGGTATGCCGTGTTTGACGAAAGCCGGTCCGTGCTGTCCAGGTCTTTTCTGGCCGATGTTGAAGGTACTGGGCGGTTCAGGCTCACAGGATATCTTGAAGATGCCGGACAGGTGAAACAGACCATTGACAATGAAAAAGCCCGTCTGGTGATCCATATCGGTCCCCGGTTTGAAGAGCGCCTGCAATCCGGCCGGTCTGTTCAGATCCAGGTCATTGCCGACGGCAGAAGCCCCAATGTGGCCATGATTGCCATTGGATATCTTGGCACCATTGTGGAAAATTTTAACAGAACCCTTTTGGAACAAGGCCTGGCCCAGGGCAGCAGGCCTGGTCTGGCCCTGGTGGAACGGGCCTGGTTCAACGAAAACCTGAGCAGCCGGTGGTTCATGGTCTCAGCGCTTGGCGGGGTGATCAGCACAGTGGTGGTGATGATTCTGACCAGCCTCTCCGTTGCCAGGGAGCGGGAGTTCGGCACCTTTGACCAGCTCCTGGTGGCCCCTTTCAGTCCGGTGGAAATCCTGGTGGGAAAATCCATGCCCGGCATTGTCTTTGGTATGCTGGACGCCCTGATCTTTGCCGGCGGCGCAGTGCTCTGGTTCCACATCCCCTTCCGGGGAACAGTCAGCGCCCTTATGGTTTCCCTTTTGTGCTTTATCATCACCATTGTGGGCATCGGACTGCTGGTGTCGTCTTTGTCCACCACCATGCAGCAGGGGCTTTTAGGCGCGTTTTTGTTCCTGATGCCTGCGATCACGTTGTCAGGGCTTGCCACGCCCGTGGAAAACATGCCCATGTGGCTCCAGCAGGCAAACATGTTCAATCCGGTGCGCCACATTATCACGGCCCTTCGCCGGATCTTTCTTGAAGGCGCAGATCTTGGTACAGTCTGGCCCCAGATCTGGCCGTTACTGATCATGGCGTGTGTCACCCTGCCCCTGGCCGCGTGGTTGTTCAGACGCCGATCGGTGTAAATAACTCGTGAGTCCTAACTTTGGGAGGCCATATAAAATGCTACCTTTTTTTTAAATGTCACGTCTTTTTTGAAAAAACTTACGACTCACGAGCTGAAAAAGAAAGAACCGAAACAGGTAGAAAGTAAGGATATCAATATCTATGAATTAAGGTAACTTCCCAATAAGTACGAGCCAGCACATTGCCGGCTCCTTTGACGTGCCTGTCGCTACTGTTTCCTGTATACTCTCCCTTCAACCCGTGCCACAACATTTACCCTGGAGTTTAAATGGCGGATCTGGTCACAGGCAGTTCCGGTGACATCAAGCCTGGGTGTGGTAATGAGCACAAGGTTGGCCTCTTTTACTTTGCCTGCCTCCAGGACAACACCTCGAGTGACATCTCTGTAAATTACTGGAAATCTCGCGTTCTTGACCTGGGTTGCCCGCCGGTAATAAAGGCACCAAACATTTATTTAAGTATTATTTTAAAAAAATATAATCGTAATAATAACCAAGGCTTAAATGTTTATAATCAGCTTAACAACTTAATATAATTGATTATATTTAATATTTTTTTGTTAACAATGTTGAATAAAAGATTTTTAAAAATACAAGGTATTGAGAGCCTGTTTTTTAGTGGTCTATAAAACAGGCTTTTTGAACAATTTGTTGTCAGGACTGAATCCACGCCCTGATATCCTTTAAATCCGATGTATTCCAGTCATCTGAAATTCTTTTCTCAATGAATTTTAAAAAAAGGGTGTCAATAACTTTGATAACCTTCATGATTAAAAAGTTTTTTTCGCAATTATTCCACCTTTTTGGGGGTGAGTTTTGGGGTATTGGGTTTTTTCTCTTCCAAAAATTCAATGACTCTTGTGGCCTGACCCTCGGCCAGGGTGCCGCCAAGACTGACAGCCACTCCGATGCATTCAAGAATTTCATCAACACTGGCACCAAGATTTAAAGCCGCTTCGGTCTGGTAGAGGATGCAGGCCCGGCAGCCTTGGACAATGGCGGCGGTCATGGCCATCAGGCGCTTGGTTTTGGCACTTAGTACACCGTTCTTGTAAGCGCATTGGGTCATTTCGTCTTTGGCCCGCCAAAGTTCCGGGCTCAATCTTCTAAACGTATCTGCCTGTTCATGGATCCGGTTTTTCAGTTCAGTTTGATTTTCAAGCATATCATCCTCCGTTTTAATGGGTTAACATGTAAACAGCGTATATTCCGATAATCCATTTGACAAACGAATTGGTATGATGATACCCATCAAAAATCATGATGGATATCCACGACATACCAATCATAAATCTGACACCGGATATACTCAGAACCTTTGTGGCAGCGGCCCAGGCCGGCAACTTTACCCATGCAGCCAAAAAGGTCCATTTAACCCAGTCTGCGGTGAGTATGCAGATCAGCCGCCTGGAATCTGACATTGGAAAACCGCTTTTTAACAGAATCACACGGGGGGTGGAGCTGACAACCCACGGGGAGAGGTTGCTTAGATATGCCCGCCGTCTGCTCCAGATCCACGACAAAGCGGTTGCCGCTTTAACCGGGCCGAACCTGAATGGGCAGATCCGCCTTGGTGTTCCCGAAGAATTATCCTACCGGTATCTGCCCGGAATTCTGCGTAGCTTTTCCGCCCGATATCCTCTGATTTCCGTGGACATTTACTGTGATTTCTCAAACCGGTTAAAGGAGATGGTGGAAGGGGGGCAACTGGATCTGTGCCTGGCCAATGATGAAACCGGCAGCAGGACAGGATATTTTCTCCGAAATGAGCCTGTGGTCTGGATTGCCCCAAGGGATGCGGCACCGGAAATGGAGTCGCCCCTGCCCCTGGCCTTGTTTCACCAGGGATGTATGTATCGCAAATGGGGGATGCAGGCACTGGCCCAAAAGGATATTCCCTTCCGGATCGCATACTCCAGTCCCAGCTTCACAGGAATTCTGGCAGCGGTTCGCTCGGGGGTGGCTGTGGCGCCTGTGGGCAAAAGCAGTGTCTCCCAGGAATTTCGCATCATTGAAACCCTGCCGCCGCTACCGTGTGTCTGCATCACGCTTTATTCCGGCAACGGCCCGGAAGACAAGGCAAAGTCCTGCCTGTCCCGGCACATTGCCGGCTCCTTTGACGTGCCTGTCACTACTGTGGGGGCGAAATCAGCGTTTGGAACTCCGCCAGTTGCTGGGTGCTGCCCATGACGGCGATTAATTCCCCTGCTTTGAACTGATAATCCGCAATGGGGTTGGGATGCATCACGCCGTCATGCATCACGCCAACCACGGATATGCCGATTTTTTTGCGGAGCTCCAACTCTTTAATTGTCCGGCCAACCACAGGGCTGTCAGCCACCAGTTTTACCCAGTTAAACTCCAGCAGGTCACACGCTTTCTGCAGTTGAGACAGGGTTCGATATCTCTGGGAAACCTTGAAGAACGGGGCATACAGCTCCCTGCGAAAGGCGTCGGTATATGTCTGGATATCTGTGGCCGGGATATTTAGGTGCAGCAACGCCTGGCGGGTGAATTGCAGGCCGGCCTCAAATTCCGGCTGAACCACCTCCTGTATACCCTGGTCATGCAGGGCCTGCATCTGTTCCACCCCTTCAGCCCGTGCCACAATATTTACCCTGGGGTTTAAACTACGGATCTGGTCGCAGACAGTTCCGGTGACATCAAGTCTGGGTGTGGTAATAAGCACAAGGTTGGCCTCTTTTACTTTGCCTGCCTCCAGGACAACATCCCGGGTGACATCCCCGTAAATCACCGGAAACCCTGCGCTCTTGGCCTGGGTCACCCGCCGGTAATCAATTTCAATAATGACAAAAGCCAGTTCCAGGCGCTGCAGAACCTGACCTATATGAAATCCGATCCGGCCCCCGCCGGCAATAACCACATGGTTGCGCAGGTCTGTGTCAGGCAGATTGATGGTCTGTACAGGCTCTTTTTTAAACATCCGCTTTCGCAGCCCGTACAATGGTGCGGTCAGTCCGGAAACAAGCGGTGTCAATAACATGGTTACAATGGCGGTTGCCAGTGTCAGGGAATAAAGATCATTGGATATGGATTGGGTGCTGATGCCAACCCTGGCCAGCACAAATGAAAACTCCCCCACCTGGAACATGCCTAATCCCAAGGCCAGCGGTATGACGTTGCCGTAGCCGAATAAGCGGCTTAATGTGCTGAAAATGAGCCCTTTGCCAGCGGATACACATAACACCACGATCAGGATGGTTTGCCAGTGCGTAACCAAAAAGACCGGATCCAGGAGCATGCCCACCGATACAAAAAAAAGCAAACCAAAGATATCACGCAGGGGAATAATATCGCTCAATGCCTGGTGACCGTAATCAGATTCGCTGAGCACCATTCCGGCAATAAAGGCACCAAAGGCAAAGGATAATCCAAATAAATAGGTGCCATATCCCACGCCCAGGCCAAGTGCGGTGATTGCCAGCAGGAATAATTCCCGGCAATTGCGTCTGGCAATATAGGCCAGCAATTTTGGAATGAGCCGTGTTCCTATAAAAATCATCAGACACAGGAATGTCATCGCCTTGGCCGCTGCCCAGCCAAGGGCGGGTATCCCTGCTTCCGGTTGATTTAACTTAGGCAGAATAATCATTAAGGGGACAACGGCCAGATCCTGAACAATCAACATGCCGATCATGACCCTGCTTGAAAGGGTGCCCATTCTCCCCTGGCTCATCAGTGTTTTGAGAATCACCATGGTACTGGACAAGGCAATGAGCCCCCCAAACCAGAGCGCGTCGGTAAAAGGCCAGTTAAATATTTTTCCGATGCCAAAGCCAAGGAGAATTGAAAGCAGCATCTGTATCGGGGTGCCGATCAACGCAATCCGGGCAACCGGTTTTAATTCCTTTAATGAAAATTCCAGTCCCAGGGCAAAAAGTAAAAGCGCAACACCAATCTCGGCTAACAATTCAATATCGTGGATATTGGAAACCGTAACGCCGCCGGTAAACGGGCCAACCATGACGCCAACCAGAATGTATCCCAGGATTAACGGCTGTCTCAACCACTGGGCAATAAGGCCGCCAATTAAACCGGCCACCACAATAATTGCAATATCAGAAGCTATACCCATCTTTATATTTGTACCTGAATTAAATTGATAACGGTTTGCTTAAGTATTATTTTAAAAAAATATAATCGTAATAATAACCAAGGCTTAAATGTTTATAATCAGCTTAACAATTTAATATAATTGATTATATCAAATGTTTTTTTGTTAACAATGTTGAATAAAAGATTTTTAAAAATACAAGGTATTGAGAGCCTGTTTTTTAGTGGTCTATAAAACAGGCTTTTTGAACAATTTGTTGTCAGGACTGAATCCACGCCCTGATATCCTTTAAATCCGATGTATTCCAGTCATCTGAAATTCTTTTCTCAATAAATTTTAAAAAAAGGGTGTCAATAACTTTGATAACCTTCATGATTAAAAAGGTTTTTTCAATAATTAAACCCTCTATTTCGTCTTCTGATGAGGATGTGTCAATGGTTGGTGTCTTTAAACCGGTGATATTGAAACTTTCACCTTTGATGGAAAATTTATACTCTTCTTCGCCTATCCTGCAGATCAGGTTCATATCTGTCACCCATGCCCCTTTTTTAAGGGCTGTGGTTCCTTCTTCAAGACCGGCCTGATCCCCTTTAATGCTGATTTTTTCTTTTGATTTATCGCCCAGGTTGTTTTCCAGGCTGATGGAATTGCCAATCTCAAGGGTTACCGGATTTTCTGAGCCTGAAAGGGCTGTAATATCCTGATCCGTTTCAACGAGGTACCAGATCCAGGTTAAAAATTCATTGCCCAGAAAGCCGTATTTATTATAAGCGGTCGCAATATCCAGCATTATTGAACACCTTTCATATTTAACGGGGCCAATGCCGTCACCCGGTCTTTTTTATCGCTTGCAAAATTGCCTGACTTTTCGATCAGGGTGTACGGAAAAATCCTGATGGGTTTATGGTCAAAGGATTTGAAAAACAGGGTTTCAAACAGTTCATTGGCCGCATTCTGGGTGGAAAATAAAATCAGATTTCTGTTGTCATAATCCCATAACACATCATAAATATTTGGAATAAAAGGCGTTTTATGCATCAGAATATCAATGACCATTTCCTTTATTTCAGCTTTTTCATTTTTTGAAATAAAGGGTCTGCCGCTCTCTTTCTTTTTCTTCTCCGTCTCAATGGCCATATGTTTTTGAACAAGTTTCGCCGGGATTGATTTTTTATCAATTCGCAGGGAAAAGGCAAAATAGGTTCCGAATATAAATGAAGCTGATTCAAAATCCGGATTGTACGGGGTTTCAAGCGGGGTCCATCCGGCTGAAATTTCATCGTATTCGTTTTCAATTTCAGGGATGGCGTTTTCAATCAGTCCCTGGCGGATACCTTCTGCAGCACCGTCAAAAAAATTACCATCAACATAATACCGGCTGATGGAATGGGTGGAAGAAATTAATCCCATGGTAACTCCTGTTTTTTTTATATGTGCAAATTAAATATGAGGCCGGGAAAAATTATTTCACAACCCCTTCTAGCTGCAATCTGACAGACTCTTTTCCAGGCACATTGGTTCGGATAATGATCTGTCGCCTGAATGATCTGCCGCCGTAGCCAGAAGTGTTACCTTGAACATGTACGATACCTGTTCCCCCCGGAGAGACGGTTTCCGGATAATCGGCAACTGTACAGCCGCATGAGGTGACCACCTTCCGGATGGATAATACATCATCCCCGGGATTACTGATGATAAAGTCATGGATGACCTGGGTTCCTTCGGTTACGCTGCCAAATAAAAACACAGGTTCCTCCACCATAATATCTGCACCGGCATATGACATGCCTGCTGCAGCCATCCATATAATACCGGCTGTAAAAATAATTTTGATGGATAATTTTTTCATGTGATTTTTCTTGTTGCCATGACCACCCTTGAATTGCTTAGACATGAGATTCTCCTTTCAATGTTGTTCATATAGACCCTTTTCCAAGCTGATTTACCCCACGGGTAAATTTCCTGTATACACTCAGGTAAAGCCAAAAAAATAATACATAAAAGAAGTCTCTGGTATTTTGTATTTTTTCTTTTGAGCGGTCTGTCTTAAGGGTGCAGTTCTTCTTTGAGCATACAACAAGCAATTTTATAGCGGGGTAATCCGTTATCATCGTAGGACAGATTTCCCGGCTGTATTAATTTGTTCATTACACAACCTTCGGGAATCTGCAAAGAGAAAAAATCCGTTTCATTAATTCTGGGACGGGGTATAAGTTTATTGTTTATGATCTCATAGGAATGAAAGGGAAAATCCTCACATAAAGGACATTGATACACCCGTCCGTTGGGGAAGATAAAATAGTTGTCCGCCACATTGGCAGCACATTCAAAGGTTTCTTCACCGGAGAGAAACACCTTGGGGTAGGTAACGATAATTCCCTGTTCTGCAATCTGTTCCGCGGTTTTGGGGATGGTATCCTGCCAGATTAATTTTGATACCTGGTGCCTTGCACCGGTGTTTTCCGATTCGCCCCGCAGACCCACCACCTGGATAAAAAACCGGGAAATCCCAAGATCCTTTACCAATTCAGGAAGTTTTGGGACCTCATGAATATTTTTTTCAGAGACCGTATAGATCATTGAGCAGGAGAACCCTTTTTTCACAGCACGGCGTATACCGGACATGACTGCATCAAAACTTCCGTCTCCCCGGATAGAATCATTGATTCCTTTGCTGACACCGTCCAGGGAAAATGAAAAAAAGTCAATCTGATTGGGTGTGATATTGTCCAGGATGTTATGAAATAAAAAACCGTTGGTATCGATGGTGATGGATTTGAATCCCATGGATCCGCAGATGCCTATGACTGACGCAAGATTCGGATGAAGGGTGGGTTCGCCCCCGAGCAAGATCAGGTTGGTATCCTTTGCCTTTGAAGAAAAAATGCCAAGCCAGTCCCTGATCGTGTCCATGGAAAGGGTGTTGCTTCCATGCTGGTCCCGGTTGATATAGCAGTGGGCACAGCGCAGGTTACACCGTGTCAGTATGTGAAAAAACAGATTGGTGCTCTGCCTTGAAAATGCAACGGTTTTTTTTTTCACTTTTATTAGATATTCTAGCTAATGGGTTATAAAATGGGCGCCAACGGCGCTTCGTCTTCTTGTTTCCAGTTTCTTGACACCTGTTATCCCATACACTGTTTGGTAAAATTGGGATCAAAGGGCACGGGATAGCTCCCGTCAAAACAGGCTTTGCAAAAATTGGCTTCGGGGTCATTTACCCCGGATGCTTCCAGCATGCCCTCAATGGACAGGTAATGCAGGGAATCCAGTCCAAGGTACTCGGTCAGTTCATCCAGGGGTTTTTGGGCCGCAATCAACTCTCCCTTGGATGAAAAATCAATGCCGTAGTAACAGGGGAACTTATGGGGCGGACAGGAGACCCGCATGTGTATTTTTCCGGCTCCCAGCTCCTTGAGGGCTTTGACACGGGTTTTGGCTGTGGTGCCCCGGATAATGGAATCTTCAACAATGATAATATCTTTACCTTTTATCAGTTCCCGCACCGGATTCAGTTTTACCCGCACGGCAAAATCCCGCATGGACTGGGTGGGCTGGATAAAGCTTCTGCCCACATAATGGTTGCGTATCATGCCCATTTCAAAAGGGATACCCGATTCTGCGGCATAGCCGATGGCCGCATAGTTGCCGGAATCGGGAAACGGCATGACCAGGTCTGCATCCACATGGGATTCCTGGGCCAGGCGCCTTCCATGGGCCTTTCTCATCTCATAGACATTTGTGCCGTCAATTGTGGAGTCAGGGCGGGCAAAATAGATATATTCAAATATGCACAAAGATTTTTTGGCAGCCGCATTAGGATGTTTGATACTTCTGATACCGTCTTCATTGATAATGACGATTTCACCGGGGTCCAGTTCCCGGATAAATTCGGCCTGGATCAGATCAAAGGCACAGGTTTCAGACGCCAATACATAGTGCCCGTTCAGTTTTCCAAGAGCCAGGGGCCTGAACCCGTTGGGGTCTTTCAGGCCGATAATCTCTCCTTTGCAGGTGAGCAGTATCATGGAATAAGCCCCTTCGACCTTTGAGGCTGCCCTTAATATCGCGGATTCATAATCGCCATTTATCAGGTTTTTAATGAACAGATGCAAAAATACTTCCGAATCCATGGTGGTCTGGAAGATGGAGCCCTGTTCCTCGAGCTCTTCTCTGATGGTGTGGGCATTGACCAGATTGCCGTTGTGGGCCAGGGCATAGGAGCGGTGCCGGTGGTTGACCACAAAAGGCTGGGCATTGGCCAATACCGAGTCACCGGTGGTGGAGTACCGGACATGGCCGATGGCAGACCCGCCTTCAATACGTTCAAGGTCTTCAATGTCAAAAATTTCCGGTACAAGTCCCATGCCTTTATGGGAGAAAATTTTGTCGTTGATCCCCCTGTTCACGGAGATGCCCGCGCTTTCCTGGCCCCTGTGCTGAAGTGCATAAAGTCCGAAATAGGTAATTTTTGCCGCTTCCGGGTGTTTGTACAGGCCAAAAACCCCACATTCATCTTTAGGCCGCTCGCTGGGCGCAAACACCGGGCCGGAGCAGTTGGATTGGATGGTATTCATTTCTGGTTTTTCCAATATTTATTGTATGAACAAAAATTTGCGTTTGAACATTATTTAGTTTTCTTTGTGATAATCCTGAAGAGGTTTAACCGTCAGGTTTTCCTTTTTCATGGCCTGGATAGCCAGACTGATGGCCCGGGCCCCGTCCGTGGTGGTGGCATAGGGTATTTTATATTTAATGGCGGCCCTGCGGATTGCATATCCGTCTCTCTGGGTCTGGCTGGAGGCACCTGTATTTAGAATAAGCTGGATTTCACCGTTTTTCACGGCATCCACCACATGGGGCCTGCCTGCCGATACTTTTTTCACAAATGTGGATGGAATTTTGTTTTCTTCCAGAAATGTGACAGTTCCCCGGGTGGCCATAATGGTGAATCCCATGTCATGGAAACGTTGGGCCACAGGCAGTGCCGCATTTTTATCTTTATCCTGGACAGAGATAAATACAGAGCCTTCCCTGGGCAGTTTTTGTCCTGCAGCAAACTGGGATTTGGCCACAGCCGCGCCAAGATCCTTGTCAATGCCCATGACTTCGCCCGTGGATTTCATCTCAGGCCCAAGAACAGGATCCACTTTTTCAAAGCGGTCAAATGGCATCACCGCTTCCTTGACACAATAATAGGGCGGGATGATTTCCTTTGTCACCCCAAGTTCCTTTAAGGTTTTGCCCAGCATGACCTTGGTGGCCAGCTTTGCCAGAGGCATACCGATTGCCTTGGAAACAAAGGGGATGGTCCGGGATGCCCTGGGATTGACCTCAATGATGTACACCGTGTCATTCATAATCCCGAACTGGATGTTCATCAGACCTTTGACATTAAGTTCTCTGGCAATGGCTTTTGCCGCATCCGACATCTCTTTGATATGGTGGGCTTCAATGGAATAGGGCGGCAGTACACAGGCGGAATCGCCGGAATGAATGCCGGCCTCTTCAATATGCTCCATCATGCCGCCGATGATGGTATCCTCACCGTCGGAAATGGCGTCCACATCCAACTCAAACGCTTCTTCCAGGAACTTGTCAATGAGCACGGGCTTGTCCGGTGAGGCCAGGACTGCCAGGTTGAAATATTCTTCCAGGTCTTTTTCATCATAGACGATTTTCATGGCCCGGCCGCCTAGGACAAAAGAGGGGCGGACCATGACCGGGTATCCGATGTCCCTGGCCACAGCCACAGCTTCTTTATAAGAATATGCAATGCCGTTATCCGGCTGGCGCAGGTTCAGTTTTTTAAGCATGGCTGCAAACAGATCCCGGTCCTCGGCCCGGTCAATGCTTTCCGGGCTTGTGCCGATGATGGGAACCCCTGCTTTTTGAAGATCCGTGGCAAGGTTCAAAGGGGTCTGGCCGCCAAACTGGACAATCACCCCAAAGGGGTTTTCCTTTTCCACGATGTGGAGCACATCTTCTCTGGTCAAAGGTTCAAAGTAGAGCTTGTCAGATGTGTCGTAGTCAGTGGAGACCGTTTCCGGGTTGGAGTTGACCATGATGGATTCCACCCCTTCTTCCCTTAGGGCAAAGGAAGCGTGAACACAGCAGTAGTCAAATTCAATGCCCTGGCCGATGCGGTTGGGACCGCCGCCCAGGATAATCACCTTTTTTCTGTCCGCCACCCGGGCCTCGCATTCGCTTTCATAGGTGGAGTAATAGTAAGGGGTAACAGCCCTGAATTCTGCGGCACAGGTATCCACCAGCTTATATACCGGAACAATGCCCAAGTCTTTTCGTTTCTGTTCGATCTGCTTGTCTGTCAGTCCCCCGGACAGATAGGCCAGCTGCATGTCGGAGAACCCGTATTTTTTGGCCTTTTCAAAAAGATCCCTTGGCAGGTTCATGCCGGCCAGTTTCAGCTGCTTTTCAAGGTCCACAATCTGCTTCATCTGGTACAGAAACCAGGGATCAATGTCGGTCAGCTCATGGATCATGGTGATGGGCATGCCGTGTTCAATGGCGTATTTGATGTAAAAAAGGCGCTGGGAATTGGGGGTGGATAATTTGTATTCCAGATCCGTACCCGCAACAGATCCGGGGGCAGGATCTTTTCCGTCGCCACCAAAACCGGCCCGGCCGATTTCAAGGGAGCGCAGACCCTTCTGAAGTGCTTCTTTAAATGTTCTGCCGATGGCCATGGTTTCCCCCACGGATTTCATGGCCGTGGTGAGTACATCGTCAGCTTCGGGAAATTTTTCAAAGGTCCAGCGCGGAATTTTCACCACACAATAATCAATGGACGGCTCAAAACAGGCCATGGTTTCGCCGGTGATATCATTGGGGATCTCATCCAGGGTATACCCCACCGCAAGCTTGGCTGCAATTTTGGCAATGGGAAAGCCTGTGGCCTTGGAGGCAAGGGCAGAAGACCTGGAAACCCGGGGGTTCATCTCAACCACGATAATATCCCCGTTGTCCGGGTTCACGGCAAACTGGACATTGGAACCCCCCGTATCCACGCCGATTTCTCTGATAATGGCAATGGAGGCATCGCGCAGGGCCTGGTACTCCTTGTCGGACAGGGTCTGGGCCGGGGCCACGGTAATGGAATCACCCGTGTGAACCCCCATGGCGTCAACATTTTCAATAGAGCAGATGATTACCACATTGTCCGCGTGGTCCCGCATCACCTCCAGTTCAAACTCCTTCCATCCCAGAACAGATTCCTCAAGCATCACCTGGGTGATCAGGGAGGCGTCAAGGCCGGCCTTGGCAAGATTTGCAAGCTCTTCCATATTATATGCCACGCCGCCGCCGGTGCCGCCCAGGGTAAAGCTGGGCCGGACAATAATGGGAAATCCGATGCGCCGGGCCACTTCTTCCACTTCAGTCATATTGACGGCAAACCCGGATTTGGGAATTCTCAAACCGATCTTATTCATGGCATCCCGGAACAGTTCCCGGTCTTCGGCCTTGTTGATGGCGTCAATGGAGGCACCGATCAGTTCGATATTGTATTTTTCAAATATCCCTGTTTTGGCTGCATCAATGGTGGTGTTCAGGGCGGTCTGGCCCCCAAGGGTGGGCAGCACCGCATCGGGACGCTCAATTTCGATCACCTTGCACAGGGTTTCAGCCGTTACCGGCTCAATATAGACCCGGTCTGCGGTTTCAGGGTCGGTCATGATGGTGGCCGGATTGGAGTTGATCAGGACAACCTCAAACCCTTCTTCCTTCAGGGCCTTGCAGGCCTGGGTGCCGGAATAGTCAAACTCGCAGGCCTGGCTGATGATGATCGGGCCGGCACCTATGATCAGAATCTTGTGGATGTCGTTACGCTTTGGCATTTTCCATCACTTTTGCAAACTGGTTAAAAAGATAGGCCGCATCATGGGGGCCCGGGGAGGCTTCGGGGTGGTACTGGACTGCAAACGCCCGGATCGTATCGTTTTTAAGCCCTTCCAGGGAGTCTTCGTTCAGGTTGATGTGGGTCAGGTGGCACTTGTTTTTGTCAAGGGTATTCAGATCCACGGCAAACCCGTGGTTCTGGGAGGTGATCTCCACTTTGCCGGTATCCATATTCTTCACCGGCTGATTGCCGCCCCTGTGGCCGAATTTAATCTTCATGGTTTTACCGCCCATGGCAAGCCCCAAAAGCTGCATTCCAAGGCATATCCCAAAGATTGGAAAATTATCGAGAAGTTCGCGTATGGTTTCCACGGCATAGGTCAAGGGCTCGGGATCGCCGGGACCGTTGGACAGGAAAATGCCGTCCGGGTTCAAGCGTTTTATGATTTGGGCATCGGTTTTTGCCGGAACCACCAGCACCTCGCACCCGGCGCCTTCAAGGCAGCGGATAATATTGTATTTTATGCCGAAATCCAGGGCCACCACAGAATGTTTTTTGCCTTTGTGGCGCCATATAAAAGGGGCTTCAAGGTTTTTGGCATCCACATAATCCGGTTTGTTATATTTCCAGAAATAGGGTTTTTTGGTTGTGACATATCCCACCAGATCCGATCCTTCCATTGAGGGGATCAATTTTGCCCGGGCCACAAGGGATTCAGGGTCCAGGTCCGTGGTGGAGATCATGGCTCTCATGGCCCCGGATTTTCGGATATGCCGGGTAAGCGCCCTTGTATCAAGGTCTTCAATGCCCAGGACATGGGATTTTATCAGATAGTCCGCAAGGGTTCCCTTTGATCTGAAATTGCTTGGAAACTCCTGGTATTCCTTGACAATAAAACCTGCCACATGAATACGGTCTGATTCAACATCTTCCGGACATACCCCGTAGTTGCCTATGAGCGGATAGGTCATGGTGACCATCTGCCCGTAATAGGACGGGTCGGTCAAAATTTCCTGGTAACCGGTCATGCTGGTGTTGAACACCACCTCTCCCTGGGCTTCGCCCGGCCCTGTAAAACTTCTGCAGGAAAATGTTCTTCCATCTTCCAGGGCTAACAATGCTTTCATATGGATTAGTACCTGTCCCTTAAATATTATGGTAAAAAGCGTTCCGCAATTTATTTAGAACCTGTTTAAATATCATGAAAAAGCTTTGATTTTCAAGCCCTGGGGTTCATACAAAACAAATATAGCCGGTTTTTATGGTCAAATGAAACCAAAGACGACACCCATGCGGGGCTAAAATAGGCGCCCCAGGCGCTTCACCCTCTTGTTTCCTGTATCTTGTCTCTAGTTTCTTATAAAACCTTGATAGCCACAGGGTCTGTAT
Source organism: Desulfobacter vibrioformis DSM 8776 (assembly GCF_000745975.1). Lineage (GTDB taxonomy): Bacteria > Desulfobacterota > Desulfobacteria > Desulfobacterales > Desulfobacteraceae > Desulfobacter > Desulfobacter vibrioformis. Next base: position 6,692 of record NZ_JQKJ01000007.1, on the reverse strand, counting down.
TTCAGAAGTTTTGGGGGGTTTTTTTGACAAAACAGGGTTTTCCCCATATAGTAATTCAATTACCAAAACGTATTCCTTTTTTCATTATAGCCAGTACGTACCAGGCCTCCTCGTTGTGGTTTCCGTGACGGTGAGAGTCTTGTACCCAAATTTTAAGAACAATGTGATCTTTTTGTTATGAGGTATTCACAGCCGCTATACCTTTAAAAACCAGAATGAGGAAATTCAATGAAACTGAGTTTGAAACAAAAGATTTTAATCCCCACGATGGCTGCAACCATTATCAGCTTTGCCGTGATCTCCGTGATTTCCTATGTGAAATCCAGTGCGGCCCTGGACAATATCATCCGGGAACAGGTGACCTATGTGTCGGCTTCGGTGGCCAAGCAGGTGACCAACTGGATTTCGGAGCGGGAAAGGGACCTTGTGAACTTTGCCATGGAGGGGCTGTTCAAAAGGGTGACACCGGGGGCAGAAGACAAGGTGACCCCTGCCAATTTACGATTGGGCGAAATCATGGATTCCTCAACCCTTTACGAGGGCATCTCCCTGGCCGGCCCGGACGGAAAGATCATAGCCTCGTCCGTGCCCAAACTCATCGGCAGGGTGGATGTGTCGGACAGGGCCTATTTCAAGGCATCGATTATTGGGGACACCGCCATTTCGGAGGTGGTGAAAAGCAAAGACTCGGGCCGGCCCGTGTTTGTGATTTCCGCCCCGGTGAGCCTTGGGGACGGCAATCCCGGAGTGTTGCTCGGGGTGATCAGGCTTGAAGAATTTTCCAAAAAATTCATTGATCCCGAGCGGGTGGGAAAAACCGGATATGTCTACGCCACTGACAGAAAAGGGATTGTTCTGGCTCACCCCAACAAGGCCAATATCCTGGCCTTGAACCTTAGTCGGTTTGACTTTGGCCGCCAAATTCTGGCCCGGGAATCGGGTATCATTGAATACACCTACCTGGATATAGACAAAATCGTGGCCTTTGTCCGGGAGAAGAAAACCGGCTGGGTCATCGCGTCCACCGCCAACCGGGATGAGCTTTTTGCCCCGGTTATTGCCCTTCGCAATCTCAACCTCATGGTGGCCTGCGTGGGAATTTTTTTAATCTCTTTTTTTATCCTCATGGTCACCCGCTCCATTGTCACCCCCATCAACCAGGTAATCAGCGGTATGGACGAAGGGGCTAACCAGGTGGCGTTGGCCGCCGGTGAGATTTCTTCGGCCAGCCAGACCCAGGCAGACGGGGCCATCCAGCAGGCCGCCGCCATTGAAGAGACCTCCTCATCCATGGAAGAGATGTCGGCGATGACGGGAACCACGGCCGGACATGCAGGACGTGCGGATCTTTTAATGAAAAAAGTCAGCCAGGTGGTTTCCGAGGCGGTCACGGCCATGGCCCGGCTTACCCGGTCCATGGCGGAGGTCACCTCGGCCAGCGAGGAAACTTCTAAAATTGTCAAAACCATTGATGAAATTGCCTTCCAGACCAATCTTCTGGCCCTGAATGCCGCAGTTGAGGCAGCCCGGGCCGGAGAGGTGGGCGCAGGATTTGCCGTGGTGGCTGACGAGGTAAGGAGCCTGGCCATCCGGGCGTCGGAGGCAGCCAGGAATACGGCCACACTGATCGAGTCCACCATCAGCCGCGTGAACGAGGGGGCTGAACTTGTCTTTGGCACCAATCAGTCCTTTAATAAAGTGGCGGACAGTGTGAACAAGGTCGCCGATCTCATCACCGAAATTTCCCAGGCCTCCCGGGAACAGGCCGCGGGCATTGCCCAGGTGAACCAGGCCGTGGGGAAGATGGATACGGTGGTCCAGCAGAATGCTGCCAATGCCGAGGAGTCTGCAGCCGCTTGCGAAGAGTTGAACGCCCAGGCGGAACAACTCCGGGATTTTGTGGGCGAATTGATGTGCATGGTCACAGGGGACAGCGGGGAGCGCATCACAATGCATCTGTCCGTTCCCGGCCAATCCCGTCGGTGATCTCCCATGGAACTGGAATCCGAGCCTTTTTGCTTGACAAAAAATACCGTCCTCTCCATAAAAGGAAAGGCCGATACTCACGGCTGACGAAGCCTTGGTAAAACAGCTTCTATCCTATGGGGATTTTGGGGCTTGACAGGTGGTTGTCTGTGGCCCCATTCGAACTTCAGTTCGGTGAATGATTTAAGGGAGAATTCCTGTTTGGCAAACCATGGCTTTATCCGCAGGTGCATCACGGAGACCCTAGAGGGACTGAGGGAAGGTCTGACCCATTTTTCCGGACCCAGCAGGGCAGCAGTCATTTATGCCATCACACCCGACGATCCCATGTGCATCTTTGATCCCCAGAACCTTCTGGCCGGGCACGAGCCTAAATTCAAAGAATTATACATTGATTCAGATCACTGGCGAAATAAGAGTTCAGTCAAATATGACAAAAAGAAATTCAGCAATCTGATTCCCGAAAAAAACCTTGGGCTGGCCGGGCTGATATCCTATGGCGGCAGATCAAGCTCTATTGTTTATCAGATGTGGTTTACCGACCACCACCCGGACATGTGTACCATAGGTCCGACCGAGCGGTGGCTGGAACATGCTGTTTACAGGTTCTCCCATGACATGGCCAATGAAGAAGAATTATACACAGGTATTTCCGGCTGTTTTCTCAAGGAATACGCCACCCATGCGGTCAGAGATTTTATTGTGGATGAAATGAATGTCCTGATCGGCTGGGATACCAGAATCAGGGTTTACCCTGTTCTAGAGGCAGTGCTTAAAATTTCAAGAACCCCGGAAGAAGGGGAATGGCCTAAAGGTAAGCTTATTTTTGTGGAAAAAGAATCCATCCCTAAAATGAATTTTATTTTAGAGCTTCCCGGGGCAGAACAGCCAGTCCTGGACAATGTCAAGCATATCAGAAAACTGCTTCAGTCGGTTGAAAATTCAGATTTGAAACTGGTTGTCACTGAAAATAAGATCATTGGCATTACCAGGGAAGATCATCCTGATTTTTCCATCTCAGTGGATTTTAAAGGCCGGTACGGTTTTCTTGCAGTCAATGACAAGCCGGTGTGCTCTTTCTCCGACGGCCACTTCAAATCCACCACGCATAAGGCAAAGCTGGTCCAGGTGGAAGAGGCATTAATGGACGCTGATATGGATACTGAAAACGCAACTGCTTTATTTAAAATAGTTGCCGGGATCGTTCACAGTGCTGCCAGCCACCGGCATGGATGCAGCATTGTGATTGACCTGAATGAGTCCCCGGTTTTTATCATGGGCCATTCATTACTGCACCCCATGGACCTGAAAAATCAGGATAATTATGATCTGGCCAGATCCCTGTCCAAGGTGGACGGGGCCCTGCACATAGGGGCTGATATAAAGCTGCATGGATTTGCCTGCCTTTTGCAAGGCAGGAATGTGCCTGGTGAAAACAGGGCCAGGGGTGCCAGGTTCAATTCAGCTTTGCGGTTCACGGCAGAACACGAAAATGTTATTGTGATAGTCGTTTCCTCTGACGCCCCGGTCTCGGTCATGATGGGAGGTGCGGTACAAGAAACCAAATGGAAACTGGAAACCTCTCGCATATGCAGTATCCCCGTCCCCTTGGAAAAATGGGTTGTTGCCAGTAAATAATACCCAAACCATGAATTATAATATGAAAGCCATGCCATGACCCAAGAAGCAACAGAACAGTTAATATCCCGTGTTTTTCCCGCGCTTCCCCAAACCCTTTGCCAGGCCTTGCAGCGGCGCCTTCAAGATTATTTTTCCGCCGGGGATATACAGGATATCAGCCAATTGCCTGTCACTGCCCTGGATTTTACCAGAATGATGCTGTTCAGCCCCTTTACGGCTGAACACATTACAGCAAACCCCTTGATACTTGAACGGTTTGGTGCAAGCGGCGATCTTGACACATCCTATGCCCCGGGTGCCATCAAAAAAAAGCTTGCTGCTTTTATCGGGGAGAGTCAGGACAGGGCAGGGCTTAAATCCCGGATGCTTGAATTCAAGGTGTACGAAATCATCCGCATTGCCTGGCGGGATCTTACAGGTGCGGCACCGTTATCCGAAACCATGGCAGATCTGTCCGGTCTTGCCTGTGCCTGCATCTCCTTGGGTTTTGAACAATTGTATCCCGTGTTGACCCAAAAATGGGGAACCCCGAAAGACAGCAATGGCCATGCCCAGAACATTGTGGTGTTGGGCATGGGTAAACTTGGGGCCGGCGAGTTGAATTTTTCTTCGGATATTGATCTTATTTTTGTATTCCCCAAAACAGGTCAGACCGATGGAGACAGATCCATATCCAATGATGAATTTTTCACAAAACTGTGCCGGGAATTCATCAAGCTGTTTTCAATGGATAACGGCACCCATTTTTACCGGGTGGATACCCGCCTGCGTCCGTTCGGGGATAGCGGGCCCCTGGTCATGGATGCGGATGCTTTTGAACATTATTACCAGTCCCAGGGCCGGGAATGGGAACGCTATGCCATGATCAAGGCAAGTCCGGTGGCAGGGGATATTGCAGCGGGCCACACAATCCTTCAAGCCCTGAAACCCTTTATTTTCCGCAGATATCTGGATTACGGCGCCTTTGATTCCTTCAGGGATATGAAACAGCGCATCACACTGCAGGTGAAAAGTGCCAGACTGAAGCATAATATTAAAATCGGGGCCGGCGGTATCAGGGAAATTGAATTTTTCGGCCAGCTTTTTCAGCTCATCAGAGGCGGGGTGGAACCCGAACTTCAGGCCAGGCCCATATTGCTGGTTCTGGACATGTTGGTGGAAAAAAAGTGCATAGATAAAAAAGTGTGTGATGAACTCAAAGACGCCTATCATTTTCTCCGGCTTGTGGAGAATCGGCTCCAGGCTTACCAGGACCGGCAGACCCACGACATCCCCGAAGATCCGGTTCAAAGAAATATCCTTGCCCTGTCCATGGGATATGATGAAGAAGATGCATTTTATGCTGAACTGTCCAGGATCCAGGGTGTTGTGCATAAACATTTTTCCAGGCTTCTGGTACAAGCCGATGAGGAAGACAAAGACAGTGGCAACCAGGAATTGAAACAGATATGGGACAGTATCACAGATCCCCAGTTTCATGGTGAAGATATCTCTATTTTCGGTTACCAGGATACAGGATCTGTGGTGCGGCTTCTTAAAACCCTGGCAGCGCATCCCAACACCCGGCAGCTTTCCCATACCGGGCGCAGTAAACTGGCCCGGCTGGTGCCCCGTCTGATTAAAAAAGTGGGTGAGCATCCGGACGCAGAAGAGGTGATGGCCAAACTCATTGATCTGGTGGCGACCATTGAACGGCGTACCTGTTACCTGTCTTTGCTCATTGAAAATAAAGGCGCCCTTGACACCTTGATCGTTCTTGCCCGTAAAAGCCCATGGATTATTTCGTTTTTAAGCCAGCATCCGGTTCTTTTAGATGAACTTATGCATCCGCTTACACTGTATTCGCCGCCCAAACGGGATATGCTTGAACGGGAAATGGAACGACTGATGGCCCGGGTTCCGGAGGATGATCCGGAACACCTGATCGAAGCGCTCAATATTTTTCGTCAGATCAATACGCTCAGGGTGGCGGCGGCAGATGTATCAGGCAATTTCCCGCTGATGAAGGTCAGCGATCATCTGACCTGGATTGCCCAAACCATTCTTAATCAGGTGGTGGCGTCATCCTGGCGGATCATAACCGGAAAATACGGATATCCCAAGGGTATGGAAGGCAAAGGCGTAGAAGGATGCGGGTTTATTGTCATTGCCTACGGTAAGGTGGGCGGCCTTGAAATGGGGTATAAATCTGACCTGGATCTGGTTTTTATTTTTGATGCGGAACCCGGATATACCAGCGGAACGGAACGTTCCATAGATATCGGCCGTTTTTATTCCAATCTGGGCCAGCGCATTATCCATGCCCTGACCATCCATACCCCGGCTGGTACCCTTTACGGCGCAGATATGCGGCTTCGGCCCGGCGGGGCGTCAGGTACCATTGTCACCCATATTCAGGCATATGAGGATTACCTGAAGGACCGGGCCTGGACATTTGAACACCAGGCCCTGATCCGGGCCCGCCCCGTGGCCGGTGATCCGGCATTGTTCGACCGCTTTGATACCATTCGCAAAAAGATCCTGACCCGGAAGCGCGATGATTCAATATTAAAAACAGAAGTCGGGCAGATGCGTGAAAAAATGCGGGTTCAACGGTTAAAGTACGAACCCGGACTATTTAATCTCAAGCAGGGCAGGGGGGGGATTGTGGATATTGAATTCCTTGTTCAATATCTTGTGCTGCGCCATGCCTGTGATTATCCCGACGTTGTGGAATGGACGGATAATATCCGTCTGCTCCAGGCCCTGAGTGTGGATGCTTTGATCACCGGTGAGGAAAGCAGTATTCTCCAGAACGCCTATGTGAGCATGCGAAAGGCCATGCACCGGCTCACCCTCCAGGAGCGGCCCGCCATAGTGGATGAGGACCAGTTCAGTGCACAGGCAGCCAAAGTGGCCCAGATTTATGATGCTGCTTTTATGCCTTAAAGGACTCGCTACACTCGCCCCAAACTCCTTTTCCAGGAATCCGTTCAGATGCCGTTTTAATCTTCTCGACATATTTTGAACCTGTTTTCAACAATCAGATACTTTTTTTTGAACCGCTCTAAGATCCTTATTTAAAG
>NZ_KN050796.1:80350-184634 GCF_000745975.1 Desulfobacter vibrioformis DSM 8776 | reverse complement strand
TGGCGTATCATTTGGTTCATAGTATTCGACACCGATTAAAAAAAGCTGGCATTGTCACGAGCTGGTCAGGTTTGAGGGAGCAATTGAGTGGGCAACATCGAATCACTATTTCAATGCACTGCAAAAATGGTGACATGGTGCATGTAAGAAAAAGCACTCGGCCGGAGCCAAGACAACAGGAAATTTATTCTGCTTTGGGGATATGTTCTCTTCCTGGTACGACGACCAAGAGAGTTATAAACAAAAGTAGTGCCATAACAGAGATTTCAAAAATGGAATAGACTGTAATCATAGATGATTTTAACCTTTAGTCGAAAAGATGGGTTAAGATCACCGGTTTTGTAGCTGCTCAATACTTCAAGGGGCATGGCCCGAAGTTTTTTCCCCAATTTTGACCGCATGTCATGGGTGATGTTTGCCATGGTGTCTGTATACTCAAAATCATGGGCAAACCAGCGCGCACACACATTAATCAGAACAAAAAAGGCCATTACACCGAACCATATCCAGGCCTGCCATGCATTAACCGGCGAGGAGAAAAGTGCTGCCATGACGCCATAAATACTCAGGTAGGCGCCCCCCTGCATCGTGTAAGCCAGGGCAAAAAGGGAAAGGCTGCGTTTAAAATCCGCTGCATGGTCACCGGCAATCATTTTACCGGCTTCGTAGGTCTCCTTAAAGGTGGCATACTTTGTTGTATCAGACATTTACGACTCCTTTTGAGAGAAGATCCCATGTTTGTGCTGCTTTATAATTCTCCCACAGCCGGGCATAAAGCCCCTCGTTTAAGAGAAGGGCATCATGCCTGCCCTTCTCGACAATCCGGCCATGGTCAAAGACTAATATCTGGTCCACATGGGTGATGGTAGACAGACGGTGTGCAATCGTGATCACGGTTTTATTTTTGGTCAGACAAGAAATGGCCTGGATGATCTCGGCTTCACTTTCCGGATCTGCAAATGCGGTCGCTTCATCCAGAACAACAATCGGTGCGTCCCGAAGAATTGCGCGTGCAATCGTGATACGCTGCTTCTGGCCTCCGGAGAGGCGCCCTCCCCTGTCGCCGGCATGGGTGTCATACCCTTTGGGCAGGGTCATGATGAAGTCGTGGATCTGGGCTGCTTTAGCCGCCGCTGTCACCATTTCATCGGTGGCACCGGGTTTCGCCATTCTGATATTGGTTCCCAGGGTGTCATGAAAAAGAAAGGTGTCCTGGAATACAAATGTGACGATATTCATCAGATTTTCATTGTCCATTTCACGGATATCAATGCCGCCGATGGAAATATCGCCCCCTGTCACATCCCAAAAACGCGGGAGCAGCTTTGCCACCGTACTTTTCCCTGCACCGCTTGGGCCCACCAATGCCGTTGTCGATCCAGGTTTAACTGTGAAACTGACATCTGTCAGCGCATTCTCATCACGATTTTCATACCTGAAGGTAACATCGTTAAATCGAACTGTCATCTCTGTGGGCACGAGCCCCTTTTCAACAGTCGGCATCGCCGGTGCCGCCAATACTTCTTCGATACGATTGGCAGCAGATTTGGCGTGGCGCAGGAAATTATTCAGCCACATCAGGGGCATGAACGCATCCACCATCCCTGTCGACATAAAAAGGGCGGCAATAAATGACGGTAACGACAGCGTCCCCGTGTTAATAAAAAAGATTCCTCCGGCCGTCACCGCCAGTACCGTCGGCAAGGGGGCCAGCAACACAAGGGCGATTCGTGCGGGCGTACCGCTGGCCTTCATCCATTCAATGTACACTTCCCTGAATCGGTTGAGGGCGTTCTGATATCGGTTGAAGGAACTTGTGCCATCATCAAAGGTGCGCACCACCGGCATCGCCTGAATGAACTCAATCACAGCCGCATTGATTCGGCTCTGACTGTTTTCATATTTTTTTTGTATGGCTTTGGCATCGCGCATGGCAATACGCATAACCAGCATGCCGATAAGTGTTACGCCCAGTGCAATACAGGCCAGACGCCAGTCAACGATAAACAAAAGCACCACCGTCACCAAAGGGGCTGCATATCCGCGCCCGAAGGTCGGGGTGCTGTCCCCAACAAAGACATGAAGACTCCTGACATCTTCCAGCATGACCTTCTTGAGGGCTCCACTTCCCGTGGTAATGATAAATCCCAGCGGCAACCTGGCCAGATGTTCTGAAAGACGCGTCCTAAGATCTTCTTCAAGGTAAAAAGCACCCAGATGCGAAATTCCAAAGCTGATCATGCTAAGGCAGAAAGCCAGAATGCCCAAAACACCTACCCCGATCAACGATTTAGTTGTTGTCCATGATATGCCCCAGAAGAACAACGCATCTCCGCCTTTCAACAGTACGGCTACAAATAAAGACAGCATCAGCAGTGTGGCGATGGTAGCTGTTGATCCCAGTGCAGCGAGTCCCATCGCGCCATAAATGTATCTTTTAACTGGTTTGATAATTCGCCACAGGACTCCGTAGCCTTCAGCTTCTTGTTCAGACATTCCTTCTGTTCTCCCTTGATTGAGTTAGCGGCAAATAATGAAAAACCACTGAACGTTTGATATAATGGTCTTGATCATTTTAAGTTGTGGTATCGTCGGGAAATTCGGGTGCAGTCACAACTTGTCGTTCCGGCTTGCCGGCACCCTCCTGTGCTTTCCTGGGAAAAGGCCGAAAGTAGTTAAGGAGTACGGGGGTGACAAAATAATCCGCTGCCAGGGCCGCCAGAATACCAGCTGGTATCAAAATTCCCATACTGACATACACCTTGGCCAAAGAAGCCAGGTAAGCCGAAAAATTAAGGGTCAAGACCATGGATGTCAAAAACAGCGCGACACCGACGGTAGAAAAAACCCGGCGCGTACTTTCGGCGTAACTTCCGGTGCGGCTGTATTCAAGCTGGCTATGGTTGATGAAATGAATCGTATCATCCACTGCCAGGCCCAGCAACATGGGCATGATGGTTACTGTCATGATGTCCAGCGGAATATTGGCAAAGCCCATGATGCCCCCCACCACAAGGGCCGGGGCTATATTGGGGATCATCGCTATCAGGCCGGTTTTTATACTGCCGAACACGATAGACATCAGGATACCGATCAACACAAGGGATGTCAGAAAAGAGCGAACCTGCCCCCAGGTGACGTAATCCATCATAACGGCAAACTGGGAAATCGAGCCGATAAACAATACTTTTGCATCGGGGAAGCATTCTTTACTTCGCTCCCGTATCAGGCGCAGTTCCCGATTTATTTCTTTTGAATCGGGGTTGGCGATTTCCACCATAAGCCGCAAGCGCTGATAATCGTAGTCCACCCATTTCTCAACCTCCACCCCGCCTGTGTTTTCGTACAGCAGCAGAAGCTGGGCGATCATCTCACGGTTATCAGGGATGCGGTAAAAAGACGGATCTCCATCATTTACCACCTGATTCAAATCTTTGACAATATCCAGCAATGAACTGACCTTTTTGGTCATTGGGAAGGCTTTGACCTCTGCTACGAGTCGATCAAATTTTTTGAGATTTTCCGGGTCCCTGGCAGCCTCGGGGTCTGGGAACTCAATGGCCACATCATAGGCATAAATTGAGCCCACGGGAGTATTACCGATGTAGTTTAGGCGGGCGATATAAGGAATCCTGAGCCCCATTGTCCGCACATAATCAAACGACACTTCAAACTTTGTAATACCGATCAGACAAATGGCCACGATCAGGATGAAGAGGGTAATTGTAGTTTTGGGCCGCAAGAGAACCTTGTTGCCCAGTTTGTCCATCCAGCGTTCAATCAGCCGACCGCTTTTTGGGGTATAGACCGCATGGGGCTTGCGGTCTTTGCCGAAACTCAGCAGCGAGGGCAGTAATACGATCACTAAAATGTATGTTACCCCCACCAGACATGCAGCTGATACGCCTATCCAGCGAATGGGGCGTATTGGAACCAACAAAAAAGAGAGCAGCGCAACAATGGTAGTCAAGGCACTGAATAAAAGCGGCCAGCCGGTCTCTTCAATGGCATGTAAAAGGGTGTTACGGCGCTGGCCGTTTTTAGGGAATTCACGTTCAAAGAAGTTAAAGATGTGTATTGAGTATCCGATTGATACTGCCAGGCTTAAAAACACCGGGATGAAGGTCATAGAAGGATCGAAAACAATCCCCAAAAATCCCTGGAAACCAAAGACGATGACAATGGCACTGACGGCGGTCAGCAGCGGGAACACAACGCCGGTAGCGCTTCGTAACGAAACGGCCAGAATCAGTATGGTCAGAATTATGGATATGCCGAATAACTTCGGTGTTTCCCTGGCGAGAAAAGCCCTCTTATCAATATTGATGACCGGCAGACCCGTGGTTTTAGGATTCAGGAACCTGTATTTTTCCTGACCGACAACCTCTTTAAATATCCTTCCGACGGCCATTTCAGGATTTTCTTCACTATTATTTTCTGCCCATTTATCCGGAATCAGCCTCATGCGCAGTGCAATCCACGCATAGCGCCCGTCTTCTGAAACGATCTTATTTTTAAGGGCGGGCTTGGACATGGCCATGGTCTTAATCTTAGCAAGCTCTTCAGGCGATGTCGGAACCGGCTCCGGGACCAGATCAATGATCTCTATTCCCTCTTGTGTGCCAAAAGTGAATTCAAAATCGGTCAAGGAAACCACGTCATCGGCAAAAGGAACCTTTTCAACCAGTTCCGCTCCCAACTTCTGGATGCCAGTAAGGACTTCAGGGGTAAAAATATTGTCAGCCTCCACCAGAACCGCGCAAAAATCATCATTGCCAAAAATTTTTTCAAAATGCTCTTTGGCCGCTAACAACGCATCGTCCTCAAGCAGCCAGTTATCCTGGTCCATATCGGTTTGGATCATTTTGAGGCCGGCAACTGATGTGCCAAGAAGCAGTAGGAATAGAAAAATATTAAGCCACCTCAGCCTCAAAATAACTTCAGCAGCAGTTCGAAAACGGGCATTGATATTTTCGATATTCAACATGATTAAATTTTTACTCCTTGTCATAATAAATAAACGCCTTCGAAAACCATGGTAAAATTCATTTTTGATTTTAAAAAATATTTTATTTACAGATGGTTATATTTTTGAATAATGTCCATTACCAGGAAATTTGAATAGGACACCAATTATGCTTCTTTGCCGGATGACACCTCAGTTAACGGCTGTTTTACGTTCCCTTGCCGCAGTTTTTTAAATTCTGCTGTTACCAGTGCAAAAGTCCATATCGTTATTACCAGGTCGATAAGAAACGAGCCGATGTAGACCCACTTAACACCAAAAAATCGAGGCAACGTAAGCATTACGGGGACATAGAATACCAGTTGACGCGCTATCCCTATGATAGAAGCGGGGTTTGCGTTGTTGATTGCGGGGAAAAAAGTCATGGCCATAAAAATCAGCGGAAGTACCGGAAGCAAGAACATGAAAATTCTGAAATTGGCCAAATCAGAAGAAAGAAATTCTTTTGCCGGCAGAATTATATTCAGCACAAATTGGGGGGAAATCATCATTGCCAACCAGAACGGCACCATGATTACGGTGGCTGCGACTGCAAAGATATTGAAACTGTTTATGACCCTGTCGTATTTTTCAGCCCCGAAATTAATTCCGATGGCCGGCTGAAGGGCACGCATCAGACCGATTATCGGCGTCAGCATGAGTAGATGAATTCTGAAAACGATGCCGTAAAATGCCACATCACCTGTTGTACCGAATCGGCTCAGGGCGTTAAGAACAACAATTCCCTGGATAAGGCCCATGACAGACATGATAAGCGACGGCATACCCATGGACAGAATGGACTTGATGATTAATTTGTCCCGGCGTATGGAAAAGGGCCTTGCGTCAAACGATGTTTTCATTTTTCCTGCATAGATAAAAAATACCAGCGTATATACCAGCATAGCCAGATTAGTACCCCATGCCGCGCCCTTGACCCCAAAATTAAATACAACGATCAGAATATAATTGGCCAGGATGTTTACAACGAGCCCCAGGGCCATCATCACGGCTGCATAGCCCATCTTCCCCTCTGCCCGCACAATCATGTTGCCCGAAAGCCCTGCGATCCAGAAAACAGACCCGTATAAGGTTACCCTGAAATAATCAACGCCAAACTGCAGTTCATTGCCCCTGCCCCCCATCATTTTAATCAACATTGTGGAAAACAGCAGGCCTAAAACGGTTACAAAAAAACCGTATGCCAGATTCATGTAATTCACATTTCCAAGGATCTTTCTTTGGGTGCCATAGTCATTTGCGCCTAGGGCAATACTCAATGCGGAACCTGCGCCGACACCTATCAGCGAACCTATGCCAAGGAATAACATGCTTAACGGATAGGCAAGTGATAATCCGGCAAAGGCCGTTTCTCCCACAAAACGTCCAACAAAAACAGCGTCAAAAAGGGAGTTGAGACCGTGCAGGACCATGGCGATCACTGCCGGCCATGACAGTTTAAACATAACCTGCCACAGATTTTCATTTAAAATCATCGTTTTTTGTTTGTCTTTGTGCATGGCAAAATACCTGTTCTTTCAATTTAAAAGTCACAAACTACCGGCATAGCCGGTAGCTTGAAGAGGGCCCATGAAAGGGGCCTGTCGCAGATTGTTACTTCTTATTTATTTTCGAAATCAAATTCCATTTGTCGATTTTCTGTACTTTCTTGGTGTCGGATATATTGACGTACTTGGTTTTCGTCTAACCCTACCGTATTCACAAAATAACCTCTCGCCCAAAAACTCTTTGAACCTCTCATCTTATTCGAAAAATCTTGGTGCAACCGGATTGCACTTTTTCTTTTCAAGTAACCAACCACATATGAAATACTGTATTTCGGCGGTATTGAAAGGCATAAATGAACATGATCCGGCATTGCATGCCCCTCAACCAATTCAATACCCTTTTGACGGCATAAGTCTCGCGTTATCTCACCAAATCTCCGTCTCACCTGGCCATACAATGTTTTCCGCCTATATTTTGGTACCCATACAATATGATATTTACATTCCCATCTAACATGCGATAAACTCTCGTATTCTTTCATACAAACTTCCTTCCCGACCTGCCCTTTTGAGGGCCCTCGGGAAGAAAGTTTACCTCGTCTGGTCGGCGGAGCCTATCAGGATCACACCAGCAGAGCTGGTGGTTTAATGCGATTAATTAACCACTTTAACCGGTTCCTGGTATAATTGAGCCTTACCTCCTGGGAAATGTTTTCCAACGTATAATCCGTTTGTGAATGGAAGACATTTGCCTGGCTGAAATCAAAATCCGTTAACTTTACATCATCAAACTCAGTTCTGGCCGTAACAGATGTCAACTTTATTTTTTCGGTGAGATCATATTCGACTTTAAGGGCTTGGGAACTCTTCTCTGAATCGTTGTATGCCTCTATGTTTGAAGCTTCCATGTGGTACCCGGAATATGGCACGTAATCTGCCGCTGCGCCTTGCTCGCTCATTCCCATATTCGGGCCGTCGTTATCGTAGTCAATACATGAGGCAATGAATGAAACACCGAGTTTATCCGTGGGGGTCCAGCAAAGTTTCTTAACCTTATGACATTGGGTCTATATTGGTTTGGATCATCCTGATTATGTTTATGTGTTATTGGAAAAAATCTGGTTATTTTTTTTAAACAAAGCCTTGCCTTTTTCTGTTAATGACCATGCGATACACTGATTTTCAGCAGCATTCTTGGAAATACATTGTGACGTGCAATGATTACACCTGCCGGCATCCAAGGGCACATAAATTTTTTCCACATATCCGCGGTAGATAAGTTCATGGATCAATTGCCCAAGCATTGTTTGGCCTACGCCAAGGTTATCCGCCAGAGTAGCCTCCAGGTAAACCTTATTTTTAGAGAGCAAACTAATAAGATTGATTAACATTTAACCTCTTTGAAAAAGTAGTGATTTTATAGTTGAAAAACAGCTGCGTAACAGGCAAGTGCAGGCTTTTAAAAAATCAGCAGAGCTGCTTGGTAAGCAAGAATTCCGGCCACAAGGCTTGACAGTGTGTAATAAGCTGATGCACCTGCGGTCCATTTTAATGACCTTGTTTCGGTATATAATACCGAGATCGTGGCCGAGCAAGGTATTGAGAATGTCAAGGCAAATAAAAACGCCAGTGCAGATTCTGGGCTGATGGATTGCATCAGGATTGAAGCCAGTTCGTTATGCGTATGTTCTCCACCTGATGTAATCGACGCCAGTCCTGTTATTGATGACAGACCCTGTCCTGTGCCATATAAAATAGCAATGGCCGGAAGGGCGGACTCTTTTGCCATCACGGATACAATCAAAGCTGCCATAAGTTTCCAGTCGCACCCCATCAGATTTCCAATTGGATTTAAGAAGCTGCCTGTGGATGCTAAAAAACTGGTTTCGATTTTGCCCTCAGGGAAATAAGAAAAAAACCAGACGATAAAAGACGCCATGGCAATGATGGAAAAACCACGTTTTAAATATCCCTTCTCATTTGTCCAGGCATAAGTCCAGATCGTTTTAAAGTTTGGCTTGTGATAAGGGGGCAGCTCCATAATCAGCCCTGTGCTTTCTCCTTTCACAATAAAACGCCGCAGCAGAAAAGAGGTCAGGGCTAAATGAAGCGCTGCTGTTATCAAAAGGGCCAAAACAACCATGGGGGTTTTTACGCCCAAAAAAATTGTGCCGATAAAACTGACCACTGCCCAGATCCCATAGCAGGGAATAATAGGGATCAGGAGCACGGTTATAAGACGCTGCCGCCATGAATCAACAACACGGGTGCCCAATACACCGCTGATATTGCAGCAAAATCCCATTAAAAAAGGCATGAAAGATTTTCCATGCAAACCTATGCCATGCATGAACAAATCAAAAACATAGGCCAGGCGAGGCAAATACCCCACATCTTCCAAAAAGCCGACTACAATAAATACGCCCATTAAAAAAAATGACAGGGCCGTCGCTATCCCGACGCCAACAATAAGTCCGTCTGCCATCATGGAACTAAGCCATTCAGGCCCAGGTCCCAGTAAAATCCGAGCCCCATCCGAGGCAAGAGAAACTATTTTTAGAAAAGGTAATCCTAAACTGCCGATGCTCATTGCTGCAACAATTGCGAAAAATAGTATACCCAGGGCCACAAATATCCCCCATACCGGATGGGTGGCAACTTTGTCAAATTTGTTACGCTTATCCAAAAGGCTTTTTGTGTCATGGGACTTTGTCTCTGATGCGTCTATAATTTTTTGGATCCATTTATATCTTGAGTCTGCTACAAGCAACGCAAGACCATTGTTTATAATTTTATCCAGATGTAAACATTGGTCAGGACCCAACCGTTTTCTCATTATTTCCCGTACTTCCCTGTCATCTTCCATCAGTTTAAGCGCCATCCAATCTTCGGTGAAGGGCGAAGGAACAAGTCCTTTGATGAGGCCTTTGACTTCATTTAACCGTGCAAGCACTTCTCCTTCAAATTCCTGCTGTATTGGTCTTTCATCTGGATCATGGTTTTCAACACTCTTTTTTATCGCTTCGAGAAGTTCTGAAAATCCTATGTTTTTTGATGCAACCATCGGGATAACCGTCACACCCATTTGTTTTCCCATTGCTTCATGGCAAATTTTACGACCCTCCCTTTCGGCAATGTCGGTCATGTTCAAGGCAACAATTGTCTTAACCGGCAGCATGGATGTTTCTGCGGCAAGATAAAGTGTTCGCTCTAATTGTGATGCATCAACCACAACCACCAAAACGTCAGGATGCTTTTTTATGATATAATCCCTGGTGATTATCTCTTCGGCCGAGTTTGCGGTCAGGCTGTAAGTCCCGGGCAAATCAACCAATTGATAGAGGTGGCCTTTGAATTTAAAAGCCCCTTCTTTTTTTTCTACTGTTTTACCCGGCCAGTTACCAACATGCTGGTTTGAACCGGTAAGTCTGTTGAAAATAGAAGATTTTCCGGTATTCGGCTGTCCTGCCAAGACGATGACGTTGTTTGCTTTCATTTTGATTCTGATTTTTTCCTCACCATAATATTTCCAGCTTCAGTGCGGCCCAAGGCGATTTGTGTATCACGTAAAAAAATGATCAAAGGACCCCATTTCCAGTTCCGTATCATCTTAACTTCTGTATTTAAAGAAAAGCCGGTTGCAGATATTCTGCTGACAAATCCGGGCTTTCCTGAGATATCTTGAACCACACCCACCTCCCAAGCCCTAAGCCAGGTTAAGGGAATCATAATTCTCTCCTGAAAATTGGTTAAAAAAGTTTTGAAACCCGTCATTAACCCCATCGTTGCAGAAGTCATGGGGGGTTTTAGCTTCAAGGCATCACGCTTGCCGCTGCAGTCAACTACCGCAAAAGCTTGATAACGCCGAAGGGTAAAAAAAGTTTATGCAACGTTGGGGTTAATTAGGGTTGTGTATTGGGGGCTGATTTATGCGTTGATGTGTTATTTTCTTCATTGAACAAAATTCAAAACTCCCTATGAGCACCAGCCCTCACCGTTTTCTTAAAACCGGCTTACAATCTGCAGACCAACTTCGCCAGGTTCACTTTGGAGCATGTACATACCGCTCGTGTAAGGAATATCGTACTCTTGGTCAAAAATATTTTTGCCATAGAGGTAGATGTCAAAACGATCAGTTTCGTAACCGATTTTGACATTGACGACTTCGTATGGATCCCTTGAATACTCGTTAGCCTTGTCGTAATAGGTTTTTCCATAACCAATCAGATCTATCCTGGCAAAATACCCTTTGGTGTTCCGGTACTGCAAACCGACATTAAACGTATAATCCGGCGCAAAAGGATTTTTATTCCCGGAATAATCGCCTCCGGCATCACTGAATTCGTCAAACTCAACATTGGTGTACCCGAATCCGCCCATGAGGGTCAGGGTGTCTGTAATACGCGCGGTAACATCAAGCTCCAGGCCCCATGATGTGGCTTCTGCAGCATTGGTAATCAAAGCGGTGTTAAGATCAACCCATTCATCAACTTGCATGTCACTGATTTCCATGTAGAAAAAGGCTGCGTTGAGCATGATGCGTTTATTCATGAAAAGGCTTTTCATGCCAAGTTCGTATGCCCACAACGACTCCTCATCAAAGCTGTAATATTCCGGATCAGTGGCCAGACCGTTAAATCCGCCGGTGCGGAACCCTTCGGACACATCGGCATATAACAGCATATCAGGCGTAGCATGATATTCTGCAGTTATTTTAGGCGTCAGGCGTTCCCATGAGTCTTCGATTGTCCCTTGAATTGGTAGATACCTGTCCATTTCGGCGTCCTGGTGATCATATCGCAAGCCGCCGATGAGTTTAAACTTTTCAGTTAGAAAATATCCAACCTGTCCGAAAATCGCATATGCTTCACCGGTCTGGTCAGCGTTAAGATCATAAAACATTGAAGGATACATCGAATCCTGCCTGTATCTTATTTCTGTGTCATCCGTATCGTAATATACACCGGCAACCCAATTGAGTCGATTCGATGTCGAGTCCAACCGAATTTCCTGAGAAATCTTTTCAGATGAAAAAGGGTCCCAGTATCCATTCATTATATGAGCAGATGTCAAATCATAGTCAAATGCATTTTCAAGGGTAGTTTCTTTTCTAGAAGTAATCGAGGTAAAATCTATCGTATCGGTAAGGGCATAAGAAAGTTTCAATGACTGGGTCTGGCTTTTGGTCTCTTGCCAGCCTTCGAACTCCGATTCTACCTGGCCTCGGGAGGGCGAGGCACTCCCGAAATAGCCAGCACCGATATCCGACAGATACCAATTGATATCGCCGTCTAATTCATATCTAATAGATGATAATATAAGCGACATATCAAGCCGCTCGGTTGGCATCCACCGCAGCTTCAGCCTGCCGAAATAGTTCTCGCGCTCAAATTCAGAGTCATCACTATAAGTGTTATGTAGATAACCATCTTTATGTTTGTACGATCCTGCCATCTCAAAAAACAACTTATCGTTGAGAATAGGACCGCTGGCACCCAATGACGCGCCCCCTACGATCTTGTCTCCCGAATCAGAAGACAGCCATTGGCCGACTTCTGTCGACACCCTTGCTGCAAACTGGTTGTCAGGTTGCCGGGAAATGATATTGATGGCACCGACTTCCGTATTTTTGCCGTATAACGTCCCCTGGGGACCCCGCAATACCTCTATACGTTCGACATTTATAAGTCCTTCTTCCATTCCGAAGCTACTCAATACCGGAACGCCGTCGATATACATTCCCACTGATGAAGCGCCTCTTGTGGACAGAGGGGCGGAAATACCGCGGGCCGAGATACTGTTCGACAAGCCATAATGATCTTCAAAACTAATCATATTAGGGATAAAATCGATAAAATCAGATACAGACTCAAGTTTTTTATCTTCGATACCAAGGGAGTCTATTACAGTCATGCTTGTTGAGACATCCTGGGCATTTTTCTCCTGTTTTTCTGCAGTAACGGTAATCTCTCCCAGATTAACGGAACTCCTGGATGAAACGCTTCCGGCCGCCTGTTCCTCAGCAACAACCCCTGAGGGAAACGTGAGCTGATCGATAAAAAACAGCGATGCGATCCATACAAACAGAAAAACAAATTTGTAACCTTTCTCCATAAATTTTTCTCCTCAAAAAAGTTAAACTAAATGATTGAAATACTTTATTAATTTATTGCTGATTATGCCGGTCAGAAGATATGTCAAGTCAGCCCTATCTGTTTTTATATGAAAGACGGGTTAAGTCATTCAGACCTTTCACTATTCGTTGTGTGGCAAGCCTGGGGATAGACTATCCCACCTTTTTGAAAACTTGGAACAAACACCTGTTTTGGGTTTTATTTGGGGGGCGCAGAAATTTTTTGCTTATAAAACAAACGTGTCGCCGGATTGTATCTCTTGATTAACCAACGTAGGGCCACAACGAAATTTTCGTAGACGTAACAACCTGAAATTATAATATATTTAAAATCTGAATCGAAGGGATGGACCAGGTCGGCCCATGGCCGTTATAAAATCTGCAGCCTTCACGCAGATTATGCAGGACACAACCTACTTATTATCAGATCCCACGGCAAAGACTGCGCCATGTAGGTATTTGGCATCAAGTTCGCTTTTTATACCGGACAAGCCGACTTCCAGCACCCTGGTTTGTGACGCCAACTCGGGTTTGATCCATTTATCTTTTTGGGTAAGGGTAATAAATTGATCGTAGTGAGTTTCCTCAACAGCCACTTTAACCCATTCAATCCCTGTGGCCCCGTTGGGATGCTCTATTTTTTCGGGATGTTGTGGCGGGTCATATGGTGAAGCAAGGAACGGCAAACCAATGGGTTCAGTGGCCATAAAGCTAAATTTAACTTTTAACCCGTCAGGACGAGTTCTTTGGCCTTGGATGATGCGAGATGTTGGAATGCCTGCCCGGGTAACAGCTGCTTTTATCGATTCTAAATCATTTTGAATGGCAACACATTGATCTGGATTATCCCCTCTCTTTTCTTTTTTTGGTTCCAAAGCGATATCACACCAACCTTCTGGATGACGGGCCCAGTAGGCCAAGCGCTTTCCTGCCGCCTTTCCGTAAAACAGGCCAATTGGCACACTAAGATATGCCCAGCGTGGAGATATACTGAAAAATTCAATGAATGGTCCATGTTCAAACCACAAAAAGGCATTTTTAGCTTTTTGTGGTACACTTCCCCATTGCACAGAAAAACCGGCTTTTTCTAGATCTCCAACAACTTCTTTTATATTTTTAACCCTGCAGATAATTTGGCAGCATTTAAACATTTCTGTCTCCGGTGAATTATCCTTTAGTGAGCATAAACAGCTTTTGCCCTAAATGAGATAATTTATGATCATTGCCTGGAATCATTTTCAGCAGTTTGAGATTTACCTGGGCAAAGGCCTTTTGCCACTGTCCGTGATTCATAAAGGTTGTGTCGCTTTCTTTACGGGCATCGTTGGCCGCGTCCATCATGAAAATCTGGGAAATCAATATCTCAACGGATTCGCCGTCCACTTCGGTAAGGAGCATTATTCCCCCAGGGGCCAGCAGCGCTTTCAAGTTTTCTAGGACCCGAACAATATCGTTAACATTGTTTAAGACCCCGGCGGCAATAATGATGTCCTTGGTTTCTTTTTCTTGTCCTTGCGCCTGAAAGTCTTTTTCCAAGTCAATCACCTGCAGCGTCACCCACGGCTCATCTTGGTAACGTACTTTGGCCGCACCCAAAAAATTGGGGGATATGTCCGTATACAGGTAATTGTCGATTCTGCCGGAAAGTTGTGCACTTTTTATTCTATCAATCACCACATCTGATGTAGCCCCGGTTCCCGCACCGACTTCCAGAATACGCAGTTTCCCGCTTGTGTTTAGTACAATTTTTTCCACTTCTGCGGCCACTTGCCGGTTTAGATACCAGGCAATTAAAGTCTCTCGGTATAGTGCATTGGCCACATCAGTGCTCCCTTCAGGGAACAAGATTAAAACAGCCTGTTGCTCACCGGACATCAAGGCTGGAAGCGCCTGAACATTTTGTTGAAAATAAAGCGATACCAGCGGAGAGCCCAACCTGTGGTCCCACAAGGCCCTGACTTTCTGCCATTGCCGGTCGAGCTTCTCCTGGGTAATCGTTTTTCCGGCAGACCTGAATCCATTCTTTTCCGATACAAGATACCCCCGATCCGTAAGGACCTTGAGCCAACGGCGAATAACGTAATAATGCCTGGAGATCACAGGGAGCGCTGAAATCAACGCCTCTTCGGCATAACATTTTTCGGGGTCCCCCAAAACACCGTTTTTCTGGAACTGAAAAAGCATTGCCCAAAGGCAGGCCTGATCCAGTTGGCTGATACAGGCGTCAATCTCCTCTTTTGAAAGTTGATTGTATGTTTCAGCCATGCCTATCTGCTGAAAGTAGAAGCCAACCACGGCTGCTGCGGGCAAATACTCTCTGTCAGGGTTTTCATAACTGTTCGGATATCCTAACGCGTTGCTGATTTCTCTCCAGAGCTGGGAACAAAGCATCTCTTGTTGCCCGAATTGAGCCATCTGGCTTTCAGGTGTAATTCCACAAGCAAGACCCGCCAATCTTTTGATATCCTTTACAATAGCCCCGGGCCAAATGCGGGTAAGCACCTCCTGATACGTGGGGTATTGGGGCGGACCGATAATTCGTGTGCTTTCATCAAGCATTTCAACGGACGGACGTTCACTTAATTCTTCGAGAATAAAGTCGTCATGATCAGGAAAAATCATCCGTGGCTGCCAGATAACCGGACCGTGGGTATCGACCAAAGAGAGACAGCCTCCGCCCACCCCTAAGGAAATACGGTGCATCAGGTGCAGATAGCTGTCAGATATCCGGGTGTCTACCTGGTTGTGGGCTCTGATAACCACAGGAATTTTTCCAATGGTCATACTGATGACTTGAAAGGGGATGTCCCCTTTTATGGTCTGCTCAACCTTCCAAGGCCTAAGAGTGGGGAGCGCTTTTGCCAGAATATGGACTAGTGGAAACGACACCAGGGTTGATAAATCTATGTTCATATAAAGGGGGAATTGGTGTTTAATCACTCCCTGTGACAGCGTGATAAACGTTTTAACCGAGGGAAGTTCCACATAAAGATCACCCAGAACAAAAAAGACTTTATTCTGCCTGGCAGTTTTATAGCAAAGGGCCAAATCTTTCTGATGGACAGGCTGCTCTAGAAGCACGTGGATTCCTTTTTCCATTAGCCTTATTGCTATCTGGGTACCATCACCGCCCAAAACGCCTGTGCGGATCACCACGCAAGCTAAATCAATATCCGGGGGAAGTTGCGCCGGGTCGGTGTATATTTTCACACCATGAGCCTGGGCTAACTTTTGGGATTTAGCACTGCCCTGGGAGAGAATTCCAGCGAACTCAAATTCGCCGGACTGTTTAATAGCCTCTGTATAAAATTGCCCAAAACGCGTACCGCAAACAATTATTTTTAATTTTTTTTTTGCTTTGTTCATTGGGGAAAATTCACCTGTTAATCAAGTAACATATTCTTTAAAACTTGACCCTTTTCAATTATTTCGTTTTAAGGTCTTTTGATATTTTTATATAAAAATTCCAATAAGTTGCTGAATTACTTTCTTGTTTCGTTGTGGGCTGTGCCTGGCAGCTGATATGTCAGTCAGCCCATGGGCCGTTATAAAAAATTTTATGCAAGGTTGGCGTTTATCTTATTTTAGGCCCGAATTCCTGTATTCGCTCTCGGGGAATTGAGACTTCAATATTTCTGTCGCTGTCAAGGCAATATCTAAGAGCAGGCACATCGATATAACTGTTTAACATTTGAAATAAAAAAGCGTTATTTATGCTTTCGAGCAAGGTAGAGCTTTTTATCAATGTTTTTATCTGAATAAGCAATTTGTTAGCGATTTCAGAATCCATGCTTGAATGGCTCCAATCAAAAAATATGCCTTTTAAATCAAATTCATTTTTTCTTTTAGCAATAGGGGTATAGGGATCATAGAACCATAGGCCAATATAATAAAAATCAACGTCGATCTCTTTAATAAATCTATACGTGTCGTTTACGGACCTAACGGTTTCTCCTGGAAATCCCACGAAAAAAGAGGCAATAATTGTGATATTGTATTTTTTTAATAAAAGTATTCCCCTTGTTAAATTTTTGATCTTTGTGCCCTTATTCATTACTTTAAGAACATGATCACTCCCTGACTCAAGACCTAATAAGACCCCTATGCAACCGCTTTTTGACATCAACTGAACTGCTTCTTCATCCAGATTTTGGCATCTTAGAAAACAATGCCATTTGAAAGTATATCGGTTTTTAATAAACATTCTCAGCATTTTTTTAAATCGTGAAATAGGAACATTCAAAGTATCATCTATAAAGTGCACCAAGTTAACTTCTCCAAGACTTTCAATCTCGTTAAGTTCACGTTCGATATGTTCCAAATCCCCAGCTTGAAACTTTCCCGCCATAACCGGAAAACTACAAAATGAACATCTGAAACAACAGGATAGAGAAGTGCGAATAACAACAGTTCCTCCTGTTCTTCCTTTAAATAATTTCCAATTTACTTTATTCTCTTCCAGTTTATAATCATCTGCTACTTTTAAATCACATCTGAACTGGTCCTTTTCCCGAATGTATAAATTAGGTATAGATGCTTCCGGGATATTGTTTTTAAGGTTATATACTAAGGATGCTAGTCTATCTTCACCATATATGCTATCTACGATATAATCTGCGTACAAATCCCTTAAAGTTTCGTTAAATACATCCTGGCCATCCTTTAACAAATCCCGGATGGTAGATACAATCAGAGCCCCGCCTATTATGATTTTAATATCTTTATTTATCCTTTTTAAAAGCTTAACGAAATTTTTCAAATGGGGAATACTCTGGCATATTGTCGTAGAAATTCCTATTGTGAAATATTTTTGTGATTTTACTTTTTCTATTATAAGTTCTAAATCATTTTCAATGGAATTTACAAAATCAAAGGTTAATCCTTTTTTGTCCAATGCGGTCCCTAAATAGGTGATGGCCGAATTTAAGGATGTTTGTACTTTTTTTATTTCAGGATGATTGTTAGCTAAAATCTGATATTCCTTGCATGATGCTTTATGCAGACCTGAGTACCCTAAAAGTAAACAATCTATTTCATATACCATAGTTTTTTAACTCCTGTATTTAATTAGGTCTTAAATCCAGATAGATGTTAAAAGATAGTGAGTCTTGCTGGCATAGCCGCGGGAATCCGAGGATAATTCAGGCCTTATGTTTTCTTTGTAAGAAAGTTCAAATAAGTTACTGAAATACTTTCAAACGTCGTTGTGGACTGTTCCTGGCAGAAGATATGTCAGGCCGGCCCGTGGCTGTTATATCAGAGGTTGCGCGATCAATTTGGAAAGATCGGTTATATGAGGTTCTTTTTCTACACTTGTATTGTGATCTCCTGTAATTTCGGTAACCTTGAGATCACCCAGAACAATATCCCTCCAAAAATCAATCGCTGCGCCATGGGTGCTTGGTAAAAACCCGAAAGTAACCTCGGCCAGAAAAAACCGGGCATCTCCCATATATGGTTCAGGCGTGAATTGAGCTGCTTTAAAGGCCTGATTATAGGCTTTGTACAGCCCTTCCAGCATTTCCACGGGCATATCTTCGCCATGAACATTTTGCATGGCCTTCCCGTAAGCGGTAAACCGCTGCCTTAACTCGATGGTGTTAAGTTTTTGAAACATACGGCGCACCCTGTCCAGAACCGGGTTCCCTCCAATGGAAAAAACAGATCCTTGGGGGATTTTTTCGGGATTGCTGTTTATTATAGTTGTAATGGCCGTTTTCAGATCCACAGGATTTAGGTCTCCAAATCCACACTCTTGCAAGGATATCCCCAGGGCAAAAACAAAAATAATTTCCAAAATCCAGTCGTCGTCCACGCGGACAGGGACAGGTAAGCTGTCAATCAGGGCCAGGTCCAGGACATCAATGCCTTTTTCCAGGAGGCGCCGAGCGACCTCAATGGCTGTAAATCCCCCCAAACAATGTCCGATGAGCTGTACCTGTCTATGACCTGTTTCAGCCAGATATTGGGCGTAGTCCTCGGCGATATGTTCGACAGCTTCGCCGGGATCAAGTTCGCAATATTTGTCCGTATCCTTGATCGAAACCCCGATTACAGGGCCTAACTGTTGTCTATCAAGGTGATCCAGCAGCAGCATATAGGAGTTTAACGTTCCAAGCCCTGCATGAAATATAACCCTGAGAGGCCCGGTGTCTCCGCCGCCAAAATTGGTAAAAACACCGATACTCCGGGGGCCTTCAGACGATTTCTTGTCAACAACCCTAGTGGCGGCACCCTTATCGGACTGATGTGATCTGATTACCTGGGCCAAAGCCTCAATGGTCGGATAATTGAGCATATGCCTGATTAAATTGTCAAAAGAAATATCCGCTGTAAATGAAGGAGATTCGTTTAACAACTCTTTAACTTTACTTGCCACATGGGCGATAACCAGTGAATCTGCCCCCAGGTCATATACGTTCTGTGACCTGCCCAGATTTGTAATTCCCAATGCTGAGATCCATAACTGCGAAAGTTGCGTTTCCAGTTCATCCATTTCTTGGGCCCTGTCCCCGCCGGCGGTGCGCTCCTGTATCATCTTTAGGCGCCATGTTGATAAAGTCTTTCTGTCAAGCTTGCCATTATCGGTTAACGGCAAGGCGTCCGCGATCTGAATGTGGGTGGGGATCATATAAGCCGGCAGGCGTTGGGCTATAAAGTTAACCAGTTCCGACACACTTACATTTTCCTTTTGCTGAACTGTCTCAACAACCCCCAATAGTGCCCGGTCATCACCGCAACCATCCACAACCACGCCGGCAACGGCCACGGCAGGATGTTTCTGCAGGGCCGCTTCAATTTCACCCAGCTCAATTCTATGCCCTTTAATTTTTACCTGATTGTCTTTCCTGCCAAGAAATTCAATTTCACCCCCGGGAATATATCGCCCCAGGTCCCCGGTTCGATAAAGGCGTTGCCCGTCTTTGGGGTGGTCGAAAAAACTTGTATCCGTGAATTCCTGATTTCCAAAGTAACCCAGGGCCAGTCCTTTGCCGGTAATATATAGTTCACCGGCAACCCACACAGGACAGTCTCGCATGCCAGAGTCCAGCACTCTCACGCCTTGGTTGGCCAGGGGGCGGCCATAGGGAATGCTTTTCCATTCAGGCTTAAGCCCCTTGTATTCATGAAAGATGGACCATATAGAGGCTTCGGTTGCCCCGCCTAAACTGACAATTTGTACAGACGGAACCCGGTTGCGTAACTGGTCCGGCAGGTTAATCGGTATCCAGTCCCCCGACAACAGCGCTTTTCTGAAGTTAGGCAGTTGACAATTTTTTTCTGAATTCAGATATGAGACGAGCATTTGCATCAGG
Source organism: Desulfobacter vibrioformis DSM 8776 (assembly GCF_000745975.1). Taxonomy (GTDB): domain Bacteria; phylum Desulfobacterota; class Desulfobacteria; order Desulfobacterales; family Desulfobacteraceae; genus Desulfobacter; species Desulfobacter vibrioformis. The sequence goes on along the minus strand of NZ_KN050796.1, from coordinate 164,672 downwards.
GCAGGGACTGAATTCCAAAGCGTAATCCCGTGGTCCGCCATCAGCTGAGCCCAATGGGAGGGATCTGTCATACGGTCGCTGTCAGGGAGAACAAGAACCCCTCCCACAGATAAAAGTCCGAAAATATCATAAATGGAAAGATCAAATCCAAGTTGAGCCAAGCCTAATATTTTATCATTTTCAGTAACCTGAAATCGTTTATTAATATCCTCTATAGTGTTCAGAACGGCCCTGTGGCTTATAACTACCCCTTTTGGGGCCCCTGTGGAACCGGAAGTGTAGATGATATAGGCCGGCAAGTCCGGATCGCCGGTTGCGTGAAGCGTAGTTTTATCTGAAGGCGCTAACTTGTCAACCTCAATCGCATGGATATGTTCGGGCCATTGTAGCTTGAGGTCAGAACGTGTTAATACAAAACGGATATTCGCCTGTTCCATAATCGAAGCCCGTCTGATTTCCGGTTGGCTAATATCAATGGGGACATAAACGCCTTCTGCAAAGAGTATCCCCAAGACTGCAGATACCTGGGCTGCGCATTTATCCATAACAATGGCAACCCGTTCCTGGGGCTTACATCCTGACCTTTTAAGCTCCCGGGCTATGGCCGAAGCCCTTTTCGCCATCTCTTCATAAGTTGTTTCCCCTTGATTATCAATAATCGCGGGCGCAGAGCCATTGTGTTTCATCCGTTCTGTTATCTGATAGTGTAAAAGTTTGTCAGACAACGGCGCTTTGATATTTTCTGCTTGCGGGCGTTCTTCCAATTGATGCCTGGGAAGAGGACACGTTGCGCCGGACTCCCATATCTGATGATCATTAATTAACGACTGAATCAAGGTTTCAAAGGCTTGAAACATGTCATCGACCATTTGCCCGGGAAAAACGCCTTTCCTGACATCCCAATTGATCTGGATCCCGTCGTTGGTATCCGAAGCCTGACAATCAATAAAAACCTGAGGTGTCTGGGTAATTGAGTGCCTGTTAATATCTCCTTGCAATTTATGGCTTTCACGATCGTCAATCAGGCCGATGGCGCTGGTTAATACAATCGGCATCAAGGCAGCCTCCCTCCCTTTTCTGCGGGTTATCTCCCGTAATACCTCGACGCCTGAAAAAAGACGGTGGTCAAGGTCGGAAAAAAGCTGTGCATTTAATGCTCTGGCCTGTTCCTTGAAAGATTTATCGTCACGGAAATCCACAGCTAATATAGTGACCGAGGTAAAGTCGCCCACAATGTCATAAACCTGTTCATGCAGGGCCTGTCTATTTAATACGGTCAGATTCAGGCTAAAAAACTTATTTTTGCTCCATCGCTCCAATACCGCTGCATAAGCTGTCATAACTAATGCCGTGGGTGTAATTCCCTGTTTTCTGGCCTGTTTTTTTAAATTATCCCAGGTTTGGCCTTCCAATTTGAACAAAAGGCGACGGAAACGGATCAGCTCTTCAGAAATTTTAATATTTTTTAAAGGTAAATCCGGTGCAGGCGGTAACTGGTCAATCCTGTCAAGCCAATACTGTTTATCCTTAAGGTAGGCTGGACTGTTCTTAATATTTTTTTCCGTGATAACGTAATCCCGGAAGGTAAGTTGCAAATCAGGTAATTGAGGGACTTTATTGAAATAAAGCGATTCAAACTCACTTAACAGCAACCTTACGCTGGCTCCGTCTGCGATGAGAAATTCCATTGAAAAATGGAGTACATGCTGTTGTGGTGTTTTAATGAGGCGGATATCAAACAAGGGCCATGTTTCAGTATCATATACCTTGTGGCTCATCTCTTCGCGAATTTCTTGAAGCCTATCTGCCAGATTTTGTTCGTCAAAACCCGAAACATCAACATAATCAACAGTCAGCCAAGGTGCCTTTTCCATGATTTGTTGCTGGCCATCGCGGTGAATTGTTGCCCTGAGCATATCATGGCGGTCAATGAGTTGGTTCCAAACCGCCTCTACGCTTTTATGCGCCAGTTCCCTGTAATTAATTTCCAGATAAATGTGACATGCTACGCCGCCGTATTCAAAGGCATCGCTTCTTCCCAGTAAATATGCGACCTGAACATCTGTGAGAGAAAATGGTGCAAAACGTGAATCGGGATCCGGGACAACGCTTACAGGCTCGGACTCTGCTCGTAAAAACTCTAAAATATCAGTTTTGTGTAATTTCAGAGATTGTAAATCACTGTCTTTCAGCGTTCCCTGGGGGGCTTTATATCGCAGGGTATCATCCTTTTTTGATAAGGAGATCCCTTGGCTTCGAAGTCGGGTGATTAATTCTGTAATACTTTCGGCCTGCATAGATTTATTTTCCAACATAATCCTTTTCCTTTCTTGCATATCAGATGGTTTACAATCCCAACTTCAGTGAAAGCGTTTTGCAAATAAATGAACTCCCATGGGAGATAGTTTATGTTTCAAATCAGGTAAAAAAAGAATTGATTCATCGCCATATTCCTTTAACAGGTTAATCCATGCCTCCCTGTCCAAATAAGAGGTTTCAGTCCTCAAACTGTCAGTGGGTTCAGTCATCATAAATGCCTGCGATGCCAGTATCCATGAGTGTTCCTTTGTGGGTTCAGTAAACACAAACCACCCTCCCGGACAAATAAGCTCCGCGACCCTGTTCATGGATTCAGGAATATCCCGGGCGTTTTCCAACACGCCTGCCGCAAGTACAATGTCAAAACTGTTAGGCGTCAAGCCTTGGGTTCGAAGATCTTCATCAATGTTAAAAACACTGAAATGTATCCCATGAAATGTATCAAAACGTGATTTTGCCCTTGTAACAAAAGCAGAAGCGACATCAGTAAATAAATATTGTATTTCAAAGCTTTCAAGTGCCTTTAAAACCTTTTCCGTAGTGGCTCCCGTGCCTGCACCGATCTCCAAAATTCTTAAAACTTTGCCTTTGTGATCTCCGGCAATGCGTTGTAAGAGTTTGCAAATACAACGATTAAGATAGTTTGCCATTAAATTATCAAAGTACAAAGACCGGATAAAATTGTATCTTCCATCGGGGAAAAGCAGTGATAAAGGGTGTATTTGCTCGCCCAGCAGCTCTGGCAGTTTTTCGGTATTACTTCGTACGTAAGCTGTAAATTCGGGGGAGATTTTATTTGTCCATATATCATCTGCCCCAGCCCAAAATTGAGCGATTATTTCCCCATTTGTTTTCTTAGGACAGCTAAGGTGGCCTTCGGGCGATTCCAATAACAGCCCGGCTTCCGTTAATTTGATGATCCAGCGTTGAACTAACCAGTTAAATTTGGGGGAGATTTTGCCCTTTTCCAAAACAGCCTCAAAAGCGTGTTTTTCGTCTTTATCGAACAGCCCGAATTTGAGTAACGCATGGAGCATTGAGTGTAAAACGGCACTATCAAGATTTGTCATTGCAGATTCAATTTCTTCTCTGCTGAGGTGATCTGCGATACTGTCTGCGGATGCGTCGATACCTTCTACTATCCTGTCGAATTTTTCCTTGTCCCAAGTCATATTTCACCTTCGATTTCCTGTGATAGCTCACTGATTGAACAATCAAAAACATCTAACTGACTTATAATTTCAGTTTCCGATAAGCGGGGAATCAGCGCACCTGGATTTGAAATTGCTGAAACAGGGCATATATCGAACGAAAGTTCTTTGCTCAGCAGGGCTATGCCTGCCACGGCAGCCACAGCACCGGTTAATTCGCAGGCCCCCGTTGCCTGTAACACCAGAGTTCGCGTCAATGGGTTACCCTGTTTAATCCCTTCAAGCTGTATAAGATAATTAAAATATGTTTGACGTCCTGCGGCATCCAATTGGCTTGCGGAGCATAAACGCTTTATCGCACCCTTTGTATCTGCATAAAATTGGCCTGAAATGCCTTCCAGAGCGGCTGACATCCGCTCTCCGGCAGTTCCCATATACCACTGGCCGTTAATGAGTGATAATTGCCTTGCCACAAATTCGGTTTCAGTGTCAAAATAAGGGTGCAGCGTTACCTCATCCCGGAAAAAAGGTAACGCAACGCAAGTTTCCCTCTTTAAGGCAAAAGGACGGCACGCACCGTCCTTCCATGCAGATAGGGGCGGCTTTGGCTTATCAAAAACACCGAAAAGATAATCTTCAGCACCGGACAGGGTAAACTGGTCCAGGCCGCCTGAATAGGCAGTCAAATCGGTTACATTATCAAAAGAACCGGCAAGCCAGCGCGGCAGTATGCCTGATAAACCTGGTAGGGCACCTGCACTGTGGAGTACTGCTGAACCATGAAAAGGAAGGGATATCTCCTCAATGCCTTTCTCTTCTCCGGCATCAACAAGGTGGCAATTATTGGAAAGACATATTTTCATCACTCTTGCCGTAGTTTTATGAGATGGCCCCACACAGTTAATAATCAGTTCACAGCCGGTTATAAATTTTTTCAGGCTGTCATCATTCTCAATATCAACTTCAATCCATTCAGCTTCCGGGAATTGGTTTATCAATGTCTGCCGATGTTTTTCAGGATTCCTGCCTCCAATCCTCAGCGGCCTGTTTCCCCACGCCTTTAGAACCCGGGCCGCTTGCAGTCCGGCCTTTCCGTAACCACCGATAATGCCGATCATATTTCGCCTTCCTCAACGTCAAGATTTTTTTCCAACTCTAATTTTTCTTCTATTTTTTGAGCAAGCCGCTCTACATTGGATTCTTCGAAAAATTCCTGCAATGACAATTCCACGGGGTATGATTTTTTAAGAAGATTCATACACTGGATTGCCTTTAGGGAATCCCCTCCCAATTCGAAAAAATTATCATGGATGCCGATCTTTATATTACCAAGAATCTTTTTTAGAACACGAACAATGTTTATCTGTACTTCAGTGGAAGGTGCGACATAGGTTTTTTCGCAAATGGGTCCAATTTTTTCCCCTAATTTTGCAAGGGCGTTTCTGTCTATTTTCATATTTGCTGAAAGCGGTAATTTGTCCAGCAGCATAAATCTTGCCGGCACCATGTAACCGGGAAGCGTTTGCCGTAAAGCCGAGCCTATTTGGGAAGGATCAAATATTCTAACCTTTTCCGGTGCCTGGGCCATTATCAGGTGTTGCCCAAAAATTTCTGCGGCTTGACCCGCTTCGGGGAGCACCATTATTTTTGAAAAACCTGTTTCTTCAAGAAGCGTATGCCACTTTTCTGCCGAAATAAGCGGAAGCTTTCTTTTTCTTCTTTCATCTTCAAAATTGGAGAATCCGTCCTCAAAAAAACCGACTGTTATCTGCATCAGGGGATTGTTCCGGGTCGGTTCTATCAGCAGCAGAACGCCTCCTGGAGCCAGCAAATTTTTCACATATTTCAGGGTTTTTCCCAGATGCCTTGCCCTGTGCAGCGTTTTGTCCGCAATAATCACATCAAATGCATGGAGCTGATATCCCTGGGCCTCTGGCGCTTTGTTCATATCCAGGACACCTGATTCGAACAAAGGTGTTTCTCCCACCATTTGTTTTACCTTGTCTGTGAAAACAGTGGATTCGTCCGTATATAGGTAAGAGCCTTGCTGTGCCGGCAACAAAGATAAGAACGTTTTGGTGAGGGAGCCGGCCCTTGTACCCATTTCCAATACGCGCACCGGCTTATCCGATGAAAAAGAATCAATAATGGCCCTGAATATGAGGCCGGCCAAATTGTGGTAATATTCCCGGCCCGGAGCAATGGCTGCCAATTGTTCGGCTGCCAGGAACGAATCCTGGTTCAGCAGTACTTCAAAAGGGTCAATATTGCCCTTTAGCAGATCTGTGTATGTGGAGATATGTTGTTTGAAAGAGGCGTTCAGCGTTATCAACTTTTCTGGCAGCGTTGACGGGTTGGGATAGTTTATTTCATCCAGGGGCCGGCTGTTCAAATAACGTCCGGCTTCGGTCTTTTTCAAAACGTCTTTCTCTTGCATGAGATCAAGCCAGTGGCAGAGCAGGATTTGAAAACGGGGCTCAATTCCAAATCCATTCACCAGTTCACCAATGGTATATTCTTCCCCTTGGCTTGAAAATATCCCCATTTTTTGCAGGATTTGGCACATTACGCCAACGCTTATATCTTCCAAGGCATTAAAAAAGGCGGGGACAGTCTCTATTTTTATGGAATCAGGAATTTGGGGTGCCTGTTCCAGCCCGACTTTTTGTACAGAGTGCCAGAGCGCAGCACATCTTTCCGGATCCGCCTGATTGAATTCAAATAAAACGCTGTTTTTATCACCATTGGCAGTTACATAGCATACCAGTTGTTTTTCTTTTCCGGTTCCATTGGTCGGGATAACTACAGTTTCACCTATGCCGGGAAGTTGCTTTATGGCAGTTTCAATTTCGCCGCATTCAATTCGATATCCATTTATCTTTACCTGAAAGTCTTTTCTGCCCAGAAATTCTATGCTGCCGTCCGGCAGATATCGGCCTATATCACCGGTTTCATATAACCGTTCACCTTTTTGGGGGCAAACAATAAATTTATTTAAGGTCTTTTCATCATCTCTCCAGTATCCCTTTGCCAGTCCAAGCCCTGTAATAAAAAGCTGGCCTGGAACCCAATCCGGGCAGTCTTCCATATATTCATTGAGCACGTGATAGCGTTGGTTAATCATGGGATAGCCATAGGGAATGCTCTTCCAATCCGGATCAACTTGCTCAATTTGATATAAATTGGACCATATGGATGCTTCTGTGGCGCCACCCAGGCCGATTACCCGAACCCCATTGAAACAACGTTTAATTTTGTCGGGCAGATCCACGGGTATCCAGTCGCCGCTTAGGAGAATTAACCTTAAAGATTGCTGAACAGCGCATGGATCATCCGTTAGATATTCCATAAGCATCTGCATTAATGTTGGCACTGAATTCCAGACCGTAATCTCTTTGTTTCGTATCAAATTCAGCAGGTGACCAGGCTCCCGGGTTTTATCAGTATCCGGCAATACAATGGTCCCCCCAGCAGCCAGTGTTCCAAAAATGTCATATACCGAAAGATCAAAATTCAGGTTGGAAACGGCAAGGGTTTTATCCCCGGGACCCAATTCAAAGCGCTGGTTAATGTCCAGGATCGTATTAACTGCGCCTCTATGGGATATCATTACGCCTTTGGGAAAACCTGTGGATCCGGACGTATAGATAACGTAGGCCAGATCATCGGGTCCTTGGACAGGTTTTGAAAAAGGCATTTCCTGATTGATTAACGATAGGGTATCCACACAAATACGAGTGACATCCTTGGGCCATTGCAGGTTTTCATCCAGCCATGAATGGGTCAGGACCAGGCCAACCTCTCCGTCTGCCAGCAGGTGCCAAATACGCTCTTTGGGTAAATCAGGATCAATCGGAAGGTATGCCGCGCCGGAATTGAGAACACCCAACACCGCTGCTATCTGCTCCCAGCCCTTTTTCATGGATACCGCAACCAGCCGGTTGGGTTCAGCGCCTTTTTTCCGTAACAGAGAACCGATGAAATTGGCATAGCCGGACAATTCAGCATAGCTTAAGGTTCGGTTTGAGCACTGCACGGCAGGATGGTTGGGGGAACGGGAAGCCTGATGATAAAACAGGGTATGAAGCATCTCAGAGGAGACATGCGCATCGGTGGCATTGGCTGCTGCTCTTTTTTCAAGCTGGGCCGGGGGTATAAAGCGAATAATCTTTTTGTGCCAGACCTCATCATCTGTGGCCAGTTTTTCTAAAAAGCTGCAATAAGCCAAAAACATATCGTCTAATAAATATTCAGGGAAAAGTTCTTCCACAGCGTCCCAGTTGAACACAAGTGCGCCATCCTGTTCCATAACCTGGTGATCCAGCCAGACTTGGGGCGTTTGGGAGACGCCAAAGACGATATCCCCAAAGCGGTTTATGGCCGAGGCGTCCATGGCATTATCCATGCTCAGTGCGCTGGTAAACACGACCGGAAAGACGGCTTTATTCGGTTTTCCTTGCTGGCGGGCGAACTCACGCATGACCTCAAGCCCGCCGAAATGGCGGTGGTCGAGATCATGCAGCAACTGTTGCTGTGTTGCCCGAGCCCTTTTTACAAAACTTTGTGTCTGGGCATCCGACACCGCCAGCGGTATCAAAGAGGTGAAGTCTCCCACGATTTCATTTACCTGGGGGTGAAGGGGTAACCGGTTAAACAAGGTGACATTGAGTGTTATTCCGGGCGTTTTGCTCCAGACCCGCAGCACCTCGGCATAGGCAGAAATAAGCAGGCTGGAAGGAGTGAGCCGGTTCGTTTTCGCCCGTTGTTTTAGTTTTCCCCACAACCGGGCGGAAAGATCAGCCGATCTCCTTTTAAACCAGGGTTTTGTCACAGCATCCGGATTGACTGCCAGGGGCAGATCCGGTGCCTGGGGCAGGGTTGCCAATTTTTTGAGCCAGTATTCCCTATCCCGGTGGTATTGGGATGAATTGAAAACATCCTTTTCGGCCATTACATAATCCCTGAAGGTTATCTCCAATGGCCGGGGCTTCAAATCGGGATTTTCCAAAAGCCGATGCCACTCGTTGAACATGGAAAACACGCTCCAGGCGTCTGCAATTAAAGCGTCCATGCTGAAATGAAGCCGAATGTGCCCGTTAGTTAAACGGGTCGCCCGAATATCGAACAGTGGCCATGATCCGGCCGGGATCACTTGGTGCGACATCTCTTGGCGAACTGCCAGCAGGTATTTTTCGGGTTCTGTCTCTTCTTTCAGGTCCCGGATCTTAAAATCATATGCCCGAACAGATTCCATGACCCGCTGGGTTCCATCGGGAAGAATCACCGCCCGCAACATATCATGCCGCTCAATGAGTTGACGCCAGGCGCTATTCAGCCTGTCCAGATCCATTTTCCGGCTCTCAAGTTCAATATAAAAATGAGTTGCTACATTTCCCAGCTCAAAGGCATTGCTCCTGCCAATCCAGTAAGCCTGCTGGATATCGGTCAGCGGAAAGGGATCATGGCGGCAATCGGGATCAAGCTTAATCCTGGAATCCTTTTGCCGTATGTCTTGCTCGGCAACAGCATCGGTATCCATGAGGGTTTGAATATGGTCGGCAAGCTCTTCCAGGTCAGCGGCTTCAAAGAGAGCGGACAGCGGGAACTCCACCCCCAGTTTTTTGCGTACCCGCGTGGTCAAGCGCACCGCTGTCAGAGAATCCCCGCCTAAATCTATAAAGCTATCATGGAGGCTCACCTGTTCGGATTTAAGCACCTGGGCAAAGAGATCGGCCAAGGTTTTCTGCAAAGCGGTTTCAGGTGGGACGAATTTTGCCTGATCCTCTGTTTCCAAAATCCCAGGGGCAGGGAGGGCGTTTCGGTCCACCTTGCCGTTGGGACTGAGCGGCAGTGTTTTAAGCAATAGAATGCTGGACGGAATCATGTACCCCGGCAGCTTTTGTTTTAGAAACCTGCGGATGCCTGAACTTGTCACCTCGGGTTCCAGGGAAAGTGCGGGCATGGCCTGCCCGGACTCAGAGAGAAAGGTCCAGCCGGAGGTCTGGCATATTTTACCGCCCAACAGGCAATGAAAATATTCATGACTCTCCTTGAGCCGGAACAAATGCCTGACACTTTCAAAATCAATCTCACCGATCTGGCATAGTCCGATCTGGTAACCAAAGCAGGACGATTCCAGAAGCTGTGTCATTAATCCGGACTCGATCAGGCAGAATTCCCGGGAACGGCTACCGTACATGGGACGAACCGTATCCATATCCGCAATAAAAAATATGGCAAATCCGGCCTCTTCAAAAATCGTGTCATTTCCCGGCGGAAAAACTGCCTTTTGAATATCAGGTGTGTTACAAATCGACTCCAGGCTGTGTTCCAGGGGATGATAGTAATACACCCCCCCAGAAAGCCCATCAATACGGTCATCCTTGACGTAGACATAGGTCTGCACGGGGTATATTCCCCCTGCGGAACCGAACTGGTATCTGGGAAACGGAATCTCCGGGAATTCCCCCCCCAAAAGAGAACTGAGGAAACCTGAAAAATTATCCATGGAGATGGCTGATTTCTCAAAATTCCTGTAACTTAGCCGACTGGACAGCAACTTTACCATGGTATCCCGGTTTGGTTTTACAAATTTTACAATCTGCCCGCCAATATCCCGGCGCAGGGGATATTTTTTCATTTTAAATTCAAGCCGTTCAACAGGATCCGTCAGGACGGCGCCACCGGAACCAACCAGTCCGGAATCTCCGGACAAATTCCTATCCCAAGTTTCAGCACGCGCTTTCAATCCCTCGGGGACGATATATCCAGCCAGTTTCCGTTCGCCGTTCGGGTGCTCTTTAACTGAAACAACAGCATTGTTTACACCGGGATGCTGTTTCATGGCGACCTCAATCTCTCCGAGTTCAACGCGGTGCCCCCGAATTTTGACCTGAAAATCATTGCGGCCAATAATCTGGATGTTACCTTCCGGCAGAAAGCAGCCGATGTCCCCGGTCCGGTAGAGGCGTTCACCGGTCACCGGGTGGGTGACAAAGGCAGCCGCCGTTTTTTCACTATCCTTCCAATACCCTTCTGCAAGTCCTACTCCGCCGATATACAGATCTGCGGCCACATGGTCAGGGCAATCCTTCCAAAAGCGGTCCAGCACATAAAATTTTTGATTGGCCATGGGCTTGCCATATGGAATGCGTGATCGTTTTGAATCTGTCTTATTGATGGGATGCAGGATTGACCATATTGAAGCCTCAGTTGCGCCGCCAAGGCTGATTATTTCAGCATCAGGAGCCAGGTTCCGAATTCGATCCGGTAACTCTGGCGGTATCCTATCTCCGCTCATCAGCACCAAACGCAATGAAGGGGGGATGACCTTGCCGGTTCGACCAGAGCCGTATTCGCATAACATTTGCATTAAGGCCGGGGCTGAATTCCATATGGTTACTTTTTCACGCATCATGAGTTCGGACCAGTGATGCGGGTCCCGGACACCTGCGGCATCGGGAATCACAATGGTGCCTCCGGCAGCCAGGGTGCCGAAAACATCATAGACTGACAGGTCGAAACTCAGGGAAGACAAGGCAAGCACCAGGTCCCTGGAACCGACAGCAAAACGCCGGTTCACATCCAGCAGGGTGTTTACCGCTCCCCGGTGAGTGATCATGACCCCCTTGGGCTTCCCGGTGGAGCCGGAGGTGTAGATCACATAGGCCAGGTCATCAGCAGATCCTGACGATACTGGCGTATCCGAACATTCAGGCACCGTATCCGCAGTAATAATTTGGGTTTCCCCAGGCCAGTCAATCTGGTCGGCAATTTGTGACTGGGTGAGCACCAGATCGACCTCTCCCTCTTTGAGCAGGTAATGGAGACGTTCCGGTGGAAGGTCCGAATCCAGTGGCATGTAGACAGCGCCTGCCATGAGTATTCCGGTGACGGCAACCACTTGCTCCCATCCCTTTTCCATGACCACGCCAACTAAACAATTGGGTCTGGCTCCCCTTTCCAGGAGAAGATGGGCAATGCCGCTGGCCCGGCGCTTAAGGGAATTGTAGCTGAGGCGCTTGCCGGAGGTGATCACAGCCGGATGATCCGGCTGTTCGGCAGCCATTGACAGGAAAAGGGTATGGAGCATTTCCGATGACACTGGAACATGGGTTTCGTTATACAGAGCACGCATTTTCTGCTGGGCAGCCGGCATCATATGCGGGCGTTTTTTCTCCCATTCATCCTGGTCTTCAGCCAGTTGCGCCAACCAGCAAGTATACGCGTTAAACATATCTTCCAGTACACCTTCGGGAAAAAGGCCTTCAACCGCATCCCAGTTGTATACCAATGCTCCGTCCTGGTCGAAAACCTGGTGATCCAGCCAAACCTGGGGGGTCTGTGAGATGCAGTATTTCAGTTCAGCGTCAAGGTCTGCGGGCAGGCCGATGGCTGTTTTATCGTCATTTCCCGAGCTGTAGGGCAGCACACTGGTAAAGACCACCGGAAAACCGACCGCGTCTCCATTTTTTTTAGCCATCTGCCGTATCACTTCAATTCCGGAAACAAATCGGTGTTCTAAATCCTGCCAAAGTTGTTTTTGTATATATCCTGCACGTTCCCTGAAATTGATTCCCCTTTCATTGTCCACTTCCAACAGTGTAAGTGTGGTAAAATCTCCCACGATATCCATTACCTGCGGGTGCAGAGGAAGGCGATTAAACATAGTCAGATTGATCGTAAATCGGGAATCTTTACTCCATACCGCCAGGATCTCCGAAAAGGCCGCAAGCAATACACCTGAAGGGGTCAATCCCGCATTGGCCGCCCGTTTCTTTAAACGGTTCCACACCTCTTTATCCAGCCGGGACTTAAGTCGGATAAAACGGTGATTTTTGATCCGGTTCGGTGACTTGGCAATTGGAAGGGCCGGCGCAGGCGGCAGATCGTTGATCCGATTTTGCCAATAGTTCAGAGACGCCTGATATTGATCAGTCCCGTTTATTTTTTGCTGCGCTATTACGTAATCCCTGAATGAAAGCGTCAAGGGAGGAAGTTTTACTTCGGGATTTAAATAATATTCATGAAGATCGCGGATCAAAATGTTAAAACTCCAGCCATCACCGATGAGAAGATCAAAACTGATATGAAGGCGCGTCATGCCGCCGTCGAGCAATGACGCCCTGATCTCGAACAGGGGGCCGGTTTCAGAAGGAAGAATCTGCTGGGACATCTGGTTCCGATAGTCTTCAATCCGGAGTTTGACTTCATCTGATGACTTTTCCCTCAGATCTTGAACCTCTATTTTGTATGGCGATACGGCTGGAAGAATTTTCTGGCGCCCATCGGGCAGGATCACAGCCCTGAGCATTTCGTGCCGTTTGACTAAAAGGTTCACCGCATGTTCAAGTTTTTCAATATCCAGGCCGGCTATCTCAACCTCCGGATAAACGTGGCAGGAAACCCCGCCCAAATCAAACTTGCCGCTTCTGCCGATCCAGTATGCGTGCTGAACATCGGTTAGTGCAAACGGCAGGTTTCGTTGCTCAAAAGCCGGATCAATCCGGGGCAATTGTGGCACATCAGGAACAGTTTTTTGATTTTCGGATGATTTCAAACGATCAAGAACCATGGCAGTCAGGCGGGAAACAGAGGTATCTCCTAAAAACTGCGTCATGGACAGTTCAACGGCAAAATCCTGGCAGACCTGCTTCCTTAGCTCCAAGACCATCAGTGAATCAAGTCCCAGTGATATGAAAGGACTGTGGATATCCACCTGTTCGTCGCCATGAAGCCAGAGGACCTGGGCCACATGATTGCAGATATGATCTTCAATGATCTTTGGGCGGTCTTCGGCAGCGGCCTGCCGGATCTTTGCCGGAATGCTGCCCGGCTCTTCCGTGGCGGTTTGGCTTTGGGAGATATCGTCTTGGGATTGGGAAAGCAGCTTTTTGTAAAACGGGTTCCCTTCGCCATGGGGATGGTTCCTTAGATAGTGCTGCCAGTTGATTTTTGCCACTCCGGCCTGGGCAGGTTTGTGGATCAACAGTCTTCCCAGTACGGAAAACCCCATGTCAGCATCCAGCATGTCAAACCCCCTTGCAGTCCATCTGCCTTTTTCGGCCTTGGAAAGCTTTTGGGCCATGCCTGCCTGTGAAAACGGGCCCCAGTTGATGCTTATTGCAGGTAATCCCATTGATTTGCGATAGTGTGACAGGCTGTCCATGAAGGCATTTGCGGCGGAGTAATTACCCTGACCGGGTGATCCCATCAGGGATGCAACCGAGGAAAAAAGGACGAAAAATTCCAGCTCCATTCCGGCGGTCAGTTGATGCAAATGCCATGCGCCCAGTATTTTAGCAGCCATGACATTTTCAAAACGATCCCACTTTTGCTGGTACAGTGCGCCGTCATCAAGCACGCCGGCCAAGTGAAAAACGCCCCGCAACCCAGGCAGATTTTCCTTAATTTCATCAAAAATTCCGGCCAGTTCATCCAACCGGGTAACATCGGCCTGCATCAATTTTATGCGGTTGCTTTTAGATACCAATTCGTCTGGTAATTTTTCCATGGAAAACGGCCTTTTTCCCACAAGCACCACATGGGCTTTTTGTCCCTTGGCCAGCCAGGCCGCCAATTTCAAACCCAGGCCGCCTGTTCCTCCGGTGATCAGATAGGTCCCGGGTTGCAGGGCCGTTGCCGGATCAAAGGCTTTGGCCTGGGGTTTCATCCGCAAAAGCCGTGCCGAATAGGATTTGCCGTTGCGAAAGGACAGATACCTGTCCGGCCCCGGGATCCGGATGTGGTTCAATAGCTGTGAAATATTATCCTGATTTGGATCCGGATCCAGGTCCACGACACCTCCGTGCAGGTCCGGATGCTCAAGTTCCATGGTCTTGTGCAGCCCCCATACCGGAGACTGGGCCGGATTGAGCTGATCCCCGGAAAGCACAGCCTGGGTTCCCCGGGTAACCGTCCACAGAGCCGGGAGTTGATGAAAACCCAACCGGGTCATGGCCTGGATTAAATGCAGCGTGGTTGCACATCCAAGGCATTGATCCGCCATTATTGATTCCCCGGACCAGGCGTCCTGTGCTGTTGCTGTCTGGGGCCAAAGATTGATGAATCCCCCAAGGGTTAACGTCTGCTCTTCGGTCAATTGATCAAGAAGCCGGGAAAAATCCTCCGGATGTTCGGGGTTGACGCTGAATTCATTGTGCCCTGTTTGCTCGAACGAGGCTCCCGGGACTACCACACCGCCCAGGATTCCTTTTTTTTCAAGGGCCGCTGCCAGCTGATCAGCGATATTTGTGCGATTCCCAAGAACGATCCATCTGCCTTCCAGCGATGAATTTTCAAGCGCTTCCGGCACAGTGGCCGGTTGCCAATGGAGCTCATACATCAGATCCCTTTGAATTTCTGTAATTCCGCCGATCAATGCATGTTTGGGTGCCCGTTTCAGGTGGACACCCTCTGCCCGGGCAATGGTCTGCCCCTGATCCGTGAACAGGCGATAATCCACCAAAACCAGTTCCCCGCCGGATTTTTGTTCCCGTATTTTCATATGGCAATAGCGCTTGCCAGGAGCGTTTTGGTAAAACCGGAAGCGATCATAGCCAAGAAACATATATGCATTGTCTTCATCTTTATCAAAACAGGCAAAGCCAAGCTGCACACATGAATCAATGAGCCCTGGGGCAACCAGACCGTGTGTGAAATTTTCATTGTCTTCGGGTTCCCGAAGCTGTGCAAACGCCCCGTCATCACCTTTGCGGATTTTGCAAAGCCATTTGAAATGGCCTTTAAGCTGTAGCCCGCTATTCCATATGCCCTGGTAAAAATCCTCCGAATCAATCTGTTCCGGGCATTGTTCCTTTATTTCATCAATGTTTAAGATCGCTGGTTCCTCAATGGCATGCCCGACCGGATATAGGCAGATGCGGCCATATGCATTCTCTTTCCACGGTCCCCGGTCCCCTGCCGGGTCCTCTTTCAGTGTGGAATGAATTTTGAAATTAAAGTTTTGGCCATCTTCGGGGTGAAATATGACTTGAATAACGGCGATGCCGGACTCCGGGATGAAAAGCGGATTCATAACAACCATATCTGTGACGCAGATCGATCCTTTGTCGGACATATCCTTCATGGCAGACAGGACCATGCTAAGCAGAGTTGAACCGGACATGACTGCATGGCCATAAACCCTGTGGTCGCTTGCATAGAATGAACTGGCTTCGCATTCATAGGCGTAAATCGTGTAATCCAGCGGTGATTCTATCTTTTTTCCCCATTGTGGATGAAACGGTTCTTTTGCTGGCAAACGCTCGGGCTCTATTGAAGACGTGGTCTTATGCTTGATTTCACTGTACCAGTATCGCCGGCGTTGAAAGGGATATGTGGGCAACTGGACAAAAGGACTTGTGTTATAATGATTAAACGCCTGCCAATCAATTTGTGCTCCTTTGGTATACAGGTTTCCCAATGCGCCGGACAGGGTACGCCAATCGTGCTCATTTTTTCTTAAAGAGGGCAGGCAGGTCATCTCATCATCGGATAGAAAACTCTTCACCATACCGCTCAAAACCGGCTGGGGACCAATTTCCAGCGTTAAACGATAGTTGTTTTTATGAAGAAAGCGGACGCTTTGCTCGAATCGTACGGGGTGCCGGACATGCTTGCGCCAATAAGCGGGGTCGCACACTTCGTCTCTGGCCATTTCTCCGGTAAGGTTGGATACAAAGGGAATATCGGGAGTTGAGAAGGAAATTTGGGCGGCAATCTTTTCAAAAGAGTCGAGCATGGGCTCCATCAACGGAGAATGAAAGGCGTGGGAAACAGTCAGGGGCATCGCTTTAATCCCCTCCTGGTCCAGCTTGTCCACTATCCGGTCAATGCTGCCGGTCAAACCGGATATCACAACGTTTTCAGGGCCGTTTACGGCAGCAATGGAAACCATGCTGTTATTACCCATGGATAAAATTTTTGAAACTCGTTCAACGCCTGCAAACACGGCAGCCATTTTACCGTTTCGGGGTAGTGCCTGGATCAAGCGCCCCCGGGCTGCGATCAGCTTTAATCCATCCGATAGGCTGAAAATGCCTGCCAAGCAGGCCGCCGTATACTCTCCTACACTATGGCCCATTACAGCTGCCGGACCAATGCCCCATGCTTGCCACATGCACGCCAGCGCGTATTCCAGGGAAAATAGCGCGGGTTGGGTATAGGCGGTTTCATTAAGCAAGGAACCGTCTTCCCCGAAAATTATCGGCAGCAAAGGACGGTCCAGGTGTCCGGCCAGAATGTCGGAACATTGGTCCAGGGCTTTTTTGAAAACCGGCTGGCTTTTGTAAAGTGCGCGTCCCATGCCAGGATATTGGGCTCCCTGTCCGGTGAAAAGGAAAACGATTTCCGGCTGGGAGGATGAGCGGCGAGGGACGGGCATCATATCGGACCCTACAGGGTTGCCCCCATAATCTTTAAGTTGTTTGATTATTTCCTGTACAGAACGTCCTGTAATCGCAAGACGATGGGGAAAGTGAACTCGTCCGCTTTGGACGGTGCGGCATACGCTTTCCATATCCAGGCCCGGGTTTTTTTCCAGGTACTTCCCATACATATCCGCTATTTCCTTCAAGGCGGCGTCATTGGCCGCCGAAAGGGGCATCAGGTGTACTGGCGTCCCATGGCCTTGCTCCTGTTTTGGTATCTTTGGGGACGTTCTTGTTCGGGGAGCTTCCTGCAGAACAACGTGGGCGTTGACGCCTCCGAAACTAAACCCACTTACCCCGGCAATACGCGGCGATCCGTTGGATGATGGCCACGGTATGGGCTCTGTGGGAACGATCGCAGGTATGGCATCAAGGTCTATCAACGGATTTGGCTTCTTAAAATGAAGGTTGGGAGGGATCGTTTCATGCGCCAGGCTCAGGATGACTTTGATCACGCCGGCAATGCCGGCGGCCTGTTCCAGGTGGCCGATATTGCTTTTCACCGAACCGACGATCAACGGGTGCTTCCTGGAGCGCCCTTGGCCCAGCAGGGCTCCCAGGGCGTTCATTTCTATGGGATCGCCAATGGCTGTTCCTGTTCCGTGCGCTTCGATATAGCTGACGTCAGAGGGGGAGACGCCTGCATGCAAAAGCGCATTTTGAATCAGGGAGACTTGGGCTTGGCCGTTGGGAACAGTCAGTCCGTTGCTTTGGCCGTCCTGGTTGACATGACTGCCGCGTATCAGCGCCAATACGCGGTTGCCGTCGCGCACCGCGTCAGCGTAGCGTTTGAGCACAATCAAACCGCAACCTTCCGACCGAACATAGCCATTGGCCGAAGCGTCAAAGGTCTTACAGCGACCGTCCGGCGACATTAACCCGGCTTTGGAAAAAATGATCGTCATTTCCGGCGACAAGATGAGGTTTACACCGCCTGCCAATGCCAGATCGCAAGCGCCGCTCTTTAGATTTTTGCAGGCCAGATCCACTGTGACCAGGGAAGAGGAACAAGCTGTATCCACAGCTAAGCTAGGTCCGCGAAGCCCTAGAAAATAGGAGAGCCGGCTGGCTGCAATGGAGGTCGACACGCCGGTTCCGCTATACAGATCCAGCTGCTTGGTATCTTTAAATAATAACCGGCCATAATCGCTTCCGCTGATACCCACGAAAACCCCGGTATTGCCTCCACGAAGCATTGACGGATCAATACCCGCATTCTCCAGTGCTTCCCATCCCACCTCAAGGATCAAGCGCTGTTGCGGATCAATTGCCCGGGCCTCACGGGGAGAAATACCGAAAAATCCGGGATCAAATTGATCAATATCTGCTAAAAACCCCCCCCAGGGAGTGGTCATCTTTCCGGGAGCCGTCGGTTCCGGATCCAACAGATCATCAATATCCCATCTCTCCGCAGGCACTTGGGTGATCGCGTCCCCCCCTTCCTTTAGAAAACGCCAGAACTCTTCGGGCGTGCGACTTCCTCCGGGAAACCGCAATCCCATTCCCACCACGGCGACAGTTTCAGCCCAATCCGCCGATGCGTCCTCATGTTCAGTGAATAAAGTTTGAACCGGACTGCGGTATATTTGGGTGTCATCTTCCTGGTTTGTCTTAGTTCCTTTCTCCAGAAATGACGCCATAGCAGATATACTGGGATAATCAAAACCTATCGTCGCAGGCAGATTCCTTTGGATTTCGTTTGCAAGGCGGGCCGTGATGGTCACCAGATCCATTGATTTTATTCCCATGCGTGAAAAAGGGACTTCCGTATCGATCTCTTCGGGACGACGCCCGAGCGTTGAGGCAATCTCTTCAGCAAGGTATTGACGAACAGGCTTCATGTTTAGACTTCTCCTGTTGATGTTGATGGTGTATGCCCACGGGCGGTTAACCGCTCGTTGTATTAAATATTGGGAAGATGGCGAGACAAGATTTCAAGACCAAGGGACACGTCGAGCAACCGGTTCATGAATTCAATTCTGACCTTGGCCTTATTCTTTCGCTTATCAATAAAGAGAATTTTTCCTTTTAGCTGCTTCAAAGGCCCTTGTAGGATCATAATTTTTTCATTTTCCATAACAATCCCTTGGGATAATTCGATCACACCGTCCCCGCCTGTCACCTCAAAGAGAAATTTCATTTCGTTCTCGTTGGCTTCCAGGTATTTCCCGTTGGCCATTACCGGTTTGAAAACGATCCTGGAATTGGCCTTATCAAGCGCGTCCAATGATTCTGAAATATTTCTATAAACAAAGATATATCCAGGAAACAGCGGCAATTCTATAACCTGTTGAACCCCTTTGAGTTGATGGATGACCTTCCGGGTCGGAAGATAAAGATGGATTTTTTTTAAAAGAACCCGGAGGGTTACAACCAGTTTTTGTTCACACCCGGACAGGGTCTGGATGGCATACCAGTTTTGGTAATCAATGAAAGAGGGATCGTCTTTTCCAGGAAATTGCCTGGGGCATGCCCTTTCTGTTATTTTCATAATCAAAATTTATAATGGTGATATTTGGATGATTGGAAATTATCAAGCTGCCCGGGTTCAAAAAGAAAACTTGAACCGGGCAAAGCTTTGGGATAAGACCCGACACGTGCAGGAACCAGGGTCTTGATCAACATTCTGAAACATCAGCTGCTCTTTAGGCAGCCCTGTTCTATGGAACTTACAAAATATGGGACTTAGAAATACAAAGTAAAGTTAGCTATGTCAATCTTTTCTTTCAATTTATTTTTTTTTCTTGTTTCGTTGCGTTGGTTATTAATGATCAAGGCCTTGAACAATAACGTTTCCGGAAGGTTTTATTCGCTTCCAGGAACCTATGCTTCCTGTTTCATGACTGCGACTCAAGCTCCTTTGGGGGGCTTTGGGGAGTCTCTTAAGACGTAATAGTTTGTTTTTAATAATAGAAACTTCTATGGAAAACTATTTATTCTCTCAAGTAAAATCTTTAATTTTATATTAAGTTATGCCAAGTTAATTAAATCTCTATAGCAAAGAAATTTAGTTGCAAATAAAAATTATTTAAGATATGACCATTGCTAAAAAGAGCGATCCCACGCACTCGCATTGATTTTCGATCCGGGTATAAGCTCATGCCAAGTCATGTTAAAAATCCTGACATGTTATGATTTTTTAACTTTAACTATAACAATTTATGGAGGAGCCATGTTAAGCCACCCGAAAAAAAAACATGATTTGATTTCTTTAATCTGTTTTTTTTCTATTTTTATTCTTTTTTTAAGTCCTCTTATTAAAGGCAAGGCTGGCGCTGCCCCACTGACAGGCCGGGATATCATGGTCATGGTGGATGAGACCCCGGACGGGGATGACAAAAAATCCACCATTGAGATGGTGTTAATTAACCACCGGAACAAAAAACGGGTCCGGGAAATGTCCTCCTTCAGCAAAGACTACGGCAAGGATACCAAAAAGCTGATGGCCTTTAAAAAGCCCATGGATATTAAAGGCACATCCTTTTTGTCCTGGGAGTATGATGATCCGTCCAAGGATGATGACAAGTGGCTTTACATGCCGGCACTCAGAAAAGTCAGGCGCATTTCAGGGGCCTCCACCAATGACTACTTCATGGGATCGGATTTCACCTATGACGATATGGGGGACCGGAATGTGGACGAGGATGAACACACCCTTATCGGGGAAGAGACGGTGGACGGCCGTGTCTGCTGGAAGATCAAATCCGTACCCAGGGAAGATGATTCCCTTTATGATGAGAAAATCATCTGGGTCTCCAAAGAGGCCCATATAACGGTAAAGGGCGAATATTACGATGCCCAGGGCCTGATCAAGACCTATACCGTGGAAGAGTTGCGAAAGCACCAGGGCTTTTGGACCCTGTTCAAAACAAAGATGGAGAATCACCGGGAAAAACATATCACCCTGATGACCCTGTCTAATATTGAGTACAATACCGGTGTGGATGACGGATTTTTCAGCGTCAACACCATATCCCGGGGACATCTGCGGTGAACTTAATTTTTACGGCTATTTTCAGCCTGGCCGTGCTGCTTATGCAGGTTTTACCGGCTCCCCTGATGGCCATGGACACGGAGTTTTCCGGTTTTCTGGAAACCCGGCACAATGCCCAGGTCAAATCGCCAAATGATATTCTTGCCTCCGAAACCCTGGCCCGGCTGGAACTGACAGCCTGCCAGGGGAATTTTACAGGCTTTGGGGCTGTGAATCTGTCTGCCAACCACCTTCTGGAAGATGAGTCCGGGGTCAGCCTGCACGAAGGATACCTGGATTATGCCCTGGGCAGCGTAACCATCCGGGCCGGCCGCCAGATCATCATTTGGGGCCAGGCAGACGGCATCCGGATTGTGGACAATGTATCGCCCCTGGATTACGCCGAGACCATCACCCGGGATTTTGATGAAATGCGCATGGCCGTGGACGCCCTGAATCTCAAGTATGGGTCCGGGTGGGGGGATCTTCAATTGTTGTGGATTCCGGTTTATAAGTCCGGGGAACAGCCCTCCAAGGACAGCCCCTGGTACCTGGGCGGTTATGGGAACAACACGGTGCTGCCGGACAATGAACCCGACGATCCCCTTAAGGACAGTGAACTGGCATTGCGGTATACCCTGTACCTGTCCGGCATGGACCTGGCCTTTTCCTATTTTTACACCTGGAATGACTTTCCCTGTTACAAGCAATTGGGTACGGCCCTGGAACCGGTGTACGACCGGGTTCATATTCTGGGCGCTGAGTTTTCAAAACCCTTGGGAGAATTTGTTTATAGGGCTGAAGCAGCCTATTTTGCGGGCAGCCTGGTCCAGGGATATGGCAGCGATTATTTTACAGCACAAAAAGACCGGATCAAATGGCTCACCGGCCTGGACTGGTATCCCGGAAACGACTGGACCCTGTCCTGCCAGTATACCCAGGACCATATTCTGAATTCCGGTTCCGGCCTTATCGAAAGCGGGTGTGCCAAGACAGTGACATTCAATATCTCAAAAGATCTGTTCAGGGAAAAACTGACCCTGTCGGCTCTCGGATATATGGATATTGACGTAAAGGACCGCCTGGTCCGGCTGACAGCGGAATACCAGTTCATCGACAACCTGGAAGTTTTTCTGGGAACCGACATCTTTGCCGGGGACCGGACAGGTTCCTATGGCCGGTATAAAGACAATACCCAGGTCTGGACAAAGATAAAATACCATTTTTAATGGGATACATCATGATCAACATAAATAGAATCAATCAGATGTTTGAACAATTCGGCAGTTGGATCATCCGTCTGCGCTATGTGGTGGTGGCTGTGTTTATTCTGGCCCTGGTGTTCGGGGCTGCCGGTTTAAAAAGAATTCAAACCGATGCGGGCTGGGATAAATGGCTCTTGGACAGCTCAAAGCTGAAAATGGCTGAAGATGAGTTTAAGGAAATTTTCGGCAACAACGACTATGTGGGTGTGTTAGTTGAATCTGACCATATGTTTGATCCGGACACCCTGGCCCTGATCCGGGCCCTGGGCAATGAGCTGAAAACCCAAGTACCCTTTGCCGATGACATCATGTCCATCACTGACTGCGAATTTTCATTGGGCCATGAAGGGGGCATTGAAATTATTACGCCGGTGCCCGATCCGATCCCCCGGGATAGTGAAACACTTGCAGGTATCCGGGACCAGATCCTGGCTAAACAACTGCTCAACGGTAAATTGATCTCGGCAGACAGCCGGTTTTCATGGATTGTTTTAAGACTGACCCCTTACCCCGAAGGCTGGCGAAGCAAGGACAACAAATCCGCTGAGATGGTGGTGGGAAAAGTGGCCGCCACCATCATCCGCCAGGACAAGTATGGGTCCTTAAGTCCAAAATCATCGGGTATGCCCATCATCGCCCATGACAAAACAGCATTCTTTAAAAAAGAGATGTCCCGGACCATGGGGTTATCCCTGATCGTTTCCCTGGTTGTTCTGTCTCTGGCACTGCGTTCCATCAAGGGCATCACCATGACGGTTATTGTCACTGCCGGATCCGTGATCCTGACCTTCGGCATCCTGGGCTGGATCGGCAAGCCCATTGACGTTGCCATGATCATGGTGCCGCTGTATCTTGGCATTGCTGTGTCCATAGGGTACTCCATCCATATTTTTTCATTTTTCCAACGATATTTTCTTAACACCGGAAAAAGAAAAGAATCGGTCTGCATGGCCGTCAAAGAGACGGGGTGGCCCATTTTGTTCACGGCCCTGACCACGGTGGGGGCACTTTGCTCCTTTCACTTTGTGGATGTCAAACCCGTGCGTTGGATTGGGTCATCAACCTCTCTATTGGTCTCCATCGTTTTTCTCATGGTGGTCATCATGATCCCGGCCCTGCTCTCTTTTGGAAAGGATCAGGAGGTAAAACAGATCCGATTGCACTCCAATGCCCTGCTGGAGAGCCTGATGGCAAAACTTGCCAACCTGGTTCTGGCACGGCCGGTTCCCATCATGATTATATTTTTCCTGGCGATCCTGACGGCTGTGGCAGGGATGCGATATTTTGAGGTCAACTTTGATATCCGCAAGAATATGGGGCTTAAGGTGCCCTACGTCAACCGCCTGGATCAGGTGGGCAGTTCTCCTTTGGGCGGGCTTTATTCTTACAACCTGGTGGTGGAATTTCCCGACGGAAACATGGCCCGGGAACCTTCGAATTTAAAAAAGCTGAATCTGCTGGAACAGGAGGCCTTGGGCTTTCCTTTGACTAAAAAGATCTCGTCCATCACCGAAATCATCAAGGATATGAACCAGGTGCTTCACAATGGTGACCCTCAATTTTTCGCTATTCCCGACACCCGGGAAATGGTGGCCCAGATCATGCTCCTTTACGAAAATGCCGGGGGCCGGGAAGCGGAAAAATGGATTGATTACGAATACCGGCGCCTGCGCATGACTGTGGATATTAAGGACTATAACACTGTTGAGGCATACCGGGAACTTCATCAAATCACCGATAAAGCCCACGCGCTTTTCCCGGGGGCAACCGTGACCCTGGCCGGCTCCGTAGCTCAATTCACGGTGATGCAGGATATTGTATCCAAGGGCCAGCTCACTTCGTTTCTCATTGCCATCTGCGTGATTACAGGACTGATGGTCCTGGTTTTCGGCAGCCTTAAAATCGGCTTGATCGCCATGATTCCCAACATCACCCCGGCCCTGGCCGTAGGCGGACTCATGGGGTGGTTGCGGGTGCCCCTGGACATGATGACCATCACTATTATGCCCATGCTGTTAGGGCTTGCCGTGGACGACACCATCCATTTTATCAACCATGCCAAACTGGCCTTTGAACAGAAGCGTGAGTATGCTTACGCCATCCGCCATACGTTCAGCTCCATCGGTATTCCGCTTTTATTCACCTCCCTGATACTGGCTGCCAACTTCAGTGTCTACTTAAGCTCACCTGCCAAAGTGTTGTTTTTTATGGGTATTTTAACCGGGACAGGCCTCATGACAGCCCTGCTGTCCGATTATTTTGTCACCCCGGTTCTGCTCCGGGCCCTGAAGGCCTTTGGTCCGGAAACAATGCCCAGTCATGGCACACAGATCCAACACCATTTAAACAAGGAGGCAACCCAATGAAGAAACACATATCCACCCTGCTTGCAGGATTCATTGCTCTTCTGCTTGTCACAGGCCCGTCCTTTGGCCACAGCCTTTTCATGAATCTGACAGACAACGGGGACGGCACCGTGGCAGTGGAAGGCATGTTTTCCACTGGGGCCACCGCTGCAAACCTGCCCCTGTATCTGCTGGATAATAATGAAAAACAGATTTTAAAAATCAAACTGGATGAAAACGGGGAAGCCGAATTTACCATCCCGGACCAGCCTTATACCGTATTTCTGGATGGCGGCCCGGGACATACCGTACGTGAAGACGGACCCATGGGGTCTGAAAAAAAAGAATAATAACCCAAAAAGGAGAAATCACATGTTACGAAAATTGAAAACCACTGGTTTAGCCCTTGCCCTGACCGCATTTTGCGCAGGTACCACCTATGCGCACTCACTGTGGGTCAATATCAACGAATCCTTTACCCATCCCCCGGGACATGTCATCGCCATTCTTGGATGGGGACATGCCATTCCCCTGGATGATTTGCTCTCCTCTGAATCCGGTAACATTGAGATTGAGAAATACAGCCTTATCGGACCGGATAATTCCATTTCACCGATTCCCCTTCCTGTTATTAAACACGAAGCAGTCACTGCATCCAAGACCGGGATGGGCATTGTACAAGGCGATCTGGGCCTACGCAAAATTTCAATGACGGATAAAACCATGCCCGGCACCTACCAGGTGGCAGCCGAATCCAAAGCCACCTATTTTACAGGATATGTGGATGCCAGCGGCAAACACAAGATGACTACCAAACCCATGGATGAAATAAAAGGGGCAAAATCCTTTGATTTCAGCACCCGGTACAAGGCCGTGGCCAAGTCCTATTTCGGCATTGAGAAATGGACCCAGCCCAAACCCCTGGGATATGATCTTGAAATCATGCCTGACACCGACATGAGTAATGTCAAGGCAGGCGACCTGGTCAAATTTACGGTCACACTCAAGGGGAAACCTTTGACCTGCGATATGCAGGGCATGAACTACCTGCACATGACCTCCAATACCTTTGGCGGTCCGGATAAATACATGCTCACGGCATATATCATGGGCGGCAAGGCCCAGATCCGGGTGCCCACCCCCGGTGCCTGGACAGCCTCGGTCACTGTAAAGAATGTGGTTACAAAAAATAATGAACTCAAAGAGCTGGCCCAAAAGTGTCAGTCCGTTTACTACGGGGCCACTGTATCATTTACGGCAAGGCCTTAGGCACATTAAAAAATTACCCCAACATTGATTCGAACCTTGCTCTGCCTGGTTCATCATTCAACGGAAAATGAAACCTCCTCCCGGGCTGGATCCTGTCAACCGCCCGGGAGCCAGCCTTCATGGGCTGGACAGCCCGGATTCCTGGATTAATAACGAATCCTTGTCCTTGTAAGTGTATGACCTTTGGCAGCCCTGGTCAGGATCAGATGCTTTTTCCAAAAGAGCAGTGGGGAAACCGGCAGGTGGGGCAGTTCCGGCACAAGCCGCCGTGACAAAGGCTTGCCAGTTCCCGTTTTCCAGGACGCTCTCCGGCCATGACCCGGGGAAGTATCAGGTCAAATATGGTGGTGCGGTGATACAATCCGCAGGCCGGCAGCCCCATGATGGTGGTTCTATCGCTATACCCCAGAAGGAACATGGCCCCGGGCAGCACCGCCGCTGAGTAGTGGACTTCATCAAAACCCGCCGCCTCAATAGATTCCCGGGTGACATCATCGGGGTCCACGGACATGCCGCCGGTGGTGATGATCAGATCGGTCTCCTTATCCATGTAATCCCGGATTTGGGCGCTGATGCGCTCCCGGTCATCGGGCAGGATCGTCACCTCAAGCACCTGGGCCCCAAGCCGGGCGGTTTTTTCCTCCACAATCGCCTGGAACCGGTCCTGAACCAGGCCGTCATACACCTCATTGCCGATGATGGCCAGGCGAATTTTTAACGGGTTGAATACTGAAACGCAAAAAATGGGATAGGCTGATTTCGCAAAGGCCGTGGCCTGGTCGAGTTTTTCCCGGTCAATGACCAGGGGGATGGCTCGGGTGGCTGCCAGGCTGTCACCCTTTTTCACGGCAACATGGGTATGGATACTGGCGCACATGACATCGTCCAGCATGTTGAATTGTGTCAATGCGTCCACATTCACCCGGAACAGCCCGGGATATGCCGCATACAGCTCCAGCTTGCCTTCGCTGGGTGTGGCGGAAAACTCAACCCCCGGTCCGGCCAGGGCCGCTGCAAGTTCAAACACTGCCTCATCCTCATGTACCTGGGTCTCATCGAGATTCAGCACATAGAGATTATTTTTCCCCATGCGCATGAGCCGGCAGATATCTTCGGCCTGGACCCGGTGTCCCCGTTTGAAGGCCGGTCCCTTGGCCGTGGTGGGAATGATTTCGGTCATGTCATGGGCAAGGGTCATGCCGCAGGCGTCCCGGACGGGAACGGTTTTAAAGCCTGGGGGGGGGAGCTGTTTTTTCATGGGTAAATACCGGCTCACAATTAAGATTAAAATGCACAGTGAAAGTTCAGGACGCCTTGACCCGGAACTTTTCAGGATCAATGCCATACCGTTTCATAATCTGCTGAAGGGCCTGGCGGTCCATGGCGCAGCGTCTGGCTGCCTGGGTAATATTGCCTTCGGTCATGGAGAGCAGGGCGCCGATGTAGTTATGGTTAAACTGTGTCAGGGTGTTTTCCTTGGCCTCTTTATAGGTCAGTTGCCGCATATCCGTATCAAAGTTCATGCACACGCAGTCACTGGCCTTTTTTTTATCAATGGGAATATCAGCAAGGCAAATGGTATCTGAGGTTGCATAGAGAATACCCTGGACAAGTACATTTTCAAGCTCTCTGACATTGCCCGGCCAAGGGTGCTTCATGAAGAGATCCACAACATTTTCAGACAAATGTCTGGCCGGCTTGTTCAATTTTTCACAGTTTTTGGCCAGAAGGTGATCACACAACAGCGGGATATCCGTAACCCGGTCCCTTAACGGCGGCAATTCAATGGTGATCACCGAAAGCCGGTAGAAAAAGTCTTCCCTGAACTCTTTGTCCCTGATTTTCTGCTGCAGATCCTGATTGGTGGAGGCGATGATCCTGACATCCACATGGTCCACCCGGGTGTCGCCCAAAGGCTTGACCTCCTTTTCCTGGATCACCCTTAAAAGCTTGGTCTGGATGGTGGAACCGACATCGCCGATTTCATCCAGGAAAATGGTGCCGTGATCAGCCTCCTGGAAAAGCCCTGTTCTGTCCCGGTAGGCATTGGTGAACGCCCCTTTTTTATACCCGAACAATTCACTTTCAAGGATGTGCTCGGGGATGGTGGGACAGTTGACCGGGATATACGGTTTGTTTTTTCTGGGGCTCAGGGCATGAATGGATCTTGCGGTCAGGTCCTTGCCCGTTCCGGATTCGCCGGTGATCAGGACCGTGACATCCGAATCTGCGACCAGCGCGATTTTCTCAAACACCTTCTGCATGGCAGGGCTTTGCCCGATCAAGGGCAGGGAGTCGGCCTGGCAGGCTTTCTGGAGGCGGCGGTTTTCGGATATAAGCCGGCTGCGCTCCAAAGCTTTTTGAATTTTAAAGATGATTTCATCCTGCTCAAAGGGCTTGGCAATGAAATCATACGCGCCTTTTTTAATCGCTGCCACAGCAGATTCAATATTGCCGTAAGCGGTGAGCATGACCACAGTGAGATCCGGATATCTTTGTTTCAATTGTTCCAGAAGATCAAACCCATCCATTCCGGGCATGCGGATGTCACTGATGACAATATCAAAGGCTGTATCAGCCAATTCAAGAATATTCAGGGCCATTTCACCGGAAAAAGCCATTGTCACCCGGCAGTTCAGTTCCGGTTCAAGGGTGCGCTGGAGAAGGCGGGTCATGTCCTTTTCATCATCCACCACAAGAATATTGGGCCTCATCGTTTACTCCTCATTGCTGTTGGTGTTCACAAGGGGCAGCCGGATGGTGAACTGCGCACCCGGGCTGTTCCGGTTTGCGGCCAGGATATCTCCCTGGTGGTTGCGGATAATGCCGTATCCCACAGAAAGGCCTAACCCTGTGCCCTGCCCCACGGGCTTGGTGGTAAAAAAAGGATCAAAAATCCGGGGCAGATGCTGTTTGGAGATGCCGGTGCCGTTATCCCTGACATGAATGAGTATATGGGCATTCTCTTTTTGGGTGGCAAGTTCTATGAACCCGGCGGGGTTATCCTGAATGGCGTGGCAGGCGTTAATCATCAGGTTTAAAACCACCTGGGCCAGTTCCTGGGCATTGCCCTTCACCCAGAGGCATTCATTTTCCCACAGGTTAAGCTGGATTTGAACTTTTCTGAAATCAGAATGGTTTCTTAGAAAATTGATGACACCGTTGAGCATGTTATGGATATCCACGTTTTCCATTTTCCTGGAGCCCTTCCGTGAAAAGGAGAGCAGGTTGCTGACGACTTCCTTGCAGTTTTTTACGTGTTTTTCAATGGTTTTAAGATCTTCTTCAAATTCAGACGCCTGTTTAAGCATCAGCTGGGTGTAGCCAAGGATGATACCCAACGGGTTATTGATCTCATGGGCCACACCTGCGGACAGCTCGCCCAGGGCCGCTAGTTTGTCGGCCTGGGCGATCTGCTGCTCCATCTGTTTTTTTTCATTAATATCCTTGATGATGAAATGAAAGGTTTTGGCGCAGCCAAACGCCCCGTAATCAACGCCGCCGCTGATCAGTACCCGGATATTGATGTTATCGGCGTTTAAAATATCGCACTCTTCGTTGAGGACATATTCGTTTGTGTTCAGTTGTTGCAAAAGACAATTCCAGTCCGGGGCGTGGGCGATGAAATCCATCAGTCCCATGTTCTGTTCCAGCATCTGTTTTTTTTTGTATCCTGTGAGCACGATGCCGGCGTTATTGATCTCCTGGATTTTGAAATGGGCGTCGGTAACCAGGATGGTATCCAGGGAGTATTCAAAGATACGCCGGGCCTTGTGCTCGGAACTTGTGAGCATCTCCGTACGTTCCACCACCTTTTGCTCCAGGTTCTGGTTTAAACTTAAAAGCTGGGCATGGGCCGCTTCCAGTTTTTTCCGGGACCTCAGAATCTTTTCGTTCATCTTCCAGCTCTGGTTGAAGAACAGGGTGATCAGGCTGACCAGCATGAACGAGACCGTGTTGACGCTGCCGGAAAAAGCCGCGATCATCTGCCAGGTGTCGGTATGGGAAGTTAAAATCAGAAACTGCATCAGGATATGGCCAAAGGCGCGTGATACAGCAAAGATCATAAATCCGGTGGAGATCCAGACAAGATAGAGAAACAGCGCATTGTCCCGGTCGGTTTCCCTTAAAATTCCGGCCTTGTAGCAGCATAGGAGGGAAAGTACCACCATGGTAAACGAGCCGAGAACATCTATCACCACCATGGGCAGATAGGGAGCAATCACAGGGTTTGCCCTTTTTCAGCTTTTTGTTCGTCCACCAGACAGCAAAGTCCCTTGTACATTAGAAACATGGCCGGCACACAAAGCAAATGATCCAGTTTAAGGCCGTAATATACCCAGCCCAGCAGACTTGAATTGTTCTGGGTCCGGATCCTGGCATACCCGTTGGCGAGCCGTTCTACACTGACCGCATAGATCTGGTTGTCCAGGAAATGGACCGTAATGGCGCAGGCGTTCCAGAGAATGAAAAAAAATGCTGAAACCTGGATCAGGCGCCACCCTTTATGTATAGCCAGGCCCTTGCCACTGATAATGAACATAAGCACAACCATTGAGAAAAGAAAGAACAGGTGTCCGATCTGGTGGGTAATGATCCCTTCGGAATTTGAATGAAACTGCAGGGCATACAAGTTCCCGGGCAGTGCCAGGATAAGGTATGCCAGGGCCGTCAGCACTTTACAGTTAAAATGTTTCACCGTC
The DNA here is from genome assembly GCF_000745975.1 of Desulfobacter vibrioformis DSM 8776. Taxonomy (GTDB): domain Bacteria; phylum Desulfobacterota; class Desulfobacteria; order Desulfobacterales; family Desulfobacteraceae; genus Desulfobacter; species Desulfobacter vibrioformis. Next base: position 134,217 of record NZ_KN050796.1, on the reverse strand, counting down.
TGATCTCCTCAATCTGATCTCCTCAATCTGATCTCCTCAATCTGATCTCCTCAATCTGATATCCTCAATGGGTTTTGGTATACAAAACCTATTATAGAAACCAATCATCGGGGTTTCAATGGGAAACTCGTTGCGGAATTCAGCATCAATGCCTGCCAGGGTAGCAACTTTTGGAATTCAGGCCGACACTTGGGTCAAGTGTCTGTGAACCGAAGCAAAATAGGGCAGATGAGGCCTGAGTTTTCCGAAAACGATTCGTGCCAGAACATAGATGGGGAAGAACGAAAATGTATAGCCCACTGAATCCGTAACCAGGGAGAACGGAAAGGCAATGGGAAAATCAATACCGGCAAACCGTGTCTGCATCCAGCCCAGGGCAAAGGGCACGGGCCACAGAATGGCGGCCGAATGGGCCATCATGGCAAAAAACTGGCGGCCCCAGGCATCTGTGGCCTCTTTATTCAGTGCCTTGTACCCGGCCATGTCTCCTGTTTCATAGGCTTTAATGGAAAGGGTTTCCTTTTCTTTCTTACGCTGGGACAGGCCGGAAAGATAAGGGGCGTTGACCCTTAGGGCAAGTGAAATGGTCAATTCCCCCAAAAGGACGGCAATCAGGGAAAGGCAAAACGTCCCGGCCATATAATCAACCATACCAATGCCCGTCACCCGGTAGAAAAAAATAATATAGCTGTCAATGGCGTGGTAGAACTGATCGAATCCTTTGACCATTTTTACTCCTTTTGATTTTAGGTTCTTCCCGCAGGTGCCGCCGCCGGGGCGGTCTGCGGGACAGTGGCAATACGTATTTTAAAGCATTGCAATGCCGAAAAAACCTCTCAGCGTATACCGGATGCCGATGTAGAACGCCAATACCAGGAAGATCCATTTCAATACCTTTTCAGGAATGTATTTTCCGGTTCTGGGTCCGATCATGGATCCGACAAATACGCCCGCAAGTTCAAGGCCGATCATGGGCCAGTAAACCATGACCCCTTTGAGCACCATGAAATTGAAGACGGAAAAAAACATCCCGATGAGAACCGCAAGAGATGAGGTGCCGGCAACCACGAACATGGGAAGCCCCACAACACTGGTCAAAAAAGGCACGTAAAGAAAACCGCCGCCGACACCGATGAAGGAGGCCAGCGCAGAGATGCAAAAGCCGCCGATAAAGGCCCAGATGGGACTGAATGAAAATTTCTGGCCGAAAAAAGAAATGTCTGTTCTGGCAAGGCTCCAATTCAGGGTTTTTACCCCCTGGCTTTCAATGGAGCCCTTATTTTTGACCGCATCTTCAAATGCCTTGGCCGCGGCCTTGGCTGTTTTTTTTGAGGCCTGGCCCCTGGGGGACATTTCATAGACCATGAAGGCAAAAATCAGGAATACACATAGGCCGAACCAGCCCTGGTACTGTGAAAATCTGACCTTTCCGGCGGTGGTGAATACCACCAGTAACGTGGCAAAAAGCGCACCAGCACCCATGAATGCCCCAAGGGATGTCACGATACGTTTCTGCCTGCCGTAGGTGATGCTGGAGACAAGGGCGGAAAACCCACCCAGCCACTGGTTGGAAACGCGGATGCTGTCGGTGAGTATCTTGTTGATGGTGGGCGAGGTATCCTTAAATGTTTTGGCATAGGGCCCCATGCCGTAAATGGAAATATGCCCCACGCCAGCCATAACCCCGCCAAAGGCGCCTATGGTTGAAAAAATCCAGCCCACCCAGATGGCCCAGCAAAAACAGATCAATAAACCCGGGGCCGGTGCGCCGGGAATGCCGAAAATCCCTGCCGGAGCCGACGGATCAATCTGGCCCGGTCCCGTGCCCCGGGGCGCGGCTGCAATGGCATCGGCAAGCGGGTCGGCCATCACAGGCATTGCAGTCATCAGTGGCAGCATCAGTGCTGCTGCCGTCAAAAATAATACAACCCATTTGAACTTCATTTTCATCCCTTGTCTCCTAAAAAAACGTTTTTAATCAACTTCTTGATCTTTTCCTTTTGATCTTTTCCTTGATCTTTATACCTGCTCCCCCAGCCGTCTCATACAATCCTGGGGAAGCCGGTGGGTGCCTTTGCCTTCAAGGCTGACCTCCACCAGGGCGTCCGGATCGTTCACCGATGTGTCCGGGTCCACAATAAATCCATGGCACCCTATAAAGTCATTCATGTAATCCTCCCAGGCATCGTCCGTGGATGCCTGGAATATCTCTATTTTATCTCCCCGTTGAAATGTCATCTGTGCCTCCTGTTTTAAACCATGGGTAACGCACCGCTGTTTGCGGCGTTGGAAACCGCAGCGTTCCGGCGCAGGCAGTTATTACAAAGCAGCCGCGTTTTTGTGGCCGGTGTCATGTTTCTGGTTTTTCCGGCAATAAACCGGGTATATTCCTCGGAGCCAAGTTTTGCACCGCAGGATTCACAATACCGAATAGCCTGGCTGTTCAGGATGGTGCCGCACAGCAGGAGCCTTCGCCGGCCATCTTTTTCATCAATTTTCAATGCATTGTTTTCACAATTGGCCGCACATGCCCCGCAGGTGATACAGTTTTCCGCCGTGACCCTGAAATCGGTGGGGCCGCTTTCATCAAAATCAAGGTATCCCAGCTTCAGGGCATTGATACCCATTTTATCCCGGCAGATATCCACGCATTTGCCGCAACGCCGGCAGATATCGCAGCGCAGGCACCGGGCCGCTTCCTGGCGGACATCGGCTTCTTCATACCCCAGTTCCACCTGCTGGAAGGTCGTTCTGCGCCGGTAAAGGTTAAGCATGGGCATTTTCGGCGGTTCAAGGGTCATTTTCCGGTGGGCCGTCATCTCAAGAACGGGTTCGGTCTTATGACGTACCGGCGTTCTGGGGGCGCGGGGCTGGGGAATTTTGCGAAGATAGCGGTCAATGGCGTCAGCAGCCCGTTTGCCGCCGCCAATGGCTTCGATCACTGTGGCAGGGCCGGAAACCGCGTCTCCGGCGGCAAATACACCTGGCTGGGCCGTTTCCATATGGGCGTGATTGACATCAATGGTGCCCCGGCGGCTCCAGTTGATGCCGGTAAACGCGTCCATACCTTCGTTGTCCACGTACTGGCCAATGGCCGAGATCACGGCATCTGCCCGGATCTCAAACTCCCCGCCTTCAATGGGAACCGGTGCCAGGCGGTCGGAGCCTTGTTTGGCTTTCAGTTCTGCCTTGATACATGAAAGGGCATGAATATTCTGTCCTTCACCCTTGACTGCAGCGGGAATGGTCAGAAAAGAGAATTCAATGCCCTCCTCTTCGGCCTGTTCCACCTCCTCCACATCCGCAGGCATCTGATCCCGGGTCCGTCTATAGGCAATGATGACGCGCTCGGCACCCAGGCGCAGGCTGGTGCGGGCCGCATCAATGGCCACGTTGCCACCGCCCACCACCACCACATTTTTTCCCGGACAGCGGTGGTCGCCCAGGGCGACGTCTCTTAGGAAACGGACCGCTTCAAAGACGTTGGAAAAATCTTTTTCTCCCTCAATACCCAAGGTCCATGCCTTATGGGCGCCAATGGCAATGCAATAGGCTTCAAATCCTTCCCGGTCCAGTTCCTCCTTGGTGACATCCCTGCCCAACCGGGTGTTGTACTGGATTTTTACGCCCAGGGCTTCAATCATGGCCACTTCCCGGTTAATGACTTCCCCTGGCAGACGATACCGGGGAATGCCCACCATGAGCATGCCGCCGGGCACGGGCAGGGCCTCGATGATCCTGACGCCATATCCCATGAGTGCCAGATAATACGCACAGGAAAGACCGCCCGGGCCTGCGCCGACCACACAGACCTTTTTGCCGTTGGCAGGCCTGGGGGTTGGATTGGTGTAGGCCCGCCCGGACATGGCGCGTTCGGCAGCAAACGCTTTGAGAAATTTAATGGAGATGGCCTTATCGATCCTGGCCCTGACACACATCATTTCACAGGGCCGGGTACAGATCAGGCCGCACACCCAGGGCAAGGGATTGTCCCGTCTGATCACTTCAATGGCTTCGGCATCCTTTCCCTGGGCAATGAGCGCAAGATATGTGGGGATGTCAATTCCGGCAGGACATGCCATCTGGCAAGGGGACGGGGCAAGTTTCCCGCAGTCATGGGTGGGGCAGTTCCGGGTCTGGATATGGTTGATAAATATCTCCAGGTGATCGTCCAGAAGCCCTTGAATGGTCATGCCGGCCATCCGGGTCTGTTCCGGGTTCCGGGCATCATTATACTCTTTAACCAGGTCTTCAATGGCGGGCAGGTGCGCCTCTCCTGCCGTGCCTTCGGCAATCTCTTCGACCAGAACAAGAATTTGTTCGGATATCCGCTGGCCTTTGGGGTCGGGCAGTCCTTTGGGACCGATCAGAGTGGTTAAAAAAAGGATGGTTTGTCGCACCGGGCAGATTTTTTTATCCATATCGGTTCCTTAAAAGCTTGTGTTCTCAAAGGAGGTTACAGACGCTGCATGGCGCTGTCTCCGGATCTGAGTCATCTGTTCGGCCTTGCCAAATTTCAGGCAGCCTGTGGTGCAGTTGGTTACGCAGGCCGGGGCAAGTCCCTGGTCGATCCGATCCATGCAAAAGTCGCATTTTTCAACCTTGCCGATCTCCTGGTTCCACTGGGGGGCACCCCAGGGGCAGGCGGATATGCAGGTTTTGCATCCCACGCACAGATCCTTGTCCACAAAAACGATTCCGTCTTTGCTTCGCTGCTGCATGGCGTCGGTGGGGCAGGCCGGAACGCACCAGGGGTTTTCGCAATGAAAGCAGGACATGAAAACAAATGATGTCCTTGGCACCTCTCCAACGGTCTTGGGACCCACCTGGATAATCTGGCAGGGTTTGGGCCCCGGGGGCAATTTTTTATTGACCTTGCACGTCACCTCGCAGGTGTGGCAGCCGATGCATTTTCTGGTATCCTGAAACAGGTAATAGTGACTCATGGGTTCTCCGGTGTCCAGACTGACACGTGTATAGTTCATCCTACTTATGGGTTCACAACTTAGCCATATTAGCCATAATCATGCCATGGCGGGGGTTGTCTGTATATTTTGTTTAATACGCTGAATTAATAATGTAATTTTATATGCTCCGGGCTTTGGGCAGGATCCGTTTTCAGGCAAAGCGCCGCTGGTGTGCAATAAAGATCTGGCATCGCAAGTTTTTTATTGCACGTCTCCAATGCAAGGCGGGCAGCCCGGGTCCCTTATCCCTTGGATACCGTGACAAAATGCTCCTGGTACGCAATGGCACCGCCGGCTTTATCCCAGATGTCCAGGCCGCCTGCCATGAATTTGTTATCCGCAAGACCTTTGCCGAACGCCCGGCTTTCGGCCTTAATGCGGTGGCCGAATCCGTGGATCACAAAGACGGCGTCCGGGTGGATATGGTCGGTAACATAGGCCCGGATGGTTTCCGAGTAGCCGTTCTGGCTCACGGTGACAATGTCCTGGTCTGATATATTAAGCTTTCGGGCCTCGGCCGTGTTGATCCACAAAGTGTTTTCCGGCATTTGTTCGTTTAAAAGCGGATTGTTCACGGTGTGGCCCTGGGTGTGAATGGCGCAGCGGCCAAAGGTCATACGGAATTGACCTTCCTTTGGAAATGCCGGCGGTTCATATGGCTTAAGTGAAAGGTGACCGTTTTCCTCCAGGTTTTCAGATATGATTTCAATCTTTTTGGAAGCGGTTTCAAAGGTGAATTCATCGAAATTTTTATAAACCGCCTCATCAGCCAGGTCCACCAGCCCTTTGGCATCAAAGTTCTCAATGGTGAGGCCGGTTTCCCTAAGCTGGAAATTCCATACATCCTCCACCCGGTCAAAGACCAGGTCAGGCAGATCCATGCGGCGGGCAAGCTCTGAGATAATCTCCCAGTCCGCCAGGGAGTCATATCTTGGCGCCACGGCCCGTTTGCGGACAAAAAACTGCGGTTTCAACGCATTTTTTGTGGCAATGATGCTTTCACGTTCAAGATAGGTGGAAAGCGGCAGGACCACGTCTGAATGCCAGGCTGTGTCTGACCAGGAAAAGGTCACTGAAACCAGAAGATCCAGCTTGTCCCATATCCGGCGCAGCCGGTCCGGGTCCGGATATCCCATGAGCGGGTCATGGCGGTAGGCGATGTATGCCTTTACGGGATAGGGTTCCTGTTCTTCAATGGCCTTGAACATTAAATGGGCAAGGCCTGGACCATCCTCAAAATGGGTGTATTTCCATCCCGCGCCATCGGCGCGTTTTTCATCCGGTTCGGGATAAAGATCCATAAAGGATTTTAAACTTTTTGCGCCCACATCCCCGGGTTTTAATACAAAGGGAAGACCGCCCCTGGTACCGTACGCCCCGAGCAGGGCATTAATAATGTAAATGGATCGGCAGATATAAAAAGAGTCCTTGTATCTGGCTGTCATCCATCCAGGGTGCCAGATCACCGAAGGGGCTGCCTTGGCAAGCTCCTGGGCAAAACTGCGAAGCGTTGCTGCGGCAATGCCTGTTTCTGTCTGCGCCCATTCAGGGGTATAGGGAGTGACAAACGTTTCAAGCGCTTTGAACCCTTCCATATAGCGGGAAACAAAGCGTTCGTCATAGAGGCGCTTGTTGATGATTTCGTGGATCACCGCCAGGTTGAAGGCATAGTCGGTGCCCGGCCGGATCATCATGAACCCGGTAGCCTTGGCCGCAGAGATATTGGCCCGGATATCAATCACCGTGAGTTTGCATCCGTTTTCCAGGGCATCCATAAGGTCATTGACCTCCTGGACATTGATGGCTTCAAAGATATTTCTGAACTGAAGTACGACGTGTTTTGCATTTTTAAAGTCGTAGAACACGGCTTTTCTGCCCATGCCGGTCAAGGAGAGCGCCGCATGCTGGACATTTTTGGCACAGGACGAGTCGTGGTTGTTGTAGTTAGGGGTGCCAAGGCCTTTGAGAAATGCACGGTGCATGTCCCTGAAAGGCCCCCCTCTGTCGGAAAATGCAATGGACCGGGCCCCATACCCAGCCTTTACCTGGTTAAGTTTTTCCGCCACATAGTCCAGGGCCTCGTCCCATCCGGCTTTGCGCCATTTACCTTCCCCGCGTTCTCCGGTTCTGATCAACGGCGTCCGGGGACGTTCGTTGTCAAGGAGAAGCGCCGTACCTGCCGCACCTCTGGGACACACAGCCCCCTTCATGGCCGGTACATGGGGGTTGCCTGAAATAAATTCGACCTGGCCATTTTGAACTTCTACCTGGATGGGGCAGCGTACCGTACACATGCCACAGACACTGAATACCGATTTTTGGGTCATATTTGCTCTCCCTGACGAACTGTTATTTTTCCGGAACCATGGCCCGGGCTATATCGTTTTTTAATTCCTCACGTTCGAAACTTAACAGATCGCTGTATAGCTATAACCATGCCAGGGGCCGTTATTGTCCCGAAAAATTTTTCTTAATTATTTAATATATTGAATTTTAAATATATTTTACAAATGTAGTGTTGCCGATTTTGTACTGATAAGGTTTTTCATGTGCCTGCGGGTAAGACCGCAGATCGCTTTGGTGCAACTATTTTTATGCACCACGACACGCTTGATAACTTGCCCTTCAAAAGATAAAAAAGCCATCCAGATGATAAGCGCTTGGATATCAATGTCTACGCGCGCGGGTCCTGGTGATTACCCTGAGCGGGGTTGTTATTCCGGCGGGTTTAGTTTATATAATTACCAAAATTTAAAATGAAATTTATCATACAGCAGGCGGCGGCAATAAAAAAAATGGAAATTCTAATATCTGAGTTATGCAAGTCTTTAGGGGTATCCCGTACAACCATAGAGCGCTGGATCCGCCAGGGAAAGCTGCCTGTGTCCAAAAAGGGAAGCACCTACGGCTTTCATGCCAGGGATTTGAAAAACTGGGCTGCGAAAAACCATATTTCCCTTAACCTGGAACCCCGCCCGGTCCAGGGACCTGAGACCGAAGAGGAGATCTCTTTGTCCACTGCCCTTGAAACCGGCGGTGTGTATCACCAGATTGACACAGGACCGGATGTGCCGTCCGTAATTAGCGCATGCGTTGAAAGAATTAAGGCCGTACCGGATGATTGCAGAACCGATCTTGTCCGGCAGCTTGTTAAAAGGGAAGAGGCTTTGTCCACAGGGATTGGCGGCGGTATTGCCATTCCCCACCCAAGAACCCCCCTTGAATATCTTGACCAGCCCATGATTGCAGCCTGCTTCCTTAAAAATCCCGTGAATTATCATGCATTGGACAACCAGCCTGTATCTACCCTGTTTTTCATCCTGTTCCCGGAATTAAAGTTCCATCTTTATCTGCTCTCCTCTCTATCTTTTTGTTTACGGAACAGGCAGTTCAGTGAATTTTTAAAAACCTGCCCGGAACAATCCGAGTTGATCGAAAAAATTGATGCCCTGCACCTAGCCCAAAAGATGTAAGTGGTTATCCGGACCCATCTCATGCGCAAACTTAAGCAAATCTATAACATTTTTTACGCAAAATTTTTTCTTTTTGATGACCGGCTTGTGCTGATGACTGCCGGCGCAGTTGTCGGTGTTTTTGCAGGCCTTGCAGCCGTGACATTAAGGCTTTCCCTGGCCGCGGTTCTTGAATTTTTTCAACCGTACCGCCAGTATGCCTGGGCCTTTATTCTGCCCGGAATAGGGGCCCTGATCTCATTTTTATTTCTTGACAAGGTTATGCGGGAAGGTGCAGGCCATGGTGTGCCGGAAGTTATATATGCCGTATCCAGACGGGGGGGGCTATTACGGCTTCGCTCCACCTTTTCCAGGCTTATATCCAGTTTTTTCACCATTGCCAGCGGCGGCTCCGCAGGTCCTGAGGCCCCGGTTGTCATGAGCGGATCTGCCATAGGCTCCAATATCGCTAAATTTTTAGGCCTGAATGACAGGCAGCGCATGACATTGGTGGGCTGCGGTACAGCAGGTGCCATTGCTTCCATTTTCCACGCCCCTGTGGCTGGTCTTATTTTTTCCGTTGAGATCATTCTTGGGGAATGGAAATTTGTCAATATTATTCCCATTACCATTGCTGCTGTGGCCGGGGCCCAGATCAGTGAAGCCATTATCCCTAAAAAAGAGCTTTTCCAGCATCACACCTTCAGTATTTTTACAGGTGATATTCTGGGCAGCATCGGGCTTGCCCTGTTCACCGCTTTGATATCCGTGATTTTTACACGGATGCTCAGAACAGTTGGCGCCTTAGCCAAACGGACGCCGGTATCTCCCTGGCTTCGGGCAATGATCGGCGGCTGCACAGTGGGAACCATGGGAATCTTCATGCCCATGGTGCTGGGCGAGGGGTATCATCCGATCATTGAGATGGTGGACGGCACGTTTCACATGGCTTTCTGGCTCATATTCATCGGTATTTTTCTAAAAATATTTGCCACGGCCATAACCCTTGGCTGGGGCGGCTCCGGTGGCATATTTGCGCCCTGCCTGCTCATCGGCAGCCTTACCGGGGTGGTATTTTACAAGGCCATGATGTTTGTTTTCCCCAATGCCGCAGTGGCCTCGGAAGGTACCTATGCCCTTTTAGGCATGGCCGGTATCATGTCCGGGGTTATGCAGGCCCCATTGAGCAGTATTTTTCTGATTGCAGAGATTACCGGCGGCTACGAGGCTATTTTGCTTTTGCTGCTGGTTTCTTCCATTTCGTCAACGTTAAGCCATATTATTGAGCCCTCTTCCTTTTATTTCAAAGACCTTATTGAACGCGGCGAATTCATGCGGCCCGGAACAGATGCAAGAATTTTGTCGGATTTAAGCTTAAACGAAATCATAAACACCAATTACACCACTGTATCGGAAAATATGATTTTCAGGGATTTTATTAATAAAATCCGCAATTCAGACCGCGACCATTACCCGGTTATAGCAGATAAGACCGGCGACTACCTGGGGATGGTTCGTGTTTCAAATATCAGGAAATATGCCTTGGACCCAGCCTTTTATGACATGATCTTTCTTAACCAGATCATGGATACGGATATGGTGACAGCATCCTTTGACGATGATCTCCATGATGTACTGGAATTCATGGAGACCTTTAACATTGATCATATCCCGGTGGTGGATCACCACAGATTTTCCGGGATGATTTCCAAGGCACGGATACTTGATCTGTACCGCAGGGAACTGATCATGCAGACCAATATACAATGATCCCGCCCCCCTGTTCATGGGCCCAAGGAGACTTGAAATGAATTATAAACTGCTTCATATTTTCAGGAATACCCCCTTTGGCAGGGAAACCTTTTTGCAGTCCCTGCATTTTTGTAAAACCATCAATGCCTATCCTGTTGTGTATATCCCTAAAACAGATAAGTTCTTAATGTATTTTTCCAATGATGTGGTACAGGTGAACCTGGACAGCTCATTTTTAGCCTTTCCGGAGACTGCCCATGAACATGTCATTGCGCTTTTTGATGAGGCCGGGATTCCGCCAAGGTTCTATGAACCCAAAAACTTTACCGCCTCCACCCTGCCGGATATATCCAGCCAATTTGATTATATGTGCTCCCAGCGTTCGGTCAGTGACCGCTCATCCCAAATAGGGTTGGGACATCTGGGGCCCAAGGTCCGGCGGATGATTAAACAGGCCACCTTTCCCATTCTCATTGCAAGCCCCGTGTTCAAGGCATGGAAAAGTATATCCGTTTTTTTCGGCGGGTCATCCAATGCCATGAACGCCCTTGTCCTGGGGCTGAAAATCGCCATGGCCTCGGGATTTCCGTTGAAAATTTATACCGTACTTGAAAATAACAACGAGGATGTTTACCGGGATATGGTCCGGGGTTCGGAACTTGAGGAACTTGTGGATCAGTATGTCAATGAATGGTGTTTCTATGAATCTTCCGAATTTGACCGGATGCTGTATGAGGTGCCCCACGACTCTTTGATCGTTCTTGGGGCCTATGGACACGGTTTAATTAAGGAAATTCTTTTGGGAAGTAAAATGGAGCATATCCAGTCCACTGTTACCAACAATCTTCTGGTGACAGGCCCAAACTGCCGTATTTCCCTTACCTAAATAAAATAAAAGCGGCTTTTCCTGTAATCAGGAAAAAGCCGCTTTAATTTACATCACAAAACGGATGTCAGAAAAGGAAAGTCCTTAACTTACATCTTTGTACCTTCTGCATGGCTCTGCAGTTTTACTTCAACCTTCTCGGTCAGGCTGGCATAGTATTCTCTGAGGATAACCAGAACTTCTTCACGGCCAAAGTGATCAACAACGGGCTGGTTGTTGGACAGGGCGTGACGCAGTTTAGTACCGGAGAGGATAACACGGTCGTCTTTGCCATGGGGGCAGGTTCTCATGGAAGCCATGCCGTCGCATTTCTTGCAGTAGAAGGTCCAGTCAATTTTCAGCGGTTCGCACAGCAGGCGTTTGCCAGCGTCTTCGGGCATGGGGATGCTGTCAAAGATTTCCTGTGCTTCAAACAGGGTGTAGAAGTCACCAACGCCGGCATGGTCACGGCCGATGATCATTCTGTTAACACCGTAGTTCTGACGGAAGGTAGCATGCAGCAGGCCTTCACGGGGACCGGCATATCTCATGTCCAGGGGATATCCGCCGTTAATAACGTGCTCGGGTACGAAGTAATCCTGGATCAGACGATCGATACATTTGATACGAACTTCTGCGGGGATGTCGCCGGGTTTGAGGTTACCGATCAGGGAGTGAATCAGAACGCCGTCACATACGTCAAGGGCGATCTTGCACAGATGCTCATGGGACCTGTGCATGGGGTTTCTCAGCTGCATGGAAGCAACGTTGGCCCAGCCTTTTTCATCCATGATAGCGCGGGTTTCTTTCGGGGTCAGGTAAACGCCTTTGAATTTTTCGGGGAATTCGCCTTCGGAAAGAACTTTTACAGGGCCAGCCAGGCAGAACTCTTTTCTGGCCATAACCATCTGAACGCCGGGATGATCTTCCATGGCGATTTTCCAGAATACGTCATCAGCAGACTCTTCGCCATGACCTTTATAAACTTTCTCACATTCCCATTTTTTCTCGTCTTCGGTCATCTCGAACTTTTCTTCGATCTTCATGGTGGCATAGATTTCACCGTTTCTTTCCAGGGTGATTTCATCGCCAACATTGATCTCTGCAGCATCAGCAGCCGCAGCGTCGAGCATAACGGGAACCGGCCAGAAAGTACCGTCAGCCAGCAGAAAGTCTTCGCAAACGCCTTTCCAGTCGGCTTTGGTCATGAAGCCGTTCAGCGGAGAGAAACCGCCGATACCGAGCATGATCAGGTCGCCTTTAACCTGGGAAGAGATTTCGATTTTTTTCAGACCTTCGGCTTTTTTCAGTTCTGCTGCCAGTTCTGCGCCTTCAAGCTTGCAACATACAAGACCTTTCCCGCCGTGGGGTGCAACTAATTTAGACATATACGTCATTCTCCTTATCTATAGTTAACTACCAGTATAATTGTCAGGTGCCTTGACCCTGCACCTAACTTCAATTCTATTTAAAAATCTTGTAAGATTTAATGATGATTGGCTGATTTGTCAAGAATTATATTTGTTTAACTTTAACAGTTCTCCCACCTCATCCATAGATACTGCATGGGCATGGGCTTGCAGCCCGGGATGCTTAAATGCAATGAACCAGGTGCCAGCAGATTCAGCCGCTTTCTTATCGTATATGGAATCCCCGATGAACACAATTTGCCGGGGCAGCAGCGCATAAGCCCCCATTATTTTTTCAAGCTGATCAGGGAAGGGTTTGGGATGGGCCACATCAGATGCCGTGACAACAATATCAAAAGCGGTTTTCAGCTTATGTTCAATAAGCACATTTTCCATGGTATTGGTCCGGTTTGTGGCCACACCGCGCACCATACCAGCCTGCTTTATGGCATCCAGCAGCTCAATCAGGCCCGGTTCCATCAGCATAAAGGGGACGACACTTTCATAGCCGATGCGTTTGATCATCTCATATACAGGCCGGTGGTCATCCATTTCCGGAAAAAGATATTCAACAGCAGCTTTTACCGTCATCATATGAACGTTTATAAACTGCTCATCATCAAGGGGTGGTTTGTTAAAACCAACCAAAACATCATTATAAAATATGCGGTTGGCCCGGGCCGTATCAAACATGACACCGTCGCAGTCAAACACAACGGCCTTAATTAGTGCTGTATCCATTCGGTTAGATTCCTTGGGCTGCTCATTTGTTTCCATGTATATTTGAATCACTCTTTTCCCGATACGCTGCCTTTTCAAAAATGGCATAAACCCTGATTCTCAAATGCGGTTTATGGGGGTTGTCTGTTGTCAATGTAATAAAATCATAAATATCCGCAGGACTGTCGGAATCGCAGGAAATCCTGACCTGCCAAATTTTTTCCCCCTGACCGGGCTTGATCAGTTCAGCCTTTATCTGCTTATTATACTTAAGCGTCATGTCAAGGATCTTTAATTCATCCCCCTGCACCGGTTCAATGGTGACCACGTCACTTAAGGTCTGACCGGGTTCCCCGCTCAGGTTTACGGTGCTGGGACTGATCTTGACAATCTCTTTAACTTTGCCGGCAATTCTCAAATAAAATTTTTTATTTTCGGGATCATCGGTTTTAACCAGAATTTTCTTAATCAGCTCACGCCCGCCATACCCTGCGGTCTTAACACCAATGGTTATTTTTCCTTCCCCGCCCGGGGGAATCTGCCTGTCATAGGCTTTCTTGTCACAGCCTCAGGGGGGCTGGACCCCGGTAATGTTCAGGGGCGTATCACCCTGGTTTTTTATGATAAAATCATGGGTGAAATTCTCTCCTTCAAGAACAGATTTAAAATCAAAAGAGGGTGCCACCGGCACAGCCCTGGGACCTGCCCAGACATGCGACGGTCCTGCAAAGGAAAACAGAAATGCAAAAATGATGATAAGATTGATTTTAAAATTGATGTATTTCATTTTTTGTATCCATTCTTTTTTACCAACGAATAGGAAAATAGCCTATTCAACCCTTAAATTCAAGGCTGTCCGTTCATTGCAGATAAAAAACAGGATGACCAACGGATCAGGTTCAACGGATCAGGCTCAACGGGTCGGGTTCAAAAATTTTAGACAGACAAGGCATTCGGTCTGTTCATCAAGCAGATAAGAGGATTTCATTGACCTGGCGGCAAAGCAGAGGGTCTATATTCAGCATCGTGTTGTCAATGCGCCGGACCGGTACCATTCCCATGAGCGCATTGGTTACAAACACATACGGCAGAGTGCAAAACCGTTCAACATCCAAAGCAACCCGGTTTATGGTGAAGCCTTTTTTTGCCATGATCTGTATGACACACCCAAGCGTTATCCCGTCAAGCACATGACTGGAAGCAGGTATGACCATATTTTTACCATCCAGGGCCATAATATTGCAGGTATTTGTTTCAGACACAGTGCTGTCTGAATTTAAAATCAGGGATTCATCCGCGCCATGATCAAGGGCAAAGGCCCGGGCCAGGTCGTAGAACAGGTAATTCATGGATTTATGGTCTGCCAGAAATGAGTGTCTGGCATGGGGAAAGACAACCAGATCAAGGCTTTTTTTGCCAAGCAGTTCAAGACGATGCATATAGGTGCGGATAAAAGCGGCGACAAACACATGCCGCCCCGGCCGCTCATCCTTTGCCGCCACAAGCTTGACCGCGCAGATTTTTTGTTCAAACCCGTTTTGGGAAATAAGCTGTTCGACAACCGATTCCCAGCAGATATCCGGCAAAGATTGACCAAACACAGCGCCCCAGGATTGTTCAAGACGCCTGGTATGTTCAGGCAGTCGAAGGGGAATTCCCGCGTCCACCCGGATGGTTTCAAACAGGCCGGCTCCGTATAAAAAACCTGGGATACCGGCAGGCACCCGGGCAAGGTCCTGGGGGACAAAGCAGCCGTTTACCCAGGCAATGATTGATTTTTCAATATGTTGGCCCGCCCCTTGTGCCAGGGTGTCCATCAGGGTCTTTCCCTTGGCCAGGGTCTCTTCAAACTCTTTCTCAGGGTCCGAATCATAGACCACGCCGCCGCCCACGGAAAAAAACAGCCGCCCGTCATGGACCACGGCCGTGCGAATGGCAATGGAGAGATCCATGGTGCCGTGGAAACTTAAATATCCGATGGCACCGGTATACACATGACGCTTTACAGGTTCCAGCGCATCAATGATTTCCATGGCGCGGATCTTGGGACAGCCGGTGATGGATCCCCCGGGAAAAGCGGCCCGGACCACTCCAGCGCAGGAAACATCCGCTTTCAGGCGGCCTCTAACCACAGACACCAGATGAAACACATTGTCATAGGGTTCCAGGCGTTTATGGGCTGTGACGTCCACAGAATCGTGTTCTGTGATCCGGGACAGATCATTGCGCATCAAATCCACAATCATGGTCAGTTCAGCATCATCCTTGGTGCTCCGGGATAAGGTTCCCGCGTTTTCCCTGTCCTGTTCAGGCGTGTTTCCCCGGGAAATGGTGCCTTTGATGGGCCGGGATTCAACGGTGCTGCCCTCAACTTTGAGAAAGCGTTCGGGAGATGTGGAAACCACCTGGTGGTCCCCGGCCTGGATAAAGGCAAAAAATGGCGCGGGATTCTTTTCAAACAACTTTAAAAACAGGGCATAGGCATCGCCGTTGAAACCGGTTTCAAAACGCTGGGACAGATTGGCCTGGTAGATATCACCCTGTCTTAAATGCGCAATAATCTGTGATACGGCTGACAGATATTCCGGTTTGGCAAATGAAGAGACAAATCCTGTGCCATCCGCGCAGAAAGCACCGGGGTGCCAGGATTGTTCAAGCCGCTTTAAAAAGTATTCTTCCCGGGCCAGAACATCTTCTTGTCCCTTATCCCGGTCAAATACAGGCAGACAAAGCCAGTTTTCACAGGTTTTTCGATCCTGGATCAAAACAACGGACGGGGCATACAGGCAGATATCGGGCAAACCATTGCCCACACAGGTCCGGGGCAGGTTTTCGATTCTGTCTTTTAAATCATAGGCAAAATAACCGAACAGGCCGGCGGTCACAGGCAGTTTGAATGCCTTATCCAAAAAAGAAAGCTTTTTTACCAGGGTATCAACCAGGTCAAACGGATCCTGGTCTGTTTCATGGCAGACAAAGCACCCGGCTGAATCTTTGACGTTAAGACAGATCGTCTCCCCTGTTCCTTTCAGCGTCAGCCAGGGGTCTGCACCAAGGATATGATACCGGGCACAGTCCAGATCAGATCCGGACAAAAGCACCACTGTGCCCTCTTGCCGGGAAAACCGGGCAGCAGCCAGTTCAAAGGGAAGATCAAAATTTAAACCCCGGATCACAATATCTGTGATCCGGGGTAAAAAAAAATTTTCAGACATTATCTGAGAAAAGGGTTCATCCGCTTTTCATTGGCAATGGACGTCTTAGGCCCATGCCCTGGATAAACAATGGTGTTTTCGTCCAAATTCAGCAGCTTGGTCTTGATGGAAGAAATTAAGGTGTCATAATCGCCGCCAGGCAGGTCGGTGCGGCCGATTGAGCCCATAAAAATGGTGTCTCCGGCAAACAGGTGGCCGGGGGTGTAAAGGCAAATCCCCCCGGGTGAGTGTCCCGGGGTGTGAATCACTTCAAAGGTAATATTGCCAAAGGAGATGGTGTCGCCGTCTTTGAGATGAATATCGGCAGGCGGGGAATTTTCTGCGCCAAGACCGAACATGGCCGCATGGCGGGACAGGTCTAAAAGCATGGGTTCATCATCCGGATGAATGGCGATCTGGGCGCCGGTGGCTTCCTTCATCCGCTTGTTTGCCCCCACATGGTCAAAATGGCCATGGGTGTTGATCAGATATTTTACCTTTAGTTCAGCCTTGGCAAGGGCCATGAGTATCCGGTCTGCATCATCGCCCGGGTCAATGACAGCGGCCTGTTTTGTATCTTCACACCCCAGAATAAAGCAGTTGGCCATAATGGGGCCGACTTCAAGTTTTTGTATAATCAAAACATCCTCCTTGTTCTTTACGTCCTGGTCTATAGCCCATGCAGTGCCCTGATCCGGTCCAGCACCCCGTTGATGAACGGCCCGGAATCCCGGGTGCCGAATTTTTTGCCGATTTCAACCGCCTCATTAATGGATACCGAGGACGGAATATCCGACAAATTAAGCATCTCAAACACGGCAATGCGCATGATATTCCTGTCCACTGCCGGCATTCGGGAAATCTTCCAGTTTTTGGCCCATTGATCCAGAAGCGTGTCTATCTTTTCACGGTTCTCCTGCACCCCGTCCACAAGGGTCAGAAAAAAAACACGGGTGGACTCACTTAAATCTTCCCCGTGCTGTTCAAGGAATTCATCCATTTGCTGGGGGGAACCGGTTTTATCCGGATCCGATTTATTCAGATCCGATTTATTGAGATCCAGGGCAAACAGGGCCTGAAGGGCCAGTTCCCGGGATTTGCGCCTGTCACCCATGTGCTATTCCATAGCCGCGCACAGGTTTGCCATTTCAATGGCGCCCAAGGCCACATCAAAGCCTTTGTTACCCGCTTTTGTACCGGCCCGTTCAATGGCCTGCTCAATGGTTTCAGTGGTGAGAATGCCAAACATCACCGGAACTTTGGCCTCAAGGCCGACGGCAGCAATACCCTTGGACACTTCGGCACATACATAATCATAATGGGTGGTGGCCCCGCGGATTACGGCACCTAGACAGATAATGGCGTCATATTTTTTCAAAGCAGCCATTTTGGCGGCTGCCAAAGGGATTTCAAAGGCACCGGGCACTTTGACAATGGCAATATCCTTATCCTGTGCACCGCTTCGAATCAAGGCATCCACGGCACCTGATACAAGTTTGTCCACAATAAAATCATTGAACCTGGCGGCAACAAGACCAAATTTTTTGCCCTTGGCATTTAGATTGGCTTCAATTATCTGAGGCATATTTATTTTCCTTATATTTAGTAACACTATGTTTGGACAAAGACTTGCCCAGATGCAAGGCGCAAGAACATTTGGAACCGGAGCATACTTAAAGTATGTGAGGATTGCAAATGTTTGCAGCAACGCCGCAGATGGGTGAGTATTTGTCCAAGCATTATTTAATGTGTAGTAGATGACCCATCTTAGCCTGCTTGCACTTCAAATACCCCTGGTTATAGGTATTGGGCGCCACTTCAATGGGCACCTGTTCCACAACGCTCAGACCGTAGCCTTGAAGACCCACCATCTTTTTAGGGTTATTGGTGAGCAGACGCATTTTGCGTACACCCAGATCCACCAGCATCTGGGCACCGACACCGTAATCACGCATGTCAGCGGAAAATCCAAGCTTTTCATTGGCCTGGACCGTATCCAGGCCCTGGCGCTGGTATTCATAGGCTTTTAATTTATTCACCAGACCGATCCCCCTGCCCTCCTGGCGCAAATACAGAAGAACGCCGCAGCCTTCTTCATCCATCATTTTCATGGCCCGGTGAAGCTGGTCCTGGCAGTCACAGCGCAGAGAAGAGAAGATATCCCCGGTCATGCATTCGGAATGCACCCGCACCAGAATCGCCTTTTCCGGGTCAATTTCCCCCTTAACCAGAGCAATGTGGGTAAGATTGTCAATATCATTCTCATAGGCAATGATTTTGAATTCACCGCCCACCCGGGTGGGAATAACGGTTTGCGCAGCCCGTTTTACAAAGCTTTCTGTTTTTAACCGGTATTGAACAAGATCCGCCACCGTGCAGATGCCGATGCCGTGCTTTTCGGAAAATTGTTCAAGGGAAGGCATCCTCGCCATGGTGCCGTCATCATCCATGATTTCACAGATGACACCGGCGGGCTTGAGCCCTGCCAGGCGTGCAAGATCCACAGACCCTTCGGTCTGGCCGATGCGCACCATGACCCCGCCGTCCCGGGCCCGTAAAGGAAAAATGTGGCCAGGTCTTGCAATGTCCTGGGGACCTGTTTCATCAGCCACTGCCGTCAAAATAGTGGTGGCCCGGTCTGCGGCGGATATGCCGGTGGTCACACCGTGTTTGGCCTCTATGGAGACCGTAAACCCCGTACCATACTGGGAAGTGTTATGCTCAACCATCATGGGCAGGTCAAGCTTGTCGGCAATGCTTGAATCCAGGGACAGACAGATAAGCCCCCGGCCGTAGGTGGCCATGAAGTTGATGGTTTCTGGGGTTACGGCCTGGGCCGCCATGGTCAGATCCCCTTCGTTTTCCCTGTCCTCGTCATCCACCAGGATGACCATTTTTCCGTTTTTTATATCTGCAATCGCCTGTTCAATGGTTAAATGCGGCATTTTGTCTATCCTTTACAAGAATCCGTTCCGGGCAAGAAATGACATACTGATGTCCACGCCGGCATCAGCACCGGCGTCATTGGCACTATTCGCGCTTTTCCTTTGCCCTGATAAAAATTTTTTTACATATTTTCCCAGCATATCCGTCTCAATATTGACGCGATCCCCCACGTTTTTAAATCCGATGGTTGTAATCTTTGCAGTATGGGGAATAATGCTCACTGAAAAACCGTTTTTCCAGCATTGGTTGATGGTGAGACTGATCCCGTCAATGGCCACAGAACCCTTTTCTATCATCTCACAGGCAAGATTTTCCGGCACCTGGATGTCATATATGATGGCATTGCTCCGGGTCTCAATTTTTAAAACCACACCAGTACCGTCTATATGTCCGGATACCAGGTGCCCGTCTATGCGGTCCGACAATTTCAAGGCCCGCTCAATATTGACCCGTGATCCGGGTCCAAGTGACCCGAAGGTGGTGCGGGATACGGTTTCCGGTGCCATATCCGCCTTGAACTGCCCTTTGCCAAGGCTGACAGCAGTCAGGCAGGCCCCGTTCACGGCAATGGAATCCCCGATGCCTGTACCGGAAAGATCCAGGTCGCAGGCAATCACCAGAATTTTGCCCTCGCCCTGGGTTTCAATGCGCCGAATGGTGCCCAGACTTTCTATGATTCCAGTAAACAAAAATTAGTTCCCCCTATTATTGCCCATTGCCAACCGGCATATTCCGGGGTTCAATATAGCCTGTGACCAGGATATCGGAACCGAAGTGCCGGGTAGTCACCCGGGCCAGTTCAAACACGTCTTTTATCTTTTCAGGCCCCGGGCCGTTGAACACCGGGATGCCGTCATTTGAGCCCATGATCTTGGGGGCAAGGAAATAGCAGACCTTGTTTACAATCCCTGCGGCCAGGGCCGATGCAGCTATCCGCCCCCCGCCTTCAATCAGAAGGCTTGTGATGGACAGGTTTCTTAATTTAATCATCAGGTCATTTAAATCAAGCATATTTTCCAAGACCCGGCATTCAAGAACCTGTGCGCCCCTGTCTTTGAGCCGCCGGATTTTGGCGCAATCACAATCCGGACCTGTGACAATAATCGTGGGGGCGCTTGATTGCTGGATCACGATTTTGGCGTCCTCTTTAATTGTCAAACGGGTATCCAGAATTATCCGGGCCGGGTCCCGGGACGGTTTCCCCTCAATTCTGGCGGTCAAGGACGGATCATCCGCATGCAGGGTACCGGATCCGATAAGAATGGCATCATTCTGGTGGCGAAGTTCATGGCCGAAGTTCCGGGATGCACCGGATGTAATCCACTGGGAATCCCCGGTTCTGGTCGCAATATACCCGTCAAGGGTGGCCGCACATTTTAAAGTAACGAAAGGTGTGTGTGTGTGCTGGACATTCCAGACAAAGTCCTCGATCAGGGTCAAGGCCTCCTGGGCCATAAGCCCTGATACCACCTCCAGACCCTTTTTTCTTAAAAATTCAATCCCGCCCCCCGCAACATTGGGGTTGGGGTCTTTACACGCCACAACAACCCGGGAAATACCTGCGTTAAGAATTTTATGGGTGCAGGGCGGGGTTTTACCGAAATGGTTGCAGGGCTCAAGGGTGACGTAAATGGTGGCATTGGCCAGTTTTTCAGGGAACCGGGCCGCAGCATCATCAATGGCCACCACCTCGGCATGGGGACCGCCGGCTTTAGGATGAAAGCCCTGGCCAATGATCTGGCCGTCTTTTACCACCACAGCACCCACGCAGGGATTGGGGGAGGTATACCCTTTGCCCCGGGCTGCAAGTTCCAGTGCCCTTGCCATATAGTCCGGATCAGTCATCAATCTTGACAGGGCCTTCTATACCCGGCTTGGCATCTGTGGACCGGTTCTCCTTATGAATCAGGCATTCAAGTTCCTGGATAAAATCCGTTACATCCTTGAACTCCCGGTACACGGAAGCGAACCGGACATAGGCCACATCATCAAGATCCTTGAGGGCATTGATTATTTTCTCACCCACCGCCTTGGCAGGCACTTCCTGGTCCCGGCCTTCCCGCAGGTCCCGTTCAATGTCATCCACAATATCTTCGATCTGCTTGACGCTGATGGCCCGTTTTTCACAGGCTTTCTGAATTCCCCTCAGCACTTTTTCCCTGTCAAACTCCTCCCGGCGGCTGTCCTTTTTAACGATCATGACAGGAACCTGTTCCACCCGTTCATAGGTGGTAAAGCGCCGGTTGCACTCCTGGCACTCCCGCCTGCGCCGAACCTCGAATTCAATTTTTCCCGGCCGTGAATCCACCACTCTGGTGTTCGGATTTCCACAATAGGGGCACTTCATATCAGTCTCTTGGATGAAGAACGGTGGCAGACCGTTCCATGTTTTTGTCAGTCAAGCCGGATCAGTTCCACCCCGGCTTGGGCAAACATTTCCAGGGAAAGGGGATCGTCGTATCCCTCCTTGAAATACACTTTTCTAATCCCGGCATTGATGATTATCTTGGCGCAGATGGAACAGGGCTGGGTGGTGCAGTACAGCCAGGCACCGGCCACAGAGATCCCGTGGTAGGCGGCCTGGATGATCACGTTCTGTTCAGCATGAACGCCCCGGCAAAGCTCATGTTTTTCTCCGGAAGGCACCTTGAGCTGTTCCCGGAGGCAGCCGGTTTGTATGCAATGGGGAATTTGGGAAGGCGCGCCGTTATAGCCCGAGCATAAAATGCGTTTATCCTTGACCAGCACTGCGCCCACTTTTCGCCGAAGGCAGGTACCCCTGGAGGCCACAAGGTCTGTGATGGCCATAAAATAAGCGTCCCAGGACGGACGACCGTCGTCATGGGCGTTTGCTGCATCAGGGAAAACAGGGGGCATCAGCAGGCCGTATCCCCATATAAAGGATACCGGGTGCACAGTTCTTTGACCTTGACAGCAACGGTTGGCACATTGGCCTCGTCATCCAGAACATCGCAGATAAACCCGGCCACAGCGCCCACAGCATCTTCGTTCATGCCCCGGGAGGTGATCAACGGCACGCCGATACGTACCCCGGACGTAACAAATGGGCTTCGTTTTTCATTGGGTACGGTATTTTTATTCACCGTGATATTCGCCCTGCCCAGGCGCTCTTCCGCATCTTTTCCGGTGATATCCCGTCCGGAAAAATCCACCAGGACCATGTGGTTATCCGTGCCATTGGACACCAGTTTATAGCCCCTGTCCATGAGCACCGCTGCCAGTACAGCGGCATTTTTAACCACCTGTTTCTGGTATTCGGTGAATCCGGGCAACAATGCCTCTTTAAACGCCACGGCCTTGGCCGTAACAACATGCATTAAGGGACCGCCCTGGATACCGGGGAAAATCTGGGAATTTATTTTTTTGCCCAAATCAGCGCCGGAAAGAATCAGTCCGCCCCGGGGACCGCGCAGGGTCTTATGGGTGGTGGAGGTGATAATGTCTGCGTATCCCACGGGTGAGGGGTGTACACCTGCCGCCACAAGCCCTGCAATGTGGGCCATATCCACCAAAAAAAGCGCGCCGCAGGCCTTGGCAATTTCGGAAAAGCCTTTGAAATCAATGATCCTGGGATAGGCCGAAGCCCCTGCCACAATCATTTTAGGCTTATTGGCCCGGGCCAAGTCTTCCACCTGGTTTAAGTCAATGGTCTCGGTTTCAGGATTTAAACCATAATGGGAAAAATTAAACAAACGACCGGAAAAGCTCACCCCTGAACCGTGGGTTAAATGTCCGCCATGGGAAAGATCCATGGCCAAAATCCCATCCCCGGGGGAGAGCACGGAAAAGTAAGCCGCCATATTCGCCTGGGATCCGGAATGGGGCTGAACATTGGCAAACTCCACGCCAAACAGCTCTTTGGCCCGTTCAATGGCCAGATTTTCCGCCTGGTCCATGTACTGGCACCCGCCATAATACCGTTTTGCCGGATATCCTTCAGCATATTTATTGGTCATGATGGAGCCCTGGGCTTCCATGACTGCCCGGCTCACCGTATTTTCCGAAGCAATGAGATTCAGCCCGTATTCCTGCCGGCTGTATTCACTGTCAATCACTGAGGCAATCTCAGGATCGCAAGATTTGATAAATTGCATATTTTCCATAATTCAATCGCGCCTTTCTTAATCTATAGAACGGATACGGTCCAAATGGCGGCCGCCTTCAAAGGGGGTGGCAAGCCATTCCCTGACCAGTTCAAAGGCGAGAATATCACCGATCACACGACCGCCCATGACCAGGATATTGGCATCATTGTGCTGCCGGCTCATCCTGGCGGAAAAGATATCCGAGCACAGGGCTGCCCGTACGCCTTTAAACCGGTTGGCCTGAATGGACATGCCAAGGCCGGTGCCGCACAGAAGAATACCCCGGCTGAATCTACCGTCGGAAACTGACTTGGCTACCTTTTTGCCGAAATCGGCATAATTTACCGAAGCAGTGCTGTGGGTGCCTGCATCCTCAACCTCATAGCCAAGGCGGGTGAGCAGGTCCTTAATCTTTTCCTTTAATTCAAACGCGGCATGGTCGCTGCCGATGATGATCTGTTTATTCTTATCCATATCTACCCGGACCTTTATATCTATTTATGATTTCGATGATATGAAATCATAAATATCCTGGACTGTTGACAGCTTCTCGGCCTGGTCATCGTCAATTTCAATTTCAAAGACCTCTTCCATGGACATGATAAGCTCAACAACAGTCAGAGAATCAGCGCCAAGATCTTCGATCAAAGACGCCTGGGGAACCACATCTTCAATATCAATGCCGGGAATCTTTTCAGCAATAATTTTTCTTACTTTGGTTTCAATGGTCATGTTCTGACTCCTTGACGTTTTTCCGGCAAAACTAATCGTCTGCATCCATGCCCGGTTTTACATCCCTGCCTTTGTAGGTACCGCATTCAGGACAGGCCGTATGGGGAAGCTTAGGCTCCTGGCACTCGGAACATACGCTTAAAGTGGGGGCACCGGTTTTATAATGGGTACGTCTTTTTCTTCCTCTTGCTTTGGAACTTTTCTGTTTGGGTACAGCCATGGTTATCTCCTAACTACATTATTTTATTTGATTTTTGTTTATTACATGCCAAAATTTAGAACATATTTAACTACCCTATTTTCCATTTAAAGTCAACCAAAGAATCCCGGAAAGAATGCGCTTAATCAACCTAATCAGATTTTGTCCTTCTGCCATATTGCTTTGGACCCCGAAATTATGATAGATAAAGCGTCGATTTTACACCTTTTTGTACGAATTCAGGCGGTACAGACCCAAATACCCTGTACCGCCTGTTGTTCGTAAAGTTTAACCTTTGGAGATCATAATGAATACAATAATTACACGCTTTCCGCCCTCCCCCACCGGCTACCTGCATATCGGCGGCGTCAGGACCGCACTTTTCAACTGGCTGTGGGCAAAAAAAAACGGGGGCAGATTTGTGCTGCGTATAGAAGATACCGATGAAGCCCGGTCCACAAAAGCATCCGTGGATGCCATTCTGGAATCTATGGAATGGCTGGGAATTGATTGGGATGACGGCCCCTATTTCCAGACCCAGCGTCATGATATTTATAATGAACACATTGACCGCCTGGTTGAACAGGGCCATGCCTACTATTGCGACTGCACCCCCGAAGCGGTTAATGCCATGCGCGAAGAGGCCAAGGCCAAAGGGTTGAAGCCCATGTACAACGGGAAGTGCCGGAACCGGGGCCTTAAAAAAGGGGATAACACCGTGGTGCGGTTGAAAACCCCGGACACCGGCGTCACCATTGTGGATGATATTGTCAAGGGCAGTACCGCTTTCCAGAACACGGAAATTGATGACTTCATCATCCAGAGAAGTTCAGGTATGGCCATGTACAACCTTGCGGTGGTGGTGGATGACATCACCATGGGCATCAACACCATTATCCGGGGGGATGACCACCTGGTGAATACCCCCAAACAAATTCTGATTTACCAGGCCTTGGGCGCCCAGTTGCCGGTGTTCGGCCATGTCCCCATGGTGCTGGGACCGGATAAGGCCAGGCTGAGCAAACGTCATGGGGCCATGTCCGTGGGGGAGTATAAAAAGATGGGATTTCTGGCCGATGCCCTGATCAACTATCTGGTCAGGCTGGGGTGGTCCCATGGCGACCAGGAGTTTTTTGAACGCCGGGAGCTTATCGAAAAATTCGACCTCGAACATCTTGGCCGTTCCCCGGGCATGTTTGACATGGATAAGTTGTATGCCCTGAACGCCAAACACATCCAGAAAAAGAATCCCATAGAGTTGGGGGACGACCTTGTGCCCCAACTGGCTGACCTTGGCATTAACGCCCAAAACGATGCCTTTACCCAGGGGGTAATTGAAACACTTCAGCCCAGAAGCAAAACCCTTGTGGAGATGGCCCAGGGGGCCGCGTTCTATTACATGGATGAAATTGAGTTTGAGGAAAAGGCTGCCAAAAAATTTCTTAAACCTGAAACCCTGAATCTTTTAAACACATGTGCCGATGCCCTGGAAGGTCTTGATGATTTCAGCCAGAGTGCCCAGGAAACGGTGTTTAAACAGCTCATGGAAAAGACAGGGCTTGGGTTCGGAAAGATTGCCCAGCCCCTGCGGGTGGCGGTCACCGGCACAACAGTGAGTCCCGGCATTTTTGAAATGTTCATTGCGTTGGGAAAAGAGAAAACCGTCCGGCGCATCAGAAAGGCGGCACAATTTTGTGCGGCCCAAGGCTAATTAAAAATCAGGCGCTGAATGCATGTGGAAACCAGCAGGCTGCCTTGCGGCAGATGACGGATAACCTGCATCATCACAGGTCAGATTATTTCCAATTGACTTTTTCAAAAAATTAATTTATTGCTCAAGCATTTAATAAAGAGGAAGGAATTCATTATGACACTAAGCGCACGAAATCTTATCAAGGGCACTGTCAAGGAAGTTAAAAAAGGCCAGGTAATGGCTGAGGCCACCATTGAAATTGCACCGGGTGTAGAGATTACGTCTGCCATTACAACCAGCTCCGTAGAAAAATTGGGCATTGCAGCAGGAAAAGAAGTGACCGTTGTAATTAAAGCAACCAGCGTCATGTTAGATGCCTGATCACCTTTTATTTAATAATTGAACGCAAAACACCAAAACACGTGTTTGGACGAAAAGTTGCCGATATTGCAAAGCGCAGACGGATGATTTTTCGGTAAAACACGATTTAACAAAATCCAATGCCCGGGCTTTTTAAATTTTTAACTAAGCCCGGGCATTCTATATCTGTGGCATTTATTTTTTCCGAATCCCTAAATCGTTTTACCTAGTACTTCCAGGCTTAAAATTCAGAGTGCCGGCGTGATCGTTCGTAGTCCTCTAAAACCAAAGAAGGCTGCCGGGTTTCGGCAGCCTTCTTCGGAAAAGGAAAAAAAGATGAATTGGTTCTATATTTGTTACTTGAAGATAATAAGTAGCAAATGATGTGCCAAACACAACAGGTCTTTTGTTAAAATATTTTTAAAAACCTAATATATTGATTTTTTTGATAAATTCATTATTTCTCATTTCTACACGTCAGCTTCTACCTTTTTTTATGCCCCCATGCCGGGCAAAAAGTTCAAATTTTTTGACATTCACATGTCATTACATTGACATTCTAAATATAACTTATTGATAATTTTATAAAATATAAGAATTCACTTTTCTGAACATCAGGTTCAACAGTCCGTATTCAGAATTTAGAATGCAAAAAGGCGGCCCCTTCGCAAAGGCCGCCTTTTTTACATGATTTGCGGGCAGGGATTAATACCGGTAATAATCCGGTTTGAACGGACCTTTGACAGACACACCAATATAATCAGCCTGTTCCTGGGTCAGTTCTGTCAGAGAAACGGACAGATTTTTCAGGTGCAGTCTTGCCACTTCTTCATCCAGTTCCTTGGGCAGGGTATATACTTTTTTCTCCAGGTCCTCCTGGGCCAGTTTGATCTGGGCCAGGGTCTGGTTGGAAAAGCTGTTGCTCATGACGAAACTGGGATGCCCTGTGGCACAGCCAAGGTTGACCAGACGCCCTTCGGCCAGGACAATGACCGAACGGCCCGAAGGCAGTATCCACTTGTCCACCTGGGGCTTGATCGTTATCTTCTGGGCGTCGGGATGGTTATCCAGAAAACTCATCTCAATCTCACTGTCAAAGTGCCCGATGTTGCAGATGATGGATTCATCTTTCATCTGTGCAATGTGGGCACCGGTAATGACATGATAGTTGCCCGTGGCCGTAACAAAAATATCGCCCCGGGTTACGGCCTGGTCCATGGTGACCACCTCGTAGCCCTCCATGGCGGCTTGGAGTGCGCAGATGGGATCAATCTCGGTAACCAGTACTATGGCGCCGTACCCTTTCATGGAAGCAGCACACCCTTTGCCCACATCCCCGTATCCGGCCACAACTACTGTTTTGCCTGCAAGCATCACGTCTGTGGCCCGTTTGATACCATCGGCCAGTGATTCCCGGCAGCCGTAAAGGTTGTCAAATTTGGATTTGGTCACTGAATCATTGACATTGATGGCCGGGAACAGCAGCTCACCGGCAGAGGCAAGGTGGTACAACCGGTGAACACCGGTTGTGGTCTCCTCGGAGACGCCGCGAATCTTTTTGGCAATATTTGTCCAGCGCTGGTTATCCTGATGATAACTGACCTGCAGCCGGTCCATGAGACAGCGCTCATCCAGGCTGTTGACTTTATTGTCAAAAATAGATGGATCAGCCTCAGCTTTAACCCCTTGGTGAACAAACAGAGTGGCATCGCCGCCGTCGTCCACGATCAGGTCCGGACCGGATCCGTCCGGCCAGGTAAGGGCCTGTTCCGTACACCACCAGAATTCTTCAAGGGTTTCGCCCTTCCATGCAAATACAGCAGCCGTGCCCTTGTCGGCGATCGCAGCGGCAGCATGGTCCTGGGTGGAAAAAATATTGCATGAGGCCCAGCGCAGGTCCGCACCCAGTTCATACAATGTATCAATAAGCATGGCCGTTTGAATGGTCATATGCAGGCTGCCGGTAATTTTCAGGCCCTTGAGCGGTTTCTGGGAACCGTATTTTTCCCGGATGGCCATAAGCCCGGGCATCTCTTTTTCAGACAGCTGCATGTCCTTGTGCCCGTCTTCGGCCAGACCTATGTCCTTGACCTTATAGGGTAAAGACAGGTCCAAATGTATACATTCGTTATCTTCCTTCTGACTCATAAAAACTCCTTTTACTTTAAATTATAACCCTGCAAGGGATCTGATCTGGTCGGCTTTAGTGGTTCTTTCCCAGTAAAAATCAGGGTCTTTGCGTCCAAAATGCCCGTAGGCAGATGTTTTTCTGTAAATGGGACGCAGCAGGTCCAGCTCTTTGATGATGCCTGCCGGCCGCAGGTCAAACACCTCTTTGATAATTTCACTGGCTTTTGATTCGGCAATTTTGCCTGTTCCCATGAAATCCACCATCATGGATACCGGTTCGGCCACGCCGATGGCATAGGCGATCTGTACTTCGCATTTGTCGGCAAGTCCTGCAGCCACCAGGTTCTTGGCCACATAACGGCCCATATAAGAGGCGGACCGGTCAACCTTGGAAGGATCTTTTCCGGAAAAACAACCGCCGCCGTGGCTGCCCTGGCCGCCATACGTGTCCACGATGATTTTACGTCCTGTCACACCACAGTCGCCCATGGGTCCGCCCACAACAAAACGGCCGGTGGGGTTGATGAAAAACCGGGTGTCACCATCCATCATCTCCCCGGGGATCACTTTTTTAATCACGTCCTTGATTATGGCCGACTTCAGATCATCATAGGAGACATCCGGTGAGTGCTGGGTAGAGACAACCACCGTGTCAACCCGTTTGGGTACGCCGTCCACATATTCGATGCTGACTTGTGATTTTCCGTCAGGGCGCAGAAAGTCAAGGGCCCCGTTCTTCCGGACCTGGGCCAACCGTTTGGTCAGTCTATGGGCATAAATGATGGGCATGGGCATCAGCTCTTCGGTCTCATTGGTGGCAAAACCGAACATCAGGCCCTGGTCGCCGGCACCCTGTTCCTTGTAAAGCCCGTCGCCCTCATTCACGCCCTGGGCAATGTCGGCGCTCTGCTGGTCAATACTGGTGATTACAGAACATGTCTGCCAGTCAAAGCCCATATTTGAAGAGTTGTAACCAATATCCTTAATGGTTTCCCTGACCACTGCGGGAATATCCACATAGCAGTCGGTTGTAATTTCGCCGGCCACCATGGCAAGACCTGTTGTCACCAGTGTCTCGCAGGCGACCCGGCATTTTTTGTCTTCGGCCATGATGGCATCGAGAATGCTGTCTGAGATGGCATCTGCCACCTTGTCAGGATGGCCTTCGGTCACTGACTCGGATGTAAACAGAAAAGATTTATTTTCTGACATGATATCTCCTTTTTTTATAAGAAACTAGAGACAAGATACAGGAAACAAGAGGGCGAAGCGCCTGGGGCGCCCATTTTAGCCCGCATTGTTGGTGTCTTTAGTTTCATGCTTCGTTGTGTCCGCTAGGACATGGGGGTTATATAAAATTTCAGATTCATCAAACCAA
Organism: Desulfobacter vibrioformis DSM 8776; assembly: GCF_000745975.1. Classification (GTDB taxonomy): domain Bacteria; phylum Desulfobacterota; class Desulfobacteria; order Desulfobacterales; family Desulfobacteraceae; genus Desulfobacter; species Desulfobacter vibrioformis. The sequence continues at coordinate 104,314 of NZ_KN050796.1, read as the reverse complement.
TGCGAAAAAATTAAAAACTTTTATATTAATGGCACTTATCGCCATCATTGTCAATGATCTATAAAAATATATCAAGATATCTTTATATTTGCATAAATATTATAAAATACCTTGACAATGGAGCCGGACTTTTTGATGATAATCACCATTTTTAAAACAACACTTATTCATAGTGCCTGAACGGAAACCCGTGTTTGGACGAAAATTTGCCCCAGATGCAGGGCGCAGCAGATGGGTGACTTTTCGTCCGGACACTTAAAACTGGAGATATATTATGCCTTCCAATACCATCACCGGAGTCGGCTCTGCTTTGGTGGACGTTCTTATCAACGAGACCGATGAATTCTTACAAAACCTGAACAAAGAAAAAGGCGGAATGACCTATGTGACGGCAGATGAACAGCAGGCCATCATATCAGCCTCGTCCCGGACACCGGTGATTGTACCCGGTGGGGCCGCCTGCAACACCATCCTGGGTGTGGGCAACCTTGGCGGTGCAGCCAGGTTCATCGGGGCCCGGGGAAAAGACGAATACGGGGATATTTTTGAAGACAAAGTCCGGGCCTGCCGGGTGGAACCTGTGCTCAGCTACTTTGACACCCCCACAGGCAAGGTGTTGTCCATTGTCACACCGGACGCCCAGCGTTCCATGTTCACGGATCTTGGTGCGTCAAGCCTGCTGGATCCTGCCATCGTTACCCCTCAGATGTTTTCAGACACGGCCATAGCCCTTGTGGAAGGCTATTTGCTGTTTAACCGGGACCTGATGATGGCCGCGGTCAAAGCGGCTAAAGCGGCCGGGGCTTTGGTGGCCCTGGATCTGGCAAGCTTTGAAGTGGTCAATGCATCCAAAGATATCCTGGCAGACCTGGTCAAGGAATATGTGGATATCCTCATTGCCAACGAGGACGAGGCAAGGGCCTATACCGGGGAATCATCAGATGAAATTGCCGCCCTTGAAAAGCTGTCTGTCAATGTTGAATATGCGATTTTAAAAGTGGGAAGCCGGGGCAGCTATATCCGGCATGATAATGCCGTCACCCGCATTGCGCCGGTAAAAGGAAATGCGCCGGTGGACACCACCGGTGCAGGAGATCTGTGGGCAGCCGGCTTTTTATACGGCATTGCCAACGGCCTTTCCATTGAAAAAAGCGGCCAGTTAGGATCCATGTGCGGATACGAGGTGTGCCAGATCATGGGCGCCCATATCCCGGGCCCTGTGTGGGAAAAAATCAGGGCAACGGTATAAGGGCCGCAGAAAAAAATAAGAGTGCCGCCCCGAATCTGCTGAAGTATTCCGGGACGGCGCTCTTTTTCAGTCAGGGCCATGGAAACACGGTTTACTCAAAAACGATCTTATATACCTCTTTGTATTTTTTCACAAAATGAAACTCAATGCCCTCCTTGATATATTCGGGCAGATTTTTAAAATCACTGGTACACCCCTGGGGCAGGATGATCTCTTTGATGCCCACCCGCCGGGCCGCAATAATTTTCTCCTTAATACCGCCCACGGGCAGAACATCACCGGTCAGTGTAATCTCGCCGGTCATGGCTAAAAGTCTTTTGATCTGCCGGCCAGACGCCAGGGACACAATGGCCGTGGCAATGGTGATACCTGCACTGGGTCCGTCCTTGGGCGTGGCCCCTTCGGGCACATGGATATGAATAAAAGCCTCGTCAAAATAGCCATCACTGATACCGTAGCTCTTTGATGAGGATCGCACATGGGAAAGCGCAATGGATGCGGATTCCTGCATCACATCCCCAAGCTTTCCGGTCAGCTGGAACCCGGAATTTTTTTCATGCACCTTCACCGCCTCAATGGACAACGTGGCACCGCCCATGGCGGTCCAGGCCAGGCCTGTCACAATGCCCGTCCCTGTCATCTGCTTTTCAGGGGTGAACATAGGCGGCCCCAGCAGTTCTTCCAGGGACTTGATGTTGATCTGTATCTTCTCTTTTTTCTCCTTTAAAATCCTGACAATGCTTTTGCGGATGATCTTGTTCAAAAGCTTTTCAAGGTTACGGACCCCGGCTTCCCGGGCATAGCCTTCAATGAGATGCCGGATGGTGGGATCGGTGATGGTAATGGTGGCGGCATTGAGCTTATTTCGTTTCAAAAGCCTGGGCCACAGATGCTTTCTTGCGATCTCCATCTTTTCGGAGGTGATATACCCGCTTAAATTAATACGGTCCATACGGTCCAGCAAAGGACCCGGGATGGTGTCCAGGGTATTGGCCGTGCAGATGAACAGCACCTTGGACAGATCAATGCGAAGATCCAGGTAATGATCCAAAAACTCTGAATTCTGCTCGGGATCCAGCACTTCCAGCAATGCCGAAGCAGGATCCCCCTGGTAGGATGCGCCTATCTTGTCAACCTCATCAAGCATGATCACAGGGTTGGCCACGGCCGTGTCTTTCAACGCCTGGACCAGTTTGCCGGGCAAAGCCCCCACATAGGTGCGCCGGTGCCCCTTGATCTCGGCCTCGTCACGCATTCCCCCTAGGGAAAACCGATAAAACTTTCGGCCCAAAGCTTCGGCAATGGACTTGCCAATGGAGGTTTTTCCCACACCGGGCGGTCCCACAAACAAAATGATGGACCCTGAAATATCCTTTTTATACACGCCTGCGGCAAAGAATTCGATGATCCGCTCCTTGACATCGGAGAGCCCGGCATGATCCCGGTCAAGGACCTTTTCGGCCCGCGCTATATCAATCTTGTCTTTGGAATACACACCCCAGGGAAAAGAGGTGACCCAGTCCAGATAGTTACGGGTCACCCCGTATTCCGAAGACCCGGTTTCAAGTACGGACAGCTTTTCAATTTCCTCGTCAAAGCGTTTGACCACATGCTCGGGCGGGTGAAGGTCTGCAAACCGTTCCTTGAACTTATCCACATCAGACGTTTTGTCGTCCTTTTGAATGCCAAGCTCTTTCTGGATGGCTTTAAGCTGCTCTTTGAGAAAAAACTTACGTTTATTGTCATCCACCTGGATGTTGATGTCCTTCTGGATTTTTGTCTGCAGCTTGGCGATCTCAATCTCCTTTTGCAGAAGCATCATCACCTTTTTCATCCGGTCCAGAATGGATTCGGTTTCAAGGATATCCTGCAGATCATCCCCGGAAGCCGTGGTAATGCCTGCCGCAAAATCAGTCAGGGGCGAAGGCTGGTCCGGTGAAAAACGGTTCAGGTACTGTTTGAGTTCTTCGGAATACAAAGGATTCAGGGACAAAAGCTGCTTGATGCTTGAAATAATGGAAATGGCATAGGCCTTGACCTTATCCTCATCGTCCTTGGATTCGGGAAAATATTCCACTTCCGCCACAAAGGGCGGCTTGTCAGACAAAAACTTTTTAATTTTAAACCGTTCCAGGCCCTGGGCAATGAACTGCAGATTATCCTGCACTTCCTGGATATTGAGCATGCGCACAACACATCCGATCTTGGGAAAATCTTCTTTATATACGTATTTCCCCTTGACTTCACTGAAATAAGAAAGGCCTAAAAGACCCTGGTTTTCCTTGGCTGATTTGGCCAGTGTCTCTTCCCAGCGCTTTTTGCTGACAAACAAAGGCTGAACCTGTGCCGGCAGGTGGGGACGTCCGGTAATGGGAACAAGATACAAAATTTTAGGCCGGGTGGTCTGAGCAACCAGCCCGCCTTTGTTTTTATTTTCTTCTTCCTCTTCTGTTACAATCTCAGGCGTAATGGGTCTGGGATCATCGCTCATAGGGTTACCTCTATCATTAAAAGTTATTGTTTACTGGTAAAGGTTGCAACAACATGTTCTAATACTATAACCAGATTTTACGGTCTGACAACACTTTAGACTTAACTTGCAAAATGTAATACAATGCCTAATATTTTTTAAAACTTTCAAAAAATATATTGATAAACTTATCAAGACGCTCCATTATAAGATATGCTAAATTTCAACCGGAGGAAAATGAATGACAAAATTAATTGACCTGTCCGAAAGCCTGGAAGACTATCTTGAAACCATACTTGAACTTCAGACCACCAATACGGTTGCCAGGTCAAAGGATATCGCCGAACGGCTCGACATCAAGCGCGGTTCCGTCACCGGGATGCTCAAAAAACTGGCTGCCCAGGAACTGATCAATTATGAGCCCTACGGCTATGTAACCTTAACCCCCAAAGGTGAAAAAATAGCCAAAGAGATAGAAAAACGCCATATTATGTTAAGGGATTTTCTGATCCGCTTTATCGGCGTGGAAGAACAAAAGGCTGACGAAACAGCATGCCGCATGGAACATGCCATGGACACATCCACCTTTAAAAAATTCCAGGCCTTCATTCAAACCATGGACGATTGCCCCCACCGGGAAGGCATTTAAATCACCTGACCGTCTACTAAAAACAGGGTCCATTCACGGACCAGCACATGCAGGGCCGGTACAAAATTCCAGGGTGACTGTATTGAAATATGCCCTGCCCGTGTTATATTATTGTAAAATATCAGATCACGCAACCGGACTAACCTGAAAAAAAAGGAGACGCAATGAATACAAATCTTTCCTATCAACAATCCGGGGTCATGACCCGGGTCAATACATTTATCAGAAGCACATACAACTGGATGGCCATCGGTCTTGCCGCCACCGGTTTGACCTCATATGCTGTATCTGAAAGCCCTGCCGTGATGCAGGCCGTATACGGCAACCCCATCATGCCATGGGTATTGTTCATCGGTCTTATTGTCATGTGCGGATTTATCAGTGCACGGATTCAAAGGATGCAGGCCAGCACGGCCACAGGGCTTTATGTGGGCCTGACTGTCCTTTACGGCATATGCATTGCCCCAATATTTATGGTTTATACCCGGGCATCCATTGCCTCCACCTTTTTTATTTGCGCTGCGACATTCGGTGCCGCAAGCGTTTACGGCATGATAACGAAAAAAGACCTTACCGGTATGGGCCAGTTTCTGATGATGGGCCTGATCGGTATAATTATTGCCATGATTGTCAATGTATTCCTGCACAGCTCAGCCATGCAGACCATTATTTCCATGGTTGCGGTTATCCTGTTCACAGGTCTTACCGCCTATGATACCCAGAAACTGAAATCCATGGCAGTTACCCTGCCCGCGAATGCAACGGGTGCCATGGTCCGCAAAGGCGCGATTCTTGGTGCCTTAAGCCTTTACCTTGATTTTATGGGTTTGTTTGTTCATCTGCTCAGCCTGCTTGGCGTAGCAAGGGATTAATCGGGCGTTTTTTTTTAACAAAAACCCCCCGGAACAAAATTTTGTTCCGGTTTTGTTCCGGGGGGGTTTAATTTTTTATAAGCTTTTTCTTATGGCCTGGCAGATCTTCTCACAGCATTGCCGGGTCAGACTCTCTTCGGACCCTTCAACCATCACCCTGAGCAGCGGTTGGGTACCGGAATACCGCACAAGCACCCTGCCCTGACGGCCAAGCTGCGATTCAACTTCTTTAATTGCATTTGCAACCATGGGCATTTTTGTAAAATCAGGCCTGGATGCGTCCACGTCAACATTGATCAGGACCTGGGGATAAACGGTCATGACTTTGGCAAGTTGGGATAAGGGCATATGGGTTTCCAGCAATACCTCTATAAGCTTTAGTGCCGATAATACACCGTCGCCTGTGGTATGTTCATCCAGAAAAATCATATGGCCTGAATCTTCTCCGCCGATAACTGCACCGGTTTCTTTCATACGCGCCAGAACTTTTCTGTCCCCTACCCCGGTTATTTCGTGCTTAATCCCCAATTGCGCCATGGCATTGCCAAATCCCACATTGCTCATGACCGTACTGACAACAATGTTATTGCCAAGCTTTCCAGTCTGTTTGGCAAATTTGGACAAAATAGCCAGCAAGGTATCTCCTGTTATCTGCTGACCGGTTTCATCCACGGCAATCAAACGGTCGGCATCACCGTCAAAGGCAAGGCCTGCGTCTGCGTCAACTTGTTTGACATGATCGCTTAAATCTTTTGTATGCTGGGAACCGCAATCTTTGTTTATATTTGTTCCGCTTGGCTGGTTATGGATAAAACTGACATCAAACATGTCAGGCGTGAATATTGCGGGCGCACAAAAACTGGCCGCGCCATTGGCCGTATCAATCACCAGTTTAAGTTTTCTTCCCTTTTTTTGAAAATTAAATTTCTTAAGCAGAAACTGTGCGTATCTGGTCTGGGCGTCATTTGCAGATGCAATGGTTCCAATTTTTTCAGGCAGGTCAATGGGTGGCCCAAGGATAATTTTCTCAAGATCAGCTTCCTGGTCATCGGACAGTTTCATGCCGCCTTTTTGAAAGATTTTTATGCCATTATCATAATAGGGATTATGGGAGGCGGAAATCATAATGCCGGCCCCGCAGGATTCAATGGCGCGGCTCAGATACGCCACCCCGGGGGTGGGAATAACACCGGCTGTCAATACATCAACACCGGCACAGGCAATCCCCGCAGCAAGCGCCGATTCAAGCATCTGGCCTGAAATCCTGGTATCCCTGCCTATGACCACGCATTGGTTTGAAGACTTTTGGGTTAAAATGCCCAGGGCCTGGCCTGTTTTCATGGCCAGGTCACATGTCATGGGATAGGTGTTTGCCCTGCCCCGTATACCGTCTGTTCCAAATAACTGTCCCATTGAAAATGATTATCCTGCTTTTTTGATTCTTTATTAAAAGAATACTCTTTTTAAATCATACGTCCAACCCAAACGCACCAACAATCCGGTCTTCAATATCTTTAAGCCATGTTGACCCCATGATCGAAATCGACTCGTCAAGGCCCTGAATAATACCCACGTACTCTTTTTTGTTGTGAATACTTTGAATGTCAATATGTTGTATAAATTTTTCCCCGTCCGGCCCAGGGGTTTTGAGATCATTATCCGCCTGATCAAATATCTGTGATGCCTGGGACAGTTTTTCCAGAACCGTATCATGGACGTCAACAGCCTGACTGCCCTGCCCTTTTCCCCTCTGGAGCAACATCATCTTTGACGCTTCAAGTTTATTTCCAAATGCGTTCAGCCGTTTTATCCGCTCCTGAATACAGATCTCAATATTTTCCTGCAACCCTGAAACCAGTGCCCGGGACATCCAGTCCCAGGTAAAAAGCGTACGAATGAAACGATACCAGGCTTTTAAGGCGTACAGCCCTGAAATATAAAAAACATTTTCACTTAAAATCCTGTCAGGCCGGGTGTAGATCCCGGGACGCCATTGAATGGAAGCGCTTCTCATTGTCCCACCCATGACCAAACGGTTGCACCGCAGTTCGCTGTTCCGGATAATGGATCCTGCGGCACTGACACATCCAAAGGCGATCCTGACCGGCCCCACAAGTCCACCCTGGCCCCCAAGGAACACAGGCCGCTGGTTGAGCATCACACCCTGGTGGACATTACCCATCATGGAGGCCGTTGCCTTGTCCTGGTTCGGCGTGTAATTAAAATGAATAAAGGACGATCCCACCTCGGAATGATCCTTGCGGCTGGTGCCGCCAGCCATAAAACAATCGCAGAAATTGATCAGACTGCCAAGGGTGACAAAGGGAAAAAGAATGGTCTGCTTAAGTCCCACGGTGTGGGCGGCATTGGCCTGTTCTTCAAGAATGCAGCCCTTTCGCACATGCCCGCCCGAACCAAAAACATTGCCCCCCATGAACACGGTATCCTGAAAATATCCGCCGTTCAGCTTTGTACCTGGACCCATAAGACAGTTTTCAATTGTCACCGGCGTTTCGTAACCAAGAACGGTGTTCGGCATGATCAGGGTTTGTGCTCCCAACAGTTTGGTGCCGGAAAAAAGCGTTACCCCATCCGGGGATATGCGCTCAATATCAACGTCATCACCGATAAACACGGTGGATGGATTTGGGATGTTTACCCCTTTTTTTAACAGGATCTCAATTTTTTTTATATTCATGGTTCAAATTTTATTCTATAAATACAAACCAAGCAAGTAAATCCATCACATCGTCCCCAAAATCATGGACACCTCAATTGCAAGGAGAAATAAATATGAGCTCGGCTGGTTTACTTTATCCGGATGACCCTTCCATAAAAAAACTTCATAAAAAACTAACAAAAACGGCCCAACATCTTGGCGCGCCAGATCACCATCTGCGGCAGCTTTTAGGCCGGCCCGGACGGTTTTCCGATTTCAGTCTTGGCATTGACGGCTTTTTTATGGATTTTTCACGTCAGCGGCTTGATGAAAAGGCTTTATCTTTGCTGCGTGAATCTCAAACGTTGTCCAATGCACTTAAAAAATTTAGTAAAATGACCCAAGGCAAAATCGTAAACCCCACCGAAAACCGTGCAGCACTGCATACTGCGGCCCGGGGCACAGGCCCGTCACCTCTGTTATTCAAGGAGATGGACGTTAAAGCGCAGATGCAACAAGTCAATGAGAAAATAGAACAATTTAGCGCATCAGTCCATGAAGGCAAAATCTGCTCGGCGTGCGGAAAACCCTTTACCCAGGCTGTTGTTATTGGTATTGGCGGATCATATCTTGGGTGTGAATTTGTCTACCAGGCCCTGGCCGGGGCTGACAAAAAAATGGATCTTTTATTTCTGCCCAACGTGGATATTGACAATTTTGCCCGGATCATTGAATCCATTGATAAAGAGACCACCCTCTGGATCGTGATTTCAAAATCCTATACCACCACCGAAACCATGGCCAATCTCAACCAGGTCAGCACATGGCTAAAAGACCAGGGGATTGCCCCTGAAGATCACATGGTCACCATCACGGCAAAGGGAAGTCCCGGAGACGATTCCGATACACCAGTGCTCGCTTCCTTTCACATGTTTGATTTCATCGGTGGCAGGTATTCGGTATCCTCGGCTGTGGGGGGGCTGCCATTAAGTATAGCTCTGGGGTATGATGTTTTCAAACGCTTTCTGGACGGCTGCAGGATAATGGATGACCATGTTCTGGAAACCCCTGCAGAAAAAAACATCGCCTTAACCGCGGCCCTTATTTCCATCTGGAACTCCCTGTATATGGGATATCCGGCCCAGGCCATTATTCCCTATGCATCAAGGTTGGCACGCCTGAGCCCCCATGTCCAGCAGCTTTATATGGAAAGCCTTGGCAAATCGGTTTCCCCCAAAGGGCAGCCGTTGACCCAGCCGGCCGGCACCATTATCTTCGGGGAACCCGGCACCAATGCCCAGCACTCATTTTTTCAGCTGGCCCACCAGGGAAAGGCCTTTCCCATTGATTTCATCGGCGTAAAAACGCCGGGATATACCGGGCTTCAGGCAATGTCCAAAGGGGTGACCAACCACCAGGAACTGTGGGCCAATCTTTTGGCCCAGGCCGGCGCACTTGCCCTTGGCCGCAGCTGCGATGACCCGGCCAGAAATTTTGACGGCAACCGGCCCTCAACAATAATTACCATTGATAATTTGGAACCCGAAAGTGTGGGTATGCTGCTCTCTTTTTACGAGGCCAGAACTGTTCTGGAAGGATTCATTCTCGGCGTAAACCCCTTTGACCAGTTTGGTGTGGAGTTAGGCAAGCTCATGGCCGGGGATATCCGAAAGGAAATGGCCGCAAGAAATCTTGATCCGTCATATACGTTTGCATGTGCATCAAAAACGGATAATTTTTACCTGGATCTATTGTTTCAAAAAAGCTGATATTTTATTTTAAAAGGCCTGAAAATACATCCTGTTCCAGGGAAACAAAACATCCCCGGAACAGAATAAAAAATCAGGGGAATTTATAAAGGGAGGCACCCCAGGTCAGACCGGCACCAAGGCCGACAAAGAGCACAACATCTTCGGATTTGCCAATGCGGCCTGTTTCAATGGCTTCATGAAGTGCCAAAGGAATGCTGGCAGCAGTGGTATTGCCGTATTTTTCAATATTATGGAAAATTTTATCTTCGGGCAGCTTGAGAAACTGGCCAAAGGCCTGGTTAATACGTTTATTGGCCTGGTGGGGCACCACAAGATCAATATCAGACAATTCCATTCCTGCTTTTTCCAGCACTTCCATGGTCACCTTGGGCAGCATGCGTACTGCTTTTTTAAATATGGCAGGACCGTCCATGACCGGAAAATATCGGGGGTCATCAATGGGAACACCATCGGGCAGGCGTTTGAAAAGGTTGGAAGCAGGCAGTTCTGTTTTTAAGGCCTCTGCAAAATGTCCGTCTGCATGCAATGCCGAGGCAATCAGACCCACATTTTCATCCGTGTCAACGGCTTCAATGCACAGGGCGGCTGCCCCATCACCGAAAATAACCGTCACATCCCTGCCCCGTGTGGTTTTGTCAAGGCCTGTGGAATGCACTTCCGCACCCACCAGAAGAACCTTTGAAGCAAGTCCGGATTTGATATAGGAATCTGCTGTGGCAAATCCGTACAAAAATCCAGTGCATTGCTGGCGAATGTCCAGGGCTGGTGTGGCATCAAGCTCAAGATTTCGCGCCAGAAGACACCCGCCTCCCGGGAACATGATATCCGGACTTAGGGTGGCAAAAATGATAAAATCCAGATCATTGGGGTGCCAACCCGCTTTGTCCAGTGCCATTCGGGCTGCCTGGGTGCCCAGATCCGATGCACCGCAGACATCGTCTTCGGTGACCCAGTGACGCTGGTGGATGCCGGTGCGCTGGCGGATCCATTCATCGGAAGTGTCCATAAATTCGGTCAGGTCCTGATTGGTGACAATATGGGGGGGAACAAAGAAGCCGGATCCCCTGATAATTGATTTTTTCATTGAATTTCCTTGTTGCTATATAAATTCAGTCTAACAATTGCATGCAAAACAGCAGAAATGTTCTGCCTGATACCTGAAATCTGATACCTGACATTTTATCAGGCAAACATGCAGACACAAATTTATAATATGAATTTTGTTTTTAGGCAAGACAGTTAAAACCGTCCATTTTTCTGTTTCCTGTTTTGTTTAATGAACTGGATATTATTTTTCACACCCATATTTTTTTCCCTTGCATATACCAGGAAAATTGAGATATGGACGTAAAGCATTATTTATTTTCATTGACAAAGAGGCTGATATGGCAAATCCAGCTCGACTTCTGATCGTGGACGATAACGAAGATATTCTGTCTACTTTTTATGAATTTTTCAACTCCTTTGGGTATGAGGTTAAGACAGCGGTGGACGGATTTGCTGCTTTAAAAATTCTGAGGGATAAACCCAATTATTTCCTTTGCCTGATCACAGACCTTGTTATGCCTAACATCACTGGTGTGGGCCTGATTTCCATTGTGAAAAATGAATTCCCTGATATTAAAACCATTGCCATGACCGGGTATGGGGATCACCCCGGGGCACTTGCTTCTGAAGCCCGGGCTGATATCGTTATTTTTAAACCTGTTGACCTGTTTAAAATTGAACGCAAAGTTGCCGAACTTATTGGCCGTACAGAAGATTAGAAAAAAGAGAGCGTTATAAGATATGATTTCACCCACCCCGCTGATAGGCGTCTCCATCCCTATGCTGAAGATCAAGGAACTGATCAACCATGTGGCCAAAACCTGTCTTAACATCCTGATTACAGGAGAAACCGGTGTTGGAAAAGAAGTGGTTGCCCATAGTCTGTATGCTGAATCGGATCGGTCTGAAAATAATTTTGTAAAAATAAATTGTGCTGCCCTGCCTGAAACCCTTCTGGAATCAGAACTTTACGGCTATGAAAAAGGCGCTTTTACCGGGGCGCACAAAAAACGCTACGGAAAATTTTTAACTGCAGACAAGGGCGTTCTTTTCCTTGACGAAATCGGGGATATGCCCCTTGCCCTTCAGTCCAAAATGCTCCATGTGCTCCAAAGCGGGGAGTTCTCTCCCCTGGGATCTGACCAGGATTTTAAAACAGATGTATGGATAATTGCGGCAACCAACCAGTGCCTTGAAAAAAACATAAAAAACAAAACCTTTAGAGAAGATCTTTTTTACCGGCTTAATATTATTAAAATAGATATTCCGCCCCTTCGCAAACGTCCCGAGGATATCCCGGCCCTGGTTGAATATTACTTTAAAAAATACTTGTCAAAATACCCTCAAACCCAGGCACAAAGGCCTGACAGCCAGACCATGGCCCGCCTTTGCAGTTATCACTGGCCCGGGAATGTGCGCCAGTTGCAAAACTGCATAAAAAAACAGATGGTGCTCAATTCCTGGGATAAAATTTTTGAAGAGTTGCCTGACAACGCATCCCCCTCTGAAACATCATCTTCAGAAGATCTATTCCAGGCGCAATTAGCCGGTTCTGCCATGCATTCGCCTGCTTTTCCCTTTGATAATGAACCTGGAAACCAGCGGATGAGAATCATTTCAGAATTTATAGACCTGTCCACAAGTTCTGAGAAACTGTTTGAGGATATTTCTTTGAAAAAAATAAAGAAACTGGCCTCGGATAAAGTGGAAAAGGAAGTGATCACTTTTGTGCTTGAAAAAGTGGGGTGGAACCGATCCAAAGCCGCAAAAATTTTAAAAGTATCCTATAAAACCCTGTTATATAAAATGAGCGAATTCAATGTGAATCCGCCTATCAGTTAGACAATGTAAACAACGGGTTATTCATAAGGCCGCTTCTCCGTCAATTATTTAGTCGTGTGAGTAAAAACGCCGTCCCATCCGTCTTCCGGGGGATTTTTCAGGAAGATCGTGCACCGGTCCCGGTAGATGGCGTGGATCTTGCGATGGGGATACTGTAAGACCAAGGCGTTAAATAGCTCTTCTGCATCTAAAAACCGCTGGTTTTTGTAAAGGGAAAGGGCTTTTTCGTATGCATCAATCTCAGTTTTGAGATGCGCCTCGTTCTTTTTTCCCGGAAGAAACACCGTGCAGATGCCGACGGGTTTGATTTTTCCCTTGACCCGGACCTGATCCAGTTCCTGGAACAGCCAGGTGGCAGGCAGATGACCGGTCATGGACTGGCTGACGATGAGGCGGACGCCGTAATACTTGGTTAGTCCCTCTAACCGGGAGGCGAGGTTGACGTTGTCGCCGATAAGGGTGTAGTCAAACAAGTCAGCCGTTCCCATGTTTCCCACCCGGCAGCGGCCCGAATGAATGCCAATACCGATATCAATCTGTATCCCGAATTTTTCTTTGAATTTTTTGTTCAGCGCTTCCAGAGAATTCAGCATTTCAAACCCGGCCCTTACTGCCTTTTCCTGGTGGTTTTTCACGTCCAGGGGTGCATTCCAGAAACACATGACTGCATCACCGATGAACTTATCCAGGGTCCCCTGGTGTTTTATGATGCTTTTTGTCATCGGTGTAAAATAGTCGTTAAGGAGCATGGTGACCTGGGTAGACGTCAGGCTTTCGGACATGGTGCTGAAATTTCTGATATCGGCAAACATGATACTCATCTCTTTTTCCTCTCCTTCCAGGCTCATCTTCTCCGGAGACTCAATGATTTGATCCACCACAGCTTTAGATACATATTTGCTGAATGCCGTACGGTAGAATTTCTTTTTCTTTTCCGAAAACCAGAATTTAAAAAAGTTGAGTACACTGAAGTTGGCCATCAGCACGAGCATGGGAAAAAAAGGAGACACCCAGGTCTGCTGTTCTTTGAGAGACCAGATGCCGCCGTACCAAACCACGCCACCAAGGACCAGCGCCACCGGCAGGGTGAGCCGGGCATCTGCCCAGCCAATACAGAGGGTGGAAATCAGTCCCCAGGCAAGGATCAGAATTAATTCCAGCCCGGGAGCCCAGTCCGGCCGATGGATAAAATCCTGATTAAGGATATTGTCCACGATCGTTGCGTTGACCTCCACACCGGGAAAGTTATCATCCAGGGGAGAGACCCGTATATCCATGAGGCCTGCGGCGGAAGAGCCGACAAATACGACTTTTCCCTGCAGCGTCCCTGGGTTAAACTCGTCTTCCAGTATCCGGGCGGCCGGAACAAAGGGGTAAGTAAAGCCGGGGCCCTTGTAATTGATCAGCATGGCACCGTTTCTAGACAGGGGGACAATAGTGTCCCCGATCTTCATGGATTCAATGCCGCTGGAGGTCATTTTAACGATGGGATTCGGGATCTGTCCCTTCAGCGCCGCCAGCAGGGTGGCCAGGGACAGGTGGGGATAGATACGCCCTTTAAAATCAATCATCAGCGGAACGCTTCGCAGAACGCCGTCACTATCTGTTTCGGCATTCATGTATCCGGCACCGAAGGCCTTGTCGAGTAAAATGGGAAGCGGTGGGATCACCTTTTGAGCTGAAACCAGATAATCCCAGGGTCCTCCGGTGCCCGGGCCGCTGACCAGGGAGACCTTGAGTGCAGGAAGCGTTGAAGAATCCCGCTGCCGCATGTCTCCTTTCTGGAAATAAAAAAAGTATCCCAGGACAAAAGGCCCTGTCCCCAGTACGTCGGCAAACAGTTGATCATTATCCATCAATTTCGGGGGCAGACCGGTAAATCCCATATTTAATTGAAGATCCTGTTTCAAATTTTTTTGCAGGACACTGGGGGATGTTGCGTCAGGTTCGCCGAACAAGATATCACATCCAATGACCAGGGCCCCGGCCGCCTGGATCTTTTTGAGCAGCAGTGCCACCCGGTACCGGGGCCAGGGCCACTGACCAAACCGCTGGATGCTGTATTCGTCAATGTCAACTATGGTCACACGGCTGTCGCTCAGGTTTTTATGGGTCTGGGAGATAAACACATCATAAAGTTTATTCTCAAGAAGCTGGAAATAAGCAGGTTTTATTACGTATAAACAACAAAAGGTCAAAGTAAGCACCAGACCAGCCAAGGCAACCTTCCATTGGACTTGTTGAATTTTTTTTATGATTCGTATCATACAGGCATTTTATCTTGACAAATCAAATCAATTAGTGATTATCATAGTCGTTCTCTACAATTTATTGCAATGAGAAATTAACATAGATTCCTAAAATGTCATACAGAGGAAACATGGCGATAAAAATAATAAATACCTTTCTGGCGATATTTTTAATGATCTGCTTTTCAACCACCACGTCCGGAAAAACCACCGACTCTGGTGAGACACTCCCGGTTTTTACCACGGATATCCATGGACTGCTCACATCACTTCTGGATACCCACAAGGAGATTGAAAGCTTTTCACACCGGCTTAAAAGCGCCCGGGCCTTAGTGCGCCAAAGCCAAGGTCTTTATTATCCACGCCTGGATCTTCACGGGGATGCGGGTCTGGAAAAGATCCAAAAAGAGACCAGCATAGACACAGAAGAAGAGCGGTACGCTATCACGCTCAGGGGTACCCAGCTGGTCACCGATTTCGGCAGAACCACCAACATCATTGCCAGGGAACGGGTTCTTCTGGCCCAGGCAAAGGCGAAATTGGACGCCATCCGCCAGCAGACGCTTCGGGACGGTATTATTGCCTATATCAACATCGTCAAGGCCAGGGACCGGCTGTACATAGCTGAAAAATCCGAAATCAGGATCAAGGAATTGACCGGCATTGAAAAAGCCCTGGTTGAAAAAGGGGCCGGCTTGACATCCGATGTGCTCCAGGCCAAATCCCAGCTTGCCGGTGCCATGGCCCGGCAGGTGGCGGCAAAAGGTGATCTGGAAATCGCCAGGAACCGGTTCCACTCGGTTTTTGCCTACTACCCCTCACTGGATGACATCGTCGTCTTTCAAGCCGTTCCTTTTCCCGATGCGTTCATGCCCAAGGCCCTGGAAAACGCAGTGGCCGAAGCGCTGATAACCAACCCTGAATTAAAAATAACCACCTTTGAGGTAGATTCCTCCCGAAAGAAGATTCTCATTTCAAAATCCGCCAACTTTCCCACCATCAATCTCTTTGCAGAAGCCAGAAACGCCAAAGATGACGACGGGCTTTCGGGGTACCGTGAGGATTACGGTGCCGGAGTTGAACTTTCCTGCAACCTGTTCAACGGTGGCAGCGACCAGGCCGCAATCCAGGCGGCCCTTCAGAACAACGCCGCCGCATCCACTCACCTGGCCCATGCCAGACAACTGGTCACAGAACAAGTGCGGAACAGCTGGGAACAGCTGACCACCCAGACCCGGCGCAGCGAACTCCTTGAGCAGCAGGCCGCTATCCTGAAAACTTTTTTAGAGTTGGCAAAAAAGGAACGGAAGATGGGAAACCGTTCTCTTTTAGATGTTCTAAACGGTGAAGTCAACTATCTCAATGCCCAGGGTAATGCTGTCGCCGCCAGGGAAGACACCAAAATAGCAGCTTACAATCTCATGCTCGCCATGGGAAAAATCGAACTGGACATTTTTGCCCGGTAAAAAAACACCAGGCTCCCTTTTCCGGCCATGAAAGAAATCTTTAGACGCTTGTCTGCAAATCCGGTGCTGGCCGCAGAGATCCTGGCTGCCACCTTCTTTTCAAGCCTGTTGACCCTGGCCATGCCCCTGTATGTGATCCAGATTCTCAGCCGCTATGTTACTTACGGTTTCCACGGCACCCTGATCACCCTGACCATGGGCGTACTGATTGCCGTACTGCTTCAGTTCTGTTTCCGGGTAATCCGGACCCAAATGGCCACCGTCGTCAACCAGGGTCCCAACGATGACCTGTCCCAGGATGTACTGACTATCATCAGCCGGGCCAAAGCGGAGCCGTTGTCCCAACTTGCTAAACCCAGAATTCAGGAAATACTGGCCCAGGTCCAGACCATCCAGCAGACCTATGACGCCCAGACCCTCAATGCCGTTCTAGATGTCCCCTTTTCTCTGATTTTCGTGTCCGTAATTTATTTGATGAGTCCTTTGCTGGCCGGCATTTCGCTGCTGGGCATCGTCCTGGCACTTTTTATAGGCTGGCTCACCAACATCAACGCCCTGAAAACCTCGGATCAGCTCATGGGCGCCCTGGTAGACCACCGGGAGTTGAACCTGTCAGCGGTAAACGGGATGGAAACTGTACGGGCGTTTTCCGCAGCCCCTTTTTTGCACAAAAAATGGAACGATCAACTTCCCCGGATCAGCCGGCTGCGGAACAGGCTGGCCAATTACAAGGAACTGGCACAGACCCTGAGCGTTATCTGGAACACCCTGACCAGTGTTCTGGTTTATGCCGTGGGCGCTGTACTGGTGGTTCGGGGCGAGTTGACAGTCAGCGCGTTAATCGGTGTTAATATCCTTTCCGGACGGGCATTTCAGAATTCAACCCGGATTATCCAGATCAACCACGCACTGGGCAAGGCCCGACAGGCCTTGAAAGCCCTGGAAATATTGAAGCAAATACCCCTGGAACCCACCAGAGGAACAGCCCTGGATTCATTTACGGGCCGACTTCAATTCAAGGACCTGGGCTTTACTTATCCCCGGAGCATTAATCCGGTATTCGAATCTCTGAACCTCCATCTGGAACCGGGAAAAGTTCTGGCTGTTCACGGAGAGAACTCAAGCGGCAAAACCACCCTTGCCAAACTTCTTGCCGGCCTTTTGGAACCCAGGCGGGGCAGCATTCTTGCCGATGGCGTCAATCTCCTTCAGATCGCACCGTCCTGGTGGCGAAAACAAATCATGTACATGCCCCAGGAACCGGTCTTCATCCAGGGAACCTTACGGGAAAACATTTTGCTGCTCAATCCGGACCTGCCCGATGACCAGCTCAACGATATCCTGAAAAGAACTGATCTCAGGCCCTTCCTGGACAAGACCCCCAAAGGACTGGAAACCCCTGTCACTGATAATGAAAAAATTTTTCCCCCGGGTATCCGGCAACGGATATCCCTGGCCCGGGCCATGGCTTCCAAAGGCAGTCTGGCGATCCTGGACGAACCAACAGATACCATGGACCAGAAAGGGATTCAGGCTGTGTACGCTGCCATGAACGCCCTGGCAAAATCGGGAAAAACCATTATTGTATTCTCCAACGATCCCAATATTCTCAAAGGCGCTTCCCTGCTGCTTAACTTGAACCGCAAACCTGTTCCCGAACTGAGCTGTGCCATGCCGGCAGCAAAACCAGGGGTGTGATGAATCAGGAGACGCGCATCAGGCGAAGCACCCATCTTTTCCTTTTGCTGTTGATCCTTATGTGCCTATCGTTTTTTTACTGGGCCTTTTGGTTCAAACTTGACATTGTTTCCATGGCTGACGGAGAAGTGGTGCCCAGCGGGAAAATCAAGCAGGTGCAGCATCTGGAAGGCGGCATTATCCGGGAAATCAAGGTCCGGGAAGGCGATGGGGTATCGGCGGGACAGGCGTTGATGATATTGGAACAGATCCGCAGCGATGCCAGCCTTGAAGAGATGGCCATGCGTATTGATTCGCTGACTGTGGACATCTTTCGCCTCAAGGCCCAGATTCAAAATGATGATCAGATTCCGTTCCCCGACGAAATCCGACAGCAGCTGCCCCAACTGGTAACCGAGGCCAACGCCCTTTTCAACGCCCACAAAAACAGTATCCAAAGCACCGTCAACAAGCTGAAAACGGTGATTCGTCAGCGGGAACAGCACATCAGGACCATTCAGTCCCAGTTGAAAAACAAGCTGGACCGGCTTCCCCTTCTGGAAGAAGAGGAGGCTCTCAGTGAAGACCTGCTCAAGGACAATCTCACCACCCGGATCAAACATATCGAAGTGATGCGCCGGAAGAAAGAGATCGAAGGCAGCATTCTCAATGACCGGTCTTCCTTGAAAGAAGCCTGGCATGCCCTGAAAGAGACCCAGGAAAAGCTCAATGAAACCATCCACCAGATTCGGGAAGAAAACACCGAAGAACTCAAACAGGCCCAGCAGGATCTCAAAGAATTTTCGGTCCGGGTCAAAAAATTTCAGGACACCCTGGAAAGAACTGTCATCAGATCCCCCATCAATGGCGTACTGAAAAAATTGTACAAGGTGACCCGGGGCGGTGTGGTAAAGCCGGGCGACACCCTGGCCGATATCGTCCCGTCCGAGGGGCGCCTGATCATCGAAGCCCATCTGGATATTGCCGATATCGGCTACATCAGGCGGGGCCAGAAGGTTCTTCTCCAGCTTCCCAGCAAAGATGCCAGAAAATTCCAGAAGCTGAAAGGGGAGGTTATGATCATCAGTCCGGATACTTTCACGGATCAGACGGGTAGAACCTTTTACAACGTTCTTATCGAATCGGAACAAAACTTTTTTCAGGCTGACGATCAAACTTACAAACTTTACCCGGGCATGATTCTGATGACGTATATCCACATCGGAAAACGTACCGTGCTGGAATATCTCCTGGACCCTTACATCAACACCCTCAGTTTTTCTCTCCAAGAAAAGTAACTACCAGGAACAATAACATGCGAATTGTTTTTATCCATCCCAACTTTCCGGCTCAGTTCCGTCATCTGGCGGGATACCTGGGAAGAAATCCGGAAAACGATGTGCGGTTTATTACGGCTGATTCCCGCCCGGAATGGGAAATTCCCGGCGTTAAAAAAATTGTGTACCAGACACTGGCGTTAAAGGATCCCCTTACCATCCCCGTAATAAAACAGTGTGCGGCAAACCAGCAGCAGGCCGAAGCAGTGGCCGGGGTATTGATTGCACTCAGCCGGCAGCAGTTTGTTCCCGATCTCATTGTCGGCGCATCGGGATGGGGCGCGACTGCTTACGTAAAAGATGTATTTCCCAAAACACCTTTTCTCGGATATTTTGAGTGGTATTACCATGGCGGGAGCCCCAATGTGGGATTTGCGGAAAAGCAGCCGCCAGTGCTCAAAGAGCGCATGGTTCTCAGAAACAGAAGTCTTTCGATTCTGTCTGACCTGACAGCCTGCGACCACGGCATTTGTCCGACCCAGTGGCAGAAAGCCCAGTTTCCTGAAATCTTCCATTCAAAACTGAGCGTCTGCCATGAAGGAATCAATACCGCTTTTTTCAAGCCGGATCATAGAAAAAAGCTGGCATTACCCGGACTGGATCTGTCCGGCGCCAAAGAGCTGGTTACCTATACGGCAAGGGGATTCGAGCCATACCGGGGCTTTCCCGGCTTTATCCAGTCCATCCCTTTTCTGCTTGAGAAACGGCCGGATGCCCATGTGGTGCTGGTGGGGGAAGACCGGGTCTGCTACGGCCGGGAACTGGCCAATGGACAGGGTTACAAGGAATTCATGACCCAAAAAGTGGACCTGGATCCCGCAAGGGTCCACTTTCTGGCTCCTTTGCCCTATGGTCTCTATTTGAATGTGCTGCAGGCTTCCACGGTCCACGTTTATCTAACGGTTCCTTTTGTGCTTTCCTGGTCCATGCTGGAGGCCATGGCCTGCGGATGTCTGGTTGCAGCATCTGATACTCCGCCTGTCCGGGAGGTTGTCCAGGATGGGGCAAACGGCGTTCTGGTGGATTTTTTCTCACCCCGGAAAATTGCCCAAAAAGTGGCAGCCTGCCTGGAATATCCCTCTTTTATGGCCCCCATCCGGCAGAAAGCCCGGCAGACAATTCTGGACAGGTTTGATTTGAACCGGATGCTGAAACGGCAGATGGGAATCCTGGCACAGATGATATCCCAGCAGCCTGGAGAACCCCGGCGGTTTGGATAGCGCTCCGGATATGGAAATTCCGATACTTTAAAATAAATTGACATCCATTTTGTTCTATATATACTTGTGGCATACAATTTGTTCCCATACTTTGAAATGGCGATTGAGGTGCCCCTTGCAGAAACGCAAAAAACTTCCCATTGGTATTCAGACCTTTGCCAATCTCATTGAGGAAGGCTATTTATATGTAGATAAAACGCCTTTTATTAGTCTGCTGGCCGGACAGGGCAAGTATTATTTTTTGTCTCGTCCCCGGCGGTTCGGCAAAAGCCTGTTTCTGAGTACTCTGAAATCTGCCTTTGAGGGTCAAAGGCAGTTATTTCAAGGCCTTTTTTTGTATGATAATTGGAACTGGAATCAGAGCAACCCAGTGGTGCACATCAGTTTTGGGGCCGGTGTGGCCAGAAGTGTGGAAGAACTTCACGAAACCTGTGATGAAATTTTGTATGACCACAGCCGGACTTTTGGCATTGAATACCACAAAACAAGCCGTAAGGGGCGCTTTTCCGAACTGATCCAGACGCTTTATGAAAACAGCGGCCGCCGGGTGGTGGTGTTGGTGGATGAATATGACAAACCGATTCTGGACAGCATTGAAGACACAGCGCTTGCCATTGCCATTCGTGAGGAACTCAAAAACTTCTATTCCGTGATCAAGGATGCAGACCCCTATATTGAGTTCGTACTCATCACAGGGGTATCCAAATTCAGCAAGGTTTCCCTGTTCAGCGGGCTGAACAATCTCAAGGATATTTCCCTGGACAAGCGTTTTTCTGATATTTGCGGTTATACCCAGGAAGAATTGGAGGCCGTGTTTTCCTGCTGGCTGGACGATAACGTGGATCTGGTTAGGGTTAAGACCTGGTACAACGGTTACAACTGGCTGGGCCGGGAGGTTTACAATCCCTTTGATATTCTGCTCTATCTGGATACTAGGGAATTTAGAAATTTCTGGTTTGAAACCGCTACACCGACATTTTTGATCCGTCTGATGCAGGAAAAACAATATTATATACCTAAATTACATGACCTGAAGGCCAGCGAAAAAATCCTGGGCAGCTTTGATGTGGATCGGCTGGAAATCGAAACGCTTTTATTTCAAACCGGTTATTTGACCATAAAAGCAACACAGCACATGGGCGGCATGCGCCAGTTTCAGCTTGGCTACCCCAACCAGGAGGTCCGGCAGAGCCTGAACGACTATATTCTCTCCTTTCTCACCGATACTACCGTTGCTCAGGAAGATAACAAGTTCGCACTGTATAAAGCGTTGGCTGATAATGACTTTCATGCGTTAAAACAGACCCTGCAGGCGTTTTTTTCCTCCATTCCCCATGACTGGTACCGAAAGAATCAGCTGGCCAATTACGAGGGCTATTACGCCTCCATCGTGTACTGCTATTTTGCCGCACTGGGAATAGATATACGTGTGGAAGATGCGACCAATCACGGACGCATTGACATGACAGTTAAACTTGGCACAAATATTTACATTTTCGAATTCAAGGTGGTGGAACTTATCCCTGATGGCCACGCGTTGCAGCAGATCAAGGAAAAAGGTTATGCCGACAAGTATCGCACCCAAGGGGGGGCTATTCATCTGATAGGCGTAACGTTTTCAAGCAAAAAGCGCAATATAATAGCTTTTGAGCTGGAATCATAGCAACGGCAGATGGGAATCCTGGCACAAATGGTATCCCAGCAGCCTGGAGAACCCCGGCGTTTTGGATAGCGCCGCAGATCAAAAATCACACCAACTCAATGTTATCCGAGGTCATGTCGTTGAGTTCAGACAGTGAGGTATCGGTGAGTTCGGCAACAAGGGTGAGTTCGAGTTCATTCACGGCACCGTCCCCATTGATATCCCCGTCATAGTAGTAGACCCGCGCGTCACTGTCACCGTAATTGGTGCCGGAGCCGTTGTTCAAAATAATATAGGTTCCGTCATTGGTGCCGTCTCCGGCAGATGCATCAATGACGCCATTGTGGGATTCGCCGTCTCCGTTGAGAACGTCAAGGAGATTGGACCAGTCTGAGGAGGCCTGGTCGCCTCCCACCACCACGACATTGTATTCTGTCGGATTCACTGCAGCAGCCCCTGACTGGTACAACATGTCCTTGCTGCCACTGGAAGACCATCCCAACTCATCCTCGTAAAACTGAAGCACGTCTCGAATAAGGTATCCTCCCTCATTGTTAGCCACCTCAAAATAGTTGATCGTATCTGTGGATTCAGCGTCCGTGAACCCGAAAATATCCTCACCGTACAATCCACCTTCAAGGGTGTCTGCACCGCCTGCTCCGATGAGAGTTGTGCCGTCGCCGGTTCCGTAAAAGGTGTCGGCATACTGGGATCCGGTAACAATCTCAAAGTAGTAGACCGCATCAATAAAAAGCGGTGTACCGGGCTCTTCTCCGTTAATACCAGTCACCTGATTTTCCCAGAGGTCAACGGTCACACCGTCAAAAGACTCCTCCACTGAAAGGTATTCGTAGGTCAGATGATCTGTACCGCCATGGGTTCCTTCCGGATCATCTCCTTTGAGATAATCGTCCCCGTAGCTTCCCCAAATGACGTTTGTATTGCTGTCTCCCCAGATGGTATCGTTGTACACGGTGCCTTCCACCTGTTCGATGCCGGTCACGATGGCGGTAAACAGCACGTTGTTGTAGAAATCATCCCCCTCCAGGTAGCCGTTCTCCATCTCATACACGATACCGTTGAAATTATGTCCGTTGTCAACCAGCAAGTTGTAGGTGAGCAGATCCGAATCCCCAGTACCGCCATTAATGCTGTCATTGCCGAAACTTCCGTATATGGTATCGTTTCCGTCCCCTGCATCCAGGATGTCGTCGCCGTCTCCGCCATCCAGGGAATCGGAACCATTGCCGCCGACCAGATAATCCGCCCCATCTTCGCCGTAAAGTGCATCGTTCCCGTTGAGGCTTGAATCATCCAAAGCGTCTCCGTACAGGGTATCGTTTCCGTCACCGCCATAAATGGTATCATTTTCGCCCAGCCCGTAAATCGTATCATCAGAACTGAGTCCGATCAAATTCTCGGCAATATCTTCAATTGGGATCTTCACCGATCCGGTATCGTATCCCCCGTTCCCATCCGAAACTTCGAAATCAAAAAAATCAACTCCGGTAAAATCGTTATTCGGGTTGTAATAAAACGTTCCGTCATTATTGTATTCCAAGGTACCGCCGGAGGGCTCGGTGATGACCGTAAACGTTAATGTATCCCCATCTGGATCAGTTGCATTCATCTGTCCCCCTAAGCTGGTATGCTCATTGGTTGATTCTCTGGTATCTTCGGCCACAGGAGGGGAATTGGCAATGACTACCACCGTGGCCGTGTCTGTTCCCCCGTTTCCGTCGCTCACCGTGTAGGTAAAGGTGTCTGTGCCGGTAAAATCATTGCCAGGGGTGTATACAATATCATCGCCGTT
>NZ_KN050796.1:0-79870 GCF_000745975.1 Desulfobacter vibrioformis DSM 8776 | reverse complement strand
GCGGCATCACCATGGGATGGTGTGCCAACGCTGCTGATGCTCAGCGTGTCCCCGTCAGGATCGCTGTCATTCTTCAGAACGGCAATGGTTACTGAATGGTCTTCATCTGTAACAGCGCTGTCATCCGCTGCAATTGGCGGGTAGTTCACCGCGTTGACCGTCACCGTCACCGTGGCCGTATCTGTTCCCCCGTTGCCGTCGCTCACCGTGTAGGTAAAGGTGTCTGTGCCGGTAAAATCACTCGCCGGTGTGTAAGTGAGGCTGCTATCGTCATTGATCAAGACACTGCCGTAGGACACGTTGTCCACACGCTGAACGCCCAGCGAATCTCCATCCGCATCCGTATCATTGGCGAGCACGTCAATTATAACCGGGGTATCTTCATCTGTAACGGCAATGTCATCAACAGCCATGGGGACATCATTGACAGGGTTCACCGATAGGGTCACAACAGCGGTGTTCAAACCGCCGTTACCATCACTAACGGTATAGGTGAAGCTGTCCGTTCCGTTGAAATCGCGGTCCGGCGTGTACAGGATGGTGTTATCCTCATTGAGGAACACGGTTCCATTGGACGCGTTCGTGACAGATACCACCGTCATGGCATCCCCTTCCCCATCCGTATCATTACCCAGCACATTCACGATGATGCTGCCGTCTTCACCCACACTCGCGGTATCGTTGTTTGCCACAGGAGCTGTATTGGTTTGCGTTGTCGTATCCGGCTCAGCCTGACCTTCGGAACTGTCTTCTCTTTTGCTCTGATTTTCTGTATCTGCCTCGTAAAAATTGATATCCCCGAGCTCGTTCACTTCCAAGAGCCCCACGACGGTATCAGTGTTGTTGTTTGAATTCTGATTAGTTATTCCATCAATTTCCCCATTAGGTTCCAGCCCTTTAGGCGCTTGATCAAGCGATGCATAGAGGCTCTCGGCTTCAGCCATTTTGATTATTTTCAACTCCAAAGTGGCCTGGGCGTCCTGTCGCGCCAATTGCGCATCTTGAAGTTCTTTTTGTGCTGTCATGGCTGCCGCATCAGCTTCCACCGCTGCCAGCCTTGCCGCCTCTGCTGCGGCATCAAGCCGGACTTCGGCAATGGCAATTGCTGCAGCATCATCTGCCGCCTGGGCTTCTTCCAAAGCGGCTTGTGCCTCTTCCACGGCCTGGGCCGCCGCTTCAGCGTCTGCCTCAGACTCAGCTTGGGCTTGGGCTGCTGCTTCTGCCTCGGCTGCTTCCTGATCCGCCTTTTCAAGAGCGGCGTTGGCAGCCACCTCCGCTTGTTCCGCCTCTGCTGCGGCCTGGGCCGCATCCAGCCGCAGGTTCAACTCATGCTGGTAGTTCGAGTCCAGGTCGATGGTGTTGGGCGCCAGTCGCTGGAAGTTATTCAACTCATGTCGGGTCATATCCCGGGAAGATCCCAGGGGTTGATTCTGAATAATATCGAAAATCTGCAAAGGGTCACTGATAAACGCAATATTGCCCATAGCATCCTGGACCACCACGATATGGCCGACGCCGATGGATTCAACACCGATGGACTCAAATCCATCCTGAATATCACAGTTCACCACGGTACCCCGTATACCGATCAATGCCAGAGGGGATTTCAACTTGAAATTATCCGGATTCTGATCCGCAATCTCTCCGGTAACGGTTCTGAATACGCCTTTTGTCATTTCAAACAGCAAGGTGGATGCAGAAGCATTAGAAGGATTGTATATGTAGGAACTAATCGTGGACTGGCTGTCTGCGCCCTGGGACAAAGACGTTTCATCTTCAAAATCAATTTGAAGCTGACTGCCTTCAAATGTGACGATGGTATCCCCCTTGAAAATATCACTGCCGATGGAGAGTGGCCGGGTTCCATCCGAGTTGGTGGCTTGGGCCTGACCCGTAAGACTGATTACGCTTCCAATGGGATTGGTAACATTTATGTTTTCCGTCATTGTTTGCTGCCCGGTATTTTAAAAAAGCGTTGTTGAATTGGAACTTTATAAAATTTGTACAGATTTTAACAATAAATAAATAAAAAAACAATTTAGAGTATCCAAGGGTTATCCATGCAGCGGGATTCCCAATATTTTCAAGGCTGTTTCCCCCATGATTTCAGCCAGGGTGGGATGGGCATGGATGGTGTGCGCCAGGTCCTTTGCGGTCAGCCCTTTGCGGATGGCCAGGGCGGCCTCGGCAATCAGATCGGTTGCATGGGGGCCTGTCATATGAACCCCGAGCACCTTGCCTGACCCCTTTTCCACAATCATCTTTGCCTCTCCTGCAATCTGGTCAATGGCATGGGCTTTTCCCAGGACCCTGAAATTTACAACGGCCGTTTCAATCTCTTTGCCCTGTTCCCGGGCCTGTTGTTCTGTTAATCCCACCGTGCCTATCTCAGGCATGGTAAAAATGGCCCCGGGCACAGCATCATAAGACATGGCGATTTTGGACGTCCCTGTTTGCCCGCAGGCATTTGCTGCGGCCACAAGGCCTTCATGGTATGCCACATGGGCCAGCATCACATGGGCAGGGCCGAGGATATCACCAATGGCGTAAACGTTGTCAACACAGGTCTGCATATATTCATTCACGGCAATCCATCCGGCCTTGTCTGTTTCCAGGCCGATATTTTCAAGGCCCAGCTCTTTTGCCAAAGAACTTCTGCCGATACACACGGCCATGGCATCGGATTGAACAATTTGCGTTTTCAGTTTTCCGGCGGACTGGGTGAATGGACTGGCACCCAGAAAAATATCAAGACCGCTGCTTTTGTTTTCAGCCCGTGTCACAATTGTATCCGTAAGCACTTTAATCCTGCGTTTTTTCATCTCCCGCAACAGCAGCTTTGAACAGGACGCGTCCACGCCCGGTAAAGGAAGGACCCTGTCCATGGCCTCAACAATGGTCACCTGACAGCCAAGGGCACTGAATATAAAAGCGAATTCACTCCCGATCACCCCGCCGCCCACAATGGTTAAAGACGTTGGTATGTAATCCAGGGACAGGATATCATTGGAAGACAAAATTTTTTCATGGTCAAAGGGAAAAGCCGGAACATTCATGGGGACTGTGCCGGCTGCAATGATCAACTTGTCGTACGCCACGGATATGGGCGGTTCCCGGTCAGATACCACCGCAACTTTTCCCGGGCAGACAATTTTCGCCCGGCCCATGACAATATTTACCCCAGCCTTTTCAAGAAGTCCTGCAAGCCCTTTTCTCTGGCTTTCGAGCACGGTTTCCTTTCGTTGCATCAGAGCGCGGATGTCAGGGCTGACCGTACCTGAGATCTTAATCCCCATACTGCCGGCCTTAAGGCAATCGAGCAGCAGGTCTGCTGAATTTTTCATTATTTTAGACGGGATACAGCCGTGATTCAGGCAGGTTCCCCCGAGATTTTCTTTTTCAATCAAGGTCACCCGGGCCCCAAGGCCGGCTGCTCTTAAGGCGGCAACGTAACCGCCGGGGCCTGCGCCGATGATGATGATATTTTCAGCCATATGCATCCTTGTAAATGCTGATTATTTATAATTGCAAATTATATTAGAATTTAAATAGAATATATATGCTTTCATAAATTTTTTCCAAATATTTCTTTAAATTCTTAAAAATCTATTTTTTATATTTGACTCTGCACCTTCAATATCATAAAGTCAAAATACGTTCAGATTAAACCCCCGAAGGTCACGAAAAACACGAAGTATAGTATGCTGATATCTTCGTGAACTTCGTATTCTTCGTGGTAAAATAACATACGCAATAAAAAGAGAAAAATGAAAATTGATGACACCAATATCAGTATCATCCGAGAACTCAAAGACGGTAAAAAACCCTTCAAAAAAATAGCCGACAAGCTGGGCGTTACTGAAAATACTGTCCGGGCCAGGGTTCTCAAGCTTCAGGAAGAAGGCGTGCTTGAGTTCTGCGGACTTGTGGACCCGGCCATGCTGCCGGGCCATAGAAGTGTAATTGTGGGCATTAAGCTGTCCGAGACAAATCTGGTGGAAAAAGGAGAGGAGATCAGCCGCCTGAAAGGCGTCATTTCCGTGTCCGTGGTCACAGGCCGATATGATCTCATGGTGCAGGTTCTGTTCAAAGAAGGATTTGATCTGCTTGAATTTTACACCGATGAAATTTCAAAAATTCACGGGATAGATTCCGTTGAAACCTTTGTGGTTTATAAATCATATAACCTGAAGGTGCCGTACATTTTTTAAAATATACCATTAAATATGCCATAGAAAAGGGGCGCTGTCATGACCAATAATCTAAAAAAAACACCATTAAATGAATGGCACAGGAATGCCGGAGCCAATATGGCTGATTTCGGCGGATTTGACATGCCGCTATGGTATGACTCAGGGGTTAAAAACGAGCATCTTGCCGTGCTTAAATCCGCGGGCATGTTCGACACATCCCATATGGACTGTATCCGGGTACAGGGAAAAGACGCCCCTGCCCTGCTTGATTTCTGCTTCACAAGACAGATCCGGGACCTGTTGCCCGGCAGATGTGTCTACGGCGCATTTTTAGATGACCTGGGACACTGCATTGATGACGCCATTGTTTATAAATTCTCTGAGTTGCGCTTCATGGTTTGTGTGAATGCAGGTATGGGGGCAATGGTCACCGGGCATCTGACTTTGCACAGTGGCGGAAAATCTGTAGAAATAATCAATTTATCAGAGCAGCTTGCCAAACTGGATGTCCAGGGGAAAAATGCCTTGAAAATTGTGTCAGGCCTGGTCAGGGATAAAGAAGACGTTTTTGGCAAAATGCCCTATTTTTCCTTTAAGGGGGATCTGGACCCTGACGCCCCCAATGGGGTGAGGCTTGTGGACGGTACCCCTGTCATTGTGTCAAGGAGCGGGTACACCGGTGAATTTGGTTTTGAAATTTTCATTGCGCCCGATAAAGTTGAAAACCTGTGGTGTGATCTTTTGGACGCAGGCACCCCTTATGGCCTGATGCCATGCGGCCTGGGTGCCCGGGATTCCCTGCGGGCCGGTGCATGCCTGCCCCTGTCCCACCAGGATATCGGACATTTCCCCTTTATCAACCACCCCTGGGAGTTTGCCCTGCCCTTTAAGGCAGGTACCCGGCAGTTTACCAAGACATTTTTAGGGGCCGAAAGTCTAATAAATCTGGAACAGCCATCCTTTACCTATGCCTTTGCCGGAGACTCTTTAAGAAAGGTGGCAGCAGGCGATGCCAGCCGGGTTCTCACCGGACAGGGCCAAGATATCGGAAGGGTTCTGACCTGCGCGACAGACATGGGGATCTTTTGGCATGAAGACCGAATCGTCAGCATCAATACGCCAAACCTGCCCCAGGGTGTTAAAATAAAAGGGCTTGCCTGCGGATTTGTCATGGTAAACCAGCCCCTTGACATGGGTACCCGGCTGACCCTTGCCGAAGGCAAACGCAAAATAGATGTCCGGCTGGTTTCCGACATTCGGCCGGACAGGACAGCAAGGCTTGCAATCAAAAACTTCCAATAGTGTTTGAACGAAAAGTCACCCATCTGCGGCGTTGCATAAAAATTTAAAATCCTCACAACCTCGAGGTTGCTCCGGTTTTAAATTTTTATGCGCCTTGCACCTGGGCAACTTTTCGTCCAAACACCGGCACCATTCAAACACTAAAAAGGAGACGATTATGAAAGCAATAGAAGCGCTTAATTTCCCATCAGACGTTAAGTATACCGATGACCATGAATGGGCAAAGATTGAAGGCGACCTGGTCAGTGTGGGCATTTCTGACTATGCCCAGGACCAGCTTGGCGAAATTGTTTTTGTGGAAATGCCCGAAATCGGTGACACCTTTGGCCAGGGAGACGAATTTGGCAGCGTGGAGTCCGTTAAAGCGGTCTCTGAAATTTTTCTGCCCATTGCAGGTGAAATCGTTGGGGTGAATTCAGAACTTGAAGATGCCCCGGAGCTTGTCAACACCGACTGCTACGGCAAGGGCTGGCTTGTCAAAATTAAACCCGCCGATCTGTCCCAAATGGACAGCCTTAAAGACCAGGCCGCATATTTAGAAATGCTGAAAGGATAAATACCATGCGTTATCTGCCGCATACCAGACAGGACATCGACCAGATGCTGGCTGTAACCGGCCACGACGGCCTGGATCAGCTGTTTGAAACCATTCCCGATTCTGCAAAAACAAAGACCGGCTTGAACCTGCCGGACCCGTTGAGCGAATGGGATTTGAATGCAACCATGGAGGCGCTTTGTTCACAAAACGCGGCATGCAGGTCATATACATGCCTGATGGGCGCCGGTTCCTACGATCACCATATTCCTGCCATTGTGCCCTACCTTGTTTCCAGATCCGAATTTATGACAGCCTACACCCCTTACCAGCCCGAGGTAAGCCAGGGCACCCTGCAGGGGATCTATGAATTTCAAACCATGGTTACAGCGCTTTTAGGTATGGATGTTGCTACGGCATCCCATTACGATGGCGGCACTGCCCTGGCAGAATGCGCATTGATAGCCCTTCACAAATCAAAAAAGGCAAATAAAATTGCCGTATCCAGTCTTGTTCATCCCTCCCATCGCCAGATCATGAAAACCTATCTTCATCCATCCGGATATGAAATGGTTGACATACCGGCAGACAAAAACGGCCTGACAGATGCAAAAGCCTTTAAAGCCATGGATGGCATTGCAGGGGTGGCGGTTCAGTCCCCTAACTTTTTGGGAAACATCGAAGATCTCGGCCATTTCAAAGCCTGTGCCGATGAAAAAAACTGTGTATTCATTACCTCATTTACCGAGGCTTTGGCATATGGTCTGCTGAAAAGTCCGGGATGCTTGGGCGCCGATCTTGTGGCCGGAGAAGGCCAGAGCCTTGGCATGGCCAAAAACTTTGGCGGTCCCGGGCTCGGCCTTTTGGCCGGTACACAGAAAATGATGAGAAATCTTCCCGGCCGGTTTGTGGGAAAAACCACCGATTCCAACGGCCGCAGGGGGTATGTACTGACCCTTGCCACCAGGGAGCAGCATATCCGCAGGGAAAAAGCCTCTTCCAATATCTGCTCCAACAACGGGCTCAACGCCATGACCGCAGCCATCTATATGGCCGCAGCAGGAAAAAACGGGATCAGGGAAATTGCCCGGCTCAATCATGACAAGGCTGTTTACCTGAAAAACATACTGGTGGGTGCCGGATTTGAGTCTGTTTATGACGGTGCTTTTTTCAATGAATTTGTTCTTAAAGCCCCGGCCGGATTTGCGGCCAGGCGAAGGGAACTGGCCGAAAAACATAATTTATTTGCAGGGATCTGCCTTGAACTCTATTACCCTGACATGGCAGACCATTATCTTTTCTGTGCCACGGAGACCGTGTCCGGACAGGCCATGGACCTTTTGGCAAAGGAGCTGAAATCATGACACAGCCAGGCACAAGCGGCCTTATCTTTAACGAACCTGAACTGTGGGAAAAAAGCCGGGAAGGCAGATGCGGCATCTCCATACCCAAAAGCGATGTGCCAAGAGCTGATCTTGATCCGGCACTCACCGGTGATGCCCCAAAACTTCCGCAATTGTCCGAACTGGATGTTGTCCGCCATTTTACCCGCCTGTCCCAATGGAACTTTTGTATAGATTCAGGCATGTATCCGTTGGGATCCTGCACCATGAAATACAATCCCAAAACCAATGAGGTCCAGGCCGCCCGTAAAGGATTTGCCGCTGCCCATCCCCTGGCCGGGGATGAATTTTCCCAGGGGGCTTTAAAACTGATGTATGAGTTGGAGCAACTGCTCGGACAGATCACGGGATTTCCCGCTGTCACGTTGCAGCCGGCTGCCGGGGCCCATGGGGAACTCACCGGCATGCTCATGATCCATGCCTGGCACGCCAAACAGGGGAAACAACGTTCAAAGATCCTGATCCCGGACACGGCCCATGGCACCAACCCTGCGTCCGCAACCCTTTGCGGGTACCGGTCCGTGAATATCAAGTCAGGTTCCAAAGGGATACTGGAACCCCGGACCATTGCCGAGGCCATGGACGAAGATACCGCCGGCATCATGATCACCAACCCCAACACCCTGGGTCTGTTTGAGGAAAACATCAAAGAGGTCTGTGACATTGTCCATGCCAAGGGCGGCCTTGTCTACGGAGACGGTGCCAACATGAATGCCGTCATGGGGATCATCAAGCCCGGCGAACTGGGCATTGATGTGCTTCATTTAAATCTTCACAAGACCTTTTCCACCCCCCATGGCGGTGGCGGACCCGGTTCCGGCCCGGTGGCCGTGACCCGGGACCTGACTCCCTTTCTGCCTGTGCCGCGGATTGAAAAAAAGAACGGCACCTACGCCTTTATTACAAATTTTCCCGACACCATCGGCCGGATGCACACCTTTTATGGTCATTTCGGCGTCATGGTCAGGGCCTTTGCCTATATTCTGTCCATGGGCAGCGACGGCTTAAAGCGTGCCTCCCAGCTTGCCGTGCTCAATGCCAACTACATCAAGGAAAGCCTTAAAACCACCCTGGACCTGCCCTATGACCGGCCCTGCATGCATGAATGTGTATTTACGGACAAAAGCGTTCAAGAGTACCATATCAGCACCATGGATATGGCCAAGCGTCTTCTGGATTACGGATTTCATCCCCCCACGGTATATTTTCCCCTGGTGGTGGATGCAGCCTTTATGGTGGAGCCCACTGAAACCGAATCCAAAGATGACCTGGACCAGTTCATTGCGGCGGTAAAAGCCATTGTTAAAGAGGCAGCTTCGACCCCGGAATTATTGAAATCAGCGCCCCATCTTCCCAAGGTGACACGGCTGGATGAGGTGGCTGCCGCACGCAAACCCTGTCTTAAAGGGTGATCAGGATTTTTGCTTCATTGACCCCTGCAGCCGAGACACCTGCAGCCGAACCCCGCAGATCAAAATTAAGATGAGAACCGGGATACCCATCACGCAAGTCACGGTGAAAAACACAGGGTATCCCAGTTGGTCCACCATGGTTCCGGAATATCCGGAAAACACCTTGGGTACAAGGGTCATTAATGACGAAAATACGGCATACTGGATGGCGGTGAACCGGACATTGGTCAGACTGGATAAAAAGGCCACAAATGCAGCACCGGCCAGACCGCCTGCCAGGTTGTCCGCGGAAATCACAAGGTAGAGCATGGGCAGGGACGGACCGGTCCAGGCCAACAGAACGAATAAAAGATTTGTAACCGCTGACAGCAATGCCCCGGCAAAAAGAATACGCATCACCCCGAACCGGATAGACAGGGTGCCCCCCAGAAAACCGCCGGCAATGGTCATGAACAGTCCGAAGGTTTTTACAATGCTTGCGATTTGAATTTTTGAAAATCCCATGTCCTGGTAAAAGACATTGGAAATAACACCCAGAACAATGTCCGAAATCCGGTACAGGCCGATAAGTGCAAGAAGCAGCCAGGCCAGGCCTGCACCGTACCGGGAAAAAAAATCCGATACAGGTTCGACATAGGCAGACCGGATCATTTCCATATCCGCCACCTTCAGAACCACCATCACCCGTGCGGCCAGAAGCGCTGCACAAAGGCCCGCGGCAAGCCGTACGGTTTCAATGATAAATCCGGCGCCAGAGGGGTTTTTCACGACAGAAAGCACCTGTTCCTCTAATGTTGATGCGATCCCGGATGAAAAATAGAACCATCCCACAAAGGCTGCGGCAGACACTAAAAAAAGAATAAAAAACCGGGCATGATCCGTGGTCCGGGATCGATTTGCTTGTTTGACCGTTATGTCAGGTTCTTTAATCACAAACACAGTGATCATGCCAATGGCCATCAGCCCAGCCATGATCTGGTAGGCCATGCGCCAGGCCGTGTAATCATAAGCACCCGGGGATGAGCCTTTGATCTGGGCCAGAAACAGGGCACCGGCACCTGCGGCCAGCATCCCGATGCGGTATCCGGCAATATACACCGAAGCCATCAGGGCCTGGAGTTCTTCGCCTGCCGATTCAATGCGAAAGGCATCAATGGCAATGTCCTGGGTGGCCGAAGAAAAACCTAATGCCACGGCTGCCAGGGCCATCAAAGATAAAGAGGCCTCTGCCTTTGCCGGATCAATCATGGACATGGCAAAAATGGCTGCTGCAATGCAGATCTGGGCCAGGAGTATCCAGGCCCTGCGCCGGCCAAGACACCGGGTCATCACGGGAATGGGCATCTGATCCACCAAAGGGGCCCAGATAAATTTAAAGGAATACCCCAGGGCAGCCCAGGAAAAAAAAGTGACTGCCGACCGCTGGATACCTGCCTCCCGAAGCCAAAGGGACAGGGAGGAAAAAATCAGCAGAATGGGAAGCCCTGCGCTGAACCCGAAAAAGAGCATGGTCACCACCCGGGGGTGGGCAAAATTCTTGACAGCCTCCCAGGTTTTTGGGGAAAAACGCTGGAGGGGTGATGCCAAAAAACGTAAAAAAATTAATAAGGTGCGTGGCATAATTAAGAACAGAACCTGCCGCCCGATTTCATATCAGGGCTATAAAAAGATTTCAAAATCCGCAGAGACGGCATAACAGGAGGTGGGAAGGTGATTCTCATTGAAAAACCGCCGGCACTGGCCAACCATGGCATCCACCTGGTCATCGGTTCTGTCCTGGTTGATATGGATCAGACCGAGCTGCCCCACTGCGGCCCGGGCGCTTAAATCCAGAACATCGGACAGACAGGAGTGGCCCCACCCGGTTTTATCCGGGTATTCATCATCCGTGTACTCGGCGTCATGGAACAGTACATCCGCATCCTTTGAGAACTTGATGTACGCTTCAACGCCTTTGCCCTGGGAATGGGCATATCCCAGTTCATTGTCCGTAAGAAACACAAATGTTTTCCCATTTTCCGTAAACCGGTATCCCATGCTGTCCCGGGAATGGGATGTGGGAATTGTCTCAATATCCAGGCTGCCGATGGAAAAACGCTTGTTCAAGGATGAATCAAACCGGATATCGGCGTTGTAATCCTCTAACCTCACGGGGAAAAAAGGCATGCACAGAATCCTGTCAATGATCTGGCTTGTGGTCAGGCCGTCAAAGGTACGGTCCTGGATATGGACCGTTGTGTCCGAATAAAGCAGGGGGTGAAAAAAGGGCAGACCAAGGATGTGATCCCAGTGGGTATGGGTCAACAGCAGATAGCATGTCTTAATTTTTCTTTGGACCAGACGCTTTCCAAGCCTGCGGATACCGGTACCTGCGTCAATGATGACGATTTCACCGGAATCCGCCTGGATTTCAAAACAAGTGGTATCGCCGCCGCACCGGATATATTGCGGCCCTGATACACTGACTGATCCCCTGGATCCCCAACATTTTATCCGCATGCGTTTTTTGTATCCATCAGTTAGACCATTATTTTACAGAACCAATATCTTGAATTTCCGATGAAACCGGGACAAAAATTATTCTTTCTTAACAGAAAAAAAACTATATTTAAACCCTCTTACATGAATAAATACCAGGATAAGAAAACAGCTTTGACAATTTATATCAACTATTTTTAAAAAGTTTTGGAAATATCATCCTTTTTATACTACATATACCATGCTTTTCGTCAGTCCGTATGTTGTTGGGCGCAACACATGCCCACATCAACCATGAATATTATAGAAAGGAAATCATAATATGGCACAGCCAATCGCAGACAGACGCGACGTAGATTTTGTATTGCATGAACAAATCGGAACGGTTGATCATGAATTATTTGAAGAGTTCAATAAAAAAACCATTGACCTGATTGTCTCCGAGGCAAGGACCCTTGCCATCAAGGAGATCCTGCCCACATTCAAGGACGGGGATGAGATCGGCTGTACCCTTGAGAACGGTAAAGTCACCACGCCGGAATCCTTTAAGCGGGCCTGGAAGCTGTTCTGCCAAGGAGAATGGCTGGCCATGTGCGATGATCCGGATGTGGGGGGCCAGGGCATGCCCAAAACCGTGGGGTGTGCAGCACTGGAATATATGGTGGGCGCCAACTCCGCCTTTATGCTCTATTACGGCATGACCCACGGCGCAGCCAAGCTGGTGGAAGCCTTTGGTGATGAGACCCAGAAAAAACTGTACATGAAAAAAATGTTTGCAGGCCAATGGGGCGGCACCATGCTTCTGACAGAACCCGAGGCCGGTTCCGATGTGGGGGCCCTGACCACCACCGCCACCCTGAACCATGACGGCACCTACACCATCCAGGGCACAAAGATTTTTATCTCTGCAGGCGAACACGACCTTTGCGAGAACATCATCCATCCGGTCCTTGCCCGTATTGAGGGTGCACCTGCCGGTACCCGGGGAATCTCCTTGTTTCTGGTACCCAAATACCTGGTGAATGAAGACGGATCCCCGGGTGAATTCAACAATGTGGTATGCACGGGCCTGGAAGAAAAGATGGGGATTCACGGCAATGCCACCTGCACCCTGTCTCTGGGAGACAAAGGACCTTGTATCGGCACCCTTCTCGGCGAAGAGAACAAGGGTATGCCGGAAATGTTTAAAATGATGAACGAATCCCGGGCCTTTGTGGGACTCCAGGGTTTTGCCGTGGCTTCGGCCGCTTATATGAACGCCCTTGATTATGCCAGAACCCGGGTCCAAGGCCGGCATCTGACAGCGGGCAAGGATGCCAACGCCCAAAACGTCACCATCATCAACCACCCGGATGTCAAACGCCAGCTGTTAAACATGAAGGTCTACACCGAAGGCATGCGCTCCCTGCTCTATTATTATGCCAAATGCGAGGACATTGTTCACACCACGGATGATCCGGAATTAAAGGCGAATACCGCGGCGTTGATCGAGGTGCTCACCCCCATTGTCAAAGGCTATATCACGGACAAGGCCCTTGAGGTCTGTTCCCACGGTGTCCAGGTTTACGGCGGATACGGATACTGCAAAGAATTTCCGGCAGAGCAACTCATGCGCGATTCCAGAATTTTCATGATTTACGAAGGCACCAACGGCATCCAGGCCATGGATCTTCTGGGCCGCAAGCTGTCCATGAACAAGGGCCAAAGTTTTGCCTATTTCCTGACTCAAATCAGAAAAACCGTAAATGAGGCCAAAGAGATCCAAGGCATCACAGCGCTTGCCGAAAAGATGGAACTTGCCCTGGACCGGTATGAAGCCCTTGCCTATGAGATCGGTGCAAGGGCAAGGTCTGAAATGGCCCTTAACGCCTATGCGTTTGCCCATCCCTTCCTGGAAATCACAGGGGAGATTACCTTTGCCTGGATGCATCTGTGGCGGGCCTGCATTGCCGCGCCCAAACTGGCTAAAAAAGCGGGATCGCTTGATCCCGAAGCCGTGGCTGCCAAGGCCCGCGCCAACAAAGACGCAGCCTTTTATGCAGGGCAGATGGCATCGGCCAGATTTTTTATTCATACACTTTTACCCGGATCCTATGGTAAAATGGATGCCATTCTTGAAGGGGATACCTGTGTGGAAGATATATTGGACGTATCCTTTGGCTCAAAATGAAAACCAATGGAGGAAAAGGACATGCTTGAAACCATAAAAAACAGCCTGCTCACCGGAGTGGGCATGGCCCTGCGCTCTAAAAAGGAAATTGAGGCCCTTGCCAAGGAATTTGCAGAGCAGTCTGAGATGAACCAGAAAGAGGCAAAGGACTTTTTAGAAGAGTGTAAAAAACGGTATGATGACGCAAAATCCAGCCTTGATAAAAAAATTGAACAAGTTGTGGAATCTGCGCTCAAACGCCTGGATTTGCCCACCCATGGGGAAATTGACGCACTGAATGCCCGGATTGATGAACTGTCCGAAAAATTTGAAAAGGATGCCTGAAACCCAGGTCTTTGGCCCTGACCATGCTCAGCTTTAAGACCGTTTCCAACGTTACCAAACGGTACCGTCATCTGGTCCGTTACCAGCAGATCATTGGCATCATTTTCAAATACGGATTTGAGAATATTATTGATGCCATGAAGATTGATCATTATCTCGATAAAATTGTATTCTCAAAACCCCACGAGAAACTGTCCAGGAATCAGCGGATCAGGATGGTGCTGGAGGAACTTGGGCCCACCTTCATCAAAATGGGCCAGGTATTATCCTCCCGCCCCGACCTGATCCCCCTGGACCTGATCCGGGAGCTTGCTAAACTCCAGGACAAAGTCCCGTCCTTTTCGTTTGAACAAGTCAGACAAATTATCCTTTCAGAGTTCGGCAAACCCATCAGTGAGGTGTTCCATTCCTTTGATGGATCTCCTTTTGCTTCGGCCTCCATCGGACAGGTTCACCGGGCAGAACTGTCGCCAAACGAACCGGTGGCGGTAAAAGTTCAGCGCCCCGGTATCCGCAAAATAGTCGAAGTGGATCTGGAAATCATCCACTACCTGGCCCAGGTCATGGAAAAAAACCTGGAAGAGATGGCCATATTCCGACCCGTTAAAATCGTTGAAGAGTTTGCCCGGTCCCTGGAAAAGGAGCTGGATTACACGGTGGAGGCGGCCAATATGGAACAGATGGCAGAGCAGTTTGCCAAAACACCATCCATCCATATTCCCGAATTGCACCGGTCCCATTCCACACAACGGGTCCTGTGCATGGAATTTATCCGGGGGATCAAGGCAGATGATATTGATGCCATTGACCGGGCAGGTCTTGACAGAAAAAAAATCACGCGCCTTGGGGCGGATTTCATCATGCGCCAGGTGTTTGAGTTTGGTTTTTTCCATGCGGATCCACATCCGGGCAATATCTTCATCCTGGAAGACATGCGCATTTGTGTGATTGATTTCGGCATGACCGGATTTGTGGATCTTGCCACCCGGGAGCTGTTTATTGACCTGCTCCAGGCCCTGGCCTCAAAAAACAGCCAGGATACTGCCCGCCTGGTCTGCCGCCTGGCCGAGGCCAACGGGCAGGTCAATATGGCCACCCTGGAAAAGGACATTTCCCAGTTTTCTGCTGTATACCTGTCCAGAAAACTAAAAGAGATCCTTCCCAGCCGGATGATCCAGCAGTTTCTTGAACTGTGCACCCGGCACGGATTAAAAATACCGCCGGACCTGTTTTTAATGATAAAGGCCTTTATCAGTATTGAAGCAGTAGCCCGCAAGCTGGACCCGGAGTTTGATATGCTTGGCCACGCCCGGCCCTATGTCAGGGCAGCTGCCTTGCGCAAGTATTCAGTGCACCGCCTTTCCAGGGAATTCACCCGCCTGGCCAGGGATATCTTTGCCCTGTTGCAGACCCTGCCATCGGATACAAGCCAGATCATCACACAGATCAAACAGGGTGAAATCAAGGTATCCATCAAAATAGAAGGCATGGAACGGTTGATGATGACCCAGGACCAGACATCCAACCGGATCTCCTTTGCCATTATCATTGCCGCCCTGATCCTGGGTTCGGCCATTGTACTCAACTCCCGTATCCCGCCCATAATTTTCGGAGTCTCCATCATCGGCATTGCCGGATTCATTGCTGCGGCTGTCCTTGGTCTCTGGCTGTTGGTGGCCATTATTCGCAGGGGACGATTATAAGAACCGCAAATTTCGCTCAATTTATTTCATCTGCTGGCCTGGCATGGGTTTCATCCATAAATTGCGTTACGAACTTGCCAATGCATTCCGGGCTGTGTTAAAGTCCTTCACAATTAAAGTCAAAAATCAATAAATGCAAAACATTTGAGGCTGCCCTGACTATCCGAATCGGACATTTTATCAGTATTGATCATCTGATACTGGGAACTGCTTTGCCCCGTTACATCCACTGTAAGGGGCCAGGTATGGATACGGATGTTATACCTTTTATCATGCGTTCCTGGGAACAGGTGGAAAAAGGATTTTCATCCGGTGATATCAATGCCGCGTTCATGGATATTGCCCAGGCCATGTATCTGTTTGACAAGGGACTGGCCATTTCCATGCTCATGTTCACCCACAGGGCCGGCAGCAGAATCATTGTACCTGAACAAATCCAAAGATTGGCAGACCTCAGGGGAAAAAGTATGTTGATCCCCCACAGACTTAGTATTCAGCATATGCTTGTTCACAGGCTTCTGAATGCAGGAAAGTTGAAAATTTCCTATCCGGGGAGATCGGAAGAAGGCGTCGGCATTGAAGCGGTTCCGTGTGAACTGATGCCGGAAATGGCAGATTCGGACCCTGACGGCGATATTGCCGCTTTTATCTGCCCTGCCCCCTTTGGTGACGCCGGGATTGAGAAAAAAAGATTCAAACGTCTGCTCATTTCCCGGGACCTGTGGAAGGTTCATCCGGGTTCCGTATTCGTGGTACACCAGGATCTGCTCAGGACCAAAAGGGAAAGTTTGGCCCTGATGGTCAGCTGCCTTCTTGACAGTGCCCAACAGCTTGACCGGTATATGTCATCCCCGGACACTGCCGCAAAGGAGATTGAAAGCATGTCAGCCTCTTTTTTAGGCCTGTCTGCCGGGCAGACGCAAAGGGCACTTAAAACATCGGGGATAACCTATTGCCCCAAACTTCTGGTTCCGGATATGGAAATTTTAAACATCGTGCTTGATTATATGCGCACAACCATGAAGGTCATGCCGGCCGGCACAGACCTTAATGGATTTATCAAACCGGACTTTGTTCATACTGCTCTGTCGGAAATATAGCACTTGAAAATAGATATTGAAAAAATCTGCAAATCCTACGACGGACCGGGAAAAAAACACCACCAGGTTCTCAAGGATATTTCATTTTCCATAAATCCGGGAGATTTTGTGATTATTCTGGGGGAGTCGGGTTGCGGAAAAACCACCCTGCTGAACATGCTGGCAGGGCTTGAAAATCCGACCAGCGGTCAAATCCGGGTGAACGGCGACCCCATTACCGGCATCCACCCGTCGCGTTCCATGATGTTCCAGCAGCCGGCCCTGATCCCCTGGCTCAGCGTTAAGAAAAACGTGGCCTATGGCTGTAAAATCAGAAAAGATACCCAGGATCTGGAATACCGGGTAAGCCAGTTTCTGGAAATCATGGGGCTGGCAGGTGCGGCTGACGTGAAACCCGGCCAGCTCTCCCTGGGCATGGCCCAGCGGGTTTGCCTGGCCAGGGCACTGGTGGGACGTCCCCAGGTTCTGCTGCTTGACGAACCCTTTGCCTCTTTGGACACCTTTACCCAGGCCCATATCCAGGAGGAACTGGTAAACCTGTGGATGTCGGAAAATTTTACCTCAGTCTTTGTCACCCACGATATTGATGAAGCCATACGGCTTGGAAATAAAATTGTGGTTCTGGCAGGTTCTCCTGCCGGCATCTCTGATATTTTCGATATTGATGTCCCCTATCCCCGAAACCAGAATGATCCTGTGATCAAAACCCTGAGAACCGATATTCTCCATCGGTTTAAAATCGCATATTTAGTCAAACGGAGCCTGACGGATGGAATTTAACCATGCTAGGCCGACATGCCCCAACGGCATTTCACGGCGAAAATTTTTAAAAACGATAATACAGACGGCAGGTGCGGCCGCCTGCACCCCCATGGCATTTCCGTGCCTGGCAGCGGCAAACAAAAGGCCGTTAAAAATAGGGTATCTGCCCATTACAGATGCCACACCCCTGCTTGTTGCATACAGTCTGGGCTATTTTTCCCATGAAGGACTTCATGTGGAACGCCCGGTCATGGTGCGTTCATGGAATTTACTCACTGAATCCTTTTTAACGGGGAAATTTGACCTGGTCCACATGCTCTTCCCCATCCCCGTATGGATGCGATTCAAGCAGAACATACCTGTCAAGGTCCTGGCCTGGGATCATACCAACGGCAGTGCGGTCACTGTCAAAGCAGACTCCGGCATCAACCGGTTTGCGGATCTTTCCGGTAAACAGGTGGCTGTTCCCTCATGGTATTCCATGCACAATCTGGTCATGCAGTTAGGCCTTCAGGCCCAGGGGCTTGAACCTGTAATCCGTCCGCCGGGCTCAAAGCTTGCCCCCCACGAGGTGAACCTGTTTATCCTGCCGCCTCCGGATATGCCCCAGGCGCTTTTGGGTAAGAAAATAGACGCATTTATCGTGGCAGACCCCTTCAACGCCCTGGCCCAGGAAAAATTTTCAGCAAAAATAATGCGATATTCAGGAGATATTTGGAAAAATCATCCCTGTTGTGTTATCGTGGTCAAAGACGATCTGATCCTGCAAAATCAAGCCATGATCCAAAAGGCGGTAAACGCCATTGTGCGCGCCCAGGCGTGGTGCCTGCAGAATCCCAGGGAAACCGCCCACCTGCTCAGCAGGGAGGGTGAAGGATTTCTGCCGGTAAATGAATCCGTCCTGAACCGGGTTTTTGGTTCGATTCCCGAAAAAGAACTGGTACATCCCCAGTGGAATGTCGAAAGAATCGGGTTCCAGCCGTTTCCTTATCCATCAGCCACCCGGTTTATTCTGGAACAAATGAAAAAAACCAAAGTCGAGGGCAACACGGATTTTCTGACCCCCCTTGATACAAACACAGCGGTTGCACAACTTGTGGACGACCGTTTTGTCAGAAAGGCCCTTGACGACATGGGAGGCATAAAAGCATTCTGCCAGTGCGACATGAAAGATGCATTGGCCCGGGAAGAAACCATTGAAATCAACTGAAAAAAAGATCCACAACAGGTCTGATCTGGTCGGATTGTCACCATTTTTAACCCGGGCATGGTCGGGCTGGAAATATGAACTGGCCGGACTTATCCTGTCTGTCTGCGCCTGGGCAGTTGTGACACAGTTCATTTTCACCCGGCCCGGATTGTCCTATTTTAAAGGATTTCTGCCCGGCCCCACCCTGGCGGCTCTGACAGACGCGTTTCAGAATCCCAGATTCTGGGTGTCGGTTTTTGCAAGCCTGCGAAGAATTGCTGTGGGCGTCGCCATATCAGCGGCCATCGGGCTTCCCCTGGGCGTTCTTATCGGTTTTTTTACACGTCTTCGCAAGCTGACGCATTCGCCGATTCAATTCGTAAGAATGATCAGCCCCCTGTCCTGGATGCCCATTGCACTGCTTTTATTTACCAGCTTTGAATCCGCTGTTTATTTTTTAATTGTAATGGCAACGATTTGTCCTATAATACTGAACACAGCCATTGGTGTCATGGACATTAATCCCCAGTGGATAAAAATGGCTTTAAACCAGGGGGCCAATAACGTCCAACTCATTCAGACGATTATTATTCCATATTCCATTCCCCATATGATGACCAGCATCAGGCTGGCACTGGGGATTGCATGGATTGTTTTGGTTCCGGCAGAGTTTTTAGGGGTATCATCAGGCCTGGGCTATCTGATTAACGATGCCAGGGATACCATGGAGTACGATAAACTTATGGCCCTAATAATTGCCATCGGCATACTGGGAT
Source organism: Desulfobacter vibrioformis DSM 8776 (assembly GCF_000745975.1). Classification (GTDB taxonomy): domain Bacteria; phylum Desulfobacterota; class Desulfobacteria; order Desulfobacterales; family Desulfobacteraceae; genus Desulfobacter; species Desulfobacter vibrioformis. The sequence continues at coordinate 60,523 of NZ_KN050796.1, read as the reverse complement.
TTATGCTCGACAGAGTTTTCCAGAAATTGCAGCACCGGTTCAACTGGTCATGGGCCAATGATGTTTAAGCACATAATTTTTGATTTTTTATATGTAACACCTTTACAGGACATAAGGAGCAGTTTATGGCGGTAGACCCGAATATTAAAATTGTTGTGGCAGATGATTCAGGCACCATGCGGATAATGTTCAAACAAATCCTGGGGAAAGCCGGATTTTCAAATCTTGTCATGGCGGTGAACGGTGCAGACGGCATTGAAAAAGTGAAAGCTGAAAAACCTGATCTTGTCATATCTGACTGGAACATGCCCACGCTGGATGGCCTTAGATTTCTTAAACACTTACGGGAACTGGAAGAATTTAAGGACCTGCCTTTCATCATGGCCACGGCCCAGGCTGACATGGGCAGGCAGAAAGAAATTCTGGAAGCCGGCGGCAATGCCCATTGCCCCAAGCCCTTTAATGAGGAGGAAATAGTCAACGCGATTGAAGCGGCTTTTTCCGGAGGAATGAAAAAACAGCGGGTAACAAAAGAGCGGGGCTTTATCGGAGGCCGCGTTGAGCTCAATGTGGCCCACATCCAGATCACCGACCACCTTGCCCTGGGTGCCCTGAAACACCGGATTAACCAAGGGGATGTGGAACCTAGGTACTTTGACCTGTCAACCAGCCTGATGGGTGGATGGAACCCCATACAGGAAGGTCTTGAAAGCGGGGAAATCGACTGCGCTTTTGTTCTGGCCCCCATTGCCATGGATCTTTTTGCCTATGACTCCCCCATTCAACTGGTCCTGTTTGCCCACAAGAACGGTTCCACATTTGTGCGCTCCCGGCATTATGATCACAGGTTTGACTCTTTGCAAAGCTTTTACAAATACAAGGTTGTGGATATTCCCCACAAAATGTCGGTTCACCACATGCTTGCACATAAATTTTTAAAGGAACTGGGGCTCAAACCCGGTGTTCCCGGAGAAAAAGCCATTAATGTACGCTTTGAAGTGGTTCCGCCCATCAAGATGCCCGGCATTATGAAAGAAAACGAGGACGTGGGCGGATTCATGGTTGCAGAACCGGTTGCAACCAAAGCCATAAAAGGGGGGATCGGCAGCCTGGAATTCTATTCAGCCGCACGCTGGGAAAATCATCCCTGCTGTATTGTGGCCATGCAAAAAGACTTTATCCAGAAACATCCCGATGCTGTCCAGGAGTTTGTATCCCTACTGGTGGAAACCGGCGAGTATATTGAAAACGACAAGACCCGGGCCGCGGATATTGGTGTAAAATTTCTGGACCCCGAAGGTAAAATGGGGCTGAATCCCCAGGTGCTTCAAAATGTATTTTCCCAGCCCATGGCCATACGCTGGGATGGACTCTATCCGGATGCAGACGCTCTTGATAAAATTCAAAGATACATGCATGATACCATGGAAATCGGCAAAATCATTGACCTTGAAAACTTTATTGAACCTAGTTTTGCGAACATTGCATTCAATCGATAAATGATCGCCCTTCGGGCGGGTTGTTAGGTTTTAAGTTTTAAGAATGGAAATTCCTATACTATTAAATTAAGGAGTTATGCATGAGAATTACAGATCCCAAAGTCATACTGAACGGTGAAAAAGACCTTATTGCATCGGTCCAGAAAGATCTGGATCTTGATGCAGTCAGGGATCTGTTCAAGGAACGCCTGACAATTAAGGCTCTGTCTCCCAAAGGTGGCCAGATTGTCGTACATAACAATGATGTAGCATTCAGGCTTGATTATGAAATCAATCTGGATGGCAGCCTGCTTTTTGACCGGAACGGCAACCTGCTTAAAGATTGTGAACCTACGACACCGGAACAGGACCCGCAGGATAAAGAAGCCGCAGCATCAGACCGGGAGGATCCTCTGTCCATTAACCTTCCGGATTATGATGATGAACCAGATGAGAAGCCCGCGGAAGACCTGGATGATGATATCCAAGATGATGATATCCAGGATGTTGAGCTCAGACTGGAAATTGAAGATCTTGAAGATGAATTTGAATTTGATCCGGACGACCCAGATATCCTTGAAGCAGATATAGATGATGAAGTGATTGGCGATTTCCCCCAGGCCCAAGAGGATGACATAGAAAAAGAAGACTTAAGTGCTGGGGAATTGCCGGATATTGATGGCCTGGAAGACGGGGACAAGGAGACTGACCAGGATATGGAGGATGACGATATCAATGCCATTCTTCAGGAAAGCCGTGATTTCTGGGAAAAGAAAAAAGAGCAATAAAGGGTTTAATACCCTTATTTTTTAAGCAATTCGAGCAATTCATCCGCCGAAATCCTGGCAGCGGCATCGCTACCGGCCAAAAGATTTTCAGCGAGCTCGCGTTTTTCACGATGCAGCCCAATAATTTTTTCCTCTATGGAACCTTTGACCACCAGGCGGTAAATCGTTACCGGCCGGGTCTGGCCGATGCGGTGGACCCGGTCCGAAGCCTGGTCTTCCACGGCTGGATTCCACCATGGGTCCATGTGAATGACGTAATCTGCTGCGGTCAGATTTAAGCCCGCACCCCCGGCTTTCAGGCTGATAAGAAAAAGATCGCCCTGGCCTTTTTGAAAGGCCAGGATTCTTTTTTGACGCTCTTTGGCAGAGGTTGTACCGTCCAGGTATTGGTAGCAGATTTTTTGCTTATCAAGATAAGCCTTGAGAATCTCCAGATGTCCCACAAACTGACTGAACACAAGGGCTTTGTGCTGATTGGCAAGCAGTTCGTTCACTGTATCGGCAAAAACTTTTAGCTTGGAACTTTCGATTTTTGCCTCCGGAAGAATCAGAGCCGGATTGCAGCACAACCGCCGCAACCGGGTCAATTCTGCCAGTATTCTCAAATGTCTGGCACCTGCTGTGTCACTGGAGGTTTCAATATTTTCAAGGGATTTTAACCGCTGGGCTTCGTAAAGGGCGGCTTCCTCCGGATTCATCTCCACATACAAATTAATTTCTGTTTTTTCAGGCAGTTCCGTCAGCACATCGGTTTTCAGCCGCCTCAGGATAAAAGGACGTACAAGTCTTCTAAGACGCCTTAAAGCCTCTTTGTCATTATCCCGCTCAATGGGCAGGACAAATTGTTCCCGAAACCTTTTGAAACTGCCTAAAAGACCTGGATTGATAAAATTGAAAAGAGTCCATAGTTCATCCAGATGGTTCTCCACAGGCGTTCCCGTGGTGATCAGCCGGAACCTTGCGTTAAGCTTCATGGCTGCTTTGGAACGCTTGGTTTTCATATTTTTAATGGCCTGGGCCTCGTCAAGTACAATGGTCTGCCAATCGATTCCGGCAAGCCTGTCCGCCTCGGTCTGCAACAGGCCGTAGCTTGAAATCACCAGGTCAAAGGGCCCAAGGGTGCCAAGAAATAAATCCCGGTCTCCGGGACCGAATATTTTGGGATGAAGTGTGGGGGCAAACCGTTGGCATTCGTCCTCCCAGTTGGACATGACAGAAAGGGGAGCAACCACAAGGACAGGCCCCTGGTCTGCAACCAGTAGAATTGCGGACAGGGCCTGAACCGTTTTGCCAATCCCCATGTCATCGGCCAGACATCCGCCGACCTCCCAGTGGATTAACTGGGCCAGCCACTCAAACCCTGTTTTCTGATAATCCCTTAAGCTTGCCTGAAGGGTGCCTGGAAGCTTTGGAGAAATGCTCTGCTTTAATTTTTTACAATGATCTTTCCAGGCCTTATCTGATTCCAGATGTCCTGCCAGGTCAATCAGGTCTTCCATGGCAGGAACGGCCAGGGGCGGAATGCGGACACCGTTGCCATGCGGAGCGCTATAGGCTTTAAGTTCGTCAAGGCTATTTTTTAAACTTTTGGTCAGCGTGACAAATGTATTCTCATCCAGGGGAAGAAACCGTCCTGTGGATTTTGAGAGCAGTTCCATGAGCTGTGTCAAATCAAGGACCAGGTCATTGTCAAGTTTCAGGCAGCCGCTGGCCTTGAACCATTCCCGGTCTTTTTGAATTTTCAGATTCAGATTGTCAAAGGACGCCCGGGAAGCGATTTTCAGTTTTTCTCCCTTGGGCCATTCCAGTATTGCCTTATCTTCACAATTTTTCAGGTCACAAAGCAGCTCCAATGCCTGCTCGGGTTCTCCGGCCTGCCACTGACCATCCACAGGAGAGATATATTCCATTGCCGGACAAAGGCGGACAATTTCTTCAAGGCATTCTTTCTCTTTTGCCAGATCCCTTTGTGCGGTTAATTTTTCATCTTCTTTTTGGGCAAAAACATGGATGCCGCCCTGACCCGGCTTAAAATATGAACCGGAGTCGGTAAACGGCCGAACCATGAATTCAACACTGATGCCATCTTGAAACGGCATGATATGAACATGTGGCGTTGGATCGGCGATCACGGATTTGGCATGTGAATTGCCGGGAATCGCAAAATCCGAGTTGACCTGGACACAGGATGCCAGTGCTGCCGCCGTTTTAAGCGCATCTTCCTTTGCTTTTTGGGGCAGTTTCAGGCCGTCTTTTCCGATCAGTGCTGCAATTTGCTGGTGGTGTTGTGAAAATTTGATCAATTTGAACCGGGTTGGGGTTTCACGAACCAGGCTGGCGTTGTTTCCATTGGCCAGGGGTGTTGCGTCCATGGTCATCCGCAACTGTCCCTTTTCATTTTTCAGCCTGAGTTCAGGTTCCCCTTCAATAAGTTCCACCTGGGTTTGAATCTCTTGGTCTGCATAGATCAAGGGGTGTCCAACCAGGGCTTCAAGGGCTTTATCCATGTCAAACCGATACTCTGTCTGGGCATAGTTATAATAACCGCTGCTATATCCGGACTGGACAGAATATGCTTTAATCGCCTTGCAGATCTTTTTATCCTGATCCGTCAGCCCGTCCATGGTTTCAAAATTTTCACGCAGATTTTTTAATGCCACGGCCCGCCCCTTTGTCCAGGTTTTCTTTTTCGTCAATTTTTGTAACCGGGGGGTAATTGCGGCACTGTTTGCCCGTTCAACATAAGAGAGAATCCAGACCATTCTCTGGTCGGTATTACCGGTTTTATTCTCCGGGCTGGTCTGATTACTTTGGCTTATGTGGGTTAGGGCTGTTAAAATTTTTTCCCACACAGGTATTTGGGGAACCATATGAACCAGAGTTGTTGTTCCGCAGGTGGTATGTGCAGATTCAGCGTATTCAATGTTTGTGTCCGGATCATTGCCAAGGTCGGCCAGCAGCATGGCTGATTCCGCAGCTAACCAGAGAAAACCCGAATCTGCCGCTTTTTGATGAATCTGTTTCAGTTCATTTAGATAGCATTTTGCGTTCTCATGATTTCTCCATGCCATGATCAGAATAGAGAAAAACCGGATTTTGAAATTTTTAATTTCAATTTTATCATACCTGCTTGATTCTGCCTCACTCAAGCTCTCTTTGGCCTCAAACATCTTGAATAAATATTCGATCAGATCAATAGGGATTGCATAAATATCTTGTTTTCTCAATGCAGCTTCAATGTGGGCCAGCGCAATTTGATATTGACCCGGATCCTTTGTCTTGAGCAGGGCAAAAAGAAACATGAGGCCCGGAAGCCCCGGCAAAAATATTTTGCGTTTACGGGTTTGTTTTTTTAAAAGGGAAAGCGCTTTGTCAAACCATGGCAATGCGGTGTCTTCATTGCAAACAAGACTGCGCATACCCTGAAAAACCATATGCTCGTAGCACTCTTCCGGTATAGTCATCAAAACAGTATCAAAATCTTTGAACCGTCCGCATAATAGTAAAAACTCCAATAACCTGGTTTTTTGTTTTTCCATTCCCTTTTGCGAACGATAAAAGTCAACTGCATATTCTAAAAAGTCCCGGCAGTCGTCTAAACGGATATCAGCCTCTGCAAACATTATGGGCAGGATATGGGCCTGAATTCCATGGCTAAGTGTTTTAAACAGCGCAGGATTGAAGGGCTGATTCAGAAGGGTTAATAATGGCGGTTCTTCACGGAATTGCAAGGGGATATAATATTGTGCGTTTCTCCAGAGAGATAAAATCATGTCAGGATCCTCATGGACAAACAGACTGATTTGAAGATTCCGGTAAAACCCCTGGGCCTTTCCATCGATCATTTTTAACGTGGCGGTTTCAAACCCCATTAAATTCAAAACAATCTTGGCTATAGATGTAATTTTTCCGGATAGGACCGCGTCTGCCAGGGCATGGGATTTTATGAGCGTATTGCAGGACACGCCTGCAGGCGCTTTGAGAATCATTTCCAACCCTTCAAGCTCTTTTACAACATCCTGGATGGATTGGCCTGAAAAGCTTTTTCCGTTGCAATCTTTTTCTCCCATCTGATCCAGGCAATAGATCAGTTCTTTCTGCCTCATTGGAAACACATGGATTGCCAGTATCTGAACAATGTGCTGCATTGTAGGGGACAGGTGTTCCCTGTAAATACCCAGCAGTTTTTCCCCTTTGGATTTATTGTTTTTAATCATGGCAATTTTTCCTATACTGTATATGATAAATGCGGCACCCAAAAAACTACGCGACTAAACCGCCATCAGCAGATCTTTTAGAATATTGAAAAGACAAGCCTGTGGGGGCGATGTATATTATTCGCCCATATCCTGGCCCCAATTTAATCCGACTTCAAGACAGACAGGAATGCTGACTGGGGGATCTCCACAGATCCCACCATCTTCATTCTTTTTTTGCCTTTTTTCTGTTTTTCCAAAAGTTTGCGCTTTCTTGAAATATCGCCGCCATAACATTTGGCTGTTACATCTTTGCGATAGGCGGAAATGGTTTCCCTGGCAATAATCTTACCGCCAATGGCGCCCTGGATGGGTATTTTAAACTGTTGCCTTGGGATTTCTTCACGCAGTTTTTTGCAGGCAGCCCTTGCCTTGGTCTCTGCCTTGTCCCGGTGAATCAGCATGGAAAGCGCATCCACGCGTTCCGCGTTTATGAGAAAATCCAGTTTCACAAGATTGGTTTCCTGGTAGCCTGCAATTACATAATCAAAGGAACCATAGCCCTGGGTCACACTTTTAAGCCGGTCATAAAATTCATAAACCACCTCGGCCAAAGGCAGGATAAATTTCATTTCCATGCGGTTGGAGGTCAGATACTGATAATTGGTACTGACTCCCCGAAATTCATGGCAGACCTGCATGACATTGCCCATATATTTATCCGGTATAATGATGGAGGCGTTGATAATGGGTTCCCTGACACATCTGATTTCTGTGGGATCAGGATATTCGGTTGGGTTATCAATGATCTTAACTTCCCCTGAGACATAGGTGACTTCATACCGGACCGAAGGTGAGGTTAAAATCAGTGAAATATCATATTCCCGCTCCAGGCGTTCCTGAACCACTTCGAGGTGTAAAAGCCCCAGAAACCCGCAGCGGTACCCGAACCCCAGAGCTGAAGATGAATCCTTTTCATAAATCAGGGAGGCATCATTCAGCTTGAGTTTTTCCAGGGCCTCGGTCAGTTCCCCATAATCGTCGGCAGCCACCGGATACATGGAAGAGAACACCACAGGCGTAGGCTCCCTGAAACCGCCCAGTGCTTTATCGCATCTTTTGTCCGGCATGGTCACGGTATCACCGATTCTAACATCGGATATCAGCTTTATCCCTGCAATAAAATACCCAACCTGACCCGCCTCAAGACTTTGCTGGGGATTACGTTTGATCTGAAACAGTCCCACCTCTTCAACCTTGTAGATGGCATTATTGGACATGAACTGTATCCGGTCCCCTTTTTGGATACTTCCCTCAAAGATCCTGAAATGAATGATCACACCCCTGAACGCATCATAGTGAGAGTCAAATATCAGGGCCTTGAATGCGCCTGTGTTTTCCACGGTGGGCCCGGGTATCCTGTCAACAACGGCTTGGAAAATTTTATCAACCCCTGTTCCCTTTTTTGCCGACACAAGAAGTGCCTGTTCACTGTCAAGACCCAGGTCTTCATCAATCTGGTTTTTAACCCACTCAATTTCTGCCGATGGCAGGTCAATTTTATTGATGATCGGAAGGATCTCAAGGTCATGTTCCATGGCCAGGTAGAGGTTGGCAAGGGTCTGGGCCTCTACCCCCTGGGATGCGTCGGCCAGTATCAAGGCCCCTTCACAGGAAGCAAGTGCCCTTGATACCTCGTAGGAAAAATCCACATGCCCCGGTGTATCAATGAGATTAAGCAGAAACTTGCTGCCGTCCGGTGCTGTATAGGGAAGGGATACGGTCTGGGATTTTATGGTAATTCCCCGTTCCCGCTCAATATCCATGGAGTCCAGAATCTGCTCTTTCATGTCCCGATCTTCTATAATACCGGATAGCTGGATCAGCCGGTCAGACAAGGTGGATTTACCATGGTCAATATGCGCAATAATAGAAAAATTTCTAATATGCCGAGGATCGTATTTCAATTAGACTCCAAACTAAGCGTTGACAAAAAAGGTGTATCTATATAATAAGGCTATACATTTATCAATTGTAATTTACAGTGTCAAGAAAAGCCGCCATTCAAGGCGTTCTATTTTGTCTTTTATACCTGATTATGCCGGAGAAACTCATGGCCCATGCCATACTCATTGTTGATGATGATATAGCAATTAAGGAATCTGTGGAAGAATTTTTAACACTGATGACCTATGAGGTTAAAAGTGCTGAAAATGCATTCCAGGCCATTGAGATTTTGAAAACTTTCCAGCCTGATATTGTTTTAACGGATATCATGATGCAGGGAATGGACGGACTTGAACTGACCCGACTGATCCGGAAACAGTACGACATTGATGTCATGGTCATGACCGGGTATTCTGCTGATTATTCCTATGAAGAGGCTATTAATGCCGGGGCCAGCGATTTCATCTTCAAGCCCTTCCGTTTTGAAGAGCTGGATTTAAGAATCAAACGGATGCTCAAAGAAGCTGCATTTAAAAAGGAAAGGAATAGGCTGTTAGAAGATATGAAGCAGCTGGCCATCACCGACGGGTTAACAGGCCTGTTCAATTCCCGGCAGTTTTTTCATCAGATCAAGCAGGAGATCAAACGTTTCCAGCGCTACTCCAGGGACTTGTCACTTCTCCTGCTGGATATCGATTTTTTTAAAAAATACAACGATACCTGGGGGCATATGGAAGGCGATAAGGTACTGATGAGCATGGGCAGGATCATTTCTTCCTGCCTGCGAAGTATGGATTCCGCCTACCGTTACGGCGGTGAGGAATTTGCCGTGCTTTTACCGGAAACAGAGTTAAAACAAGCCTGTCTGGTGGGTAACCGCATCAGGGAGAATGTCCAAAACGCTGTGTTCACACCGGAAAACGGTGTGCAGGTCTCTGTGACCATAAGTATCGGTGCGGCACAAATTGTCAGGGGTGAAGACGTGACCTCATTTATCAAACGCACGGATAAAGCATTGTACCTTTCCAAGGAAAACGGCCGGAATCAGTTAACCGTAGCCTGTTAATCCTGTCTTGAATTTTTGGTCGCTGTGTCCGGCAGGACAATGGTGAAGCAGGTGCCGTAATCCGTAACCGCATCCACTTTAATTGAACCGCCCAGGGCCTCAATTTCGCCCCTGAGGGCGGCAAGGCCAACGCCTCTGCCCGAAAGCATATTCACCTGTTGTTTGGTGGAAAAGGAATCCATAAAAATGGTATTGATGATTTCGGACCGGGACAGGGCTGAAACCCGGGCGGTGGAATAAATGCCTTTTTCAACGGCAATCCGGGCGATCTGGTCCGGGTCAATGCCTTTGCCGTCGTCAGATATGGTCAGGGTAAAACAGGTATCCTGTTTCAGAATTTCACATTGAATCCGGCCGGTTTCATCCTTGCCTTTTTCCGACCGGTCTTCAGGCTTCTCAATGCCGTGGTCCACAATATTCCTGAACATGTGGATAATGGTTTTAAGAAACCCTGCATACCGGCTGCGGTCGATATACACGTTATCCCCTGTAACCGTGAATCCCCCGATGGATTTTCCCAGTTTCAGGGCCAGAATCTGGATATAGTCGTTGTAACCGGTCAGTATCCCGTTTAAGGACGGCCAGGTCAATTCATTGATGTGATGGACCAAAAACTGCCGGTCTTCCCCTGAAAACCGGTTTGCAACCGCATCAACCAGGGCTTCTATACGGTGGGCATTAATATTGATCCGGTTGTCGGATTCAAGGAAGGTCGCCCCCATAAAATCGTGAATCACGTCCAGATCCTTTTTGACCATCCGGTCAAAACAGATGGTTTCCAAAAATGCTTTCAGGCGGTTGACGCTCCGGCCCTCCGGAAATTCCATCATCACGGACAACCGGTCTTCCAAACTGTGCAGGTTTAATGCGGTATCGTGCATCTGGCGCAGGGCAAAGTCGCCTTTCATGGTATGCACCTCCCGGAACAGGTCCTTGACCATCTCCTGGACGGGCCGGTCCTGCCCGAGTAAACCGGCTGCCTCCCGGGAAAAAAATCTGCGGGCATCTGCCACTGCATCACGGATCTCTGCCCTGCTTTGAATGGCGGACAGAACCAATTTTATGTTGTTTTTTTCCTGGTCCTGTTTTTTCTCCAGGGCTTTTTTATCCGTGATATCCGTTAAGATCACCATTAAAATCCGGTTCTCTTCAAACGCAATAATTTTATAACGGATATTGATATACCGATTGCCGGCCCTGAACTCGCTGGGCAACAGGGACAAAAACACCTTGGCCCGGGCTTTGTTTTTTTGGCGGAACAAACTTTTCAGGGTATTGATCAATAACCCATGCTGTTTTTCATCCAGAAAGGGTTCCATTAAACAGCCAAAATTCAGGTGGGCGATTTTCCGGTCAAAGATATCATCGCAAACGCTGCTGTATTCTTCATAGATACGCAAATCCTGCTGAAAAGACAAAAATCCCTGGTCTGCATTATCCAGCAATTTTTTAATGGATCTGTTTTTGATCTCAATTTCCCTGCGCAGGGCCTGTTCCTGGATATGTGCCTGTTCAAGAATTTTCTGCTGGGAATTGAGCAACTCAATCTGGCGTTGCTTCATTTCAGACATGGTCATCAAAAAATTACTGATGCTGACGATACCGCAAAATATCCCCTGTTTCATGATCAGCACATAATCGTAGACATCATCTTCCTGCCGGTTCATGGTCTGAAACCCGAACTGGGCCAGGTCCAGTTCAATGTCAAGGCAAAGGATCTGGCGTTTCATCAATAGTTCAACCGGCCGGTTCATATAAATGGAAAACCCGAACTGGGTGCCGATCATCTGGTAAAAATGGGTTCTCATCACAAGACCTGCCGGCACCCCGTCATTATCCATCACCACAATACCGTTTGATGCGGGATTGTCTTCGAAATGCTGGTGTATCGCGTTTCCCGGCTCTTTGATGGAAAATACGCGCACCGTCTCCACAAGACTGGCGATTGTTTCTTTCATGATTTTTCTCCAGAACCTGGCATTATAGGCCGGCAGCGCTTGTCACGGGCAGCTGTCGGTCCCGGTATGGACAGGTCCGGGCCGTATGCAAACACGGGCTTTGTTTTAATCCATATTTAATGCATCAGAAATGGCGTTTAATACCTGTTCAGCTTCAAAAGGCTTGGTAATATAATTGGCGGCCCCGAGGTTTAAGGCCTCCAGCATGGTATCGCCTTTGCCCAAAGCGGAAATCATCACCACCCTGGCATCTTCATCTATTGCCAGCAAAGATTCCAAACAGGAAATACCGTCCATGTTGGGCATTGTCACATCCAGGGTCACCAGATCAGGGGCCAGGGTTTTAAATTGTTCAATCCCTTCCAATCCGTCCTGGGCTTCTCCCACCACAGTATGGCTGCCGTTTTCAAGGATGGTTTTCAGTTTTTTTCTGGACATGCCTGAATCATCGACAATTAATATATTGGCCATTCTTTTTCCTCACAAGTTAGATATTAAATACAATTTCAATTTTACCAAAGCTCAATTCACAGGGCGCGACAAACAACTGGTTTCGTTTTTCAATGGTGCTGTTTGTCTGATATTGTTGAGGGGCTAAATCGCAATTTATATTTTTATGGTACAGGTTTGAGACAAACAGCCCGTTCTGGCTGTTCATGAACTCGCCAATGGCATCCCTGGCCATCTCATCCACACCGGTCAAAGACTCCTGGGCATAGATACTGGCAAATTTTGTAAAAACCGGATCATCTGCGCTGATGCCTGTGCTAATAGCATGGTCCCCTGTGATCTGCTGGCCGGCATAATGTTTAAAACAATAGGTGTCTGCCTGATAAGGTTTGGAAATGATCACATCCCGGTCGATAAACCGGATGATGTTTCTGACAAACAATTCAATGTATTCGGAAAACAACTTAACCACGCCGGTTTTTTCCATATCAATGAACAGACTGACAATGGCGTCGGTATTATTACTTTTTAGAATTTGGATTTCCTGGTCGCTGAATCCGGCATCCTTTTGATAATCTGCCAGCAGGCTCTCGTATTCCCCGTAATCCAGCAGTCCCTCATCCACCAATATCTGGCCCAGCGTAATCTGGGAGGTTTTTTGCCTGTCCAGCAGCTCGGAGAGCATGCCCTCCGTCAGGAACCCCTCGCTGACGGCAATCTCTCCGAACCGTCTATCCTGAAGGGTCTGAAGCTTGTGGACCCGGTTCACCTGGAATGAGGTCATTACGCCTGCCTCAATGGCCAGAATTCCCAGCTTCACCCGGATGGACGCCTGCTTTGAAAGTACTTGTTTTAGCTGCCCGGGTGTCAGAATTTTTCGGGTCAGAATATAATTCCCAAAATATTTATTAAACATACAAAAAGTCTCCGTAAAAGTTGATCATTATGGAAATACAGACTCACGGGCTTCAATCAACAGTCCGGTCAGACTGAAATTGCGGATGCAACAGCCATAGGATCTCTGATTGTAAATGAACGAACAATCAAGATCCCAGACTGCCCGAGAAATTCGACGGTTATCATTTTGTTCCATGGATCTGCCCTTGGTAAAAATTAATAATTTTGCATCCTACCCCTTAAATATTAGGAAACAGTGATGCTTTCATTAAAATTTTCGCACAAGGCCCCATCCTGGCTCATCGCGGATTAGTGCGGCCGGGTCGATTTTCGGATTCGATCATGACTGTAAAGTTACGAGAATTGCGCCCCGCTACTTCACACTTTGGGAAATGGCAGTTTAAAAAACAGGATGCAGAAGATGACGCTTTTATACTTTATTTATAGGCTATGGGGTCGATATCGTATTTTCTGACTTTATAATGCATGGCCCGTTTGCTGATACCCAGAAGATCAGCTGCATCTTTTTGAACTCCCCTTGACTTTTTCAGGGCCCTTATAATGGTATCCTTTTCACTCTGTTCAATGGAAAAATCCTGGGAATCTGACAGGTCTGCAGTCAGCACCGCATTTTCCCTGATGTTTTCAACCTGAAGATCCCATGGTTCAATCACCTGGTTTCGGCACAGAACCGCCCCGGCTTCAATGGTGTTTTTCAGCTCCCGGACATTACCGGGCCAGGGATGTTCTTCCAGCACTTTGACAGCAGCATCGGAAATACGCAACCGGTCTATGCCGTGTGCCTGGGCATAGCGGTCAGCACAAATACCGGCCAAAGGATAAATATCCTCCTTTCGCTCCCGCAAAGGCGGAATGGTCAGGGTGATTCCCTTAAGCCGGTAGTACAGATCCTGGCGGAAGCTTCCCGCTTCAATGGCCTGGGCAAGATCCGCGTTGGTCGCTGCAATCACCCGGCAGTCCACAAACGCCTCTTTTACCGCACCCACCTGCCGGATTTTTTTATCCTCCAGAAATCTTAACAGGCGGCATTGCATATCATGGGAGATATTGCCGATCTCATCCAGAAAAAGGGTGCCGGAGTCCGCAGCCTGGATAAGCCCTACCTTGTCCTTGATGGCATGGGTAAACGCCCCTTTCAGGTGGCCGAACAATTCACTTTCAAGGATACCTGCCGGCGTTGACCCGCAGTCCACGACCATGTAAGGCTGTTCTTTCCTAGGACTGTTTTTGTGAATACATCCGGCAATACATTCCTTACCCACCCCGCTCTCCCCAAGAATGAGCACGTTAACCTGGGTGACAGCCACCTTTTTCACCATGGTGTAAAGATGCTTCATGGCAGCGGATTTTCCCCAGTAGAACCCGTTTTCAACCAGGGGCATAGCTTCTGTTCCAATTCCAACACCTGCACCTGCGCCGCGCAGGGCCATTATGGCATTGATTTTTTTAATCAGCTCCAGGCCGTCAAAGGGCTTGGAAATATAATCGGCAGCGCCCAGTTTTATAGCGTCCACAGCATCTGGTATGGTGCCGTAGGCTGTCAGAAAAATCACCGGCAGATCCGGCATAAACTTACGGATATCCGTGAACAGTTCCATTCCGCTTTTTCCCGGCATTTTTATATCTGAAACCAGAAGATCTATGCCTTTCTGGGTTTTGAGTATCTGTTCAGCCCCTGCCGTATCCCTTGCTTTCAAGACCTTGAAATTGGATGCAGACAGCCTTGCATCCAAAACTTCCAGGATACTGGGGTCATCGTCAACAATGAGTATTTTGTACGCGATTGTCACTGATTCTCCCTTTGTTCCTGCCGTTCCTTATCAATTTTCTCAAGCACGGTTATCTGGTGCAAAAGATCGGTTATTCGTGCCTTCTGGTCCATGTTCTGCTTTTCTAAGGCTGTGATTTTAGGCCCAAGGGAATCAATCCTTTTTTGCATGCTAAGACGCTCTTGTTTATAGACTTCCTGCCTGGCATAAAGGTCATTAAGCTTTTCCAGAAGACCTGACCGCTCCAATTCAAGCAAAATCATGCCGTGGGCCAGGGCTTTTTCCAGCATACCGGGATGCATGCCTGACCATGTATTGTGCCGGGTTTTCCGGTCGTCTGTGCCCTGCCCCACATCCGTTGAAATCCGGAAAGACAATTGTGACAGTAAACGCCGAAGCTGATCCACAGCCGTTCTAAAGTCCGGGGCATTTTCTGCAAGAATCATGTCAAGACAGGCATTTCCATAAAAGCCGGCTGCCTGGAGCCGTACATCACTTTCCCGTAAAGCAAGCTGTGAAAAAATCTGACGGGAGAGGGTATAATCTTCGTTTAAATATGCCTCCTGGCCCTGTTTTACCAGGGCATCCCGGCAGACGGGCGGGGATATGATGCTGCACCCGCTGAAAAACACCCCTGTACATCCGATAAAAACCAGAACCCCGGAAAACAGAAAGAAACGATTGACCATCCTTCCCACGAGCAAATTCAGGCAAAAATCAGATATCCATGAAAGACGCATACAAAAAATCCTTACGGTTCATCTATTGAAACTATTGCAACACCGGCAAAGTAAAGGAAAAGGTGCATCCTTTATCCAGGTTATTCTCCACAAAAATGTCTCCGCCATTGGCCTGGACGATCCGCCGGGCAATATTCAAACCAAGCCCTACCCCGTCCATGTGCTTGCGCACCTCCTTGGCCCGGTAGTATTTTTTAAAAATCAAATTTTTTTTATCTTCGGGAATGCCCGGTCCTTCATCACTGATACGGCATGTCAGAAAATGCTTTCCCGGCCCCCGGGCCAAACTGACACTCACCCGGCTGTTGTCCGGTGAAAATTTCAGCGCATTGTCCAGAATATTTATGATGACCTGCATTATTTCCTTTTCATTGCCTTTGACCATGGGCGCCTGTTCAAGGGCCTTAAATTCAGTACGGATGCCCCGGGCCCTTGCCCCGGGTGTAATACTTAAAAAGGCAGATTGCACAAGCTGGTTGGGATCAAAAGGCGCAATCTGTCCTTCCCGAGTCCCTGAAACCAGAATGGAAGCATCCAGCAGATGATTCAACAGGCTGGTAATCCGGGCAATCTCATTGGCGGCAATGGTTAAAAATTTTTTCTGTTTATCATTTACCGGCCCAAGGACTTCCTCGGTCAGCATATTCACAGATTCACGGATGGAAGACAAGGGACTTCTGATTTCATGGCTTAGGGTGGCAATAAAATCCGAACGGATCTCGTCATCAGCTTTAAGCTGACGGTTCATATCATTGAACGCCGCTGCCAGCTCCCCGAATTCATCTTTGGAAGCAATATCCATCTCATAGGTGTAATTGTCATCAGAGACCCGCTTAAGCCCGGATTTCAATTTATTCAAGGGAACAATAATGGATCTGGAAATAAACAGAACCCCCATAATGCCCACCAGTATTGAAATACCGAACCCGATCATGCAGTTTTTCACCACCTGGCGGCTTAAGCGGTTAATCCGGAGCAGTGCCTGCTCAACTCTGTCTTCATTGTCCTTTCTGGCCGCGGAAATGGCGGCCATCCACTGGTCCATCACATCGGCGTCAATCCAGGTATAATTCTTATTCACGGCTTGTTTCATGGATACACCCGACTGGATACGGCCACCAAAAGTCTGGTCAATATCACGCCAGTATCCTGCAGGTGTTCCCCGCCCTGTATCCAGAACAATGATCTTTACAAGCACCTTTTGGTAATTGCTCCGGGCTGTTTCAAAATAGTCAAAATAAACATTCTTCTTCAGCAGTTTCAATTTCTTGATATTGGTGTCCATATCAAGAAGACTGTTCTTAAGATCGTTGGACAACACCGCAATCTGGTTGCTGATGCCGACAATCCGGGCAGAGGCATCGGACATTTCCCGGACCTTGATAAACAGGCCATAAAGTGTGCCGTAAAATATAACGATGAAAAAGAAAAGAAGAAGAAACAGTTTTTTTGAAATACCTGGTGTCATGATGGATGACTTTTCGTTCAAACACTTATCAACGGATAAAGTTGGTCATGGTCTTCGGCAGTGCTTCCGGTGCCGGAAACTGTTCTTTTCCGGCCTCGATCACTTTCATAAGCCAGGCCATGTTTCTGCCCAGAATTTCCATGATCTGCTGACCTTCTCCATCCTGCTCCATTTCCCCGGGGTTCATCCCGTGGACCACATTCCAGTAGTTTGAGGAGGGCATGACCATCTCTGAATAGTTGATGTAATGATTCAGGGTATCCACGGTAGGTATCCCGCCGGACCGCCGGACCGCGGCGACTGCGGCGCCGACTTTGTGGCGCAAGAGGCCGCCGTTTACCGAAGAGACGAAAAAAGCCCGGTCAAGAAAGGACTTCATCGTCCCGGCAACCCCGGAAAAATATACGGGAGAGCCCAGAAGGATGCCATCCGCCGCCTTCATCTTCTGAATCCATTCATTTACCGGATCATCCTTCAGGGTACAGGCTTCATCCTGGTTCTTCACACAGCCGTAGCAGGCAATGCATCCCCTGACCTTTTCCTTGCCCACATGGATCAGTTCAGTATCAATCCCAGCCTTTTCCAGCTCGGCGAACACTGTACTCAAAGACCCGGCTGTATTTCCCTTTTTCCTGGCACTGCCGTTGAATCCAATCACTTTCATGCGCTTTCTCCTTATTGTTTGAGTTCATCTGATTATTGTCCGCGATGTAAAGAAACCTGCTGAAATCAAACCGGGGTCAGACCTTGCCCTCGCCAACAAGCCCCGCAAAGGTTTCAAAAGAACGGTCCCAGGTTTTTTCAACATTGTCGGGGAAGCAGCAGGCCGGGAGCTGGCGCGCCTTCAGATGATAGGCAATGCATTCACAGCAGACGCCTTTCCGGCTGCAGGGCTCATAGGTACAATTGCATCGGCTTAAATTCTTATCTTTGTTGCATTCCATATTCATTCCTCCGTATCTTCATTTCTAAAGTTTTGTTCAAGGTATCCAAGCACCTTCCCCATTAAACCGTTTATTGAAGAATAGCGTTCCACAGGCCCGGACAAGATCTCTTCCCCGGTCTGTATATATTTACCTTCACCCAGTTCATCTTGGCAATTTTCGACAATTGCTTTGGCAGAAGAGGGTGTGGTTTCCAGGTGAAATTGCAATCCGAGAACATTGCTGCCGATTTGAAAGGCTTGATTTTCACACCCTTTACTCTTTGCAATTCGGACAGCCCCTTCCGGCAGGCTAAAGGTTTCTTCATGCCAATGAAACACTTGCGTTTCTTTGGGGAACTGAAAACACAAAACATTTTCAGGTTCAACCGCTTGCACTGGAAACCAACCGATTTCTTTGACCGGGTTAGGGAAAACTGTGCCTCCCATGGCATCTGCAATGAGCTGTGCCCCCAGACAAATCCCAAGAACGGACTTGCCGGTTCTAATCGCGTTTTTGATGAACGCTTTTTCCCGTACCAGCCAGGGATGCGCTGATTCATCATTGACGCTCATGGGGCCACCCATGACAATGAGTAAGTCAATGTCCTCTATTAAGGGAAGATCGTCGGAAGTATAAAACCGGGTGTATGATATTTTGTAACCGGCATTTCTAAGCCATGGCTCAATGGAGCCTAAACCCTCAAAGGGGACATGCTGAAAATAATGTGCCTGCATCTCTAACCTTTATTTATGTTTTTTAAACGTTTATCCCCGGGCCTGTATCAAAAAAACGGCAATTCGTCTATCTGATCCTCACCAAACACCATAATCCCGTTCTGCCTTAAAAGCGCGGTTGTCACACCCATGCCCTCTACAAGAGACCGGCTGAAACTGCCGTCATAAATCCGGCAACTTCCGCAGGACGGGCTTTTCTGTTTCAAAAGGGCTGTTTTGATACCACAGGCGACTGCTTTGTTCAACGCTGCCTGGGCCCCTTTGATAAAAAAATCAGTAACATCAATCTCCCGGGTTTTCACCCGGGCCGTTCCCGCCCAGACCCCCGGGCCGCCGCCGGAAGTGATCTCTGCCGGTGGCCGGGGCACATGAAGGCCGCCGTCCATCTCCGGACAGACCGGAACCAGCAGCCCTTGGGCCTGCCACAGGTTTATGCGCGGGCATTCAAAGGGACAGGACCTGCCGTCATAGCGCACCGGCTGTCCCAGAAGACAGGCTGAAATCAGTATTTGTTCCATGGAAAAATCTTATATCAGCATTGCCCTGATTTGTAAAAATTTCTTGACTAAGATACAAAATTAATGCAATGAATGATAATTCATTTTAGGCCCGCCCGAAGCCCAAAATAAAATTTTAAAACTCGTTTTTTGATAACTTATTGTAATTAAATCCTATCAATAGACAATTAATATACGGATAATAACACGAATTTCAAAGATAACTGCAATATTATAATGAAGGTTTGTTCATTAACAAATCCCTAGTGAGGAGGACACATGGCACAGGTAATTTCCGACCAGCGGGACATTGATTTTGTCGTTCACGAGATGCTCCAGGCCCAGACCCTGGCAGAACTGAACGACAATTATGCCGACTTTAACAAAAAAACCATTGATATGGTTATCAAAGAGGCCAAAAATCTGGCAATCAAGGAGCTTCTGCCCATAAATAAAGAAGGGGACGAGGTGGGCTGTACGCTTGAAAACGGCAAGGTCACCACGCCGCCGTCTTTCAAGCGTGTATATGATCTGTTCAATGAAGGTGAATGGCTCGCCCCCACCGAAGATCCCCAATGGGGCGGCCAGGGTATGCCTTTCACCGTTGCCGCGGCAACCGCTGAATATTTCAACGGAGCCAATTACCCGTTCATGATGTACTGCAGCCTCACCCAGGGTGCAGGCCATCTTATTGAACAATTTGGTACCCAGGAACAGAAAAACACCTATCTTAAAAACATGTATACCGGCAAATGGACCGGCACCATGCTGCTCACCGAACCGGATGCCGGATCCGATGTGGGTGCACTGACCACCAAAGCCACTCCCAACGGCGACGGGACCTACAACATTGTGGGTGAAAAGATTTTTATCTCCGGCGGCGAACATGATCTGGTGGAAAATATCATCCATCCTGTATTGGCCCGCATTGAAGGCGCACCTGCCGGTACCAAAGGCATCTCCTTATTCCTGGTTCCCAAGTTCCGGGTCAACGAAGACGGCTCTCTGGGCGAATTCAACGATGTCGTCTGCACCGGTATTGAGCATAAAATGGGCATCCACGGCAACTCAACCTGCTCCTTGTCCCTGGGCGCCAAAGGGAACTGCGTGGGCACCCTTTTAGGCGAAGAAAACAAGGGCATGAAAGCCATGTTCCTGATGATGAATGCAGCCCGGCTGCTCGTAGGGGTCCAGGGATTTGCCTGTGCCACCGCCGCCTATATGTATGCCCTGGATTATGCAAAAAACAGAATCCAGGGCCGGAATCTGATGGAGATCATGAACCCTGAGGCCCAGGCCGTTGCCATCTTTCGCCACCCGGATGTGCGGCGCCAGCTTATGGTGATGAAATCCAATGTGGAAGCCATGCGCGCCTTACTCTACTTTGTCCATTACTGCATTGACATGTCCAGATATGCGGCAACCGATGAAGAAAAGGCCAAATACCAGGGGTTTATTGAAGTACTCACCCCCATTGCCAAGGGATATGTCACTGACCGGGCTTTTGAGGTCTGCTCCCAGGGTATGCAGGTCTACGGCGGTTACGGGTTCATTGAAGAATATCCCATGGCCCAGTTGCTGCGTGACGTCAGAATCACCCTGATCTACGAAGGGACCAACGGCATCCAGGCCATGGACCTTCTCGGCCGGAAACTGGGCATGAACAAGGGCAAACCCGTCATGGACCTGTTCGGTGAAATGCAGACAACCATTGCCCGGGCCAAGGAGATTCCAGCACTTGAAAAAGCAGCGACCCAGGTTGAAGAGGTGGTAAACAAACTGGGTGAAGTGGCCATTCATATGGGCACCACCGCCATGAGCCCCAAAGTGCTTGCCGCCTTTGCCAATGCCCATCCGTTCCAGGATGCCACCGGCGATACCATTTTTGCATGGATGCTGCTGTGGCGGGCCGTGACCGCTGCCACAAACCTTGAAAAGGCTAAAAAGAAAGATATCCCATTTTACCAGGGCGTTATCAAAAGTCTTGAGTTTTATGCCCAAACCGTACTGCCCGTCACCATGGGCCGGTTTGCGGCACTGCTTGGCACAAGTTCAGTGGCCGTGGACATTGAGGATAATATGTTTCCAGGTTGATTAAACCGTTTTTAACAAACCGTTTTTAACAAACCGTTTATCACGTTAATAAGGCTGCCCCACCCTGCCCCCGGAAGGCAGCCTTATTTTTTTTAACCGTCACCGGAAGAAAGACAATTTTTCAGTTGATAGAAGGCTTCGGGTCTGGTAGGACGGGATACTGATAACCGTTTTAAAACAAAGGGCCCCCCATGCAGGAAAAAGGATTTACCCCCCTGGCAACCTACCTGAAGCAGACAACCGCCTGTGAACCTAAACCGGTCAACAAACCTGAATTTTCCCTGAGTCAGTACCAGAAAGGCCAAACCATCTTTACCGAAGGTGAAGACGGATACGACGCCTACATCATAAAGCAGGGGACGGTGGAGATATCAGTTCGGGATGAGGATAAAAAACTAGTTCTAACCCAGTTGAAAAGGCAGGATGTTTTTGGAGAAATGGCCCTGATCCTGGGCAACCATAAACGATCCGCAACCGCAACAGCAGTGACGGATGTCCGGTTGATCCGGATCCCCAAGTCCAAATTTGATGCGTATATGAAAGCCTCCCCCACTGTGATTACGACGACCCTGGTGGCCATAGCCCGGCGGGTGAACGAACTGACGCCCCAGACCGGTCAGTCGGTGGACGGATTTGAGGCAGCCGCCCGGATTCTCCACCTGATGAATGACCACCACCGTTCTGATATCTCCCTGGACCAAACCCTGGAAACCCTTTCCCATGTCCTGGCCATAGGCCCAAAAGAGATTGATCATGCCATCAAGCTGATGGCCAGTCTGAATCTGTTGGAAGTGGTAAATCCGGAAACACCCCAAGCCTGCATCCGAATTATTGACAAGGACCGTTTTCTGGAAAAGGCTCTTCACATCCGAACGGTTATAGGTAGCTTCCAGAATCCTGCCTGATCATATGGCTGGTTCTTACCACAGGTTCATATGGATGGTCTCCGAGGGTGGGCACAAAAAGTGTGCCACCCGGCAACTGGCAAGGGGGTATCGCGGGTGGAAAAGGACAAGCCTGGAATCTTTGCCCCGCGCGGCAAAGGCTCCAGGCTTGGTTTCGGCCCCATCCGGGCAAATGCCCGGGTGGGACCGGGGTGTTATTCATGCGCTACTTGCTTTGGATGAGTTCATATCCCGACATTGTCAGCTTTGCCGGGATCTTCATATTGTCGATGTTGCCCGGCATCTTGACCAGCGGATACCACAGGGCCATGCACAGGCAAAGCACAAGGATGCCGAGGATTGACCGGAACACCAGGACTTTAAACGCCTCCCACTGGGTAAAATACCCGAAGCCGTAAGCAATCAGGGTGGGAGGACAGCCAATGACCAGCAGTACAAAGGTCGTGGCCAGGGGGACAGCCATGGCAATGGGCGCCACAGGCGTTCCGGCCAGGTTCGCCATGGGCACCACCACAGGCACCAGCAATGCCGTGGCCGCCGCATTGGCCATGAAGCTGGTGATCAAGGCGCTCAGGGCAGATGCACCGGCAGCCACCACAGGCCAGGGAGAATTCGTGAAGATCGGGAAAATCTGGGTCGCGATCCATTTGCCGGCACCGGTATCGAGCATGGCCACGCCCAGGGAGAATCCCGCGCCGAAAACCATGATGGGGTTCCAGGGATACTCGTCCAGACAACGCTTCCAGTCCACCACGTTAAAGACCATGCACACGACGATAAACAGGCCGCCAATGGCTGAGACGTGAATCTTTGTAATGTCTGTCAGGAACCAGAGCAAAAAGGTGCCGGCAAGAATCCAGGAGAGCTGTTTTTCTTTTTTTTCCATGGGCGGCATTTTTGCGACAGCCAGTTCCGTGGGCAGTTCCTTGATCTTTGGCGGATAGATGATCCAGACCGCAATCCAGGTGGCAAGTCCCAGGGCCATGGACGGTACGAACTGGTATAACATGTATTCCATGAAACCGATGTTGTAACCGGTAATCTTGAAAAGCAGTTCCGCCGAAGCCGGGGACCGTCCGGAGCCCAGGAATGTCGCACCGCCGCCACAGGCCGCACTCAGGGGGATCATGAACATGAAATGTTTGGTAAAGCTGTTGCTCTTGTCAGGGGTCAGCCCCATTTTCAGGAACATGGGCATCATGGCATAGAGCAGGATAATGGTGATGGTGGCATCATGGGTCCATGCCGCAAGAAAGGTGGCGCCCATGCACAGCGTAAAACTGAGGCGCTTGACATTTCTGCCCCCGACTTTGAGAATATACGCCATCAGGCGGTTGGGTATGGTGGTCTGCCCGAGCATGACCCCGAGCATGATGATAAAAAAAACAAAAACAACGGTCCTGTTGGCATACGGTTCCCACGCGGCTTTGGAGGACTGAATCTTAAAAATGATCAGTCCGCAGCCCACCCCGATGGAGGTGACACCGATGGGAATGGCCTCGGATGTCCACAACAGAACGATTGTCGTTAAAAGAGCCAAAAAGGCGTGGCCCCGCGCACCCAGGTCTGCCGGGGTGGGGAGCAGCCAGATCAGAACACCTGCGGCAATGGAAACGGCAATCCATTTAAGGGCAAATTTCGGGCCTTTTTCCCCGCCGCCTTTCTCTTCCACGTTTGCAATATTCAGTTCGTGACTCATGTGATCCTCCAATCCGGTCATCTGGTGACGATGCTTACGATTTCAAAGAAAAGGTCCTGCTCCCTCAGAATACCCACGACTTTTTTGCCTGATGTGACAATCAGGCGGGTTCTCTGGGTTTTGAACAGCAGGTCCGCCACTTCCATGAGATTTGCGTCTTCATCAATCATGGGAGGGGAGTCCAGGGTGAGATCACCGATTTTTTTATCGGCCAGTGCCCTCATCTGGATCGTGAAAAGTCCGTCCCATCCCCCGGTGAATACGTGGGAAAACCGCACACTGTCCGCCTTGGAAGATTCCAGGACAGACAGATATTCAGGTCTTACCTCCCGGATCAGGTCTTTCATGCGGAGCAACCCGGCATAATTGCCGTCCCTGTCAAACACGATAAGGGACCGGTGGCCCGCTTCCCGGATCATGTTTCCGGATGCCAGCTGAGTCAGGGAATCCATGAGTTTGCCCACCGCCTCCCTGATGGTGGTATCAACGGTGACCGTGGTGTAGTCGTCCACTTGGGTCATGATATCCTTGACCTTTTTTTCCGTACGGGCTGCATCGGTATGCACCACCGCATAAGCCTCATTGATTTTTGCGGCAAGGATGTCGATGTCACAGGGCTTGGCCAGATAATCAAACGCGGCAAGCTTGCGGGAATCGGCGGCCGAATCCGGGGTCCCGTGTCCCGTGAGCATGATGACCTGGGTTTGGGGGGAAATCCTCTTGATTTCCGCAAGGGCCGCATGCCCATCCATCCCCTCCATTTTGACATCCAGCACGACCACGTCGCGGGGGGTGGTCCGGAGGATTTGGATGGCCTCTTCCCCGGACCCCGCAATGGTGGTGTCAAATCCTTTTTTTATTAAGAGCATTGATGCGGTTTCGCGAAATCGATCTTCGTCGTCAACCAACATCACTTTTATTTTTTGGGTCATGTTTCATTCTCCTTAAAACATGTTCAATCATTGCGGGCCAACCACAACGTAATGCCGTGCCGGCCCAGGTTCTGTCTGTTCAGGGTATGGCCGTTGTCGAATTTGTTTATGCTCTTAGTTGTTCAATGGTTTTCCTGGCGTTGTCACCTCCGTTGCTGAATTGCTGGATACACCCGCCATCTCCGGGATACGAAGATTCGGGAATGATGGGATCACAGCAACTTGCATGCCGTTGCGGCAAGGAATTCTAAAAATATATAACATATTGGATTTGTTTGTTTTAAACACACGTACACGCAACAGAAAATCAGGTGGCGGTGTCAGGAAAATTTTCAATTTGAAAATTTTTTATACAGCCTTGAAAAAAAAAGGGTTTCAAGATTGAGGCAAAAGAACAGGCCGTATCAAAAACGGCCAAAGCAAACTTGAAAAATCCGGAATCCCTGCCCTGTCTCTCAAGATCTCCGGAGTATTCCCGTCACTTTCTAAACTTTCTTCCAATGCTGGTCGAGGGGCAAAAACACAGGCTTGTCTGCGTACAATGGTTCGCAGGAAGCCTTTTGTTTTTTTACCCCATACGCGTTCATTTTGCACATCACACCAAGCAAAGGAGAAAACATGAAAGAGACGTACACAATCCAGCAATACCTTCAAAATATTGGGTCAATAACATGCCGGGGTCGGCAGGAAGGGATTACTGTGGAAATGACCCCCTACGCAGCTTATGGTCAATCCACCGATCCCCTGGTGGCGGACGGAAGAGTCCAACCGGTGTTCTACGGAGGACAGGCACAATATGTCCTGTTGCGAAAAAGTGATCTGGGTACCGGCGACGCCTGGCAGGTATTTCCGGATTTCAGGAAAAAGTATCAGGAAGCGGATCTTGTGATCCATGGGATTCAAAAAAAATATGAAGATTTGAAACAGCACCAGGGTCAGTCTCTCAGAGAAGCAAGGATGGTGCTATGTCTGTTTGCGGCAATGGGAACAACACCGTTGAACGCCTTATGGGTCCTGGTTTGGATCCGGCAGATCCAGTCCGAGCTGACAGATCTTTCCTGTTGTTTAAAACAGGATCTGCAGGACGCATATAAACGAATCCAGGAAGATAAGGGCATAACCTTGTGCAGGTCGGGCCTTATGTACGCCGTGATGCTGCGGTGCGATCTGATGCTGAACACCCCTGAAAACATCCGCATGATTCTGCCTGAAATCCGGGACACCTATCTGCTTGAAAACGGGCTTCCCCTGTTTTCATCCAACCTCTCGGCATGCCTGGGACCCAGGTGCGGCACAAATATGCTTGTTCACAACGCCGTATGCATTATCGGCGCGGATGAAGTCATTGCCAGGCTCACCCTTGATTGCGGCAGGCATATGGATTTTGACACGCTCACGGGTCAGCAGATGGGAAAGGGATCTTTATATGGCAGTTACAACGCGGAGGTACACCCCCTGACCCAAGCCCTGGCGGAATATAAATGCCGTATCCGGTCCGTTACCTTTTTTGAAAAAC
Source organism: Desulfobacter vibrioformis DSM 8776 (assembly GCF_000745975.1). GTDB lineage: Bacteria > Desulfobacterota > Desulfobacteria > Desulfobacterales > Desulfobacteraceae > Desulfobacter > Desulfobacter vibrioformis. The sequence continues at coordinate 34,442 of NZ_KN050796.1, read as the reverse complement.
AGACCGGTCCCACAACCCAGGCCCTGGCAGAACTCCAGCGCGGATTTGTAACGGCCAAAGCGTTTGGATCAGACCTCTACTGCACCCTTCCCGGAGAGCAGTATAAGCTGCAAATGACTTCCCTTCTCCGTCCCCTGGAAGAGATCGGAAAGGAAGGGATTGCACGGGCCGCAGCGTTATCCTATGCCGCCATTGTGGACCGGGTGGTGGAGATGTTTTTTGTGCCCCTTATCCGGACCCTTTCCAAAGAATACGGCGTCCCCGTCCACATGGCAACCCCAGGAAGCCGGTTGGACAAGTCCCTTGCCCAAATCGAAACCTATGTGTTCAAACGCTATGGTGAACTTTGGCAGGAGCCTGATTCACCGGCATTCAGGCAAAAAGTGATGGGACATGTCACCCGGAGTCTTACAAACGATCAAGCGGCATGTCACCGGATTGAAGCCCCTTTCAAATACATCCTCTATCATCTTGCCGTACCCTTTTCTGCCTTGGGACCCGATGCCCTGACAGGGCGGAAAAAGGTGCTGAAACTTGAAACCAAGGGCATGGGGGAGATCACCTCTACCATAGCTGCCCGGAGACTTGCCCGGGACCTTGGACTCACACTGGATATGGTCATGCTGACCCAGCCCTATATTCCCACGCCCCATGGGGACCGGATGCTCTACTTTTCCCCGTGCCGGGAAAAAGTCTTTTTGGGCTGGCCGGAGTCATGGCATCATTTAACCGATTCCGAGGCATTCATCCAGCTCAGGTATCTGGATGTGGATCCCGGCCTGCTCCGGCAGATCGCGGCAAACCGTAAAAAAGGGGCAGCCTCCCTGCTGGGAGCGATCCTGGATGCACTTTACAACAAGGTCTTTGCCAATGTGAACGGTTCGCTCCGAAGCGTGAATATAGCTTAAACATGAAGAAGAAGAGGCATTGTCCGGAAATCCCGGGCAGATGCTGATAGCCCCTCGCCAGGACAATGTCCTGGCGGGGGGTATTCCGGTGCCGGGCAGGCAGGGACGCAAAAACCCCGGACCCGGGCCTTACATGGTTCTGGCAATGCCTGTTATTTTATGGTAGCTTTCATGACCAAATAATCTTAAGGATAATGTTCACGGCCCGTATCAGGGGCCAATTCAGGACCCGGAATGGATCATCCCGGAAATTTTAAGGATTGCCACGGAGGAACCATGAAGATCAAGATCATTGTGCCACTGGTCACTGATGAGTACAATGCCGGCATTAAAAAAGAGGTGGACAGGGTAAAGGCCCCGGACTGCAGTATCAGTATCGAGAACCTGAAAAAAGGCCCCTGCTCCATTGAAAGCCGGTATGATGAATTCCTGGCCGGACCGGATATGGTCAAAATCGCCTGCAAGGCCCAGGACCAGGGGTTTGACGGCATCTTTATCGACTGCTTTGGCGAGCCTCTGGTGCCGGTGGTCCGGGAGTTGGTGGATATCCCGGTGATCGGGGGATTCGGGGGGGCCATCATGGCGGCCAATATGATCTCCCAAAAATTTTCCATTATCAATGTGCTGGACAAGGTGGTGGCCATGAACCAGACCCTGGTCAGGAATTACGGTATGGTGGAAAATATCGCCTCCATGCCGGTGATCGGGATGCCGGTCAAGGAACTCAATGATAAGAAAAAGCTGACAGAGCGGCTGGTGGCGGTGAGCCTGGAGGCCATTGATACCCATGGGGCCCAGGCCATTGTCCTGGGGTGCACCGGCATGCTGGATGTGGCCAGGGAAGTGGCCCGGATACTGAAAGAAAAGGGAAAACCCGCCCCGGTAATTGATCCCACCACAACGGCAGTCACCCTGCTCCAGTCCCTGATACGCAACGGGCTTTCCCAAAGCCGGCTGACCTATTCCAAACCGGAGGAGCAAAAAAGCCTATAGATGACGGTATTCTCCACGGGACAGCGGCGTAAAAAAGGGATGGCTCTCTTCCATGGATGGCTGGGCAGTCTTGAGCTGCTTCTGATTCCGGTCTTGGGCCTGGTTTTCTGCAGCCCGGGCGTATGTCTGGCCTTCCGGGCCATGTTCTCCCATCCCTTTGATACGGGATCCTATAATTGCGGCCTTACCCAGGACCGGGACGGGTTTATCTGGGTGGGAACCCCCGAAGGGGTGGTCCGGTGGGACGGGTCTGAAATGAAGCGGTTCTCATCCGGCCCGGATTCCCTTGGCAACGACATCGCTCCCTGTGTGTTTGCCGACAGTTCCGGTTTCAGGATCTGGGTGGCCACCATGGGAGGTGGGTTAAACTGCTTTGACAAGCGGTTGAACAGATTTATCTATTTCCGGCATGATCCCGGCAATTCCGCCAGCATCAGTTCGGATTTTTTCAACTGGGCCCCAAGGACCATTGCCGAAGACCGGGACGGGAAGATCTGGGCCGGGACCCAGAAAGGCCTGAACCTTTACGATCCCTTTAAAGAAACCTTTGTCCGTTACCTTCCCGAACCCGGGAATCCCAACAGCCTGAGCCACGGGAATATTTTTACGGTTTTTGTGGACCGGGAGAACAAGGTCTGGGCCGGAACCCAGACCGGGGGACTGAATCGCCTGGACAAAGAAACAGGGCGTGTTACCCGGATTTCCCTGGGGACTCTGGGGCAGCAGTCTCCGGATGCTTCGCAGAGTTCCGGACCCGGGTGCATCAACAGCATCATCCAGGGGCCCAAGGGATTTCTCTGGATCGGCACTGCCAGAGCCGGACTCTTTCGTCTGGATCCCCGGACCCTTGAAACCCGGCAATTTGTCCATGATCCCCATAAAGTCCGGGGCCTGGCCAGCAACTATGTCTACGCGCTCATGTCCGACGGCAATGGCAATATCTGGATCTCCCACTCCTATACCGCCCCTGTGGGGCTGGATATTTTTAACACCTGTTCAGAGACCTTCACCTCCCTGCGCCATGATCCGGATAATCCTCTGAGTCCCAGGGGAGACAAGATCATGGATCTTTTCATGGACCGCCAGGGCATTGTCTGGACCGTGGAAAATACAGGGCCTGTGGATGCCTGGGACAGCTTTGCCCACCAGTTTGCCATCTACCGCCACAATGCCAGGAACAACACCAGCCTGGGGTCCAACTCGGTGATCATGCTCTTTCAGGACAGCCGGAACACTATCTGGATTGCCGGCGGGAGCCAGGGCGGGCTCTCCCGTTTCAATCCCGGGACAGATGATTTTTCCAGGGCAGGTCCGGTTGAACAAGAAAATCCTGCTCTTTCTTCGGTATATTCGGTGTGCGAGGACAGTGCCGGCCGATTATGGGTGGGATCAGGTGATGGGTCCCTGAATGTATATAACCGGGAGGACCGGACCCTGGCGGCGACCTATCAGAATCCCCTGGTCGTTGGAGCCGCGCCCAGAGGTCTTATTCAGAATCGTCTCAATCCGGACCTGCTCTGGTTCGGCACTCAGGATAAGGGGCTTTTCCGGTTCAATATGAAGACAGGCAGGTTCCGTCAGTTTGTCCATGACCATGTCAACCCCCGAAGTCTAAGTCACGACGTGGCGTTTCATCTGGTTGAAGATCGGGAGGGAACTCTTTGGATTTCCACACAAAACGGGCTGAACCGTTACAATCCCGCCACAGAAACCTTTCACCGGTTTATGAAAGGTACAAACGGCCTTCGGGGAAACAATATCAATGACTGCCATGAGGATGCAACGGGCCGCTTCTGGGTGAGTACCGAAGACGGGGGGCTCCATCTTTTTGACAGGAAAAGCGGGGTATTCACGCCTGTGGCAGAGGCCCAGGGTCTGCCCTCCAGGGCCATACGGGCCATACTGGAAGATGACAGGGGACGGCTCTGGCTGAGTTCCGATAAGGGGCTGTATCTCTTTGACACCAAAGATCAAAAGGTCCTGGAACATTACTCGGAAAAAGACGGACTCCAGGGAGACAGGTTCAGTGTCTTTGCCACCAGTGCCCTGAAAAGCCGGGAGGGAGACCTCTGGTTTTCCGGCCTTTCAGGGGTGAACCGTTTCCATCCAGACCAAATCATAAAAAATCCCTATGTCCCGCCGGTGAGGCTGATTTCTCTTGAACAGGAAGGACGGCCCCTTCCCACCGGAATGGCCCCGGAAGCCATCCAGCGGATCCATCTGCCCTGGCAGAAGAATTTTTTTGAATTTGAATTTTCAGTCCTGAATTTCACCCGTCCAAAAAACAATGAATATGCCTACTTTCTTGAAGGGTTTGAAACCCAGTGGAACCGGACCGGAACCCGGCGGTACGGCAAGTACACCAACCTGCCCGGAGGGACTTATACCCTGCGGCTGTTCGGCAGCAACAACAACGGGTTATGGAACAAGAAGGGCAAGGCCATCAAAATCCAGGTGGATAAACCGCCCTGGCAACGGACCTGGGCCTATGTGGGCTACTGTATGGCAGTCATCTGGATCTGGATCGGAGTCTGGCGGATCGCCCATAAAAAGGTAAAAAAGAAAATCAAGCTCCAGGCAGCAGAGCTGGAACGGGAAAAGCAGGTCATTGGGCAGCTCCGTCTCATTGATAAGATGAAGTCCGAATTGCTTCAAAAGCAGGCCCAGGTGGAGAACGAACTTGTCAAAAACAAGCAGAAACTTGAAGAGATGGTTAAGGCGCGGACCCTGGCTCTGGAGGCTGAAAAGGAGAAGGCCGAGGCTGCCAGCAAGGCCAAGGGCGAGTTCCTGGCCAATATGAGCCATGAAATCCGGACCCCGCTGAACCTGGTCATCGGGTTTTCCGATATCATCCATAAAGAGGCCCAGGATGAGACTATTAAAGCATATGTGGACACCATCCGGTCCGCAGGGAATTCACTTTTGGCCCTGCTCAACGATATCCTTGATCTGTCCAAGGCGGAATCCGGGAATTTCCCCCTTAAATATGCCGCCTTTGATCTTGGGGGACTGTTAAAGGAACTCCACCAGATCTATGCCAATACAGCCCGGGTCAAGGGACTTGAATTTTCCCTAGACATGGAAAAAGAGGTGCCCCCCAGCATCGTCCTGGACAGGGTCAGGCTCAGGCAGATCCTGATGAACATCACGGGAAATGCCATTAAATTTACCGCCTCCGGATTTGTCAAACTTACGGCCGGATACCGGCGTTTTGAAAAAGGGGACAGGTTTTCAGAGCTTTTCTTTGTCATCCGGGACAGTGGCATCGGCATTGCCCCGGACCAGAAGGAGCGGATATTCGAAAGGTTCAGCCAGCAGCAGGGCCAGAACTTTGACATCTACGGCGGAACCGGCATCGGGCTTTCCATATCCCAAAAACTGGTGGAGGCCATGGGCGGCACCATTGAGGTGGACTCAACCCCCGGCAAGGGCAGCAGCTTTCTGGTGTCCATTCCCAATGTCAAAAGCGGGTCCGGGGAAACCAAAGCCCCATCCTGGGACGCTGTTATGGCACAAGCCGATGAAAAAGAGGCAATCCTTCACCTCTTCCCCCCGCCCAAAGACTATACGCCCATGGCCCTTGAAGAACTGAAGGCATTGTTGATTCTACTCAAGGGCGAGATGCTGGGCAGATGGGAGCACCTCAGTGACGCCATGATCATCGGCAATGTCGAAGCCTTTGCCGGGGAGATCGTCGAACTGGGCCGGGCCTATGGGTACGACCCCCTGCGGATATGGGGGGAAGCTGTGTCAAAACAGGCCAAAACCTTTGACATGGTTTCCCTTCCGGATACCTTGAAATGCTTTCCCAGTCTGATTGACCAACTTTCCGGCCTTGTTCAACCTTGCACTCCTTAGAACGGCCGGGCTGATTTTCCTGATCTTAAAACGACCACCCCTGGTCAAGCAGGGCCAGGTGTTTGTCATACTAATCCGTGATGAGCCGGGGGAATATTTATTTTATAGCATCTGTCTGACTGCAAACAGGATGAACAATTCAAACAAATATGATATTTACCCTTTGGGCCATGGCCTACGAAAAAACAAAAACACCGGGGCTGCCCCGGGGAGGGAGGGGATTATATGCCGGACATCACTATTAATTCCTGGGGCATGCTCCAGGAAGAATTGTTCAAAGGATCCTGGAATGATGCCATCCAAAGGTTCCGGCCACCCTTTGTTTACCGGGGCCTGTCCGATGCATCCTACCGCCTTGAAACCTCTCTGATGCGCCTGGGCGGACCGTTCTGGTCCCTTGAAAAGCATCTGCTGCGCAATTTCCGCAAATATTCCAGGGCCCAGGGGCGGGAAGAACCCGATTCCTTCTGGCACCTTCTGGCCGTGGCCCAGCACCACGGACTGCCCACCCGCCTCATGGACTGGACCTATTCTCCCTATATTGCCCTTCATTTTGCCCTGGCCAACATTGAACGGTTTAACCTGGACGGGGTGATCTGGCGGATAAATTATGAACAGGTCCATGACCGGCTGCCGGCCGAACTTAAAGAACAACTGGCCGCAGAAGGTGCCCAGGCGTTTACCGTGGAGCTGCTCACCGGTATCGGCCAGGAACGGCCGGATTGCCACGCCGGGGAAAAAACCTTTCATCAGTATGTTGAAACCTTAACCCAGTTTGATGCCCTGGGCCGGTCCGAGGAGTTCCTGCTCTTTTTTGAGCCGCCATCCATTGACGAGCGCATCGTGAACCAGTATGCCCTCTTTTCCGTCATGCCCAATCCCTGCCGCGTAATTGATGACTGGCTGAACCTTCATTCCGATCTTTTCCAGCGCATCATTATTCCGGCGGGCCTTAAATGGGAATGCCGGGATAAACTGGATCTGTGTAATATCACGGAGCGTGTGCTGTTTCCCGGACTAGACGGGCTGGGATCCTGGCTGAAACGCCATTACAGTCCAAAGAGCTGATCCTTGCTTTGAAATGGATAAAAACATGGTCTCCATACTGCCCGATGGTCCCCGATTTTTACCCCTGGCCCTATTAATGCGCCGCCTGATGACACAGGGCGGTGCTCTTTTTTCCCCGGCCCTGGGGTTTGTGGAGATCCCCTTTGAGGGAACCCGCCTGCCAGGCTATTTCAGGCCATCGGATAAAGGGTCCGGCCAGACCCTGATCATGGTGGAAGGCGGGGAAACCTTTGCCCAAGACCTGGTCTTCTACATTATATGTTGATATGTTTATAATGATGTGACCACGTCGTGAATGACTTCAAACAGTGTCTGGGGTTCCATGCCTTTGGCTTCGGCAATTTCCTTGATGGTCTGATCCGGCTCAGCCTTAATCTGTCTGGCGTCAAGGCCGGTGATGATTTTTTCGGTATCCAGGTTGTACTGGGTACATAGATCCTTTAAACGCATTCTTCCGATGCCGGGAAAGGGCTGGTCAGGAAAAATTGTGGCGTCGGTTGTTTTCACAGGCGGCAGCATGGCCGCATATACATCTTTGGGGGTGCAGTGGTTTGCCCGGGCAATGTCAAGCAGGGTCCAGGATTCATCACCAAATGCAATATTTGATTTTTGAAGCTGGTGTTTGATCACTTCAATATCAAGACCGGTGCGTTTGGCAAACAGTTTCAAAGAGGAGAGTTCCGCATGCCCGTAAGGGGGTTCCCCGTATTTTTGGGCGCCTGCATCCTTGAAAGATGCGCTGAAATCAAGAATGGTGCTCATGGGCGGAATATGAAGCAGGGTTCCAAAAGTGAAAATAAGCGTGACAGCAAGGGCCATATTAAAATCCGGGGTAAAAATCTTAAGCTGTTTGGCCCTGTTTTTCATATAGGTGACCATGGGTTTCCAGTTGTAGTACAGATGCAAAAGGCCTGAAATGAGAAACAGAACACCAAGATTGATATGAATATCGCCCCAAAGGGTTTTGGTTAATCCCATAAAGTGCCAGTCAGACCAGTAGGCCACCCGTCCCTCGGGAACAACATAGAGAACAACGCTGGTCACGATCAGCAGCAGAAAAGACAGAAACATGGTTAACGAGGTTATTTTTCGCAATTTCATAAAGGGTTCCTCCTGTTGATGCGCTTAATTCTATTTATTTCATCTGCGGTCCTAAACCGGATCCAGACAAAGCACCCGGATCTGATTTCCTGCTGCCTGCCATTTGAGATCAAAGTCAAACAGCCGGATACCGTATACACGATTTTTTTCCGGCACATCCGTCCGGGAGTCTCTTTCCAAATTGGGAAAATGAGTAATGCAATAAGCGGGCCGGGGATCATTTTCCAGTACCTGGGTAATGAGGGTCAGCAGATTGGGTATGGTCTTTTCCCTTTCCCGGATCTGGGCCCCTGCCGTGTCCGAAAAACTGACCTGGCAAGTCTTGTTGTCCGGCGCCGGTGCAAAACCGTCCCGGGCAGTGTCCAGCCGGTCTGAATAGGGCAGATAAGGTTTAATGTCCAGAACAGGGGTTTGATCCAGGATATCCACGCCGGTCAGGTGAAGCACCGGCCCTTTGGGTGTAGATTCAATGCCTTCTAACCGGACACAGGACATGCCGATGGGGTTGGGCCGGAACGGGGAGCGCGAGGCAAATACGCCCACCTTTTTATTCCCCCCAAGACGTGGGGGGCGTACCATGGGAGACCATTTCCCATCCTTTTTCACAGCTTTGTGAAAAACAAAAACCAGCCAGATATGGGAAAATTGTTCAAGTCCTCTTACAGCCTCGGGCCTTGCAAATTCAGGCAGAAATTCAAGCATCCCCGGAGCCCTGGCCGCAAGGTTGGGCTGCCGGGGAATGCCGAATTTTTCCTTGAAACAAGTATGGATCACCCCAATGGGTTCTATGGGGACGGGGTCTAAATGGACTGCCACAGGGTTTCCAGTTCGCTGATCCGTGATTCAAAGTGGGATGCGGCTGCCTGCACAGGGGCAATATCAGCCATGTCCACACCCGCCACCCGGAGTTCATCAATGGGAAACATGGATCCCCCGAGTTTGAGAAAGGCAAGGTAATCGTCCACGGCAGGTTTGCCCTTGTCTGTTATCCGCCGGGCAATGCCAAGGGCTGCCGCCAGACCCGTGGCATATTTATAAACGTAAAAGGACGAATAAAAGTGGGGGATGCGCAGGCATTCCAGGGTAAGGGCTTCGTCAATGACCATTTTATCGCCGAAATATACAGATAAAAGCCCTTTATACACGGATGTGAACGTTTCAATGGTGAGGGCCTGGTTTTCACCTGAACGCGTATGGATGATATGTTCAAATTCGGCAAACATGGTCTGGCGGAAAAATGTGCCCCGGATATTGTCAATTTCCCGGTTCAGTATATAGGCCTTCATTTTTGGGTCATCCCTGTATTTTTCCAGAAGATGCCGGGCCAGAAGTATTTCATTGAGGGTTGAGGCCACCTCGGCCACAAAAATCGTATAGCCGTGGGTGGGATAGGGCTGGGCTTTGTTGGCAAGAAAGGTATGCATGGAATGCCCTGCCTCGTGAATCAGTGTGAACAGGCTGTTAATGGAATCCGGATCATAGTTGAGCAGGATATAGGGGTTGGAATCGTAACATCCCGAAGAGTAGGCCCCGCTTCGTTTTCCTTTGTTTTCGTATCTGTCCACCCAGCCCTTAAGCAGGCCCTGCTCCAGGGTACGGCAATAGTCCCGGCCCAGGGGCGCAAGGGCCTCAATGCAGGTAACAACCGCCTGTTCATAGTCCATGTGAAAATCAATATCAGGTACAAGCTGCACATAGGTGTCGTACATGTGCAGTTCGTCAACGCCCAGGGCCTGTTTCCTGAAATCAAGGTATCGGTAAAGGGGTGAGAATGCTTTTTTCACATTGAGAATCAGGTTGTCGTAGACATCTTCCGGAACATTGTCCGCAAACAGGGCAGCCTTTCGTGCCGAATCAAACTGCCTGGCCCTTGCCCAGAACAGATCCTTTTTTACTGAGGCTGATAAGGTAGCAGCCATGGTGTGTCTGTGGTCATGGTAGGTCTGGTAATATTGATCAAAGACTGTTTTGCGAAAATTTCTGTCTTTATTTCCCAGAAAAGTGATAAAGTTGCCATGGGTCAAAGGCAGCACATCGCCTGCGGGATTTTTTACCGTACCGAAAGTAAGATCTGCATTGTCCAGCTGGGAAAAAATTCTTTGGGGGGCACCCAGGCTTTCGCTGGCCATTGCCAGCAGCTGTTCGGTTTGTGCATCTCTGGTGTGGGGAATGTTTCTGATAATCTGTTCCAGGTAAAACCGGTATGGCGCAAAGGCGTCTTTATCTAAAAGCGCTGTCAGCTGCTCAGCTGGTATGGCCCCGATTTCCGGCGAAATAAAACTTGAAGCTTCCCCGATGCGGGTGTAAAGATTTAAAGCACGCTGGGAAAGACCCTCGTTATCCGACTGGGTTTTGTCCTCATCGTTTTTCAGATGGGCAAATGTATACAAAGTCTCCATATCCCGCCCGACGCTGTGGTCGAATTCAATGCAGGCTAAAAGCGCATCAGGCCCCTGGGCAAGAGTGCCCTTGAAATCATCATAAATGGGCAGTTTCTTCTCCAGTGTCCGGAAAAGCGCCTCCCACGCCTCGATGGTTTGAAACATGGGGGACAGATCCCAGCAATCACTTTGAAGGACCTTTTTTCTCAGGGTGTCCGGCGGATGAACCATAACAAACTCCTTTGGCTGGTGAGTAAACCGATTACAGATATCTGGTTAGGGTATTGTGCAGGCCTTGTCAAGGATGAACTGGGAATCGGTAGTATGTCTCCCCATTTCGATTAAACTTTTTTAAGATTGCGTTGCTAAATGTTTAATCGCAAATTGCTGCTTATTAATTTGATTAATGATTGCGGAACACTATGTTCAATAGCCAGGTTATTCCATTCTGAAACGTGCTCTGTGATTTCTTCAATGATATGATCAATTTTTCGTTTGGTAAATATGGGGCTTATTTTTTTCAAGCTATAAAAATCGTCGCGGGTAAAGTTATCTCTTTTTCCATTGAGTTTCATCCAATGACTGCTTACCCAAGGGCTTCCCGGCTTGTAGCTGTATGCTAAATCATAGGCAGGAGCCAGTTGCCATTTGTCTTGATTATCAAGCAAATATCCAAAATTTTTAGAATGATCGTCATGATTACGTGCAATAATATTGAAAACCATTCTCTTAAATATCTGTATTGCATCATCTGGAGCTAATTTCAGCTCCCTTGCAAGTGAAAATAATTCTTCATATGAGTACGAGCCGACCTTCTTGTAATCTACATGTGCAATTCCGTTTAAGGTTTGTACATGTATCTTCTGATTGCCTTTCCGGTCAAACCGCTGGGTAATGAAATGACGTCTATTTCCTTCATTCAGTAATCGGCAGGGCATCATGTCTATCCCGCAGGCTTTGGCCATGAGATGATAAACGTACTCCATTGTCCCATACCCTAATGGATCACCAAATGTTTCTTTGCCTTTATGAGCTTCACTGACGCCATCAAACTTCATTACGAAATGTGTAAATCCGTTAGGTGCATTGGTTTGCCCTGACCTTACCTGGGTAAACTCTCTATTAAATGCAAGGACTGCTTTGGCCCTGGCACCACCAGCACTCATACCCACTGATAGTAGTGCCGTCATTGCCTCTTTATCTTCCTGACCTTGTGAACCAAGGGTTACTTGGAATTTCTCCCGTTTATCCAAAATTTCCTGGGCAATATAAATTAAAGATTGAATATCAACATGTTGTGACCGATTCAGGTTTTTGCGTTGGATTGACGGGGAGTAAGTTAATGCCCCCATACCACGATTTCCAGTATATTGAAGACGCTGCAATGGGGTGATCTCTGTTGGCGACTTGCCCTGACTAGCTATCCAGGCATTCATCACAGCATTACCAAAATCATCGGGTAATGAATCTGCGATCATTCCAGGTAATCCTTTGAAGGTTTCGTTGGTATTTTCCGGAAATGAATAAATCTTTTTAGATAAAGGCATTTTTACAGGTGAAAGCTCAATGCCGGACTGAATAAAACGAGACTCATATTCAAATGCGCCAACACCTGTTTCAGTATTGAAACTGACGGCACCGACATCATGTTCGTTATATTTTACTTTAACGACTTCGATTACCATAATGATTCATCTTCTCTGGTTTTACGTTTTTTCTTTGGGGTCCTCGAAGCGCGTTGCCGTTTTTTCCCTTTTAGTTTAGCCAGTTGTAAAGGAGAGATTTCCTGCACAGGTAAAAACATATTGATTTGCTCTACCATTCCCAGACTTACCAAGATTGCGACCAGGTTTTTCAGTTGGACATTACCTTTCTCGGCATTAAGAATCGTCCTCCTGTTTAAACCGGTTCTTGATGCCAGTTCAGCCTGGGTTAAATCGGCATTCAGCCTTGCTTGTTTCAGTCTCTCCCCTAATTGTTCAACTATTGCGGTCGGAGACATTTTTTCAAATACCATAACGTCACCTATAGTGTATATTAATCTATTTTTATTAATTAAAATACTAATTAGGTAACATTATAACTCGCATTTGCCTTTAATTCAATATCTTCACATAAAGTACAAATATTATGACATTAAATTAATTTTTACCTGTTAAGATGCACAAATTCGCACCTTATAGTCATACAACACTTGTGAATTTTTCAATTATTATACCTAATTATTTGTTAAATAATCATGATGTTTTACCTTTATCTGTGTTAAACTGAATACCTTACATGAATTGCCCCAAAAAATGATATGGTTTGCATCATCCTTGCATTAATATTTTTAAATTTGTTTATAGTGAAGCCCTGTTAAGGAAAAGGAAAGCGCCGGCCCATGAAACCCCAATCCGGTTTTACCATGCTGGAATTGCTCATTGCTGTGGCCATCATCGGCATTGCAGCAGGATTAGCCATGCCGGACCTGATCGGCTTTATGGCCAACTACAGGTTAAAGGATGCGGCAAGCCGGTTGTACTCCGACATGCAGAACACCAAACTCAACGCCATAAAGCAGAACAAAGACTGGGCCATTGTTTTTAATGCGGGTGCCGGAAAATATTATATCTGTTCGGATAAAGGCGGGGACAACTCCTGGGACCTTGACCAGAACACCATTGAAAAAGAGGTGACTATTCCCGATAAAAGCGGCGTCTCCTTTGGCCACGGCAGTGCATCCAAGGACGCCACGAGTGCCGGCGGCACCAGTTTCAGTGATGATGATATTACCTTTAACGATAATTATGCAATATTTAACTCCGCAGGATCAGGATCAGCAGGGTATGTGTATCTGGAAAACAATAAAAAAACCACCTATGCCGTGGGCATGGAATCCACAGGGTTTATTTCCATTAAAAAATGGAACGGCAGCAAATGGCAGTGACGGCTTTACCCTGATTGAAGCACTGATGGCCCTGCTGGTGCTCAGTGTGGGGCTGTTGTCCATTGCCGTCATGCAGATTGACGCCATTAAGGGGAACAGCCAGGCCAGCCATATCACAGAGGCCACCGCACTGATAGAAAAGAAACTGGAGGGGTATAAATCCGTTGCTTACGCGCAGGTTCAAGACGAACAGGGCAATGAAGACATATACCAGTGGGTGACCACTGTCCAGGCCGACACCCCTGCCACCAGCCTTAAAACCGTTACCGTTACCGTCACCTGGTCATCTGGAAACAAATCCCATTCCCTTTTCTTTGCAACTATAATCGGGAGGCAATAGGATTACCATGCCGACTCAATTTATATCAGCTTCAGGATCGGCCATAACCAAGCCTTTTACCTGCAAGGCGTCATACGGATTCACTCTCCTGGAAATTCTGGTCGCTCTGGCCATCTCAGGCATTATCCTGACAGGAATTCTTTACGTATTTGACACCAGCAACAAGTCATACATTATCCAGGAAGACGTGGCCAGGATGCAGCAGAACGTCAGGATCGCCAAGTATTACATTGAAAAAGACCTGAGGATGGCAGGATACGGTATCAGGGGCATGGCTTTTGACGGCAGCCTGATCGACGCCATTTTTTTTGAAAACAATTTAGCAGATGATGATCCAGACAACAGATTACCCGGAACAGACAGCATCACCATTACCTATATGGATGACGATGCAAGCGGATGCGGCACAGGCGGCACCCTCATCGCCTGTGATGCACTGCCCCAGCTTCTTCTCAAAGCTCAAATGCCGGCTGGCTCAGCTGAAGCTGACATTCAGGAAGATTTAGGTGTATCACCCTTTTCTGATTGGCGTTTCGGCTGTTCATGCAACGGAATAGACTATGACAGTTTCGGATATCCGGCGATCATTACCTCCCCGGACGGTTCCCAGTCAGACTTGGTTTTTATCACCCAGGCCCAGGATACAGGAGGGGGAACAGAGGACAAAGTTCAAAATCATCCATACAATGGCTTTGAGAATAAAGTACTGAACACCTATCCGACAAACAGCACCATCAATTTTTTCAATCCCAACTCCCTTCTCGGGATCAGGTATTTTGTTGACACTGAAAACTACCTGCGACGGGAGAAGAATGGTACCGCCTTTAAGGTGGCTGAAAACATAGAGGATATCCAGGTGGCATTCTACGGTGATTATAATAATGACGATACCGTGAATATTACAGACACTGGGGACCGGTATAAAGAGGTCAATCTGGTCAGCGGCGTGATGTCAAGTGCTGATAAAGCAAAAATCAGGTATGCCCGGGTTACTATTGTGGGACGGACGGCCCGGGAACACAACGGCATTGCCAGCAAGCGACCAACTGTGGAAGACCATGCCGGCGCAACCCAGCCGGATTATTATTCGCGCAGGGTATTGTCATTTACCGTGAAAATTCGCAATCTGGATCTGTAAGAACCGGATTAAACTAAAGATACGGCCCCAAAACACCGGAGGATATTATGTATCCATTAAAAAAATACAGCCCATTAGAGAATCAGGGGGGATTTGCCCTGGTCAGCGCCATGATATTCCTTGTGCTTCTAACTGTGATCGGGATTGCCGCCACCAATACCGCAACCATTGAAACCATGATTTCAACCTCGGAAAAAAACCGGCAACGCGCTTTTTTTGCTGCGGACGCAGGGATTGAACACGGCAAAATCATTATGATGAATGCCATGAAAAATGCATTTGTAAGCACCGGGGCCACTGACTGGGATGTGGTGCTGTCCGCTTCCCAGTCCGGGGTGGAAAGTGTTGACTATAAAACGGATTCGTCTGATAAGGAATCCTTTATCTGGATCAAGAATCGAAGCATGGGCAGTATTGCCACGTATACGGTCATGGCCCGGGATAATGAGGATGACACTAATGTCTTTGACGACACTGACAATATCATTTACCTGACGTCCATTGCCACTTTGGCCGACGGCGCCACCGCCGGTATTGAAATAGGCTTGTCAAGCGTACTTGACGGCGGATCCGCCATAGCCTATTCGGCCCAGGCCGGATCCGGTTCAGGGAAAAGCTATAAGTCCGATGACGCCAACACCATGACGGATTTCACGCCACAGACATCAATTGATATGAACTGAATTTATAATGCCCTGAACCACATTTAAAACCAGGACAATTATGCCATATTAAGGAGGGGGAAAATGACAACTATACATCTGCCTTTTCCGGTATCCCGCAGCCGACAGCAGGCTGAAGGACAAATACGGGCTGGCCGGAGCCTTGTTCCAGCCGCTTTATCCATACTCACCCTTATCTGTTTCATGATGGCGACCCTGCCTTTGGGCGCAGCCCAGGTTTCATTTAACAGCAGCAGCTGGCAGTGGCATGACTCGGTAAACGACGAAAACAGCCACAAAGAAATTACCTCAGACTCGGCCATGACCATTACCGCAGCCGGTAATGATGTCTGGACCGGCTCGGACCAATATGCCGCATATTATCTTGAAGATGTTGAAGGCGAGTTCACCGCCATCGTCAAAATAGTTTCCCAGGAGAACACCGATGAGTGGGCCAAGGCCGGCATTATGGTGAGAAACGCCATGGATGAGGATGGCTCAAGTTCAGGCTACTGCATGGTCTCTGTGACCCCGGGCAACGGGTATGCCTTTCAATGGGATAACAACAATAACGGTATGTTGGACAAATACACAAATACAGGCAGTTCCGATCCCCCCTGCTGGCTTAAACTGGTCAAGACCAAAGAGGGAAATGACTACTGGTTTGAAGGGTTTTACTCCACAGACGGAACCGACTGGATCCCCATTGAGAGTAAAGCCATGGGCACTGCCCAAAACCTGCAGGATGTTGGGCTTTTTGTGACCTCCCACGATGCCGGCACCCCCTGCACGGTGCAGTTCGAGAATTTTGAGATCAATCCCCTACCCGCCGAAACCACCTATACCATTGAAGCCTCTGCCGGAGACAACGGCACCATAGATCCAATCGGCGAGGTTGAAATCACTGAAAACGATGAGCCCCAATTTACCATTATTCCTGATACCGGGTATGAAATAAGTCAGGTGTCGGTGGACAGTTCACTGGTCACGCCGACTGATCGCACCTACACCTTTGATCCCGTAACTGCCAATCACACCATTAAGGCGACTTTTTCGCAAATATTATATACGGTTACGGCCACTGCCGGGGACCACGGATCCATTACCCCGTCCGGAGACAAGCAGGTGGCGTATAACGGGGAGATCACATTTGATGTGGTCCCCGACGACGGATATGCAGTGGGAACGGTCACGGTGGACAATGATTCCGAAGCGAAACTGACCAACGACCAGTACACTTTTTCAAATGTTCTCGAAGGCCACCGGATCAGCGTCTCCTTTGTTGAATCAGAACCCCCTGCATCGCCCTCCGGTATCCCCGGATGCGCAACAAACACCTCCACGAATTATAGTTCCGGGTTTGATTCAGGCGATTTTGCCCTGACCAACACCAGTGTGTCTGACGGCAAACTGGTTCTGGACACAGGAAATAACGCCATTGATCCGGATAATATTGTCATTCCCTTTACCCAGGAAGTCATTGTCACCTTTTTGTACGAAGGGGCCGGGTATGTCTCTGATTTCGGCTACATCCTCAAGAAAGATGCTGTTGACGGAAACGGAAACTTCAAGGGCTGGAACAATATCCCTGAAAATGACAAGCACCCGCTTTTCATAAAAATTTATGACGACAATGAAACCGGGGATTGCTGCGGCGGCGGAAACGGAATTCTGGACACAGAGTACGGCAACGGCTCCTTTCCCACCACCAGCGAGGATGATCTGGCCAGTTATGACGACGGCACCAGGAATCCGGACGGCTCTGTTAACACATTTGTGGTGGATGGTGACGGCCGCGTCACAGCCAGGGACATGAAAAAATCCATCGGCACCATTGCCGGCGGGACCGAACTGGTCTTTTTTCTGACAGCAGACAAGCGCTGGAACACCACGGATACCAATGGGGTTTTTTTTACAAAAAAAGATTGGAATCCGGACACTTACGGAGCATGCGGCAGCGATACCTTTAACAAGACTTACAGGCTGGGTGATTCAAATACGGCATCCGACTGTGTCACAGCCGGCGGTTGGCTGACCCAGACGGCCATTGACCGGATGGATACCATCTTTGATGTCCAGCTATCCGGGGACTATGTCCTCCCCGTTACCTACGGACAAAAATACGCCCATGTCATTGTGGGTGCCCCGCCCGATGCCCCCAATAAATGGATCCTGGGGTGGGAGGACCTGACCGGCGGCGGGGATGCAGACCATAATGATATGGTTTTTCAGATCGAACGGCGCACCGGCGGGGTTGCCAGCCTTGAATCCGAAAATGCCATTGTTCCGGAAGATGACGAAGCATATTTCACAGCCGTCACCATGACGGTCTATGACAATCTGCCCTGCTCCGGGACCACGGAAATCAACTACTGGCTCTCCATTGATGACGGGGATACCTGGATCGAAATAACAGAGTGGGATGAAATTTATGAAACAGACAATGAAAAGAATACACCAGGGGAAGACATTTCCGATACCTGGGTTCCCGGAACCCCCCAGTATACCAAACGAAAAGTCCGGGTTGACTTTTCCGAAAAAGGGCTGTCAGGC
Source organism: Desulfobacter vibrioformis DSM 8776 (assembly GCF_000745975.1). Taxonomy (GTDB): domain Bacteria; phylum Desulfobacterota; class Desulfobacteria; order Desulfobacterales; family Desulfobacteraceae; genus Desulfobacter; species Desulfobacter vibrioformis. Next base: position 16,511 of record NZ_KN050796.1, on the reverse strand, counting down.
AGGGCCTTGCGCTGGAAGGCGGAGATGTTCTCTGAGCTGGAAACCTGCATCCCTGAAATACTTGATGTGGAACTTGACGGCACGGTGGCAACCAACGGTTACTTCGCCCGGGCCGAACCCGTGATCCAGACCAACGTAGTCTATTCCGGGGCCTATGAGACCCCGGCCCTTTCATGGACGGATAAGTCTTTGAGGGGGCATCTGGTGGCGTCCCGGCGATATGATCCCAAGGATACCAGCAATACCGATGCGGTTAAGCTCTGGGACGCAGGCCAGGTGCTGACGGCGCAAGGTCCGGCAGCCAGGACCATTTATTATCACTGCATCACCGTGCATGCGGAAGAGGAATTATGGACAGGAGACGGCATAAAAACAGAATTTTCAGGCACCCTTGAACACAGCCCGGTATGTGCGCTGACCGTTGAAATCACTGACCAGACCGAAAAGTTTACGGATAAACATATCGATGAGCTTTCCGGCAGTCTCGGGGGAAGCGGGACCATCAACCGGTTTACAGGTCAGATCAGTGTTACCTTTAAGTCTGCCCCGGGTGCAGATGTACCTGTTAAGGCGTCATACTTCTATTATGTGGCCCAGGGAACCCTGGAACCCTTTACCCCGGACAATATCACCAATACCACGCTCGGCCTGAACGAGACCCATCTTATAGGCAAGGGGTATACCTATGATTTTAACGGGGATGGCCAATATACCGAAGCTGACGGGGACTGGCTGGTCAACTGGGTCAGGGGATATAAGGACGGCAGCACCACTGCCAAGGAATGGCTCCTGGGTCCGGTGGATCACTCGGTACCTGCGGTCCAGATTCCGCCGGGAACCCCGTGGTGGTATTACGGCAGTGCGGTTACCGATGAAGAAAAAAAAGCGTTTGACAAATTTGTCAAGGATAATGAAACACGGCGGACTGTTGTATATGTGGGATCCAGGGACGGGATGCTCCATGCCTTTGACGGCGGAAAATTCAGGTGGGGTGATAATCCCGTCACCAGTGAAGAAGAAGAAAACCGGGGCTATTTTCTATGGGAAGGAGAAGGTGAAGACGTTGCCCCGAATTACGGCACAGGAGCGGAGTTGTGGGCATTTATCCCTGCCAACCTGGTTCCCCGACTGAAAAACAATAATCTGGGAGAAGATGACCAGGCCTATGTGGACGCCTCGCCTACCATTGCAGATGTTAAAATCAACGATACATGGACCACGGTGCTGCTGTGTGCCCAGGGCAACGGAGGGGATACGGTTACCTGTCTTAATGTCACTGATCCCGATAAACCAACGTTTATGTGGGAGTTTGCAGACCCGGAGCTGTACAGGAGCAGATCTTCTGCCGCTGTCTCACAGATCGGCAGAATCCAGGTGAATGGTGAGCCCATGTGGGTGGCCTTTTTTGTTTCGGGAAAAACAGACGACCCGGAGCTTTATCCATCCATCTATCTTGTCAATATAGAGACCGGCCATTTGATCGAACGCATTTATCTAAACCATGACCCGGACGGTACAAACAGGGGAAAAGGCGGGGTGGCCAGCGGCCAGCCTGCCATTGTGGATTCGGACGGTAACGGATATATTGACCGGATATATGTGGGATCTGACAAGGGATATCTGTACAAGGTGATCATACCCGACGATCCCGATGGCTACTACTACGGTTTTACAAACTGCGTCATTAATACGGACTTTACCGATGATGATAACAACACGGTCCAGGAAAGCTATCGGTACCAGCCCATTTATGCCTCCCCTGCCGTGACCGTGCAGACCCATTATGATGCCCATGGCGAGCAGCAATACAACATTACCATTTTCTTCGGCACCGGTGACAGTCCCTATTATGATGAGGATATTGACACGGACAATACCAGGTATCATTTCTACGCATACACGGACACGGCTGAAAAAGGCATCTGTTCGACAGATACGGTAAGCCTGGACTGGTACCTGAAACTTGATGCAGGCCACAGGATTTATGCCTCTGCATTTTCAGCAGCGGGAAATATTTATTTTGGCACTTCCACAGCTGAAACCGAAGACCCTTGTGAAAGCCAGGGAGAGGATGATAACAGCGGTAAAGTCTATATCGTGGACGCCGAGGAAGGGACCGTGATTAAGAATATTGTTGTGGGAAATGTCCGGGTATCTCCCTTGGTTGACGATGAACATCTCTATGTGAAGACCACTGACGGTTCTATTGTGACCCTTGGCGGCGGCAGATATAACAACGCAGTCATCATGGGGGCCGAAGTAAACACCTCTGTCAGGTCATGGAAAGAAATTTCCAATTAAGCAGGAGAACCAAAGACCTTGTAAATTAACAATTAAAGAGATACTTCGTGATGAATCCAAGAATAAGGATTATTAGGGATTAACCGTGTTTTTTTTCATGCGATTACCCTGTGTGCCGGGGGAAATCCATTGACAGAATCTTCCGAATCAAGTATTGGACATTTCAGTTAATCACGGGGGTGCTTTTGTAAAAGCTGAGAGAAGTTAGTTCAAGACTTCAACCCTTGGAACCTGATCCGGTTCGTACCGGCGTAGGAAACGTGGTTGAAGCTTTGGCACAGCATCATCTGTCATCTCCCGGCCCAGCCGTTTCAGTTTTCCTCCCATAAAAATCAATATAAAACAGGAGATATACACATGTCACAATCATATACAACTCAGATGGATGCGGCCAGGAAAGGCATTCTCACACCGCAGATGGAACAGGTGCTCGCCAATGAACCCATTTCAAAACAGGAACTTATGGAAGGCATTGCCCAGGGCTCAATTGCTGTCCCTGCCAATAAGAATCATTTAAACCTGAAAGCCGCAGGCGTGGGAAAAGGGCTTAAAACCAAAATTAACGTCAATCTGGGCGTATCCAAAGATGTCTGCTGTTTTGATGCGGAACTCCGGAAGGCGCGCCTGGCTCTGGAGTACCAGGCAGACGCTGTCATGGACCTGAGCGTATCCGGCGACACTGAAAAGTTTCGCAAGTGTCTGGTGGCACAAATCCCTGTGATGATCGGTACGGTACCCATTTATGATACCTTAACCCGTACCGGAAAACCCACCCAGGACATAACCCTGGAGGATTGGTTTGAAACCGTTGAGATCCATGCCGCCAACGGGATTGATTTTATTACCATCCATGCCGGACTCAACAAAAAATGTGCCCAAAGCATAAAAACCAACCCCCGGCTGTGCGGAATTGTCAGCCGGGGCGGGGCCATCCTGTTTGAATGGATGGAAAAAACCGGCAATGAAAATCCCTTTTATGAACACTTTGACCGGCTTCTGGATATCTGCCAGGCCCATGATGTCTGCATCAGCCTGGGGGACGGACTCAGGCCGGGTGCCATCCAGGACTCAACAGACGCCCCCCAGATTGAGGAGCTGATCACCCTTGGGGAACTGACCCGGCAGGCCTGGAAAAAAAATGTACAGGTCATGATTGAGGGACCTGGCCATGTGCCGCTGCATGAAGTGGAAATGAACATGAAACTGCAAAAAAAGCTTTGCCACAATGCTCCGTTTTATGTGCTTGGCCCCCTGGTTACCGACATTGCCCCCGGCTACGACCATATCACGTCAGCCATAGGCGGTGCCCTGGCCGCCATGCATGGTGCTGACTTTTTGTGCTATGTCACCCCGGCTGAGCATCTGCGACTGCCCACTGCAGACGATGTTAAACAAGGTATTATGGCATCCCGGATCGCGGCCCATGCCGGAGATCTGGCCAAGGGTCTTAAAGGTGCCGCAATTATCGACCATAAAATGAGCAAAGCCCGGGGTACCCTGGACTGGGAGGGACAGTTCGACTGCGCCCTGGACCCGGAAAAGGCAAGACTTTACCGCAATTCATCCCAGCCCGGGGAAAAAGAGGTTTGTACCATGTGCGGTGATTTTTGCGCGGTTAAACGTGTGGGGGAGTTGCTGAAATAGCGGCGTGCAACATCCTGGCAAGGTGCATAACTGTTTTGTGTTCATGCGTCAGTACTAAAGTTAATGACATTGAATTGACATTTAAGGGGATTCGTTTTAGAAGAAATAACATTTGCGGTAACGAATAATTTGGAGAAAACGAAATGAAACCTCGTCATTGCCTGCCAGCATTTTTTTGGGGGTCACTGATATTTACAGCCTTGATATCTGTTTCAGGGTGCGGGCTTTTTCAGAGGGCACCGGCCTCGGAACAGGTCCAGTCCCCCCAGCCGGAGGTCGAGAATAGACCTGTTGCTGTTTACCATGATTTTGAGGATGTACTGATTCCCGAAGAACTGAAAATTATCAAAGACCGCACGGTTATCGTTTCAACACCCGGATTCAGATCCGGAATCCTTAGCCTCAAGGGGCGGGTGGAGTCCAACTCCCTTTATAATTTTTTTTCCATGAACATGGAAAAGGACAACTGGGAGGTCATTTCCAGGATTAAAGCCCCGGAAACCACCATCATGGTATTTCAAAAGGCCACCCGCTGTGCCGTGATTTCAATCCGTGAAGAACCGATTTATACCTATGTTGAAATCGGCATCGCCCCTACCCTGCGCGGCGTCTCCCAAAATCCCACAAACGATGGGACCTTTTGATGACATTGAATGGTAAACACGTTTTTTTAGGTGTGACCGGCGGTATTGCTGCGTATAAATGCGTTGAACTGCTCCGGCTTTTTAAAAAGGCCGGAGCTGATGTGGTGGTGGCCATGACCCGGGCCGCCACCCGGTTTGTGGGACCTGCCACCTTTGAGGTACTCTCGGAAAACCCGGTGCTCCTGGATTTGTGGGAAGGATCCGGTTCCGGGGTTGCCCACATTGAAGTGGCGTCAAAGTCGGATCTTGCCGTCATCGCACCGGCAACAGCCAACTTCATTGGCAAGCTGGCCCACGGTATTGCCGACGATGCATTGACCACTACCATGCTGGCCATGACCTGCCCTGTTTTGATCTGTCCGTCCATGAATACGGATATGTACCAGAATATAAGGGTGCAAAAAAACCTGGATTTGCTGGAAGAGTCCGGCATTCATATCCTGGATCCGGATTCAGGGGTGCTTGCGTGTAAAACCGCAGGTGCCGGCCGCCTGCCTGAACCCTGGTTTATTTTTGACCGGGCCTGTGCGCTTTTTTACAAAAAGGATCTAAAGGGAAAAACCATTTTAGTCTCTGCCGGCCCCACGGTTGAAGCCATTGATCCGGTGCGTTTTTTAAGCAACCACTCCTCTGGCAAAATGGGATATGCCATTGCCGGGGCTGCGGAAAAAAGAGGTGCCAGGGTTATCCTTGTGTCCGGTCCTGTCAGCCTTGATGCCCCTGTTGGTGTGGAGCGCGTATCCGTGGAATCCTGCGACCAGATGTATGATGCCATGCTTGGATCTTTGGGCCAGGCGGATATCATCATTAAAGTGGCGGCTGTGGGGGATTTCAAACCTGTGTCTGTCCAGGCCCATAAAATCAAAAAGAACGGGGAGCAGGATCAGGGACACATGACCCTTGAACTGACCCAGAACAAAGATATTTTAAAGGCCATTGGGCTCAAAAAAAGGACAAATCAGTACCTGGTCGGCTTTGCTGCGGAGACCCGTGACCTTGAAACCTATGCCAAGGGCAAGATGGAAAAAAAACACCTGGACATGATTGCCGCCAATATTGTGGGCAAAAGCGGTTCAGGCTTCAAGGCTGATACCAATAAAGTCAAACTGTTCACCCGGGACGGCCTGGTTACGGATCTGCCTTTGATGTCAAAGGAAAAGGTGGCCCACGCCATTTTGGATGCGGTTGTCCAGGCGATCTCCTAAACCCATGGATGTTTTTGACGGTAATACAGTTCAAAATTCTGACTGGAGCCATGGGGTTGTCCAGGCCCTCAATTCCCTGGGCCAGTTTCTGAAGTTTCAAAAAAGTCTGGGCAATCAATCCATGGCCCTGGGCCGGGACGCCTTTCAGATCCTTGAAACATGGGGCACCCCGGCATGGCCGCCACAGCCCTTTGCTGCCCAGGGGCCTGAAGATGCGCGCATCGTTCTGGTGGACAGTGAGGGAACCTTTTTTAAGGGGCAGCCTGGCAGCCTTTTGGTCAAAATGCTTTCAGCCATGCATCTTACACCGTCTAATGTGTATATCTGCAATGCTGCAGACAACGATTTGCTTGACCGCCACATACTGGCGCACAAACCTTTGGCCGTGGTGGCGTTGGGAGAAAAGGCCTGCCGGATGATGAAAGGCACGGATGATCCCCTGGCAAAAATCCGGGGGCATTTTTTTCAGTGCCACGGGGTACAGGTCATGGCCACCCACCACCCTTCGGTGCTTGTGCAAAACCCTGCCCTGAAACGCGAGGCCTGGGACGATCTCAAACAGGTCATGGCCTGTACAGGACTGGACCGCCATGATTCTTGATGACTATCTGGTCACCCTGGAAGCTGAAAAAGGGTATTCCGCCCATACGCTTCGGGCCTATTTTACGGATATAAAAAGCTTTATCCTTTTTTACCTGGACACCTGTAGCTGCACGGATGAAAACTGGCAACAGGCTTTTGAAAAAAGGGCTCAACAGGTGGACAAGATGATCGTGCGCAGATATCTTGCAGCCCAGACCGCCCTGAAAAAAAGTAAAAAAACCCTTTCGCGGCGTTTGTCCGCCTTGAAATCTTTTTTTGATTACCTGACCAGGTCCGGGCTGGTCGGGTTGAATCCTGCCGATACCATCCCCTTTCCGAAACTTGAGCAAACCCTTCCCAAGGCCATGAGTATTGATGATATTTTCAGGCTGCTGGACACCATGAAAAGTGATACCTGGATGGACAGACGAAATCTTGCCATGTTTGAGACCTTTTATTCCACAGGCATGCGAATCGGCGAGCTTCACATGCTAAATATCCAGGATATTGATTTTCATGCCGGGCTGATCCGGGTTTTAGGCAAGGGAAACAAAGAACGCATCATGCCCGTGGGCAGGCGCGCCCTTGATGCCGTCCAAACCTACCGGGCTGATCTCAAGGAAAACTTCCCAGCGGTATTCTTAAACAAAGACCTTCAAAGGCTTGGCAGACGCTCCATCAGGCGCATTCTTGATAAGGTGGTCATGGAATGCGGTTTAGGTTTGAAAATTTCACCCCACACCCTGCGTCATTCCTTTGCCACTCATATGCTGGATTCCGGTGCCGATCTTCGGGGTATCCAGGAAATTTTAGGTCATGCCAGCCTGTCCACCACCCAGGTGTATACCCATGTGAGCATGGACCGTCTGATGGCCGTGTACGACAAAGCCCATCCCCGAAGGTAACCGGTTTATAAAATCAACAAAAAACCAGACTGTTGGCCGGTTTAACGGCGAACAGAATCAGGAGATAATGATATATGAATAATGAACAATTTCACGGCACCACAATCCTTGCCATTAGAACCGGGGACATGGTCGTGGTTGCGGGTGACGGACAGGTCACCCTAGGCAATGTCGTAACAAAACATAAAGCCCGGAAGGTCAGACGAATTTATAACGACCGGATTATTACAGGCTTTGCAGGGGCCACGGCCGATGCCCTGACCCTGGCTGAAAAGCTTGAGGAAAAACTGGATCAGTACAGCGGAAGCCTGACCCGGGCCTGTGTGGAACTTGCCAGGGAGTGGCGTACGGATAAATATCTTCGCCGTCTTGAAGCCATGATGATTGCAGCGGATAAAGAAAACCTGTATCTTCTGTCAGGCAACGGGGACGTGATTGAACCGGATGAAGGCGTCATCAGCATCGGATCCGGCAGCACTGCTGCCCAGGCTGCAGCTGTGGCCTTAATTGAAAATACGGATCTTTCGCCGGTTCAGATTGTGGAAAAAGCCATGAAAATTGCCGCAGATATCTGTATATATACCAATCACCATGTAACAATAGAAACCATTGGAAATAATTGAATGAAGGATCTAAAACCCCATCAGATTGTAACGGAACTGGATAAGTACATTATAGGCCAGCATGCTGCCAAAAAATCAGTGGCTGTGGCCTTGAGAAACCGTTGGCGGAGACGACAGCTGGAACCGGAACTCCAGGATGAGATTGCACCTAAAAATATTATACTCATCGGTCCCACAGGGGTTGGCAAAACCGAAATCGCCCGCCGCCTTGCCAATCTGACAGATTCCCCTTTTTACAAGGTGGAGGCATCCAAATTTACCGAGGTGGGGTATGTGGGCCGGGATGTGGAATCCATGATCCGGGATCTGGTGGAACTCACCGTCAACATACTCAAAGGCCGTCAACAGGAGGCGGTTCAGGGAAAAGCGGCAAAAATCGCCCGGGAGCGGGTGCTTGATATCCTTTTGCCGTCCCCCAAAAGCAGTCCGGCATTCGGGTCTGATACCGGGGATGATGCGTCCCCAAAACCTGGTGATAAGCCGACGGAACATACCCGGGAAAAGCTTGGCAAAATGCTTGATCAAGGCAAGCTTGACGACCGTAAAATAGATATTGATGTCCAGGAAAAAAATTTTCCCATGGTGGAAATTTTTTCAAATGCCGGCATGGAGGAGATGGGTATCAATATGAAGGACATGCTTGGCAATTTCATGCCCAGAAACACCAAGAGCCGCAATGTCAAGGTTAAGGATGCCCTTGCCCTGATTGCCCAGGAGGAGGCGGCCCATCTGGTGGACATGGATGAGGTGAAAAACGATGCCATTACCTTGGTGGAGCAGTCCGGCATCATTTTCATCGACGAGATCGACAAGATTGCGGGAAAAGACAAGAGCCACGGGCCGGAAGTGTCCAAGGAAGGAGTTCAAAGGGATCTTTTGCCCATTGTGGAAGGCAGTTCCGTGCCCACCAAATACGGCACCGTGAAAACAGATCATATCCTGTTTATTGCTTCGGGTGCCTTTCATGTGTCCAAACCCTCGGACCTTATTCCGGAACTTCAGGGACGGTTTCCCATCCGGGTGGAACTCTCCTCTTTGGGCGCATCGGAATTTTCCCGGATCCTCACAGAGCCTAAAAATGCCCTGGTACTGCAGTACATTGCCCTGTTGCGCACCGAAGGGGTTCATGTAAGTTTTACCCAGGACGCTGTGGATAAAATTGCCCAGATTGCCGTTGAAGTGAACTCATCCATGGAAAATATCGGGGCAAGGCGACTGCATACGCTCATGGAGCGCCTGCTTGAAGATATTTTATTTGATGCCCCGGATATTGAAAATCCGTTCATCTCCATTGATGCCGCTTTCGTTGAAAAAGAGTTAATTGATATTGCCAGAAACCAGGATTTAAGCAGGTATATTTTATGAAAAATACGGTTGCAGACATATTGATAGAGGCATTGCCCTATATACAGAAATTTTCCGGAAAAACAGTGGTGATCAAGTATGGCGGACACGCCATGGTGGATGAGGATCTGAAAACCAATTTTTCCAAGGATATCATCTTACTTAAGACTATCGGGGTCAATCCGGTGGTGGTCCATGGCGGCGGTCCCCAGATCAATGAGGTACTCAAAGCCATGGGGATCACATCCACCTTTATCAAAGGAATGCGGTACACGGACGATGCCACCATGGATGTGGTGGAAATGGTTTTAGGCGGCAAGGTGAATAAGGATGTGGTGTCCCGGATCAACATGGAGGGCGGACGGGCCGTGGGACTTACGGGCAAGGATGCAGGATTGATTCTGGCCGAAAAAATGACCATTTATCACCAGGAAGATGAAACCAAACCGCCTGAGATCATTGATCCGGGCATGGTGGGGGATGTGTCCAGGGTAAATCCCGAGATCATTCACACCCTGAGCGCCCGGGGCTTTATCCCTATTATTGCGCCGGTGGGGGTGGGCACCAAAGGGGAAACATACAATATTAATGCAGATGTGGTGGCGGCAAAAATTGCTTGTGCCCTGAATGCCGAGCGCCTTATCCTTGTCACGGACGTGGATGGGGTGCTGGACAGTGACAAGACACTGATCTCCTCAGTGAATGAGCACCAGGCCCGGGAGATGATCCGGGACAACCGGATTTCAGGGGGCATGATTCCAAAGGTGGAATGCGGGCTTTCCGCCTTGAACGCCGGCGTTCAAAAAGCCCATATCATTAACGGAAAAATTGCCCATGCTGTTTTGCTTGAGCTGTTTACCGACTCAGGGATCGGCACCCAGCTCTTTGCCGGAGATTCTAAATAAGAAGGAAATATAAAATGACAATTCAACTGACCCAGGATCATGTGTTTAAGACCTATGCGCGCCAGGGGCGGCCCTTTGTCAAAGGACGGGGCACCCAACTTTATGATGATCAGGGCAATGTATATACCGATTTTCTGGCCGGCATTGCCGTATGCAACCTGGGGCATTGCCATCCGGATATCACCGCAGCCATCTCTGCCCAGGCAGGCACTTTGGTGCATGTGTCCAATCTGTTTTACACAAGGCCCCAGGCAGAGCTTGCAAAGGTTCTGACTGAAAAATCCTTTGCCGACCGCGTGTTTTTTGCCAATTCAGGTGCAGAGGCCAACGAGGCTGCCATCAAACTTGCCCGGCGGTTTTTCCAGGCAAAAGGGGAAGCCGGCAGGTTCAAGATTGTCACCATGCAGCAAAGCTTTCACGGACGGACCATGGCCACGCTGTCTGCCACGGGCCAGGATAAAATCAAAAAGGGGTTTTTCCCCCTGCTGGACGGTTTTATCCATGTGCCCTTCAATGATATTGAGGCCCTGAAAGCTGTCATGGATGGTACGGTGTGTGCGGTGATGATGGAACCTGTCCAGGGTGAGGGCGGGGTCATCCCTGCTGATCCCGAATATATCAAGGCTGTAAGGCAGCTTTGCACGGACACCGGCACCCTGCTGATTTTTGATGAAATCCAGACCGGCATGGGCCGTTGCGGTACATTATTCGCCCATGAATCCTATGATGTTGTACCTGACATCATGACCCTTGCCAAGGCCCTGGCCAATGGGGTTCCCATCGGCGCCATGCTGGCCAGCGAAGAAGCTGCCCTGGGATTTGAAGTTGGCAGCCACGGCTCAACCTTTGGCGGCACCCCCCTTGCCACGGCCGCAGCCCTTGAGGTGGTTCGTTTGATATCTGAACAAGGGTTTTTGGCATCTGTTCGTGAAAAAAGCGCTTATTTTCTGGCCCAGCTCAATGGGTTAAAAGAAAAGCATAAGAAAGTGGTGGATGTCAGGGGTAAAGGGCTGCTTATCGGCATGGAGCTTGATATTTCCAAGGGCAAAACAGCCACAGATTACGTGTCTGAATGTTTCAAAAAAGGCTTTATTATTAATGCGATTCAAGATAAAGTTCTTAGATTTGCACCGCCCTTGATTATAGGGACCGTCGAAATTAATCAGCTGGTTGCCGAACTGGACAGCCTGCTTGCAGGAGACGATCATTGAAAAAGGATTTACTGTGTTTACTGGACCTTGAACCCCAGGATTTTACAACCCTGTTTGAAAGGGCGCTAAGCCTGAAGGCGCGCCACAAAAAGGGCATCTTCGATTCCCTTCTGGCCGGCAAAACCCTGGGCCTTATTTTTGATAAGAAATCCACCCGGACCCGCATCGCATTTGAAACGGCCATGATTCAGCTGGGCGGACATTCCATATATATGAGCACCCAGGATACCCAGATATCCAGAAATGAGCCGGCAAAGGATACGGCCCGGGTTTTATCCCGGTATATTGACTGCCTGGCCATGAGAACCTTTGACCACGATCTGGTGGAAGCGTTTGCCCAAAGCGCCACGATCCCGGTGATCAACGCCCTGACAGACGCGTTTCACCCGTGCCAGATTTTAAGCGACATCATGACCGTGATTGAACATAAAGGCGGGTATGAGGATGTCAGAATCGCCTGGGTGGGAGACGGTAATAATGTGGCCAATTCCTGGGTCAATGCCGCATCCGTGCTGGGGCTGGACCTGATCGTGGCCTGTCCGGACAACCACCATATCAATCCTGAGATCATTGCTGCGGCCGGGGCAGACACAAAAGAGAATATTGTGTTCACCAATGATCCCAAAGAGGCTATTAAAGGCGCCGATGTTGTGTATACCGATGTCTGGGCCAGCATGGGTGAGGAAGATCAGCTTGAAGGCCGGCTTAAGGCGTTCAAAGGATTCCAGGTCAATGAGGAGCTGCTCAAAAGCGCCAAGGATGATTGTCTGGTGCTTCACTGTCTGCCCGCCCACAGGGGTGAGGAGATTGCCGAATCTGTACTTGAAGCGCAAAACGCGGCGTTCTGGGATCAGGCGGAAAACAAGCGGCACATGCACAAAGCCATTCTGGAGCGCTTGATTTTAGGGCGAGATTAGGCCCAAGCGGGGAACTACATAGGGAAAAAAATAATGAGTGAAAAATTATGGGGGGGCCGGTTTGCCGAATCCACGGATAAACTGGTGGAGTCTTTTAATGCGTCCATAAACGTGGATAAACGCCTCTATGAGAGCGACATAAAAGGTAGCCAGGCCCACCTTGAAATGATGGCAAAACAGGGGATTATCTCATCAGAAGATGCTGAAACCCTGGTGGAGGGGCTGGATACGGTAAAATCCAGAATTGATAATGATGAAATGGTATTCACCGACGCTCTGGAAGACATCCACATGCATGTGGAGGAAAATTTAGGCCAGGTTTGTGGACCTGTGGCCAGAAAACTGCATACGGGCAGAAGCCGTAATGATCAGGTGGCTCTGGATGTACGCATTTATCTCAAGGAAGAGACCTTAAACCTTATCCAAATGCTTAAAGATTTTCAGGCGGCCCTGGTGACCCTTGCCGATGCCAACAGAAAAACAGTGATGCCCGGATATACCCATATGCAGCGGGCCCAGCCCGTATTGTTCGCCCACCACATGCTGGCATACTTTCAGATGTTCAAGCGGGATGTGGAACGACTGGAGGATTCCCTGAAACGCCTGGATGTGATGCCCCTGGGCACGGCAGCCCTGGCCGGTACTTCCTTTCCCATTGACCGGGAATATACCTGTCAGGTCCTGGGCTTTTCCCGGGTATCGGACAACTCCATGGACTCTGTGTCAGATCGTGATTTTGTCATGGAATTTATTTCCCATGCGTCCATCTGCATGATTCATCTGTCCCGGTTGTCCGAGGAGTTGATTTTATGGTCCACATCGGAATTTGCGTTTATCACTATTTCCGATGCCTTTACCACAGGCTCTTCCATCATGCCCCAGAAGAAAAATCCGGATGTGTGCGAACTTGTCAGGGGTAAAACAGGGCGCGTGGTAGGCAATCTCATGGCCATTTTAACCACCATGAAATCCTTGCCCATGGCATATAACAAGGACATGCAGGAAGACAAGGAGCCTTTGTTCGATACCATAGACACCTTAAAAATCTGCCTTGAGGTGTACACCCGCATGCTGGCACATATTGAGGTGCATAAGGACCGGATGCGCACGGCCTGCATGACAGGTTTTTTGAATGCAACGGATTTTGCCGATTATCTGGTCAACAAGGGCGTTGCCTTCAGAACAGCCCATGGCATTGCGGGAAAAGCCGTGGCCTTTGCCCTGGAAGAAAAAAAAGAACTGGATGATTTAACTTTGGAAGAGATGCGTTCCTTCAGCAATCTTATTGAAAAGGATGTTTATAAATTCATCAGTTTGGATGCCATGGTCGCCCGGCGCAACTCCTATGGTGGAACCGGATTTGACAACGTATCCGCGGCCGTGGATGCGGCAAAAAAGGAGCTTGGGATTTGAACCGGATCGGTCAGCGCGTACTCATATGTCTTTTTTTTGCCTTTTTAGGCGCAGGCATCCTTTTTATGGCCCCGGGATGCGGTAAAAAAGGGCCGCCCGTACCTCCGGCTAAGGACGATGATATTCCTGCTGCCCCCACAAGCCTGAAATACACGCTCAAGGATCGTGACCTGACCCTGTCATGGCGCTGTACATCTTTGCAGAATCGGGAACAAGGGGCAATGGTTGAAGGGTTTGAGGTGTTCATGGCAACCAAACCCCTGGATGGCTGCGAAGGATGCCCCTTTATGTTCAAATCCATGGGTGTGATTCCCATGCCCCGGCAAAGCTTTATATACACCCTTGACCAGGACCTTCATTATTATTTCAGGGTTCAAACCCTGGGGCATGACAATATGAAAAGCAAGATGTCGGATACCCTTTATATTGAATTCCCCTGATTCCTTACCCCTGACACCTGTATTTTTAAGCATCGGCGCCAATGTGGGAAATAAGATTGCCAACCTTGGGCTGGCCATCAGCCGTCTTGGGGGAACAGAAGGGATTTTCATAGAAGCCCTGTCAAAATTTTATAAGACAGCGCCCCAAAATTATACGGATCAGGACTGGTTTGTGAATGCCGCCATCAAAATTAACACAGCCTATTCTCCGGAAAAGCTTTTGGGCGTACTGCAAGCCATTGAAAAAGAGCAAAATCCGGACGGCAAACCCTTCAGATTTGGTCCGCGCAGGATTGATCTGGATATTATTTTTTACGGCCAAAGGGTGATGGACACAGCCACGCTTGTGCTTCCCCATCCCAGAATGCATGAACGCGCCTTTGTATTAAAACCCCTTTGCGACATAGATAAAAATCTGGTTCATCCGGTAAACGGCCTGACCGTGGGTGAACTGTTCGAACAAATGAAAACAAATGAAAGCCAGGCAGTGATTGCCCTGGCCAAAGAGGAGACCCGTGAAATTTTTTATTGATACAGCCAATATTGAACAGATCAAGGATGCCAATGATATGGGCATGGTGGATGGTGTGACCACCAACCCCTCCCTGATTGCCAAAGAAGAGGGTGAGTTCAAAGACATTATTGCACAAATCTGCAAAATTGTTGATGGTCCTGTTTCCGCAGAGGTGATCAGCCTGGAGTATGAGGGCATGGTAACGGAGGCCCGGGAGCTTGTCAAAATTGCCGATAATATTGCCGTGAAAATCCCTATGACCGTGGAAGGGCTTAAGGCGGTTAAAACCTTATCTGCCGAAGGCATTAAAACCAATGTAACTTTGGTATTTTCCGCGCTCCAGGCCCTGATGGCTGCCAAAGCCGGTGCAACCTATGTTTCTCCCTTTGTCGGCCGCCTTGATGACCTGGCCCAGGAAGGCATGGGGCTCATCGAAGAAATTGTGCAGATTTACACCAACTATGATTTTGATACCCAGATCATTGTGGCATCGGTGAGAAGCCAACTCCATGTTCTGCAGTCTGCCCTGATAGGTGCGGACATTGCCACCATCCCCTATGGCGTGCTTAAGAAACTGGCGGCACATCATATGACCGACAAGGGCATTGAGTCCTTCCTGTCAGACTGGAGCAAAAAGAATAAATAGCCTGGGCCTGGCTGTCAATGCAGAAAAAAATGAAATTTTTATTAAAATTTCATTGACAAAAGAAGGCCATCCATCTATAAACAATTCTTGTTGCTGAGCGGGAATAACTCAGTGGTAGAGTGCGACCTTGCCAAGGTCGAAGTCGCGGGTTCGACTCCCGTTTCCCGCTCCACCAAGGCGGCTTGGCCAAGTGGTAAGGCGACGGCCTGCAAAGCCGTTATTCTCCGGTTCAAATCCGGAAGCCGCCTCCAACCCGAATTTTAAGGGCTTAGAAGAATCTTTTCTTCTGAGCCCTTTTTTATTTGGGCTCTCCTTAAGTGGCAGTCTGGAAAAAGATACCAGATCACCTGTCTTAAATCCTTTTTTAAATACACTCCAGTATAAAATTTTTTTTATGGAGAAGAAACTTATTTTTTAAAAAAGGTAACCGCTAAAAACAAAAAAACCTCATCGGCTGGCACCGATGAGGTCCTTCTGTAGAAGCTTGAACTTCTAAATTGAATAATCTCAACTTAGAAGTTAACTCAAAAAAAGAGTTTTGTCAAGCGATCGGTGAAGTATTTTGTTTTTTCGGTTAGGAAGGAGAACGTTGAATAATCTCACAATTTCGCATGGTTATGCGAATGACCTTGATTTGTGGTTTGGGAAAATCGAAAGAAAAGATGGTGGGAAAATGACTGCAGGAATCGAAAAAACTTTTAAGGCGATGGTCAGATGCGCGGTTGGAAAGGACCATACATTCGTTAATATGGAAACCTTAGCCAACCGGACAAATGTATGCCATCGAACCATTGAAAGACACCTCAAGATCCTCCAGGAAGCAGGGCTGATCAACACTGTGAGAGAAGAAATTAACGGCTGGATGCAGACCGCCTATTATTTTCTTGCCCATCCTGTAATCATTAAATTCAGGGAATTACGGGCTGGTAAAACAAACCCTCAACAAAAACCGGATGAAACGCCCAAGCCGGACCAGCCGGACCAGCCGGAAGCGGCCCAGGAAACGGAGCCTGAAGCTGAGCCGGAGTTACCAGAAAGTGACAACCTGGAGCCCCCCCGGGAATGTCATGCTGTGGATGAACAAAATGTCGGCAATTTGTCGGATTATACCATAGATAGATTATATAGTATTCCAGAAAACTAATTTGACTTCATAACCATCTTAATTTTAAGCAACTTTTAAATCGTTATAAAATCGAAAAAGTTTGAGAATGTCT